>JBPOIC010000050.1:0-8281 GCA_052034865.1 Myxococcota bacterium | reverse complement strand
ACGGACTCTCGCACACAGCCGCAGAGTTTCTATCCCTGGTCATGCTGATCATTCCTTTAAGCGTATTCACCATCGTCTTCGCCGAGCTTTTCCCCAAGGTGTTCGCCTTAAGCAACCAGGAATGGGTTTGCCTAAAACTCTCGCCCTTTATGAAAACCGTTTCAAGGATGGCCTTTCCAATCGTCGCGGTTTTGGAGTGGAGCGTAAAACAGCTCATGAAGCTTAGGGGTGCCAAGAAATTTGAGCCGGGAAAAGAAACCTCTTTGGGCGGCCTGCACGAATTAAAGGCCGCCGCCACACTCGCTCGGGCCTCCCGACTGATCGGGCCTCGGGAAGAACAGATCGTGCTCTCGGCCTCCGAGCTTTCCCAACGCTCGGTCGAAACAATCATGGTCCCCATCCAGGAAATCTCGGCCATTTCCCTCGCACATACACTTTCAGAGGCACTGATTCAGGCGCATCTGGATATGCATACCCGTTACCCGTTGTGCACGGAAGAGAAGAACCTCCAGACGATTCAGGGATACGTCAATTTCAAGGACATCGTTACCGTCTTGAACTCGAATCCATCAGATCCGAGCATCCGAGGTATTTCACGACCTATTTTGAGGATCGAAAACGGAGCTCGAATCTCCCAGGCGCTGGAAAAACTCATCGAGCAAAAAGAGCATATCGCCCTGATTCAGAATCGGGAAGGATGGGTTTTAGGGATGATCACCTTGCAAGATATTTTGGAAGAAATCATCGGCGAAGTGGAGGACGAATACGACCGCTTGCCCACCCACCTCTACCCATATGCTTCGGGCTGGATCATGGGTGGCGGGGTTCCGATATTCATGGTCTTATCAACATTGGGAATTCGGGATCGGTTGGGTTTGTTCAAAGGCGATCTAACTCTCTCAGACTGGTTCGAGGAAAAGGTTAAGAAGACAACCAGGGCGGGAGATAGCATGACCCAGCAGGGAATTCAGGTCATCGTTCGAAAGACCAGGAGGAGAAGAATCTCGGAAGCCTACGTCAAGTTGGCTTAGCAAAATTTTTCTCCAAACAGGTTTCCGACAGAATTGTCAGCGACCCAATTTTTTCCGCTAGCAAAAAACTAACCCGATACACCCCGGACATCCCGAGCGGGGAAAAGGGTGTCAATGCAAACTCAAAATTTGTTTTTTCTCGCGACGATCCTTCTTATAAATTGATTCCAAGAAGCTTTTTTGTTTTCTCTATTTAGTAGCCATCGTCCCACCCTAATATTCAAACAAATCCTTATTTGGCAAAGGAGGCCAGACCAAAAGACACTTTTCATCATTTGTGGAGACTCTTTTGTGTGGTTTTTCTTACCTATAATCAAAGTAAAGCAGCTTGAAGATATCGAGATTGAAGACGTTTCCGCTATCCCTCTGAAAGTGTTTTTTTGATCCTCATCAATTAGGATGATTATTGACGGTGCCCTGTTTTAAAATTTTCCTTTCAATTCCGGAAAATTTTAGGTTTAAACTCACCTTTCACAAAACGCGAGCCTTTGGCTTGCGCATCCATCAGAAAATGACCGTTTCATTTTTCAAGTATTTAAAACATTTCTTAAGACAAAGGATCCGAAATCATGAAAGCGACCGTTGAAGCAATTTCTCCCATCAAGAAAAAACTCCACATCGAAATCCCCTTTGAGGACTTTCTCTCTGCCCTGGACAAATCCTACAAAAAACTCAGCAATCAGGTTTCCATCAAGGGTTTTAGAAAAGGAAAAGTCCCCCGCGCCATTTTGGAACAACATTATAAAGACCAAACCGAATCGGATGTTTTGTCCCATCTTCTGGAAGACAGCTATACCAAGGCCCTAGAAGAGCAAAGAATAGAAGCGGTTTCCTCGCCTGCAATCACGGATCTTAAAAAAGAAAACTCCCAACCCATTTCGTTTACTGCCGAAGTGGAAGTCCGTCCCGCCGTTGTTTTAACCCAATACAAAGGATTTAACCTGAACAAACCCTCGATCGAAGCAGGCGAAGATGAAATCGAAAAAGAGCTTCATGCCCTGCATGAATCCCATGCGCAGCTGACACCGGTTTCGGATGAAACTTCATTGGAAAAGGGAAATATCGCCTTCATCGATTTCACCGGACGGATTGATGGCGAAACCATCGAAGGGGGGCAGGCCGAGAATTTTCAGCTGGAGGTCGGCAAAGGGGTCGTTCTGAAAGATCTGGATGAAGGAATCGTAGGAATGAAAAAAGGGGAAACCCGCAAGGTTCCGGTTCAATTTCCGGCAGACTACCCCTATGAAAAAGCGGCTGGAAAACGCAGTGAGTTTGAAGTGACTCTCAAAGAAATCAAAGCAAAAACATTGCCTGAGCTCAATGATGATTTTGCACGCGATCTGGGAGATTTCGATTCGCTAGACAAAGTGAAACAGAAATTAAAAGAGGCTATTCAAAGCAGGAAAGAACAGGAAGCCCGAGGTTCTTTGCATCAGCAAATTGTCGAAAATCTCATCACCCAACATCCGATGGAACTTCCTAATGCCATGGTCGATCGCGAGCTGGAAGCCATGCTTGAAAACTTCAAAAATCGCCTACGCCATCAACGCCTTACCTTTCAGGAAACCGGCTTAACCCCTGAAGCCTTTTTCAAAGAAAATCGCGAATTGGCGATCAGGCGGGTGAAGGCCTTTTTACTCTTTGAAGCGGTCGCTCAAGCTGAAAAAATTGAGGTGAAGCCAGAAGAGCTGAAAGAAAGACTGGAACAAATTGCAAAATCCATGAATCAGAATGTCGAAGTCGTCGAGCGCTATTATCATGAGCAGCGCATGTTACCCTTGATTGCACTGGAAGTGCTCGAGCGTAAAACCCTCGACTTTCTGATTGCAGAATCCAAAGTGTAGTAAATCCATTCTATAAATCATCATTATTTTGCTCATCAACCTTCCTCTTTTTTATCGAAGGAGGAAACAAACAAGGGAGAATATATGAGTTCACTGGTTCCCATGGTCATCGAACAAACCCACCGGGGAGAGCGCGCCTATGACATTTACTCCCGTTTGCTCAAAGATCGGATTGTCTTTATTGGAACACCGATTAACGATGATATTGCCAACGTAATTATCGCCCAGCTTCTCTTTTTGGAAAGTGATGACCCCGAAAAAGACATTCATATTTATATCAACTCTCCCGGAGGATCCGTCACAGCTGGCCTCGCGATCTACGATACCATTCAATACATTAAACCCGATGTCTCAACACTTTGTCTCGGCCAGGCTGCCTCGATGGGAGCACTGCTTTTAACAGCCGGAACAACAGGTAAACGACTTGCGTTGCCTCACTCCCGGATTCTGATTCATCAGCCGATGGGTGGATTTCAGGGACAGGCAACCGACATCGACATTCAGGCCAGAGAAATCTTAAGACTAAGAGAGGAACTCAATAATATCCTGGCCAAACACACCAAACAGGCCATTAAGAAGATTCAACAGGATACCGAACGTGACTATTTCATGAGCGGGGATGAAGCGAAAGAATATGGCCTGATTGATGAAGTGGTTAATTACCGAGAAAAAGAAAAGAAAAAACAAAACGACAAATAAGAGATTTCTCTAACTTCTTCTGCTCTTTCTCCACGCTAATCCTTGGGGTTTAAAGGTCAGATCCCCCATTACGATCAAAAGGATTTGCGCATTCCTGATCCAGGGGTGACGCAGAAATCGTTCACCATCTCTTTCGTCTTCGATCAAGTCTTCATCTTCACCTTGAGGGGAACACCTTTCGTTCCCCAAGACCTCTCCATAATGAAAAAAGCAAAAAGCCAAATCATCCATGAAAATCAGGTGGATAAATGACACGTCATTATCAAATGTAAATCCACCATAAGATAAGAGGTCAGGTGCCAGCTGACCTCCTGCGTTTCTTGACAGGTTTTGGAAATCAGACAATACTTATTTTTGTAAGCATTCGATAAAAGCATTCGTTTTCGTTGCCAAAGTGCCATCCAACCAACATCAAACAGCGTCATTAGAGGAAAAGGGAGACAAACACCGTGGCAAAAATTTACAGCGACGACCCTACCAATTTAAGCTGCAGTTTCTGTGGAAAATCCCAACGCGAAGTTAAAAAACTGATCGCAGGTCCTACGGTTTATATCTGTGATGAATGTATCGAGTTGTGTAACGATATCATCGCCGAAGAGCAAACCAAGCAAGAGTTGCTCAAAAACAAAACCGGCGTACCAAAGCCCCACGAAATCAAAAAAATACTTGATGAGTATGTCATCGGCCAGGAAAGGGCCAAAAGAACCCTATCGGTTGCGGTTCATAATCACTACAAAAGAATCGAAGCCAAACAGATGGGAGATGTGGAGTTACAAAAATCCAACATTCTCCTTGTAGGACCCACAGGAACAGGTAAAACCCTCCTTGCCCAAACCCTTGCCAAGATCTTGAATGTTCCTTTCACCATTGCTGATGCCACCACACTGACAGAAGCTGGATACGTTGGAGAAGATGTCGAAAACATCATTCTCTATCTGCTTCAGGCGGCCGATTACGATAAGGCGAAGGCCGAACGTGGAATTGTCTATATTGATGAAATTGATAAGATTTCCCGTAAATCCGAAAATCCTTCCATTACGCGAGATGTCTCAGGCGAAGGTGTTCAGCAGGCCTTGCTCAAAATCATTGAAGGAACGGTCGCAAACCTGCCACCCAAGGGAGGGCGCAAACACCCTCAGCAGGAATATATTCAGATCGACACCACCAACATTTTGTTTATTTGTGGAGGCGCTTTCGTAGGACTGGAAGAGGTCATCCATCGACGCACGAATGAAAAAAGCATGGGCTTTGGCTCAGAAATCAAAACTCCACGTGAGAAAAAAGTGGGCCAGGTTCTGAGCGGAGTTCAAACAGAAGACCTTTTAAAATTCGGTTTGATTCCCGAATTTATTGGCCGCCTCCCTGTGATCGCAACTCTCGATGAGCTGGATGAAGCCGCCTTGGTAGAAATTCTCACCAAGCCCAAAAACGCATTGATTAAACAATATCAAAAGCTTTTTGAATTCGAGAAAGTAAAACTCAAATTCACACCTGGTGCCTTAAACGCCATTGCTCGGGAAGCTATCAAGAGAAAGTCCGGGGCACGAGGTCTTAGGGCGATCCTTGAGAGTGCCATGTTAGACATTATGTACGAGATTCCTTCACAGACGAATATCCGTGAAGTGGTGATTAACGAAGATGTCTTCACCAAAAAAGAGCCACCTCTCATCGTCTACGAGAAAAAAGCCGAGTCTGCTTGACACTGAATGTTCCCATCACCATTTCATTTTCTACCAGGAAGCGCGGAGTTAAACCTCATTCTCCTCTTTCTTTTGTCCTACAGCCGAAAATTGTACTGTTTTTTAAGTGGATCCCTCTCGAATTCTTTCGGTACAATTTAACCGATGGCTATAGGCTTCCGACGCTTTGACACGAACTTTTATCAGGAAAGAAACCATCATGAATACACCCACAGTACAGCCTTTAAATCCTAACCTTAAGGCAGTTCCCATGTTGCCTTTGCGGGATATCATCATCTTCCCGCACATGGTCGTCCCCCTGTTTGTTGGCCGAGAAAAAAGCATCAATGCCCTTGATGAGGCCATGAATGCAGAAAAAGACATTCTTTTGGTGGCCCAGATCAATCCCAAAACCAATGATCCCAAACCGGAAGACATTTATAAGGTAGGAACCTTGGGCACCATTATCCAGCTTTTAAGACTTCCCGATGGAACCGTTAAAGTTCTGGTCGAAGGTCGTAAGCGTGCGCGTATTCATCAATACGTTCCCAACGCCAATCATTTCACCGTCGAAGTCGAAGAGATTTTTGAAAGTCGTGAGGTTACAGTCGAAGTCGAAGCCCTTATGCGCTCGATCAAATCGACCTTCGAAACCTACGTCAAACTCAACAAAAGAATTCCACCCGAAATGCTCTCATCGGTCGCCGTGATCGACGATCCGGCCCGCCTGGCTGACACCATCGTCGCCCACCTGAATTTAAAACTGATCGATAAACAGAAAATTCTCGAAGTCGAAAGCCCTGCTGAGCGCTTAAACAAGCTTTATGAAATGATGCAGGGAGAAATTGAAATTTTGCAGGTGGAGCGCAAGATCCGTACGCGCGTAAAAAAGCAGATGGAGAAAACCCAGCGTGAATACTATCTGAATGAGCAGATGCAGGCCATTCAGAAAGAGCTGGGCGAACGCGATGAGTTTAAAAGCGAGATTCAGGAGCTAGAAGATAAAATTAAAAGCAAAAAAATGAGCGCCGAGGCGACCAAGAAGGTGAAAAAAGAGCTTAAAAAGCTCAAGATGATGTCGCCGATGTCTGCCGAGGCCACAGTGGTTCGAAATTACATCGATTGGATTCTTTCTCTTCCCTGGTCAGACGCCACCACCGACAAGATCGAAATTTCGGAGGCCGAGAAAATTCTGGATGAAGATCACTATGGTCTTAAAAAAGTAAAAGAAAGAATTATTGAGTATCTGGCGGTCCAGGCCCTGGTCGATAAGATCAAAGGTCCTGTCTTATGCCTGGTTGGCCCTCCGGGCGTCGGAAAAACCTCTCTGGCACGCTCGATTGCCCGCGCTATGGGTCGCAAATTTGTCCGATGTTCTTTAGGTGGCGTACGAGATGAAGCAGAGATTCGCGGACATCGCAGAACTTATATTGGAGCTCTCCCCGGAAAACTGATCCAATCGCTTAAAAAAGCCGGCTCAAACAATCCTGTCTTCTTATTGGATGAAATCGATAAGATGAGTACGGATTTCAGGGGAGACCCAGCATCTGCCTTATTAGAAGTGCTTGATCCTGAACAAAATCACACCTTCAATGATCATTATCTGGATCTGGACTACGATCTTTCCAAGGTGATGTTCATTACGACAGCCAACACCCTTCACTCGATTCCACTTCCACTTCAGGATCGCATGGAGATTTTGCGCATCCCTGGATACACCGAGGATGAAAAGCTGCATATTTCGCAAAGATATCTGATCAAAAAACAAAAAGAAACTCACGGGCTATCAGATGAAAACATTGAATTCTCGGATGCCGTGATCAAGTCAATAATCCGACATTACACCAAGGAAGCGGGAGTTCGTAACCTGGAGCGCGAGATTGCAACGATCTGCCGAAAAGTCGCCAAAGAGATCGCTAGCAAAGGAAAAGATAAAAAAATCCGGATCACCTCGCTTAATATTTCGAAATACCTGGGAGTTCACAAATTCCGTTATGGTCTGGCCGAAGAAAAAGATGAAGTCGGTATGACCACTGGGCTTGCCTGGACCGAATTTGGAGGCGAGCTTTTATCGACCGAAGTTTCTATCTTGCCTGGAAAAGGAAAACTGATCATCACCGGAAAACTGGGCGATGTTATGCAGGAATCCGCTCAGGCAGCGATGAGTTATGTGCGTTCGCGTTCGATGAGTTTGGGTCTTGATCGTGATTTTTATCAGCGTATCGATATTCACTTACACGTTCCGGAAGGCGCCATTCCAAAAGATGGACCTTCGGCGGGAATCACCATGGCTACATCTCTGATCTCAGCCCTGCTGCGAATTCCCACGAGAAAAAATGTAGCGATGACAGGTGAAATTACCTTGCGTGGAAAGGTCTTGCCAATTGGTGGGCTCAAAGAAAAAATTCTCGCGGCCCATCGGGGAAAGATCAACACCGTCCTCATCCCCAAGGAAAATGAAAAGGATCTGAAGGATATTCCGAAAAACATTTTGCACGACATCAAGGTCATCCCCGTCGATCATATGGATGATGTCTTGAAAAATGCCCTTTTACTGGACGACCCCAAAAAGCTGTTTAAGGCAGGAAAGAGTCAGAATCAGGTGTTGGATGAGCTGCTTTATCCGAAGGAAGAAAAACCCATTGAGCCGGTGGTGACACAATCGGCCCAGGCCATTGTTACCCCCGTCGCGGCTGAAGTACTTCCGCATTGATTTTGGCGATAGAAAAAGCCTCGTAAGGTGGCAACGTATGTTCTCCATTCTTAACCCTTTTGGATTCTGATTCCTGATTGCTTCGTTTCGCTCGCAGAGACAAAATCTTTGTCATTACGATCCGCCATTGGAGGACCCACTCATAACCTATCGCTCCTCACGCCTTTTCCACTTCTATCCCCGATCACCTCATCCTTAATTTCAGGAAATCCTTCAGGGACAAAGCGGCCATTCTTAAAAAGGGATTTGTTTTTTTCACCTCTCCCATTGTTGATTTTTCAACCAGTGCGTAGTGATGCCCAGGATATAAAATTG
>JBPOIC010000065.1:0-30309 GCA_052034865.1 Myxococcota bacterium | reverse complement strand
GGTAAGGACAAAATACTTTGGACGTTGATAAAAATTCGATCATGGCCTCATCGACTTCTTCCGGATCGATAGATGACAAACGCACACGGTGAATCGGGTTTTCCTTTTCGATGAGCATCATCAGATTGAGCAGCGTCTTCTCGGATTTTAGATCACGGCCATAAGTGCCAATGTGAATTCCCGTCAGCACGGCCTCGTAAAAACCCTGTCCGGAAATATTCCTCAATTTTTCAATTACTCGCTGAGGATCTTCACTGCGATTTTTTCCGCGCGCAAAGGGAATAATACAGTAGCTGCACATCTGATTACAGCCATCCTGAATTTTAAGATAAGCGCGAGAGCGATCGGTGTGCGGGGCAAAATCAGACGTGAAAAGAATTTCTTCTTTGAACAAATCGTCGACAATGATTTCTGGCTTTAAGGGTTTGATGCGGTCCAGCACATCGAGCAGCGACTGCTTTTGCGAATTTCCCAAAATAAAGGAAACACCTTCGACTTCTGCCAATGCCTTGGGATTGATTTGGGCATAGCACCCCGTCACGATCACAGTGGCTTCAGGATTTTTACGATGAGCTCGGCGGATGATATTGCGCGCATCGGCATCCGCCTTGTTTGTCACGGTGCAGGTATTGATTACGTACGCATCGGCTATTTCATCGAACTCGACGACTTCCCATCCCGCACGTGCAAGAGCGCCTTGCATCACCGACGAATCGTACTGATTCGCGCGGCAACCTAAGGTGTGAAAGGCGATGGATTTCATTTTGCTGAGACCGACATTGGAATTCATGAGAGAAGATTTTCATCAATTGATATGAATGAACAACGAGAAGCTTTAGCGATGAAGTTGCACATCCTGATTTCAGACAATTAGCTTCAAGATCTGATTCTCAGCGTGTCCTAAAGCAGGCTCGAGCTTCAAATTTCTATTTAAAGTTTATCCAACATGTAAGCGGAAAGATTTTTCTGCAAATTTCCAATTCCAACTGTTTTGATTGTTTGCATATCCTTAACGCCAATCTTACCTCTCACCCCGGCTCTTCTTTAATCGCTGAAGCGTCTGAATCAAATCATCCTTTTTTCCAGAGGGCAAAGGATAGTGAAAATTCGTAAATATCCAACGCCCTTCTTTAAACATCACCTCCGGAATTACTGCGACCTCCGGCACTTTTTTCCCCTGGCTGATCCCATGGATTGAAATAAGGCAATTTTCATTTTTAAGTTCGGCCTTCTCGGCAAGGTATTTATCAAACACATCCTGAGAATTAAAAACTGGATCAAAATCAAGCCCTACAATTTCGCCAGGATTATTTTGTGCCGCTATTAAATCGGCCTTGAGTAATTCAAGCAGCTCAGGGCTGAGCGGCGAATCGGGACCAAAAATCAATGAATCTCTGGGTGTTAAATCCGTTTTTTTCTTCGCAGGTTTTTCTCCCTTCGCCCGATATTCATCATAAAATTTTTGAACAAATTTCTGGCATTGCAAAAGTGAATCCTGAGTTTTTGGGGTTTGGGCATGAAGGGAATCAATGTGAGTAAAAAATAAAAAAAGAACAATGAAGAGGATGATATTTAGTGACGATATGAGTCTGAATCTTAACAGTACTTTTTGATTGTTTTTCACAGCTTGCTCCTTTTCGATGAACTTTTTGTATGATCGGAAATATTTAGAGAAAGATCTTTCACTTAGAAAAAACCATTTTTTCTTATCGTTAGAATTCGCAGAACATCACCCCACCGCTCTCTCAATCCATCCCCCACCCAACACACGATCTCCCTGATAAAAAACCACTGCTTGACCGGGTGTGATGGCGCGCTGGGGCGCTTCGAATTTTACCTCAACAGATCCATCCTCCAGTGTTTTCACACGACAGGCCTCGGGCGCATGACGATAGCGAATCTTTGCTTCAATGATTTCTGATTCCAGGGGAGGATGAGAGGTCCAGGTAACTTTGGAGGCAATCAGGCCAGTTTTAAAAAGTTCGGCATCAGAAGCCAATACGATCCGGCCTGTATCCGGGCGGATTTCCTGAATATAAATCCTATCGCCGGTCGCTACCTGAGTGCCACGGCGCTGTCCGATCGTATAGTGGTGGATCCCTTCGTGCTTGCCTAAAGAATTTCCGGCGGTGTCGATAAACTCTCCTTCACCTGTACGTCTTTCCTGCGAAGAGTCTGAATCTTTAAAAGATGGCAACGAATTTTTCTGAAGATATTGATCGATAAATTTTCCAGGTTTTCCTTCAGGCACAAAGCAGATTTCCTGGCTCTCATGCTTGTCCATGGTTTTCAAATGATACTGACGAGCAATGTCGCGAACCTGATCTTTCGTCAGATCGCCAACAGGAAAAAGAATTTTGGAAAGTTCATTCTGACTGAGAGAGAAAAGAAAATAACTCTGATCTTTTTTTGGATCACGCCCTTTTAAGAGGCTGTAGTGCTGGGTTTGCGGGTCGAAGTGAATGCGCGCATAGTGACCCGTCGCAACATACTCGGCATTCAGCTCCTGAGCTTTTTTGAGAAAGGCGCTGAATTTTATTTCCTGATTACACAAGACGCAGGGGTTAGGCGTGCGGCCCAACAGATATTCAGAAACAAAAGGGTTCACTACTTTTTCTTTGAACTGATCCTTGAAATTCATGGCGTAAAAAGGAATTTCCAAAGCATCGCACACGGCACGCGCATCGTTAAAATCTTTCACCGAACAACAACCCGAGGTCTTCGCCTCTGGATCTTCCGGCACATCGGCGAGTTTCATTGAAACTCCAATGACTTCGTATCCCTGATTTTTAAGAAGCACCGCCGCAACCGAGGAATCGACTCCCCCGCTCATGGCACAAATCACACGAGACATTTCATTCTCCCATTTATTTTCGCAATCGTTGTACACTGCGCACAACACGCTCCACCGACTCTTCGACTTCCTGAAAAGTATTCATCCTTGAAAAACTAAATCGAAGTGAAGCCTTAGCCTTTTCTTTTGAAAGTCCCATCGCCAACAAAACGTGCGAAGGATCGATCGAACCAGATTCACAGGCCGATCCGGCAGATGCGGCGACTCCCTCGAGATCAAGGTTGAGCAAAAGACTCTCTCCATCCACTCCTGCAATCTGAAGATTTGTCGTGTTGGCCAAACGATGTTCGAGATCTCCCTGAATGTAAATCCCTGTGAGCTTCGACTGAAGCCCTTTCTCCATTCTGTCCCTGAGACCACAGATGAATTCGATTTTTTGAGAAAACCCATCAAATGCAATCTCCATCGCTTTTGCCATTAAGGCGATCCCGATAAGATTTTCTGTACCTGCCCTTAAGTTTTTTTCCTGTGTGCCGCCGTGATGCAGGGATTGGGGCTTCAATCCCTTCCGCACATAAAGCCCGCCCACTCCCTTTGGACCATGAAATTTATGAGCCGAGAAGGAAAAAAGATCCACGGGTAGTTGCTGAAGATTGATGGAGATTTTTCCAACAGCCTGCACGCCATCACAATGCAGAAGAACACCTTTTTCGCGGCAGAGATTTCCGATTTCAGAAACAGGATATAAATTTCCCAGCTCATTGTGGGCATAAAGAAGAGAAACAAGCAGGGTGTTGTCCTGCAACTTTTCGTAAAGCTCATCCAAAAAAATTTTACCTTTGGAATCGACCGATAAATAGGAAATTTCGGCGCCTCGTGACTTAAGATGTTCGAGGGTTCTTAAGGTGGCCTGATGTTCGATAGGACTGGAAATGATTTTTGTTTTTTGAGGACAAAGGAGTCTTGAGCTTTCCCACACACCGATCAGCGCTGTGTTGATGCTCTCTGTTCCGCCGCTGGTAAAACGAATTTCATCTTCTTCTGCACTTAAAAGTCTGGCGATCGTTTCGCGTGCCGTACGTAAAATCCTTTTAGCTGAACGCCCAGCCCAGTGGATGCTGGAAGGATTTCCAAACACCTCTTTAGACAAAGATCGCTGAAGCTCTAAAACATGAGGATCCAGCGGTGTCGTTGCGTTATTGTCGAGATAGATCTGGGACATAATGTGGGTCTACAGTCGGGGATTGGGGGTGTCAAGGCAGGGGAAACAGCAAAGGCCTGTCCGTTCTGGATCGGAAAGGCCTTGGGTAAATGAAATCGCAGAATTTGCAAGACGCTCTTAAACTTCCTTCGCTTTTTGCCCCGGATGAAACGTGCTGTAGAGATAAATGGGAATCTCCAGCGTTCCCAATTTTTCGACAATAATCTCCTTTACTTCATTCCAGTCCAAACCACCCACACCCGTTGCCAGCTTAGGCAAAGCCAAACTGGGAATTTTTTCATGAACGATTTCTTTGTGTAGGGCTTCGAGCGCATGTCGAACGGCACTTAAAGTCGCTTTACCAGGATGACCGCCATCTCCTTTGGCAGGTTCTTGCGTGAGAAGATTGATCACCCGAATACCACCTGCCCCAGCCCAGGACCAGATTTCTCCTGCTTTAGGATGATGGGCACTGCAGTAATGACGAAAATCTTTCACCATCGACGGCCATTGCTCACGCAGAGCATGAGCCAATCCCTGATTGAAATGATCGGAAGGGGCGACCCCGTGGGCAATCGCCTTGGCCTGGGTTAAGAGAATGTCTCCGGAAACTTCATGAATCATAAGGGCTCCTTATTAAGATGATAGAGGTTGAGACCTGAGCCTTACTCCGGACAGCTCTTTTCGACAAGTTCAAACAGGAAAACGAAGGATACCCTCTTCATCTCACGCTCAAAGGAACTTCTTGATTTAGGTCAGGAGAATCACTTCCTCCGCAGGAAGAGAAAGTGAAGAGTTGTAGAAGGATATAAATTGAGTGCAGAAACGGAAGGGTTAAAGCAGATTCGAAAAACCAGGCATTTTAAACGACAACCCTCCATCGGCGAGGAGGGTTTGCCCATTCATCCAGTTCGCAGCTGGAGTACACAAAAAGGAAACCATCTCGGCGATATCTTCGGGAGGCGTCAGTTTTCCCTGGGAAATTTCCGAGACGATTTCGTTTTTCGCCGTTTCAAATTTTTCTTTCAGATAAAATCGCATCGAGTCGGTTTCGACGATTCCGGGATTGAGCCCATGAAAATAAATTGGGTCGGATTTTAATTCGACGGCATAATAGCGGGTCAGGGTTTCAAGCGCGGATTTGGCTGCGGCCAGCAAACCATGATTGGCACAATATTTCTGGGTATCAATTCCAGAAATTGTAATCACTTTTGAACCTGGAGGCATCAGGGGTTTTAGCTGAGCGATCGCTAAAATGAAGTTCGAGATCGTGATATTCATCGTCTTTTCGATATGATGTTCGCGAATCTGCAATAGAGGTTTGAACGCCGTTGCTGCCGCATTCGCGACAAAAATATCGATGGATGAATTTTCCTCTTTGACGTGAGTCAGAAATTGCTTCACCTCTTCCAGATCAGAAAGATCGGCCGCGTATTTTTTAACTCCTGCTCCCAGTACTGAGATCTCATCTTCTACTTTCTCGGCCTCTTCTTTATTTCTACGGTAATGCAAAAGGATGTTCGCTCCCTGCGAGGCCAGACGACACGCGATCGCCCGTCCCACACCGCGGGAAGATCCAGTGATCAGGGCTGTTTTCCCAAAAAAAGGTTTTTCCATGAAGTTTCCTTGGTCTTCACAAATATGGATTGTAGGGAGCAGGCAACTTGAACTTATGGAGATTTTTTGAAGCCTCCTAGAAATTTTCCTCCACCTGAACCCCACTCTCTTCAAAATATTTTTTAAGCCTCATCTTGATACGCTCTTCGATCTGTCGCACACGCTCTCGGGTAATCCCGTGCTCGTCCGCAATCTCCTGAAGGGTCTTTGGCATCTCTGCGACCAGACGTTCCTGAAAGATTTTAAGCTCGCGGCCGTTGAGCAGTTTGGAGAACTCATCAAGCTTCTGAATCAGCACATCCTTGAATTCGCGATCTGAAATTTTTTCATCCGCTGGTGGGTCTGAGGATTTCAGGAAGTCCACGTGCAAAGGCCCCTCGGCCTCTCCCCCTACCGGCGCATCGATGGAAAGCTCGGATTGCAAAAGTCGCTGCCCCATCTCGTTGACTTCTTCTTCCTTCACATCCAGCCGCTCGGCCAAAAGCCTGGCGTTGGGATTAATCCCCATCAGCTCCAGTTTTTCCTTTTCTTTAATGAGATTGAAAAAAAGTTTTCGTTGGGCCTGGGTGGTGCCGATCTTGATGAGACGGAAATTATCGAGGAGGTATTTGAGAATGTAGGAGCGAATCCATAAACTGGCGTAATAGGCCAACCGTGCGCCCTTATTCGGATTGAAATTCTGAACGGCCCGCAAAAGCCCAATATTTCCTTCCTGGATGAGATCCAAAATATTCTGAAAGGCCGTGCGATATTCCATCGCAATCTTGACGACGAGCCTGAGATGACTGGTGACCAGCTTGCGCGCGGCTTCCCGATCCCGGTAGAGCCGTACCCGCTCGACCAGTTCCCGCTCTTCTTCATCGGTGAGGATGGGATATTGCGAAACCTGCTGCATATAGCGTGAAAGCGAATGCGCAGGAACGAGTGCAGTTTCTGAGGATGACCTGTTTTCTTTCTCCCGCTTTTTATCCATGCAAAATCTATTTTAAGGTGCGTAAAGTTTGGGACTGAGGGATCTGATCTAGTGTTGAGCTAAAAAGTTCTCTGATTTTTTCTTCCACTTTTTTAGGATCGTTCGTTCGCACTTTTTTAATTTCAAACTGATAACCCACATCGACTCGCGTTTTTTGATCAGGCTTCAAAGCCATAAAAGAAAGCCGACTCGTGGCATTCCAGGTATTGCTGAAAGCTTTTTGATTCAGATCCAGATGAAATTCTTCGATCGATGCCGAAAGACGGTAGACGGCTTGTTCGGGGCTGGAGACAAATTTCATTCCGCAACGTGGAAGCAAAACCCTTAGGGCATTATCGAAGGCGGTTTCAAGGGGCGGATTTGAAATAATGGCAATTTTTCCCCTCTTTAAAATCTCAAACTCGATGATCGTGGATGAAACCCGACGATCCTGAACCCCTTCCCAATAGACCGGCAAATCTTCCCAAGGCCTTGCAGCACAGAGAGAATCGATATGAGTGGGTTTGATCTCCAGCGAAGTTTTCACGATTTCATCGGCCTGAGCGGCAAAAAATGGAAGGAGGACCAAGGATAGAATCAGTAAAAATTTTATTTTCAGGTTCATGGTTTTTATAAACAAATCTCCCCGCGGTAAGCCGTGGGGAATGGGATGAATTGAAATGCCTGCACCGTCATTGCGATCGAAACGAAGTGAAGCGAAGCAATCAAGATTCTGAATTCTGGTTTCTGACTTCTCCCTGCTTTCCCTCTCCTTACTTTAAAACCCGCCCAATCCTGACCAAGGCTTCTTCAATTTTTTCGCGAATTCCAAAGGCACTTAAGCGAAAGTAACCTTCACCCGAAGGGCCAAACCCGGAGCCTGGGGTACCGACAACCTGGGCCTTTGTAAGCAAGAGATCGAAAAAATCCCACGAGCTCATCGCATTAGGAGTTTTCAGCCAGATATAAGGTGCATTTTCTCCACCATAGACTTTAAGACCCAAACGACTCAAGCCCTCGCGGATCAAGCGGGCATTGGTCATGTAATACTGGATTTGCTCATTGATCTGGGCCTTGCCTTCGGAGCTATAGCAGGCAGCCGCAGCCTTTTGGACGGGATAGGAAACACCATTGAATTTGGTCGTCTGACGACGATTCCACAACGGGTTGATCTCGACGATTTCTCCTTGGGATCCTCGGCCTTTCAGGGCATGGGGAACAACGGTGTACGCACAACGCACGCCCGTAAATCCGGCCGTTTTTGAAAAGCTTCGAAACTCAATCGCCACTTCTTCGGCCCCTTCGATTTCGTAGATGGAGTGAGGAATGGAAGGATTCTGGATGAAGGCCTCATACGCTGCATCAAATAAAATGACGGCCTCCTTTTCACGGGCGTAATCGACCCATTTTTTCAAAGTAGTTTTATCCAGGACAGCGCCGGTTGGATTGTTGGGTGAGCAAAGATAGATCAGTTGAACATTTTCTGAAGGCAGCTCAGGACTGAAACCATTCGCAGCCGTCGTCGGCATGTAGAGGATGCCTTCATAATGACCGGAGCTCATGGCAGTGCCGGTGCGTCCGGCCATGACATTGGTATCGACATAGACCGGATAGACGGGATCCGTAACCGCTATTTTATTGGTGATTGAAAAAATTTCCTGAATGTTTCCGGTGTCACATTTGGATCCATCGGAGACAAAGACCTCGCTCGCCTTGAGATGAACCCCGCGCGATTTAAAATCATGCTCAAGAATGGCATCGATTAAAAATCCATACCCCTGCTCCGGACCATAACCATGAAAACCCTCGGTCGTTCCCATTTCCACCACGGCCTTCTGCATGGCCTGAACAATAGAGGGTGCCAAAGGCAGCACCACATCGCCAATTCCCAGGCGAATGATGGAGGCCTGGGGATTTTTTTCCTGGTAGGATTTTACGCGTCTTCCAATTTCAGGGAAGAGATAACCCGCTTTCAAATTGAGATAGGAGCTGTTGATAAAAGACATGTTCGATTCCTTTGGATGCAGCTTTGAAAAGATTTCTAACGGATCATTGAGCTCAAAAATCAAAGCTCAGTTTGTTTCTTCGAAGATGTAATGGTCCGCAGATTTTTTCAGGATTAATTTTTTCTCCATTCCATTATTGATCACAACCTTGTCTTTCGCCGAAAGGGCGTCATCACCTATTTGAACGCGATACTCTCCGGATCTTAAGGTGATCGCTGGACTTCCCACTGGCTTTTCAGCAATGGGACGATTGCGATAATCAAAAACACGGTATTGAATTTTCACAACCTCTTCGAGACTTTTGGAAAGATCTTTCTCATCTTTTATATTCAGATACTGCCCTCCCGCCGCACTGGCGAGGCGCTTGAGTTCTCCTTCGGCACGTGTACCGGCGAGATCGAGTCCGAGGATATAAAATCGAGTGGAGAATCTTTCCTTTTTCCATTGTTCGATGACGGCAAAAGGATCTTTCCCGCAATCTTCAAATCCATCAACCAGCAAGATGAGGGCACGAGAACCCGTGGCATTTTTCAAATCTCCCCGCGCCTTTTCCAGAGCCAAAGCAAGAGGGGTGCGTCCTTTTGGAGAAAGCTTTTTTAAGGAAGTCGGCATCTGCTGAAGCCCATTGGGCTGGAAAGGAAGAAGTAAAGACGTCTCGCTACACTCACTGAGAGCCTGAGTACTTTTTCCGGCCAGAGAACGGATGGCAACCTGTGTGCTGCTGGAAAGATACGAAGGGAGAGTCAGAAGTGCCTGCTGGATGGCATTCAGCTTGGAGTCGGCACTCAAGGTTCCCTCCATGCTCTGCGAGGTATCGACGATCCATTCGATCACATCTGGGGATAACAGAGACGAAGACCCTTCTGTCACCGCCAGCCCCTCTGAAACAACCTGAAACTGGCCTGAACCAATATTGACAATTGCTCCCTCGGAAGTCGTTTGACCTGATGCAAGAGTGGCTCGCGCCTGAACCCGATGTTTTCCGGATTCGAGTGAGGAATTATCCCACAGGTATTTAAACGGGGCCTGTACAACCTCGCCAACACGATTTCCATCCGCAAAAAATTCAACCTTCTGAACCGCATCGCTGAAGCCTTGGGAAAGATCGGCCTCCATCTCTGCCAAATTTCCCAAAAACTCCCCGGTCGCAGGAGAAACGAGTTTTAAAGAAGGGCCAGGTACAAAATTGAGTTTAATCTGTGCCGTTTGTGCGGAACCATCCGTCAAGGTGGCGTTGGCCTGAAACACATGTTCACCGGTTGCAGATTGAACGTCGTAGGTCAGCAGATAAGGCTCAGCGTTGCTTTCTCCGATTTTTTGTCCATCCATCAAAAAATCGATATGGGTGACCGCAAGTCCTGTGTGAGAGGTAAAGTAAACCTCCAGATTCACCTGACCCCGTACGCTATCCCCATCCATCGGACGCAACCAACCCAGCTCGTTACTGGAAGAAAGTTTTAAGGGGATGTCTTGAGTAAATTCACGGTCGTCTTCGGTGATCATCTTAACCCGGTAGATATGACGCCCCGGTTCTGCCTGTTGAGGACTCACCGGAAATGAAAACTCCGAAAATCCCTGAACCACCATTTCAAGCAGGGGTTTATCATCTACCCAAAGATAGGTCTTTTTAACCCTTGCCTCGGAAGGGTTGAGGATTTTGAGTTTTAAGGGTGTTTCCTGGGTAATCTCGGATTCCGGTGCGGGTGTGAGGATTGAGAACTTCACTGCGGATTCACCTGCCTCATAGCGCACCTGATACTCACCGAAGGCCTGAACAAAGCTGCTCATGAGATCTGCGGTTAAGGCAGGGATTTCCTGGAATGAAAAGACAAGGCCGCCCGTGGCTTCTGCGAGGGTTTTTAAAGATCCCGTCAGGGGTGTGGATGAAGCTGAAAACACAAAGAGCCTGGTATGGGAGTTTTTAAGCTGCGATACGAGCTTCCCCTGCACGTCTTCTGCCAGGGCAAGATCTCCTTCGGTTATAAGAAAAATCGCCTTTTCCCCTGAGACGGATTTGAACTGATCGGCGGTTTTTACAAGGGCCGCGCTCAAATTTCTGTTTCCCTGGCTGGCAAGACTTCCTAACCAGGAGACTGCCTGAGAATTCCCGGAAGGTTGCGTGATCTTGAAATCTTCCGCAAAGGAAGCAAGCCAGAGTTTTTCACGAGAGTTTAAGAGTCGGATCAAAGGTTGCGTCGCTGCATCAATCGTCGGAAGGATGGGACCCATCGTGTTGGAGCGATCGACGAGGAGGACAAGATTTTTCTGCCGAACCACGCTCTTTTCCATAAAGCTGATTTGAGCAGGTTTTAAAGATCCGTCTTCCTGCAAGATTTTCAGATCGGACATTTTGAGGAAGGGAACCAGCCGCCCATCTTCACGGCGCACGGTAAGAAAAGCCGTTTTTTGTTTAGGGTCGGCAGAGGCAACGGTTGCAGCCATTTGATAGAGAGGTAAACGATCACTATCCCGCTGGGAAAGATAAGCCTCTGTCACAAGAAAGGAAGAAACTGGACCCGTTTGAAATTCGATCAAGGGGGCCTTTCCAATACCCAGTCCTGAGCGAAGCACAGGCGCAAAGGCCGAAGGCAGGTGATTCTGAAGTAAAATCAACTGACCGAGGGCAAACACCAAAAGCACCCACAGAGGCAAAAAGAAGCTGCGGCGCGAGGACGTGGTTGAGACAGTGATGGAGCTGAACAAAGCAAAATAGACAAAAAGAAGAGGAAGCAGGGCGTAAAAATAAAATGGAATGGGCCTTAGATAAAAAAGTGGAATCAATGCCCAGACATCCGTTCCAAGCAAAATGTCTTCTAGCCTCCAGCCTGGAAATCCGGAGCGCAAAAGGCCTTCTGCAAATCCTGCGATGCTAAAAACCAAAAGAAGGGCGAGGGGAATTTGTAAAGGCAGAAGACGGCGGCGTCTCCAGAAAAGCCCCGCCAACAAACAGAGATTGATCCCTAAAAAGATCAAACTGAGCCAGTCGCTTGCGGGACGTTTGAAAAAAACCCAGGCTGAAGGATCGGCACTGCCGTAACGAAAAATGCTAAAGCCAAGGACACCCAGAAAAACAACCGCTGAAAATTTCCCTCCCAACCCGGGCTTGCGCAGGCCCAGTCCCAGGCCAGCAGTGACGAGGACGGACAAACCCGTCACTCCAATCAGGATTTTGGCAAACGGGGTCTGGGCACGAAAACCATCCGCACTTAAGAACCCCAAAAGCAAAATCATGAGCATGGCTCCCAAAGCACCCAGAAGATTTCCCGTCTTTTTTTCTGCAGGAAGGGTAGGAAGAGTTTCCGGAATTTTAGGTTCAGAGGCTTTGGATTCGGGTTTTGCAGAATCCGTTTTTTGGGAATCAGGCAGTTTGATTTGAGGAGCAGGTGCTTCTGACTCAACAGAAGAAGCCGCTTTGGCTGTGGAACGTTTTAACGGGGTTTCTGAAGCAGGTTCTTCTTCGAGTTTTAAATCATTTAGATCTTCTTCGGAAGGAGGTGGAAGCTCGATTGGCTGAAAAAGGGTCTTTTCTTCCTGAGGATGGGTTGGTGCAGAAGACCCGGAATGGGATGCAGGGGAAGCGGATTTTTTTCTTCCGTGAAGATCAGTATCTTCGTTATCGAGAGCAGGACGCTTGAAAATGAGGGTTTCATCCAGCATTTTTTCAAGGTCTGGCACCTGCACATCGAGGAGGGTTTTTTCAAAATCCTCCGGTGCGACAGGAGGTTTATTGCTTGGGGCTTTAGGGGGTGTTTTTTTATCGGTCATAGAGGTATTTGGAATTATCCGGCCTGTCTATTTTCGACTGATCATAAGATATGAAAACGTTAAAAAAGGCCAAAACGCCCCGATCCGTAACATAGCTCGACAAACGATGGAAAGACAAAATCACCCCGGAATCCTCCCAAGGGCCTCCCGCCTGATTCTCGGGTTGACACGTTTCAAAGCCCTCTTCTAATATGATTTTCATTTATGTCTTGCATCACTAAAAATTAAGAACTTCCGGGCCCTTAGGCACCCCTCTTTAAATATTTATGTCTTCACCCAATCTCATCCAGAAAAACGAAACCGATTCTCTTTTCAACAAAGATCTTTACGACACTGCCCTGTCGATCAAAAACGAGCTCCACCTGATGGCCGAAAGAACGGCCAAAATGGAAGAGCATCGAGCGCGCTTTTCAGAATCCGTTTATCAAAAAGTCAAAAGCGATTATCTGGATCAAAAGCAAACCATCCAAAAATCTTTTGATGATAAAAAATCCGAGATCGAAAAGGCCCTTCAAATTCTCTACGGAGAAAAATCCAAACAGGAATCCGAAATTCAAAAACACAATGAAGTGCTTGAAGAAGCGAAGTTTCGCAATTTTTTAGGGGAGTTTAGCGAAAAGAAATTTAAGGAGATTGAAAGCCGGGAAAATGAATCTGTTCAGGCCCTGGAGGGCGTGCTTCAATTATTGCAGGAGCACATCAAACAGTATGAAGACATTTTGGATGGACCCATTCAATCCTCCCCTGCCCCCCTGCCAGAATCAGAACCTGAACCAGAATCAGAAGCACCTCCCCAGGTGGAGCTCCTTCAGTCTGTGCTCGCTCCCATAGCCCCTGAGGTTTCCGGGTCTTCCCCTTTAGAAACACAAGAGATACCCGATTCTCCTTCAGAGGTTACAAAAGAAGCCTCCCTTCCCAAAGAAGAGGAGCCGCCTCCTCCAGCTCCAGTCCAGAAAAAATCTTCCACCCCCGCAAAAGACCCCCCTGGTCCAGAAAACATTGATGAAGAGGAAGAAAATGAAATTTATCTCATCGGTGACGAAGGAGACTATTTTGAGTCTTCCCAGAATTTGGAGTCTGAAGCAAAACCGTCCCGGCAACCTTCTTACGATGAAACACCTCCCCTGGGCACACGCACGCACGACCAAACCAAAATTTCAAAGCAAGGCTCTGCTGTTGATACGTCTCCTCCTGCCTTTGAAAACAGTTTTGATGATTCGATTTCCTCGATTTTAAGAGGCATTCCGCTCGAGGGTAAAAAAGAAGAAGAACCAGCCCCACCCCCCGCTTCTCCTGAATCCATATCTTCTGAAAACACAGGCGAAGTCTTTCTTTCTGAAGAAGAAATCCCGGCTGAAATCGCAAGCGAACCTCTTTTGCAATCCAAACTCATGGTTCTAGAAGGAGCCCTGGAGCCTTCCGAATATATTTTAGGCGAAAACACCTCGATGGGTCGATCTCCCTCAAACGACATCATCCTTAAAGAAGCAAAAGTCAGTCGTCAGCATGCTGCCATCAACCTGCTTCAGGGAAACTATGTTTTAGTGGATTTGAAGAGCTCGAATGGCGTTTTCGTCAATGGCGAGAAAATCGAAGAGCACATCCTGCAACATGGCGATGAGATTTCGGTTGGCAGTTTTAAAATGCGCTATGAGGTGAGTTGATTTCTAATCTTTTCCATTCACGCATTTTAATGAGGCAAAAAGTCCGCGCCGTCTTTGCGGGAGAAACGAAGTGAAGCGAAGCAATCCATCTAAGAAATTCACTTTTTACTCTCCCTCACCTTCTCCAACAAATTTGGAGCCACTTCTTTCTCAAGCTTTAACAGACGTGGCATAACCTCGTTGTATCGAATTTCTGCGGGCAATGAAATCGTGACATCGGTTGTCAGGATCATGGCACCGCTGGCCTCCTGAAAAATTCCTCCATGGGTTCCCTTAATCCCTCCATGCAACATCGCTCCAAAACGGGTGAAGGCACTGCCGTATTCATATTGCGGATCCATGCTGCATAAAATCGGCGCGGGATTTTGCACGAGAGAGAAAAACCCATCGTGCAGACGCGTGAGTGCATCGGGATACTCCAGGTTTTTCGTTGCCTGAAACCAGTCTTCAAAACTCACCGATCCATCGGCGAAAACTTTTCCCTGAAGCTCAAGCTGGGCAAGGACCGGCAGGTAGTGAAGAGGATCACCCTGCAAGGCCACATATCGACAACGCTGGGTTTCCTCCACGCATTCGATCTTTGCTTTTTCTTCAAACCCCTGGTGGCGGGAAAGCACGAATAGGGTGCGATCAAGTCGATAAGCGACCAGATCCATACCGCGGGTTTCGGAAAGAATCGAGGCCACCTGCTCTACCCTTGAAGGATGGGCATAAAAGCTTGCCCCGCTGATATTCCCCCACACAATCACAATGACCTGATGATCTTTTTTTAAATTGCGTGCGAATTTAAATCCTTTTGCCTTCAGTCGTTTGACAATTTCCCGTTTGGAGACGGCTTTCAGATCCTTTTCAAAATGAAACCCATGATCGGAGAACAGGGAGATCTGCAGATCCTGATGATACAGACGCCGGTAGTCGGCCCGAAATTTTATTAAGGTTTTGTCCATGGCAATAAGCCAGCGTTTGAGGCGTTTTTCGCCCAGCACATGGCCGATTCCATCGGTGCCGCCCACATATGTAAAATAATAAGGATGATCGGGCTTGCGGTGCACGACGCGCTGAATGCGATCCAGATCGAGGCGTGCGGCAAAAGAAGGTGTGGAATAAATCCAGAATTTCTCGAGGGGAGATTTTCGGTAATAGCTGAAAAAGTTTCGAAAGTCGTTATTGCTGTGGATGTGGATGAGGGAAAAAAGACTCTGTTTTGCATTTTTCTCATAGGAAAAAAATTGCCGATCATACCCAGCCGGATGTTCGGCCCCAATCGGATGAAACAGGGCTCCAAAGCCAGTCGTCGTGGTGGAAGGAAAAGTTGAAATGACTTTAGTAGGCTCCTGAAACTCCTGAAAATGCCCTGCGTCTTTTAATTCTTTTACGATGTGATAAGGCACCCCATCGAGTCCAATAAACAGGGTTTGATGAGCAGGACGGGTTTGGGCACGGGCAACAAAAGAGGTATTTAGCACAAGCAAAGGCAAGAAGATCAGGAGTGCGAGAGACTTTATAGGAAGGGCCAGTTTTTGGACCTTTCTTTTTTTCCAGAAAGCCGTCGCAATCGTACAGAAGATGCTCACAGCCACCACGATGGCTGCCGTTGCAAAAGGATCAAACCGATTTGGCCAAAATCCTCTTAAAAATCCGAAGATCACTCCCATCTGCAAGACATATGCAAACAGCGACTCCTGACCTAAAAGTTGCAAAGCGCGAATGCGTGGCAATTTTTCAAAAGCATCCACTAAATAGAAAACTGAAAAAACAAAAATGACGATTCCAATCCGAAAAAGAGAATGCCCCACCGACGTATACCAATCGACGAAGCCCAAATAGGGAGAGGGATGATTTTGGGTGAAGTGGCCAAAACCTAAAAGTGCCACTGCAAAAATCAACAGCGAAAAAGCCGCACGTTTTCGATGAGGAGTGGAAAGGAAAAAAGCGGCAACCCCTGCCCCTGCGAAAAAGTATCCGGACCAGGGAATTAAGGGAAATTGAGCAATGGGATAGGAAACCAGGAGCATGGAAAATGGAAGCGGTAGCACAGGACGCGGATCCCACGCTCCAAGGATGGGGCCACTTAAAAACATGAGAGCGATGAACAGAATGTAGACTGCTTTTAAGACCCGACGACTCGAAATCAACGAAAATAAAAACACCGCCAAAAACGAATCGATCGCAATCACCTGCAGAATATCGCCCGAAAAAACTCGGGTCACGTCATACCAGGAAATGGAAGGTGGAAAATGAATGAAATAGCGCAGATTAAGCGCGTAGGCGATGAGCAGAATCTGTCCCAGGCGTCTAAGAAGAGCTCCCCACAACGGCTCGCGGCTTTTAAGCGCATCCCATTTTTCGGAAAGCCTGATCCAAAGTCCTGCGCCCGCACAGAAAAGAAAAGAGACGGAAACAAACCCATTGGAAAGATTGATATGATCAAAAAGCCAGCCTTGTTTCCAGATCTTGGCCAGAGAGGCATCCAGCACATGGGTTTCGATCATCCACAAGACAGCTATTCCTCGAAACAAATCGAGACAAAGAAGACGAGGGATTTTTTTTGATACGATCTGGAGGGGTTTTAAAGATGAAGCAGAATGAATCGATGAGCTCATGGGTTCTGATAAAGTTATTATTAAGGATAATGGTTAAGTAAGCAGCCCAGCTTCAGTCGTCAAGAAGAAGGTCTAATGAAAAAAGGCG
Organism: Myxococcota bacterium; assembly: GCA_052034865.1. GTDB lineage: Bacteria > UBA10199 > UBA10199 > JADFYH01 > JADFYH01 > JBPOIC01. The sequence goes on along the minus strand of JBPOIC010000065.1, from coordinate 13,619 downwards.
AATCATGAAGATTCGCCTTTTACCCTTTGGTCCTCCCCCAATGAGGTTCAATTCCATTCTTTAAAAGAACCTCTAAAACCCCCGTGGCAAAGTGACCCATATGATCCGGTGGTAGGGGGAATTTTTAGAGGTCCCCTTCAATAATCTCCCAGCAATTCACGTACCCATGGTCTTCCATGTCGAGTTCACTGCAGGCAGTCTGGATATTCTCCATATAGACATCGAGTGTTATCTCAGGTTCTTCATTGCAGGCATAAAATTCACTATCACTAAACTCAGGATTTTGGATTGTGATCACGGGAACGGGATCCTGCCCTTCCAGAAGTGACAGATAAGAGGATTCCGAATCTGCCATGGTTGTATCTCCATTCCATCCCTGCAAGCGATCATCGCTCCAGGAACCATCCGTAAAGTTTCCTGCAAGAATCGTATGGGCGGCACCATCTCCAATTGAATAATTGATGCTGGCTGGATCGGTGGGTGAAATCAGTTGCGCGACCGAATAAATTCGATCGGAGTAGGTGGACGTCCCAAAGTCATTCAGAAATACCCCGGCCTCAAACCCATTGTACACAATGGAATCAAGAGTTTGCTGGGCTTCCGCAGATCCTTCTCCGCTGCCTCCTCCCGGATTTTCAAAGCGGTAAGACATGGCAATGTGTTTAGTACCGATAAATTGCCCTTCTCCATTCAAGGTACCACTCACCTCCACTGTTTGCCCTCCAGAATGTTCCTCGGATCCGGAAGGTATGGAGACCTCTTTGGAAATCATTCCAAATACCGAACCTTCGATCGTTTGCAGAAGATATTGAGATTGGACATTCTGGTTTTCTTCGATTCTCTGGCAGGCAAAAAGCTCAAAACGATTGATGCGCGAAGTATCCGGATCCCGAACCAGCTGCATCTTCACATAGCCCGGGGCATCGGAGGTGATTTCATTTCCTTCGGAGTCCAGGAAGCGCAACCCAATCCGATGATAGGATCCATCATAAGGATCGATCCCCATCGAAGGATTGGCCTTCACGATTTCCTGAATATAACACTGGATTTTATCCCCTTCTGCTGCATGGCGGATGGCTTCCCGAAAACGGTTCGACATTTCGCAGGCTGCCAGGGAACTTCTCGAATCAAAAGAACTGCTTTGAAGCGAGCTTAAATGGATACCTGTATTTGCCGCTTTCTTCACTGCGGATAAAGCATGCTTGGGAGAGAGTGAGGAGCTAGAAGAAGCCATGACAGGCGATGTGGCTCTTGGCAGTTTATCGAGAGTCGCCATCCCCCCGGTAGACGACTCGCCCCCTCCTCCTGTGCTACTCACCCCTCCACTACACGACAGCATCTGAGAAGCCATCAAGCATACAAACCCCAAACTCAAAAATCTCCCCCGAAAAGCCTTTTGATTATCACTCAAATACATGGAGCACCCTCACTTTAAAATTCTTTCCATAAAATCTCAGGCGACTCTTTTTTAGATACGGAGCCAGCAATCTAAACTTGAGAGATAATTTGTCTTTGTCTGAAAGCTGTTAAAAGGCGATCAAACCTTGTGAAGGAATGGAATCGGATAGAGCGGTTTATCCAATTAGATCTAGCTTTTGCGGGCGACATGGAGAAATCGAGAAGGAAAGACAAACCGATCAAACCCTATAGTTAAAAGCTGTATAAAGTTTGGATTAAGATCGGCTTCGATGGAATGAAACAGCAGGATCTGCCACATCAAAGTTCTGGAACAAAATAATGAAAGCCCTTTTCGGATTTAAAGGAATTTTCCTTTGAGTTTTTTATGACTCATCGATAGATTTCTGGCTCAACCTTTAAAGCCCTTCACAACTTTTAACATTTTTAAGGAGAGATCATGTCTTCATCTTGGTCCAAACGCCGATGGATTATTTCACTGGGGTTTTCTGCAATCATGGGAGCCTTTGCCGCTTCTCCCCTTTATGCCAACGAAGCTCCAGCGGCTTTCAAACCTTCAAAAGAGGCCCCTTTTATTAAAATTCCTCTCGGATTAAACGCCGATCGTCTGAATATCCCCGCCGATAATCCCCTCACGGCTGAAAAAGTGGAGCTCGGAAAATCGCTCTATTTTGATCCACGGCTGTCGGTAAACGGAAAGATTTCCTGCGCCACCTGCCATCATCCATTGGCCGGCTGGGCAGATCCCGCTCCCACCTCCACTGGAGTGAGTGGAAAAAAAGGTGGGCGCAACTCACCAACAGTGATCAATTCGACCTACATGACCCTTCAGTTTTGGGATGGACGTGCTGCAACCCTGGAAGATCAGGCCTTGGGTCCTCTGGTGAATCCGGTGGAAATGGAAAATAAATCGGTAGAAGAAGTCGTAGCGAAATTGAGCGCCATTCCAGGTTATGTTGATCTTTTTGAAAAAGCTTTTCACGAAAAACCTTCAGCCAAAAACCTGGCACAAGCGATCGCTTCATTTGAGCGAACCGTTTTGAGTGGAAATTCACGCTATGACCGTTTTGTGGCGGGAGATAAAACGGCCTTGAACGAAGCGGAACAGCGGGGAATGACTCTGTTCATGAGTAAGGGAAATTGTATTCAATGCCACTCAGGTCCTAACTTTAGCGACAGCCAATTCCATAATTTGGGAGTGGGTATGAACCAACCTAATTCCGATGTGGGCCGCGCGGCAGTGACAAAGAAAAAAGAAGATACGGGTGCCTTCAGAACCCCTACCCTGCGTGAGATCAGCAAAACCGGCCCTTACATGCATGATGGTTCTCAAAAAACTCTCGAAGAGGTGATCGATTTTTATGACAAGGGCGGAGAGAAAAATCCAACCCTGTCTCCACGTGTTCTTCCTCTTAGCCTGACAACCCAGGAAAAAGCCGATCTGGTTTCTTTTATGAAGGCCCTGGATGGAAATCCGTATCCTAACGTTTCGGCTCCAGTGTTTCCGAAGTAACGGAGACGTATTTCAGTCATAAAAAAACCCCTCACCGATTTTCGATGAGGGGTTTTTTGTTTGATCCCAATGCTTCTTCTATTTCGATCCTGCCACCAAAGCTTTCAGTCCTTCTTTAAAGTGCCGTTGATCTCTGCAAACAAGATAGTGATCTTGAGAATTAATGAGTCTGATTTTAAAATCAGGCTTCCCAACGAATTTCAGCTTTTCAGCTTTTTTCATATCCCAATGTGTCATTTTTAGAGCGCACGCAACATCTTCAAAAGCCCCAAACCAATCGCTCATAGTTCGAAAGATATGCATGTAAAAGTTATCGTAAGGTCAAAAAGAAGGTTGCTTAAATTTTTAGAATTTTAATCCCGTCAGAGAGAAGGGAGAACTAATTACCTCTTCTCATTAGAGAAAGGAAATCCATAACAGCTTACTGTCCGACAGGAGAAAACGAATGCACAGGCGTCTCATGCGCGGGACAGGTAAGGGCGGGCTGAGAGTTATCATGCGGTTCGAGGAGGGGAGAAACCTTCAGGACGAGGGTCCAAAGCCCAACTCCCATGAGCAAAAGGGCCGGAAGTTTTGGAAAACGACGTTGGATCGGATGAAGAATTTTCTGAACTAATAGTGGGGCAAAACTCAGGGCAGGAAGGGTCCCTACCCAAAAGGTGAAAAGAAAAAGGGCGCTATAAAGCGGGTTTTTGAGTGCAGTGGAGGCAAGCACAAAACTGTATAACCATCCGCAGGGAAGAAAGGCCGAAAAAAAGCCAACGATAAAAGCTGGAAGGATGGATCCCGCACCGGGCTGAAGGGACTTTCCAAAGAGCTTGGAATAAAGAGAGAGTAAAGGTTTTGGGATATTAAAATGAAGAGGGCCCGACCAGGAATAAATACCAATCACAATAAAGGTAATCCCCATCGAAGACGCTAAAATCCATGGCAAAACGCCATTGAGAGCTGAGCCAAAAACATACTTTCCAAGAAAACCGGCCAGAATTCCGAGCAAGACATAGGCAATCAAGCGCCCCAGATGATACATCCCCACTGCCTGGGGTTTTTTGGCAACTGCTGTTACCAATCCTCCACACATTCCAACGCAATGCCAGCTTCCAATCAGGCTTGCCAAAAGCACTGAGGAAAGAATGAGATAAATAGGCAAATCTGAAACCATAAATTCAATATCTCAGGATAAGCCCCCTGGCTTTCTTAAGAATGAACCTCCTCCTTTGGGTGCACAATCATCCGCTCAAACAACTCACTTCGGATTGGTTTTGTTATTGGAAAGGTCCTAGTAGTGGGAGTTTGAGAACACGGGATTTATCCTTTCCATTCGCCATCCAATGGGCCTCTAACGGAATATCCATCCGACCATTCGTCAAAAGTTGCTTGGGAAATTTCACAAACAGATCTGTATGACCTTCTTTGCCGGCTATCACTGGGAAGGGATTAAAGGGCATGATGAGCTGAATATTTTTTCCTTCAAACTCAGAAGGAAGAACGAAGCGCACTGAAGTTTCCTCGAAATTTTCGTTGGCGACATGAAGGCGGAAATGATTGGTGAGTGTAATTTTCTGGGCGGAAGCTTTTAAATCATCCGAAGAATTTGTATTTCCAGAGTCTCTTTGATGTTCTTCCACATAAGGCGAGTCCTTGCCTCGCACGACACTAAAATTCATATCCTGGCGAGTCAGTAACACATAGACTAACCCGGTAAGTGCAATCGACATCAACCCCAGGTAAACAAAGGGCCTCCAGCCCCAACGACTTTTTGCCTTCAGACGATTAATCCCTAAATAGGAATCATAGCGAATCAAGCCTTTAGGCTTTTTCAGACGCGCCATCACATCATCGCAGGCATCAATACAGGCAGTGCAAGCCACGCACTCCATTTGGACCCCCCGACGGATATCGATCCCTGTCGGGCAGACATCGATACACCGATAACAATCGACGCAATCACCCTGGTGCTCTTTATCGGCAGCCACCCCGCGGCGTGGCTCTCCACGCTTCGCATCATAAAGAACCGCTAGTGAGCGTTCATCCATCAGAACTGATTGAAAGCGCCCATAAGGACAGGCGATGATACAAAACTGCTCACGAAACCATCCAAAATCAAAAAGAATAATCCCCGTTGAAATAACGATGACCAAAAAAGAAGTGGGATGGAAACTCGGGGCCATCTGAATCATCTTTAAGAGTTCAGGAGCTCCAACAAAATAGGCAAGGAAGCTATGGGTGATGATCAAGCTAACGATAAGGAATAAAAACCACTTGAGGCCTTTTTTGAAGATTTTCTTTGCACCTAAAGAAGACTGATCGAGCTTGCGCCGCGCGACCGCATCCCCTTCGACCCAATGCTCAATTTTTCGGAAGACGTTTTCTATAAAGACAGTTTGAGGACAGCCCCAACCACACCAGATGCGCCCCCAAACAGCAGTGACAAACGCGATGAAAAAGGCGCCAGAAGCCAAAACGAATAGGAGAATAGGAGCATCATGGGCCCAGAATGTCAGCCCGAAAATGGCGAAACGACGGTGATAGATATCCAGCAACAGGGCCTGCTGACCATTGATTCGAATCCATGGCAGGACAAGAAAAAAAAGGATCATGACCGCATGGATCATGACCCTTAATTTTTGATAGCGTCCATGGACATCAGCGGGATGCACATACACCCGCCTCCCCTTCTCATCTGTGGTTGCAAGACGATCTTCAGGAAGTGATCTTATATCCAGGGTTTTCAAGCATTACTCCTTTACTTCTTCTCCCTGTGGGGCCTTTGGATTGGGAGGATTAGTTCCTTTTAAGGAATGGACATAACCTGTTACGGCATACATCTCATCATCTTTCAAGATCGGTCCCCACGGAGGCATTCCTTTTTCATTTACTCCATCGTAAATGACTTTTGCGATATTCGGTAAAGCACCTTTTCCGTGGATCCAGAAATTATCAGTCAGGTTTGGACCAATCAAACCTTCACCTTTGGCTCCGTGACAAGCCAGACATTTGGAGGTAAAAACTGCTTCTCCGGCCTTTAACTGCTGGGGGTCTTTCGCGACCGAAGCAAGCTTGGCTTCATCCGGCCAGGCAGCCACCGGAGTTGAAGGTTTGTTTGCTTCCTGTTGGGCCAGTTGCTGGTTCAGTTCTTGAACCAGTGTCGGTCCAGAACCTAAAGAATAGTAGGCAAAATAAAAGATTGCAAAGATGACGGTTCCATAAAAGGTCATCAACCACCATCCCGGCAAGGGATTATCAAGTTCATGAATACCATCGTATTCGTGATTGGGAATTATTTTTTCTTCATCCAGATTATCATGACTCATGGGAGTACCTCCTCCTCAAAGGGGATATTTTCCGTTTTTTGATAAATTGATTTGCTGCCCTTGCGCAGGACCCAGCTTAAAACGCCCAGAAATACAGCGAAAAAGATGAGAAGTCCTACGCAAGTCAGCCAAATCATAGGAAAGCTTTTTAAGGCTTCCTTGATCATTTCTTTACTCCAGGCTCTTTCAGGCGCTGCAGATAAGAAATCAGTGCTACGATTTCTTTATCTTCCACTCCCTTGGAGACACCCTGCGATTCCAGACCATCGGCAATATCCTTGGCCTGGGTACGGGCATTCTTCTCGGCCTCTTCGATCTCCTGGTCGGTATAAGGCACGCCAACCACCTTCATGACCTCCAGTTTTTTCTTAAGGTTTGCAAAGTCGGTCTTTTCTCTCAAGAGCCAGGGATAAGACGGCATGATCGATCCGGTGTTTATAGAACGTGGATCATCCATGTGACGATAGTGCCACAAATCTGGATATTTCCCACCGACGCGGGCCAGATCGGGTCCTGTACGTTTGGATCCCCACTGGAACGGATGATCATAGATGGACTCCTCAGCCTTTGAGAAAGAACCGTATCTCAGTAATTCCGGCTGCATCGGACGAACCATCTGGGAGTGACAGACATAGCATCCCTCACGAACGTAAATATCACGTCCAGCAAGCTCCAGAGGCGAGTAAGGTTTTACCAATGGATTTTTGGCGATGTAGTCGTTTGCCATCAAAGCTGGAGCAATTTCGATTACGCTCCCAACCAGAATGGACAGTAAGACCAAAACGGCAAAGAAAGTGGGAAGGGCTTCCAGGATACGGTGAGGTTTATCACCTGTTTTCAAGGTTGCTCCAGCTCCCAAAATTTCAGGAACTTCCACTTTGTAGACTTCGGATTTCTGATCACGGGGAGCCATGGCAATGGTTTTCCAGATGTTAACGGCCATGAATAAGAAACCCACCAGGTAAAGAACGCCACCTAAGGCACGTACATAATACAGCGGCATGATCTTGGCGACCGTCTCAACAAAGTCTGGATAAACAAGTTTTCCGGCTTCGTTGATATCACGCCACATCAAACCCTGGGTAATTCCAGAGGTCCACATGGCAATGATGTAGAACAACATACCAATCAACCCTACCCAGAAATGGGCATTGGCGAGCTTCTGACTATAGAGCTTAGTGTTCCACAGTTTTGGTACCAGGTAATAGATCATTCCAGCGGTAAGGAATCCGTTCCAGCCCAAGGTTCCACCGTGCACGTGTGCAATAATCCAATCAGAAAAATGAGCCAGACCGTTGACGGACTTGATTGACAGCAAGGGCCCTTCGAAAGTCGACATGCCGTAGAAGGTAACAGCAGTTGCCAAGAACTTCAGGATTGGGTCGGTGCGGACACGATCCCAGGCTCCACGGAGAGTCAGAAGCCCGTTGATCATACCTCCCCAGCTAGGCGCCCAGAGCATGACACTGAAAATCATACCGAGGGTTTGGGCCCAGTCCGGAAGGGATGAGTAAAGGAGGTGATGAGGTCCTGCCCAAATATAAATGAAGACCAGCGACCAGAAGTGAACAATCGAAAGTCGGTAGCTATAAACGGGACGACCTACGGCCTTGGGAATGTAGTAGTACATCAGACCGAGGAAAGGAGTCGTGAGGAAGAAGGCCACGGCGTTATGACCATACCACCATTGAACCAGTGCATCCTGAACCCCCGCATACACAGGATAGCTTTTCAGTAAGCTCACCGGAACTTCGATGGAGTTTACGATATGGAGAACCGCTACCGTAATGATCGTTGCAATATAAAACCAGATCGCTACGTAGATATGTTGCTCACGTCGCTTCACCAACGTTCCGAAGAAGTTAATCGCGAACACAACCCAGATCAGGGCGATCGCAATATCAATCGGCCATTCCAGCTCGGCATATTCCTTTCCCATCGTAATACCAAGAGGAAGAGTAATGGCCGCGGCTACAATAATGAGCTGCCATCCCCAGAAATGAATTTTACTGAGGGCATCCGAGAACATCCGCGTTTTTAGCAGACGTTGCGTCGAGTGATAGACGCCTGCAAAGATTGCGTTTCCTCCGAAGGCGAAGATCGCCGCGTTGGTGTGAAGGGGACGGAGCCTTCCGAAGGTGAGCCATGGAAGATTAAAATTCAACTTCCAGTTCGCCAACTGAAGGGCAACCAAGATCCCTACCACGAAGGCAATGATCCCCCAAAACAGGGTGACGATGACGAATTTTTTGACAATATCGTCATCATACGAAAGGCTCTCATATCGTACCGAGCCTGAAGTGTTTTTTGATGGTTGGTCCATGTGTGGTCCTTTCTGAGTGCTATTAACAAACTCCCATTCTCTTCTTTATTTTTTCATTTCACTTCCTCAAAATCCTCGGGATTGATGTAAGGATCAAACCTTTGGATTTCTTTATGAAGCTTCCATGGAAAAATATTAAAAGAGTAAGGAAGATTCCGAATCCTAAAATTCCCTCCAACTCCCGAATTGACTCCCCCCTTTTCTTTGAAAACCAAAAAGCCGGAACATATCTCTTTCGAGACCATCCCTTTCCGTTTTCAGGAAACTGAGGCAGCAACACGGTCCTGCCAGTCCTAACAAAATTTTTAATTTGAAATGATTAGATGTACCTTCAACAACAAAATCTTCAAAATCTCTCAAAGCCGTTCGATGACGCCCTATCCCCTTACTTCATCTTCCAGCAACATCCGATGCGCTGGCGTTTCCAAGTCCTCATACTGACCTTTGGACGCCGCCCAGATATAGCCAGCGATTGAGCACGCCGCAAATAAAAGAGCCATTGGAAGAAGCATAAAAACGATATTCATAAACTCACTTCCTTTCGGCGTCTAAGCTTTCTTGTCCCATAGACCGAAGACGCAAAGACGGTAAAAGAACTTAGCGGCATGAGAATCGCAGCAAAAAGCGGGTTAACCATTCCTAAAACGGCAGCTGCGCCCCCCACACCATTATAAAGAAGCGAAAAAATAAAATTTCTTCTAATGATTTTAAAAGTTTCCTGTGCAGTCTCGAGCAATTCAACAACAGGAGTTACTCCTGACGCCGAAAGATAAACATCGGCTGCCCGAAGGCTAATTTCCATACTTCCGTGAACTGCAATTCCAACATCTGCAACCGCCAAAGCAATAGCATCATTTGCGCCATCCCCTACCATTAAACTTTTTGGAAAACGCTCAAGGACTTCTTTTTTGGTTTCCGGACTTGCATGAGCCATTCGTTGATTAACAGGAATTCCCAAGGCATCTCCTACCACATCAACAACACGACGGTTATCACCTGAAAGAATATATGGAGTAATTCCCATCTGGTGAATTTTTTGAATCGCAGTTTTCGAATCGGAGCGAATTTTATCTCCCAGAAGCGCCATAGCGACACATTCTTTATTCACCCACACACCCACCACCGTTCCTGAAAGTGCAAAGTGATAGGGAACTTTATCGGATGGGAGTACAGCCCGCACTTCGTAACTGTGTCTATCGAATTCTCCAAAAACTCCCTGTCCCAAAACTTCTTCGAAATTTTCAACGGCGGGAATCGCCACCATTCCTTTCGCACGGAGAAAATCAGTAAGGGCCTTAGCTACGGGATGCTTTGATCGAACTTCCAGTGCAATAACGGCCTCTTTTAAATTTTTAGGAGCTTTTTCCGTTTCGAACCACTCAATAACTGCAAAGGAGCCTTGAGTTAAAGTTCCTGTCTTGTCAAAAAAGAGGGTTTGGGCACGTTTTAACCTTTCAAGGGTCTCTGCTCCCTTAATGAGCATTCCCTGGCGGGCCGCTTTCATGAGAGAAACACTCATCGCCAGCGGCGTCGCTAACGCGAGTGCGCAAGGACAAGTTACGATGACTAAAGCCAAGGCACGAGCAAATCCAGTGGAAGGTGATGTGGGTAGATAATACAAAAAAGCACCGGCAGCAATCAGCAAAACACCTAAAATAAACCATCGCGAAACCTGATCCGCCCAGGTTACAATCGGGGCTTTATTCAAATCACCTTTTTCAATCTCTTTGAGAATTTTTCCCAAACGGGTTTCCATCCCCACCGCAGTAACTTCGATTTCGAGATTCCCACGCTGACTGACGGTTCCAGAATAAACAACCTCTCCCGCGACCACTTTGCGCGCCACGGATTCTCCGGTCAGCAAGGCTTCGTTAATGAAGCCCTGAGAGTTTTTCAGGATTCCATCTGCAGGAATCGCCTCACCTTCCCAGACCTCAATCAAATCTCCTGGCTTTAAGGAATCGGCACGCACTTCCAGGATTTCGGATGATTGAGAACTAACCTTTTTATGAGCCGTGCCGGGAGCCAAAAACTGGAAAAGATAAGAAGTGGAAAGGATATTTTGCTGAATCCGACGCAACACGTATCGACTGGATAGCAGCAAGAAAACCAGAGCCCCTAACGAATCGAAATAAAGGATTTCAGAACCCCGCCAAAGATTGAAAGCACTGGCGACTGATCCGATCAAAAGCCCCAGGACGATAGGAATATCGATGGAAATACTTCGACTGCGAATCGCGGCAAGACTGCTTTTATAAAAAGGGGTCGCACTATAGAAAAGAATAGGAAGAAAAAGCCCCAAACTGACCCATCGAAACAATACCGCCAAACTGCCTTGGGCGCCGCCATAAAGCGGAATGGCCATAAGCATTAAGTTTCCTGTACAGGAGGCCGCCACTCCCAGGCGAATCAGTTGCGAGCGGTTTTCTTTTTTCTGCAAGGCCTCAGCATCCTGGTTTTTCTGGATGGGATGTGGAAGGTAGCCTAAATCTTTTAGCTGCTGGGCCACCCGTGAGAATTTTCCGTTGGGTTTAAGGGTAATACGTGCAACCGCTTTTCCGAGATCGAGACGGGCATTTTGGACATCCGGATGAATTTCAGGAAGTTTTTCAATGAGCCACAAACACGCCACACAATGCACTCCCTCTAAATAAAACTCCATAGTGAGGCCATCAAGAGAATGGGCTTTGATAAAATCCGGATCATCCAAATAAGTATACTTTTCATTCGAAGACGAAACAGGCCGAGGGGCTCGAACCGAAGCCGCTTTCTGTTTTACTTCATAATAATAGGAAAGACCTTGAGAGTGGAGGATGTGATAAACAGTCTGACATCCCATGCAACAAAAATGAGGCGCTGTCGCGAACTCGGGGTGCGGAGAATCTTCGGTCAGGGGATTTTCGCAGTGCGCACACAAGACACCCTGCGTCACCGATGATCCGGATCTTCCTGTTTGTGGATTCTGTTTCTCAAGCATAAGTTTGGATGGAAGTTGGATTACAGAATGGGTTTTGGAATGGATATGATCTGGATCAGGTCAAACAGAATAAAAGCTCTTTTGGCAACAAAATAAAAGGGAAGAATCTCAAGCTGATGCACGTGGTGCGGTCTTTTGCTGACGAAGGGCTTACTCACCGAGCTTACAGCTAAGCTCATCCCATCGTCGATATAGGCGATCGATTTCTTCCTGAAGCGCATTCATCTGATGGGCAAGCTCTGTGAGTCGTTGGGCATGACTGATATTCTCGGGTAAATCACAGGCTTGCTGAAGATCGAGAAGTTTTTTCTCTGATTCTTCGATGCGCGCTTCTAATCCATCGAACTCACGCTGCTCTTGATAGCTCAATCTTTTTTTTGTGGATGAAGACTCTGCCCGAGTTGGCTCTTTTCGATCTTTTGGCAGTGGCTTTGATTTTTCTTCAAACCACGCTTCCCACTGACTTAAATCCGAAAAAATTCCCAATTCTCCTGAAGAAGCCTGCTGCAAAGGAGGAAAGGCCACAATTCTGTTTGCTACCTGATCCAGAAAATACCGATCATGAGTCACTAGAAGAATCGCTCCTTCAAATTCGGTCAAACAATCCTGCAGGATATTAAGGGTTGCCAGATCAAGGTCATTGGTTGGCTCATCGAGAACCAGAAGATTGGCTGGCCGAAGCATCAGGCGAGCAATAAGGATGCGGCTTTGCTCCCCTCCGGAAAGCTGACCTACGGGAAGATCCATCTGGGAAGCTGAAAATAAAAAGCGGTCCAGATATCCTTTCACGTGAACAGGCTCTCCGCGATACTCAACGCAGTCACCGTGCGGGCAAACCGTTTTCGCCAAACTTACCCTTAAATCCAGGGATTCGCGGTTCTGTTCAAAATAAACGGTTTTAAGTTTTTCAGAGTGATGGATTTCACCCGTGTCGGGTGTTTCCTCTTTTAAAAGAACCCGGATGAGAGTGGATTTCCCTGCCCCATTGGCTCCCAGAAGTCCTACCCTAATTCCTGGAGAGAGCTTTAGATTGAGATTGGAAAAAAGACTTTTCTCTCCATACGACTTCGAAATTCCCTTAGCCTCCAGAAGTTTTTTAGGAAGACTGCTTTTCTCAAATTCAATTTCTGCCTGGCGAGTTGTCTGAAGATTTTTGAGCTGATCAACTTCTTCTTGTAATTCATACGCCCGATCAATTCTTGCCTGCTGTTTGGTAGTTCGCGCTTTGGGGCCTCGCCTTAACCACTCTGTCTCCCGCCTCAACGTATTTTTAAGGATGGCTTCCCGCTGCTGCTGGGCATTCAAATGCTGCTCTTTGATCTCCAGATAGTCTGCATAACTTCCCTGGATACTCAGCAAGCCTCCTGGATTTCGGCGATCCAGCTCTAAAATTCGATTGGAGATCCGCTGAAGAAATAAACGATCGTGAGTCACGGTAAGGGTGGCGAAAGGCGCATGCGCCAAAAAATCTTCAATCCACAAAACACTTTCCACATCAAGGTGATTGGTTGGTTCATCCAAAAGTAAAAGGTCAGGTTGTTTCACCCACTCCCGCGCGAGAGCCACCCGCTTTTTCCATCCTCCGGAAAGAGTGGACATTTTTGCTTCAGGATTCAGCGAAAGCTTGGCCATATATTTTTGCGCCAAGGCCTCACGCTCCCAGTCTTCGGTTGTTTTATGTAAATGAGTCAAACCTTCGAGGATGGTTTCCTGAACGGTTGAATCGTCCTGATAGACAATTACCTGCTCCAAAAATCCGATCTTAAGACCGCGCTGATAGGAAAGCGAACCTGTGTCTGGTTTTATCTTTCCTGCCAATATTTTAAGGAGCGTGCTTTTCCCAGCCCCATTCGGCCCAATCAGTCCAATCCGCTCTCCTGCCTCAATTCCAAAGCGGATGTTTTCGAATAAGATCTTTGCGCCGAAGGATTTTGAGATATCGTGGATACCAATAAGGGGAGACATATGGGTTATGGGTTATGGGTTATGGGTTATGGGTTATGGGTTATGGGTTATGGGTTATGGGTTATGGGTTATGGGTTATGGGTTATGGGTTATGGGTTATGGGTTATGGGT
>JBPOIC010000061.1:0-2949 GCA_052034865.1 Myxococcota bacterium | reverse complement strand
TCAATCAGGTCAATCTCCCGATCAATATCCATCCGATAAGTAGGCACTTCACACTCCCAAACCTGGGAAGCAATTTCCTGAGGATGAAATTCTAAAGCAGTCAGGGCATTTTTGATTTCCTGACGATTCAGGGAGCATCCAAGAACTCGATCAAGACGTTCTGCACGCAACTGAACTTTCTTTTTCTTAAAACCTTCAGGGGCAGAATCCAGAACTTCAGAAGAAACTTCTCCTCCCGCCCATTCCACAATCAACCCAGTTAAGCGTTCAAGGGCTTTTTGGGGCAGGTTTGGATCCACCCCGCGTTCAAATCGGTAACTGGAATCACTGGAAAGTCCAAGACGTTTCGAAGTACGACGTATCATTGGAGGATGAAAACAAGCCGACTCCAACACGAGTGTCGTCGTATCGTTTGCCACGCCAGACTTTACACCTCCCATGATCCCTCCTAAAGCAACGGGACCTTTCGCATCACAGATTAAAATATCATCGATAGTAATACTCCGCTTATGGCCATCCAGTGTCTCAAAATCGCCCATGGACACCCCGCGCTTGACCTGAAGAATTCCATCTGAAATCTGGCGGGCATCAAAGGCATGCAGGGGCTGACCCATTTCCATCATGACATAATTGGTAGCATCCACGACATTATTGATACTTCGTATTCCCATCTGTTTCAGTCGATGAATGATTTTTTCTGGTGAGGGAGCGATCTTGACCCCACGAATCATGCGAGCAGTATATCTTGGACACGCCTCACGATCGAGCACCTCCACTTTCAGAAAATCTTTTAATGAAAAGTTTTGGATGTGATGAGAGTTTGAAAAAGGATTTTTCAGCTTCTTTCCTGTAAGCGCTGCGACCTCTCTTGCAATGCCCAAAACAGAAAGTGCATCGGCCCGGTTTGGAGTAATGTTTAAATGCAGAATCGTATCGGAAAGACTTAGAGCTTCTACCAATGGCTTTCCAATAGGGGTTTGAAGGGGAAGAATCATTAATCCTGAAGAGGTTTCTTCAAGACCTAACTCAGTCGGAGAACATAACATTCCTTCACTTAAAATCCCCCGAATTTTGGATCGCTCGATCTTTTTTCCATCAGGAAGAATTGTTCCGACCTGAGCCAAAGGAACAACATCTCCCTCTTTCATGTTTTTGGCACCACAAACGATGGAACGGGTCTGCTCCCCAAGTGAAACTTCGCATAAACTTAAGCGGTCGGCCTGAGGGTGTTTTTCAATTTTCTGAATGAGAACCGTAATTACAGAAGAAGGGATATTTCCGACTTTTTCAATTGCTTCAACTTCGAATCCGGCAAAGGTGAGTTTCTTTGCCAACTCTTCAGGTGAGATTTCAAGATCAACATATTCTTGAAGCCAGGAAAGGGGGAGTTTCATAAATCATTCTGATATTTCTTATTCCAATTCTTTTTAGAAAAGATCGCATCCGTAAGAATGAATAAGCAGAGTCTTTGAGTTACAACCTGATCTTTGATCCTAAATAGGACCAAAGACGTCATTAAATAAAACCGACCTGAATCCCGCCTTTAAAAGAAACAGAAAAAGACGATTAAAATTGGCTTAAAAACCTCACGTCATTTTCGAAGAAAAGGCGCAAATCATCTATTTTATATTTAAGCATGGCAATACGCTCAATGCCCATTCCAAAGGCAAAGCCAGTATACTTTTCAGGATCGATTTTGACTGATTCAAAAACCTTTGGATTGACCATCCCACAGCCCATGATCTCCAGCCATCCTGTCTGTTTGCAAACCCGACAACCGCCCCCTCCGCACAAAACGCAAGAAATATCTACCTCGGCTGAAGGTTCTGTGAAGGGAAAATAGCTCGGACGAAACTGGACTCGAACGGATGAATCAAAGAGCGTCTGGAGAAATTCAGTAAGGACTCCTTTCAAATCGGCCATCGATATCTTTTCATCTACCCACAAACCCTCTACCTGATGAAACATGGGAGTGTGAGTAATGTCTGAATCACGTCGATAGACGACTCCTGGAGCGATCATCCGGATAGGAGGTTGATGGGCTGCCATGACACGGACCTGCACGGGCGAGGTATGCGTTCTTAATAGCAGGGAGGCCTTTGCATTTTCTTTTGAAGAAGTAGCTGGTTCCGATTGTAAAGAATCGATGGATTGCAGGTAAAAGGTATCCTGCATGTCCCTGGCGGGATGATCGGCGCCCATATTCAAGGCTTCGAAATTGAAATAATCCGTCTCAATCTCCGGACCGGCATGTACATCAAAGCCAAAATGTAAAAAGAAATTACTCACTTCACTTAGCACTTGAGTAATCGGGTGGGAATGGCCAGCAGAGACTCTCCTACCAGGTAGGGTTATATCAATTTTTTCTTCCTGAAGTTTTTTTATAAGAGCGGATGTTTTCTGCTCAGTGAGGACAGATTGAATCCGATTCTGAAAAAAGATCTTAAACTCATTGACTGCCTGACCAATCTGAGGGCGCAGTGCAGGATCTACCTGCCCCACTTCTTTCAGAAGATCTGTCAAAAGTCCTCTTTTTCCGAGATAGCGAATACGAAGGGACTCAGCCGCCTCTTCTGTTGTGGCTTGAGCAAGTTCTCCTTCACTTTTTTTCCGAAGTTCATCAATTTTATCGAAAAGTGAAGACATGGGGAGGTACCGTTCCTACCTCTCCCTAAACACGAGAAGTAGAATTAAAACTCATCTTTTTTTCATTAGGATGGATGTGTTCCTGATGAAACAGGACTGCTTCATCCAGAAGCAAAGGAAGCCTCAAGCTCCCTTGATGAGATCGATGAGCTTTCCAAACCCCAAAGAGTCAGAGACAGCAATTTCAGAAAGGCTTTTGCGATCCAGAAGGATTTTTGCGTTGGACAAACCTTTCATGAAGCGACTGTAGGAAAGATTCGCAGCCCTCACAGCAGCATTGATTCGCATAATCCAAAGGCCACG
>JBPOIC010000010.1:0-89071 GCA_052034865.1 Myxococcota bacterium | reverse complement strand
GATCAAATTTCTTTTCTTTAATTCCCTTTACGCGCATTAAATCCTGAATTTTTCTAAAGGGTCCCCTCTTTTGTCGATCTTCAAGGATTTTTTCGGCCAAGGCTCTACCGATTCCGGGGAGTGCGATGAGGTCTTCTTTGCCTGCCTGATTTAGATTAATTTTTTGCCCTAATGCGAGCAGGCTTGCGCCAGGTAAAGTTTCTAAAGGTTGCGTCTGGGGGATCAGAACAGGGGAGGTTTCGCTGAAGCTTTGGCTCTCTGGGGCGGAAGTGGAAGGGATGGGGATTTGTGTCGAGACTGTGTGCGGAGCAGGTTCAAGACCTAGAAAAAAATGGATGATCAAAACAAGCATTCCTAAAAAGATTGGAAAAAAGATAAACAACGAATGCTGTCTATTTCTGGCAACCTCTTCCTCATCCATCCTTGCGAACTCCTTTGCGACGCTCCAAATCTTTAAGCAAACGATATTCCACACTATCTACCAGTGCGAGCCAAGAAGCCTGAATGATATTTTCGGATACCCCCACAGTGCCCCACTTATCTTTTCCGTCCGTCGATTCAATCAACACGCGTACGCGAGAGCCGGTCCCCTGATCCGACTGAAGGACCCTGACTTTATAATCGACGAGTTTCATCTTTTGAAGTTGGGGATAAAATCGCTTCAGAGCTTTTCTTAAAGCATTGTCCAAGGCATTGATGGGGCCATGCCCTGTTGACGCGGTATGCTCTTTTTGTCCATCCACTTCCAGCTGAATACTTGCCTCAGCATATGGCATTTCGCGCTCGGAAAGTTTTTCATCCATCACTCGAAAACTGATCAATTTGAAAAAACTGCGATATTGACCCGTGGCCTTTTTCATAAGGATCTCAAAGGAGGCCTCAGCACCTTCAAACTGGAATCCCTGGTTCTCAAGTTCCTTGATCTCCTTTAAAATCTGGCGGACGACTGGGGAGTTACTTTGGAGATCGACTCCAAATTCTTCGGCTTTAAAAAGGACATTCGAGCTTCCTGACAGATCTGACACGAGAATTCTTCGGCGGTTTCCCACCAGCTCAGGAGTAATATGTTCATACGTTTTGGGATTCTTGGAAACGGCATGTACATGTACCCCACCCTTGTGAGCAAAGGCCGAAGAACCCACATAAGGCTGACGATTGTTCGGCACCTTGTTGGCAAGCTCATCCACAAAGTGGGAAATCATGCGCAGGGATTTGAGTTGCGCTGGAGTGACAACTGATTTGCTGAGTTTGAGCTGAAGATTCGGAATTACGGAGATCAGGTTTGCATTACCGCAACGCTCTCCAATTCCATTGATGGTCCCGTGGATCTGCAGGGCACCGGCTTCAATGGCGGACAGTGAGTTGGCAACTGCGAGTTCGGCATCGTTGTGACAATGAATGCCGAGGGGAGTTTTTAGAATGGATTTTAATTTGCTGACGATCTGAAAAATTTCCTGTGGAAGACTGCCACCATTGGTATCGCACAATACCAGCCACGAGGCTCCCGCCGCTTCAGCTGCTTTTAATGTCTGGATGGCATACTCCGGGTTCGCCTTATAACCATCAAAAAAATGTTCCGCATCGTAGATCACTTCATCGACGCGCTGATTCAAATACGAAATCGAATCTGCGATCAGATCCAGATTTTCTGAAAGAGAAATGCGCAGGGCATCCTTCACATGAAAATCCCAGCTTTTTCCAAACAAAGTAATGACCGAAACATTGGCTTCCAAAAGTGCGGCAAGGTTAATGTCTTTAGCAGCGGAAGTTTTGCTTTTTCGAGTGGCCCCAAAGGCAGCGACTTTTGCTTTTTTCAGTTTGAGTTTCTGACAGCGCTGAAAAAATTCCAAATCTCGCGGATTGGATCCTGGCCATCCTGCCTCAATATAATGGATTCCCAAATCATCGAGCTTTTGGGCAATTCGTAGTTTATCCTCAACGGTAAAGGAAATTTCTTCCGCCTGGGTTCCGTCGCGCAAGGTCGTGTCATAGAGGGTCAGTTTCATGGTTCCTCAGTTTTTTTCCTTACTGCTTTTTTCCGAGCCCAAACGCTTCGTGCAAGGTACGCACGGCAAGCTCAGTGTATTTCTCATCGATGACTAAAGAGATTTTGATCTCTGAAGTTGAAATCATCTGGATATTCACCCCTTCGCGAGCAAGAACTCGGAAGGTTTTCGAAGCCACCCCGGCATGCGAGCGCATCCCCACCCCAATGATCGAAACCTTGGCGATGTTTTCAGAAGATTCCACTTTTTTGGCCTTAATCTCCTCTGTGATGGGCGAAATGATTTTGAGGGCTTTTTTAAGATCGGGTTTGGGAACGGTAAAAGTTAAGTCGGTGGCTCCGTCCTCGCTGACATTCTGAACGATCATATCAACATTGATGTTCGCATCAGCAATAGGTGCAAAAATTTGCATCGCAATCCCAGGCTTATCGGGTACCTGGCGGATGGCGATCTTGGCTTCATTGCGATCAAAGGCAATTGCGGTAACGACAGTACTTTCCATGGTTGAATCCTCCTGACAAACAACGGTTCCGGGGTGATCATTAAAAGATGAAAGAACGTAGATGGGGACTCCATACTTGGCGCCCATTTCTACTGATCGGATCTGCAGAACCTTGGCGCCGGTCGAGGCCATCTCCAGCATTTCTTCATAAGAAATTTTGTCGATTTTTTTGGCATCGCGGACGGTGTTGGGATCAGTCGTGTAAACTCCATCGACATCCGTGTAGATCTCGCAGGCATCTGCTTTTAAAGCGGCCGCCAGGGCAACGCCCGTGGTGTCAGACCCCCCGCGTCCCAGGGTGGTGATATTCCCCTCTGGATCGACGCCCTGAAATCCGGCGACGATGACCACCTTTCCTTCTTTTAAATGTTTTTTGATATTTTCAGCATCGATCGATTTGATGCGGGCCTTGGAGTAGGCATCATCGGTGAGAATTTTTACCTGATGCCCCTGGAAAGAAACAGCTTTGCCGCCCATTTGTTGAATGACCAGGGCCAGGATGGCAGTTGTGACCTGCTCTCCGGTGGAAACAAGAACGTCGCATTCGCGCTCGCTGGGCATTTCATTGGCCTCCTGGGCCAAGGCCAACAGGCGATTGGTTTCTCCGGACATGGCACTGACCACGACCACGACTTCATGACCTTTTTCCTGGGTTTTTAAAACCCGACGGGCGACATTGCGGATACGCTCAATGTTCGCCACCGAGGTTCCACCGTATTTCTGAACAATCAGAGACATAGCGTTATCTCCTAACCCCATAAAGGGGATAAGTCTCCTATCGGCATAACCTTGAACCTTCAGCTCAAGATTATGTCTGTAAGAGGCTAAAATCAGACTGGATGCAAAAAATTAAGCGGTGATCCTATAGGGCGAGTTTTTGAAAGTCAATTGGGGGCTCGATTTGAATAGGCCCTTTCATTTTCTTCAGGAAAATTTTAACATCAGTGCCCTCGCTGCTCCGATCATTCCCGCTTTATTTCCCAGAAGGGCTTTTTTGATTTTCAGCTTCTTGGCCGTCGTCGGATAAAGATGATTTTTGATCGAGCTATGGGTCGACGAAATGAAGAAATCCCACGCTCCCAAAAGACCTCCTCCCAGAATGATCCATTCGGTATCCAGAATATTGACAAGGCTTGCCAGTCCAGCTCCCAAAGCCTTTCCAAAGGATTCAAATATTTTTAGAGCCGTCACATCTTTTGCTTGGGCCAAATCACTCAAGTCTCTAGGAGTTAAGTTTTCAACGTCTTTTCGGATTTTTCTCCAGGCAGAGGGTATGCGCCTGCGTTGAATGAGGTCGCGAATATCATAAGCAATCGCGGTTCCCGAGGCGTACATCTCCAGACATCCCTTGCCTCCACAATTACAGGGGCGGCCCGCTTTTTCGATCACAACATGTCCAACCTCTCCGGCAAAACCGCTATCGCCCTTCCAAATTTTCCCATCGAGCATCATTCCTCCGCCCACACCAGTTCCCAGGGTGAGCATCAGGTAATTTTTTCGGCTCCTACCTGCACCCAGCCAGCCTTCCCCGAGTGTGGCTATTTTCGCGTCGTTTTCGAGTGCAAACGGGAGTTTTAGTTTTTTTTCCAGATGTGTTCGGATGGGATAATCAATCCAGGAGGGAAAATGAGGAGATCTGTGAACTATTCCTTTTTGCATCGAAAGAATTCCTGGAACGCCAAGACCTACTCCCAACACTCGGTAACCTTTTTGCCTGGCCCAAAGAGTTTCTTCTTCAATCAGATGAAGGAGGTTCTTGAGAATAACCGCACTCGACTCCGAAGAAAGTGAGGGTTGCGTGCGGGTACGCAGAAGCTTTCCTGAACGAGTGACCACTCCGCATTTTAGAAGTGTGCCTCCCAGATCCAGGCCTAGAGCAATATCGCGAGTCAAAGAAGATTTCATACAGATCCCAATGTGGCTGATTTTAAGGAAAGGAGAATGGCAATGAGTAAAATTCCAAATAGCAGGATGAGGAAAAATATAATGAAGACAGGTAAGAAGACGGTCAGGAGGGCTTGAGTAGTGCTCGCTCCATGCAATTTTTTAAATCCGATCACCAAGAGTACATACTGCCATATGCGTGCGATCATCGAGCCAAAAAATGGAATAATTTTTATGATGCGGGTTCCTTGAGAAAAAGAATACACGCGGAAAGTAGCTTCAAAACCATTTTGATTTCCTCCGACAATCCAAAGAAAAAGTTGATAAATTGCCGATTGAATAAAAAGATCGATAAAAGCAGAGATCGGGATGGCAAAGATTCCCATCACTGTCAGCATTACATGAAATCCCGCTCCGGCAGCAAGATCGGGAAGAGGGGGCAGAGCTACAGGAATAAAATGGATGAGAACTGAAAAAATTAAACCCTGAAAGAGAATCAGATAGAGCGCATTAAAAATGCCCCCAAGGATATTGCAGATGATTCCGAAATAAATAGGAGATTCATAACCTCCCTGCGCAGGAAGCGATGTAAAAAAGCGTTGAGGATCGAGAAGGGATAATTTGAGTGTTTGAAAAAAAGCGCTTAAAAAGCCAATCTCTTTTCGTCGATCCCAGGGTGAAGTTTCGATGAGGTCCATCGGTTGGTCTCCATATTTTTAGAAAATAGAAGTCAGGGGACAGAATCCAGATGACAGAAAAAACCATTAAAAACCAAACTTCTTGTTGGGGCAAGACATGCCTTACCTGCATTTTAAGAACAAAACTTTCAGGGCGACTCATGAGTCGCCCCTGCTAATGGCATTGAAAGGTGGCTTTTGCGAGAGAACGTGCATCTTCTTTAAACTTGTCCCGTCGAAATATAAACTCCAAAAGAATCTCCTCCCCATTGCTGGACATCTTTAATTTTTCCTTTCTATACTGCAACACCTAATCCGGTGGTTGAGACAAAAAAATTCTATGGGACTTTTCTTAATTTCTGAATCTGACATTCGCGACACCGTTTCCCTCAATCCCGAAGAATCGCATCATCTCATCCATGTGATGCGAAAGAAAAAGGGAGATAAGATTGAGCTGAGCAATGGCCAGGGAAGTTATTTTTCTGCTGAAATTCTACAAATCGAATCGCCCGTCCTTTTAAAAATTTTGTCCACCCGATCGTCTGAAACTGCATCCTCCCTTCCCTCTCTCATCCTCTGCCCTGCCCTGCTTAAAAATCCAAAGATGGATTGGCTCATGGAAAAAGCGACCGAGTTGGGCGCCAGTCAGATTCTTCCATTTATTTCTGATCGGGGCGTGGTGGAGGTGCGGGACGTTTCCAACTCGACCTCCAAGCTCGAGCGCTGGCGGCGTCTTTGTCAGGCCGCCCTCAAACAGTCGGGCCGCGCACAACTTCCTGAAGTGGGTCCGATTCTTAATTGGGATTCTCTTTTCAAACGTTTTTCCGCAGATGAATTCCTGAAGCTGATTTTTACGATCGATCACGATCCACATTATTCCATTTCTCAACTGAAAACCCATCTTCAGACTAAAACCCCTTTTAAAAACTGGGTGCTTCTCATAGGACCTGAAGGCGGATTTACCCGCGAAGAGATTCAGCGGGCAGTAGACCAGGGTTTTCTTTGCTGCTCGATGGGTCCCTATCCTTTAAGAGCCGAAACTGCATCCCTTGCGGCCCTGGTCCTCATGAATCATCTTTCAAACCCAGAAACCACACTCCCATGAGCTCTTCAAAACCCTTCATCATTGCCCATCGTGGTGCAAATCGGGAGGCCCCCGAAAATACGATTTCTGCTTTTTCACGTGCTCTCGAGTTGGGGGCTCAAGGGGTCGAATTGGATGTGCTTGTTTCAAAAGATGGGCATTTCGTAGTGACTCACGATGAATGGCTTTATCGTCTCACGGGGCTTAAGGAATGGACCGAAAATCTCACCCTGCGCGAGCTCAAGCTTCTCGATTTTGGTTCGCATTTTTCCAACAAGTTCAAAGGTGAAAAAATCCCACGCCTCGAAGAAGTCATCGAACTTTTAAAAGGCAAGATATTGATCAACATCGAAATCAAAGGGCGCAAGATTTTCAATGAAGGGCGCGAGGAAAAACTGGCTCAGCTCATTCGTGAGTTTGATCTCGTCGATCAGGTTTATGTTTCTTCTTTCAATATTTTTGCTCTGCATCGCATGAAACAGATGGCTCCCGAAATCAGGCGTGGCTATCTTTTTTTCGAAAAACAGTTCGGTCTTTCCAGGCGTGGCCTGTGGCGCTATCTGTTTGATCCCTACTCCATCAATCTCTCCAAGGCCCTGGCCTTCGAAGGTCTTTTGCCGAAATTCAAAAATCAGGGTTACGCCTGTTGGGTTTGGTCAGTGAACGATGAAAAGGAAATTCTCAAGCTTTGTGAAATGGGCGCCGAGGCGATTATCACCGATGAACCGGCCGTGGCGTTAAGGGTGGTGGGGGAACTTGTTAATGATTAAAGTGTATTGAAAAGTAATCGATAACCAAAATGGTTGTAATTCTACAAATGATGATCTGATTTTCAAAACAATGAACAATAGTTATAACTGCTTCAGTCAGTAAGATAGACTCTGTTCCAGACTCTCCAATATCGATTTATTTCTTAATATCTATTCCCATCCCCTGCTCACATAATCGTTGAGCGTCAGTGCAATCAGAATCACCAGCCAGTAAAAGCCGGCCAGGGCAAAAACACGGGTCAGCTTGTCTGAGAAACGCAGATGCATGAAATAGATTAAGATCAGGCTCGCCTTGAAAACAGCGATGCTGAGATTCAGGAGTACGCCATAAGGAGAGGGAAGATTAAGAAAGGCAGTGACAAGGGTGAGTCCTAAAAGAATTAAGAGGAGAATGAAAATTCGAATATAAGTTTGAGGGGTTAAGGTTTCTGGGCTCATGATTTTCTTTCCATTAAATAAAGCAAAGGAAACAAAAAGACCCACACGATATCGACGAAATGCCAGTAAAGTCCGGTGAGCTCGAGAGGAGTGAAGTATCGGTCTGAGAAATCTTTGCGACGGGCTCGAAGAGCCATCCAGCAAACGAGAGAAATTCCGATCGTTAAATGCAGCGCGTGCAGGGCCGTCATCATGAAATAAAGAAAGAAAAACAAGGCAGCCGTTTTGGGAAGTGAAGAAGTGAAATCAAAACCGGCACCCGGAAAAAGATGTTCGTGAAATTCCCGCGTGTATTCCACCGCCTTGATTCCTAAAAAAACTATTCCCAACAGTGCCGTCATCGCTAAAAGAAAGCAGCTTTTTTTAGACCGATTATTTTGGGCGGCGTGAATCGCCAGTACCAAGGTGAGACTGCTGGTGAGTAACACCGCGGTGTTGATCCCTCCCAACACGATACTCAATCGCCCGCTCGCCTGCACAAACGCGTCTCGGTAGAGCCACGCATACACAATAAATCCCAAAATCAATCCGCCAAAAAAAAGAACCTCGGTCGCAAGAAAACACCACATTCCCAGATTTGCGGCCCGGTATTGCTGCTCGGGTGTGTCGAATTGCTCACTCAGATGAGAGGATGGAGGAAAGACTGTTTCAGCCATGCTGCACCTCCAGGTTCGTGTAGTGATAAGCCTCCTCGGTGACTACCGGAGTCGTTTCGAAATTGTGAGTCGGTGGGGGTGAAGCCACTTCCCATTCGAGGCCTTTCGCCTGCCAGGGATTTGCGTCTGCTTTTTGTCCGTATTTGAGAGACCAGAGCAAATAGCCCATGGGGAGCAGATAACCGACAGCGAGGATCGTCGCTCCTAAAGTCGACATGACATTGAGAATCTGAAACTCGTTCGCATAGCTGTAATAGCGCCGTGGCATGCCGATAAATCCCAAAACAAATTGCGGAAAAAAAGTGAGATTGAATCCCAAGAATAAAATGATCGCGGCAAAACGGCCCCACGCCTCGGGATAAAGCCTGCCGACGATCTTGGGCCACCAAAAATGCAGGCCTCCCAGATAAGCCATCACCGTACCTCCCACCATGATGTAGTGAAAATGTGCGACGACAAAATACGTGTCATGCACATGCACGTCGATGGCAAGCGCCGCCAGAAAAAGACCCGTCAGTCCTCCCACTGAAAAAAGACCAATAAACCCCAGTGCGTAGAGCATGGGAGTTGCAAAGCTGATCTGTCCACGGTGCAAGGTTGCCGTCCAGTTAAACACCTTGATGGCCGAAGGAATCGCCACCATGAAACTTAAAAATGAAAACACAATGCCCGCATAAGGAGACTGACCACTCACGAACATGTGATGGCCCCAAACCAAAAAGCCGATCATCGCAATCGCCAGACTCGAATAGGCGATGAATTTGTAGCCGAAGATCCGCTTTCTTGAAAAACAGGTAACGAGTTCGTTGATAACTCCCATCCCGGGCAAAACCATGATGTAAACGGCAGGATGTGAATAAAACCAGAACAGGTGTTGAAACAGGAGCGGATCGCCTCCCAACCGTGGATCAAAAATTCCGACCTGAAAAAGTCGCTCCATGGCGATGAGGGCCAGGGTAATGGCAAGGATGGGCGTTGCGAGAACAAGGATGAGACTCGTGGCGTAAATCGCCCAGACAAAAAGAGGCAGACGATACCAGATTAAGCCCGGGGCACGCATGCGATGAATCGTGACGATAAAATTAAGTCCGGTCATGATCGATGAAAATCCCGCTACAAAGACTCCTGCTGTTGCAAGAATCACATGCGAGTTAGAAAACATCGTGCTGTAAGGAGTATAGAAGGTCCATCCCGTATCCACTCCCCCGGAAATCAAGGCCCAAAGAACAATCCCAGCTCCCAGTAAAAAAACATAGAAGCTTGCGAGATTCAGACGTGGAAACGCCAGGTCACGGGCACCAATCATGAGGGGAATCAAAAAATTTCCCAAGGTATTCGGAATGGAAGGAATCAAGAAAAACCAGACCATCACGACTCCGTGCAGGGTGAAAAGTCGATTATAGGTATCAGCCTGCACAAGATCACCTTCTGGGGTTAAAAGCTCCAGCCGAACCACTGTGACAGCGGCTCCCCCCAAAAAAAAGAAGAGGGTCATGGAAATTAAAAAGAGCAGCCCAATTCTTTTGTGATCACGTGTAAAAAACCAGGAGCGCAGACTCAGATCGGCGTTAAGATAATTAGTCATAGAGTTTCCGTTTTCAGCTTTCTCTCTCGGATCATTCATTTTCTGAAGGAGCCTGTGTTTCAGATCCTGAGACCGAGCGAAGGGATTGAATATAGGAAAGCAGGGACAGAAGTTCTTCGTCGTTCACCTGTCCCTGAAAAGTGGGCATCACGGCAGGATAACCCTGAACGATTTTGGCGTTGGGTTTTAAAATCGATTCGCGAATGTAATTCTCATCCGCGATCACACGGCTTCCATCGGCGAGATCCACCTTCGATCCCATCAGGTTTTCAAGTTTGGGCCCGACCCCTCCCCCACTTCCATTGACACCGTGACAGGTTTGACAGGCGAGCTTTTCATAAAGAGCGCGACCAGAGTTGGCGGGATTTTTTTCATCTTTGGCTATGGGTGCAATTCCCAGCTGAGTATTTTTTGTCCACTCCGCATAAGCTTCCTGAGTCAAGACGATGACACGTCCTTCCATGCCGGAATGATTGGTCCCGCAATACTCCGCACAAAAAAGAGGATATTCGCCAGGCTGTGTGGCCTGAAACCACGTCGTTTCAAATCGCTCGGGAAGGACGTCGTGTTTGATCCGAAAGGCCGGAATATAAAGACTGTGAATGACATCTTCGGAAGTCATGGTCAGACGGATCGGAAGATCCACCGGAACATGCAATTCATTCATCTCACGAGTGCCATCGGCATGCTGGAATTTCCACATCCACTGTTTGCCTGCGACATAAATATTCATGGCGTTGGATGGAGGAAGATTCATGCTCATGTAAAGCTGGGCCGACCATAAAAAAACGCCCACAAACATGAAGAACGGAATCACAATCCAGATGACTTCGAGCAAAAGATGGGTGTGCTCCTGTTTTCGATCGGCTCGGGAACCGCGACGATACTTTGTCGAAAAGTAAAAAATATAAAAAAAGACACAGAATAAAAGAATCAGAGAGCCCAGGGTGAGGGTGTAGAAAAGCAGATCAACTTTTTTTGAGAATGTAGAGGCCTGTGGAGGAGAGAGAGGAAAAATCCAGGCAACCCCTAAAAGCCCTTTCATCAGAGCTTTCCTTTCTCAACCAGACGGCGCATGGCCTGATCGATGGGAATCGATACAAGCCCCTGATTGGGATTGATCCAACGATAGTTGTTGAGTTGTCTGTCTTCTTCCAGACGAAGCTGATGGAGATAAATTCCGGAATCGATTTCAAGAGGCGTTGGAGGGAGAGGAATCTTGAGCTGGTTCTGAAAAGACTGGATCGCCCTGGCCTGATCGATCCAGTGAAAAAATAGCGTCGTGAGACTTCCATGAATGATCACAGCCAGAATCACCAAAAAGACAGTAAAACCTGGAAGGTTTCCTGGCGAAAACAAACGTTTCAGCAGGTTAAAAAAAGTCTGTATCGAGAAAGGATGAAAATTTTTTTTCATGTCTGTTCTTTCTCTATGAGATGAAGTCTGGGACGCAATCGCTGGACAGGAGGAGAAGAAGAGCCTGGGGGCTGAACTAGTTTTTCGGAAAGACGGCGAAGATTCATCAGGAACCGGATCATCCAGAGCCCACCAATCGCCAAAGCAGGGCCCAGATGTACCCAGAATCTTCTGGCAGGAGCCGTATCGAAGCTCGGAAGAATCATCCAGAAGGTCTGGATCCATTGGAAAAAAAGCAGACAGAGTGTGATGAAAATCAAGAACTTCGACTTTTCCTTCACCGACCTAAACAGAA
Organism: Myxococcota bacterium; assembly: GCA_052034865.1. GTDB lineage: Bacteria > UBA10199 > UBA10199 > JADFYH01 > JADFYH01 > JBPOIC01. The sequence goes on along the minus strand of JBPOIC010000010.1, from coordinate 77,758 downwards.
GAAAAATAAACGGGATGAAGAACTGAAATAACAGGATGAGAAGAGCCAGTAGGCCCCAAGCTCCCCGCGTACGATGGGCGTACCATTGAACTTCTTCGGGAAGATTTCCGGACCAGACAATCAGAAACTGCATGAAGCTTAAGTAAGCCCACAGCAGCACAAAGGTGAGAAGAATATTTCCAAGATCTCTCTGCAGAGAATTTCCATAAAGTGCTTTCAGACCTTCCGTTCCTTCCAGCAGCATGGCCATTAAAATACAAAAGGCTGCGGCCCCAAGGCATTCGGAAACGTTTCGTATCAGCCCGAAAATCGATGAGTACCAATCCGGCTCAAGCGACATCACCCCATCGATCATGGCAAATGAGGTGAAAAAAACAAAAAGAATGAGGCCGGTTGCGCTGAGCACCCGCTGGGTTCGGATATTATTGCTGCTTTTTTGCAGAAGGAGGCTCCAAAGGATCCAGAAGAAAAAATAAAGAATGGATCGTCCGATAAAAAAAGTGGGGTTTAGATAACTCTGTTTTTGAGAATGAGTGAGACTGATTTCGTTCAGGTCGGGATGCGCCCAGAGATAAATCGAGGAGAGACTTGAAAAAATGGGAAGGATGAGGAGAGCCATCCAGGATAAATTCATCATCCCCGCTTCCAGGTATTTTTGAATGGAGCGGCTCCAGCCACCATTTGTGAGGACATGAATCATCCCCAGGGCCAGACATCCCAGCGAAATTTCGATCCAGTAAAGATAGGAAAAAAGATACGCCTGCCTGAATCGTTGAGGATCCGCCAGAATTCCAAAGAAGGATAGGAAAACTCCTAACAACAGTGAAGCGACAGAAATTTTAAAGATCAGAATTTGATGAGGGAGATTCATTTTGGATGAGAGATTCATGGAGGCTCCTCATTCAGAAAGACAGTCAGGGGGATGAAAGCCGCTGTTTTTCATCGGCGGGTAGCTCATTATAGCTCAATCCCTGGCTAAGTTGCAGGGCGCGAATATAAGCAATGATCGCCCAGCGATCTTTCACACTCACGCGATCATCATACGCATACATCCGACCAAATCCTTGCGTGATGACGTTGAAAAAATATCCGACCGGCGCCTCTTTTAACCGATTGATATGAAAACTCTGCGGAGCCGGAAACCCACGCTTGACAACCATTCCCTGTCCATTCCCCAAACGACCATGACAGGCCGAGCAATAAATATTGAAGCGTTCCTGTCCGCGCTTGAGCAAAACCTCCGTGAGCTCGAGAGGAAAATCCTCCAAAGGTTTTCCCTGATCGGTTCCGGTTAAAATCTTTGGATCAAGATTCATCGCAGATTGTGGAACGACCCCAGACACAAGCGGACGGGCCGAGCTTTGATCTGAAAAAAAATCGGAAGGTGCATAAAGATTCAAACGCGGTTGCTGAGCCATTTTTTGACGACAGGCAAACGTGAAGAAGATCAGAAGAATGAGAAGTGCCGAGGCCGGTTTGAGCTCCGTCATAGCGGCACCTCCGTCAGGGAGAGTGGGAACAGGTTTTTTAAAAATCCGGAAGTATTCTGAAGATCAAAGTGTGGATCGTTCGCCCTGAGACAAAGAAAAAAATGATCCTGACTGGCTCTTTTAAAGGCATCGATGTGAAATAAAGGATGGTCATATTGAAACAATCGATTTTTGATGAAGAGGCCCAATAGCGTAAAGATGGAAGCGCCTAAAATAGTGAGCTCAAATATCACAGGAACAAACGCTGGCCAGCTGTTGTAAGGCCGCCCCCCGATATTGAGCGGATAGTCGATGACACTCGCGTAGTACTGCAAAAAGATTCCGCTCATTCCTCCCAGAATTCCCCCTACCAGGGCACAGCCGGAAATCCATTTTTGAGAAACGTGGAGGGATTCTCCCAACTCATCGACAGGAAATGGGCTGTAAGCCTCGATCTTCTGATATCCATCATTTTGTGCGGAATGTAGGGCCTGGATGAGAGTCTCAGGCGATTCAAATTCTGCAATTAAACCATAGAGAAGACTCATGCGCCCTCCCCTTCGGGTTCTTTCGATTTCATATCGACCAGCTGTCGCATCTCCGTGATGGAAATCACGGGTAAAAGACGAATAAAAAGAAAGAAGAGAAAGAGAAAAAGCCCCATCGATCCAACCAGCGTCGCAACATCCCAGCGCGTCGGCATGTACTTTCCCCATGCGGAAGGAAGAAAATCGCGATGCAAACTCACAACCACAATCACAAAGCGCTCCATCCACATTCCCAAATTTATCAGCAGCGACACAATCCAAAGGGCAAGAGGATTGATACGAATGCGGCGGGACCATAAAAACTGAGGGGTCAGAATATTACAGGTAATGAGGATCCAATACGTCCAAGCATAAGGGCCCAAAGCGCGATTGATCAGAACGTATTTTTCATAAGGATTTCCGCTGTACCAGGAAATGAAGGCTTCGATGCAGTAGCTATAGGCAACGATCCACCCTGTGACGAGGATGAGTTTGGCGCACTGATTCAAATGATGATGGGTGATGAAATCCTGAAATCCATAAACGGCCCTCAAAGGAATGAGGAGGGTTAAAACCATTGCAAACCCTGAAAAGATTGCTCCCGCAACGAAGTAAGGAGGAAAGATCGTCGAATGCCAGCCGGGCACGATCCCTGCGGCAAAATCCATACTCACAATACTATGGACCGAGACGACGAGAGGAGTGGCCAAACCCGCCATCAGTAAATAAGCCATTTCATAGCGGTGCCAGTGATCGGCAGATCCACGCCAGCCCATTGCCAACACGCCGAAGATTTTTTGCGTGCGTCGTTTGCTGGCCTTATCACGCAAAGTGGCAAAATCAGGAATGAGACCGACGTACCAAAATAAAAGCGAAACGGTGAAATAGGTGAGAACGGCAAAAACATCCCAGATGAGCGGGCTTCTAAACTGGGGCCAGAGACCTTGAGCGTCCGGGTAAGGAAGAAGCCAGTAAAAAAACCAGGGGCGACCCAAATGAAGGATGGGAAAAAGTCCAGCACAAGCCACGGCGAAGATCGTCATTGCCTCGGCAAACCGGTTGATCGAAGTTCTCCATGGCTGACGGAGCAGAAGCAGAAAGGCCGAAATAAAAGTACCGGCATGACCAATTCCGATCCACCAGACAAAATTAGTGATCGCAAAACCCCAGGCGACTGGAATATTCACTCCCCAAATGCCGATTCCGCGATAGAAAAGAAAAGCCGTCGCGTAAAGAAGAGCCATGAGGAGTAGAAAACTGATTCCCAGACCCAGCCACCAACGCCAGGAAGTGATCGGAGTCAAGACACGTCCCGAGATTTGATCGGTCACTGACTGCAAACTGTGTCCAGGCTTTAAGACCGACGTGACCAGATAAAGTTTTCGATCATCTCCTGACATTTTAGAAAACTCCTGAATTGAACGGGCGATGCATGAATCGCCCCTGCATGAAAAGGGAGAAAGTGTTTTAGTGATGATCTTCTTTCCTATTGTCCTCCTCTTGCTCCCAGGAATTCTTCACACGCGCTAGATAGCTCGTACGTGGGCGCGTTCCCAATTCGTGGAGCAGATGATAGTTCAGCGGATGTGATTTCCACCGCACCACCTGACTTTCCGGCTGATTCAGATCTCCAAAAATGATCGATTCTGTTGGACAGGTGGCCTGGCAGGCAGTGACCACCTCTCCTTCCCGTATCGGACGCATTTCTTTTTCTGCCTGAATTCTTGCATGTGTGATGCGTTGAACACAGTAAGTGCATTTCTCCATGACTCCACGACTGCGCACCGTAACCTCCGGGTTTCGGCCCAGTTTTAAAACCGGCGTTTCTTCGTCGTTGTATTCCAGAAAATTAAACCGCCTCACTTTGTACGGGCAGTTGTTGGAGCAGTATCGCGTTCCTACACAGCGGTTGTAGGTCATCTCGTTTAAGCCTTCATTACTGTGAGTTGTTGCTGCAACCGGACACACAACTTCACAGGGGGCCTTCTCGCAATGCATGCAAAGAATCGGCTGGAATAACGTCTCCGGATTTTTCATCTCACCTCGGTAATAGCGATCGATTCTGAGCCAATGCATTTCCCGTCCTCTTAAAACTTCCTGTTTTCCCACGACTGGAATATTGTTTTCCGCCTGGCACGCAATCACACAGGCATTGCAGCCAATGCAGGTTTGCAGATTGATCACCATGCCCCAGGCACTTCCGGGATTTTTAAAATCGGGATAAAGCGAAATCGGGGGTTCCTCCTTCGGATAAAGATCCTGGGGAGATTGTAAGAATTTTTGAAGATCGGTAATGCGTGCCAGATCTCGGCCTTCAATCAGGGAGTGCTCCTGAGTGATTGCCAAAGGATATGTTTCGTTTGCATTTTCGATTCTTCCTCCCCCTGTTCTAAAATATCCATCCGAGGTTCGAATCTCGTAGGCATTAAAACCCACGCCCTCTCCTGCTCGTCCGACTGTTTTTCGTCCGTAACCTAAAGGAAGTGTCACAGAATCTTCTGCATGTCCGGGTAGAATCAGGAGAGGTGTCTTGATTTTTTTTTCATTTAAATGAAGCCACACCCAGTCTCCGCTTTTAAGGTGAAGAGAATGCGCAGTTTGAGGAGAAATCAGAGCCGCATTGTCCCAGGTGAGTTTGGTAAGAGGACGGGGAAGCTCCTGCAGCCAGGCATTATTTGCCCGGCGACCATCTTCCAGATGGATATCGGCTCGAAACTGAACTTCGAGTCCGGTATTTTCAGGCTCTGGCAAAACGATCTTCGGGTCCACAGCTTCAGGAATCCTGGGCGTGCGAAAAGAAAATGCCGTGTCGGATAAAATCCCATCCTTCAGACTTTTTTCCCAAAAGTTTTCGAAGTTTTCTTCACGTTTTTCGTTTTGATGCCATTCTGACCAGAAATCTTTGAAATTGAAATTTCCTGACAAGGCGCCTGCTTGTCCCTGAAGAGCGCTTAAAACTTCATGGATGGATTTTCCTGAGTAGAGTGGTGCAATCAAAGGTTGTGTAATGGAAATCGTGCCATCAAATGCGCGCGCATCGCCCCAGCTTTCCAGCTCATGCGCTTGAGGAAGCTGCCAGTCGCAAAGAATCGAAGTCTCGTTAAAAAAAGGACTTAAGTGAATTTTAAGTGCCGCCTTATTCAAGGCCTGCTCAAATAAAAAATCCGAAGGCGCATCGTAGACAGGATTTCCTTCGAGTATCAGAAGAATATCCACCTGAGACTGATTGAGTTTTTCAACCAGGCTCTGAAGTGAAGCCAGATGATTCAAAGGAGAGCTCTCGACGGAATCAATCCAATCGAGGGTTTTCTGAAAATTTCCCAGATGTTGATTTATGATGGCAGTGGCGTAGTGAAGCTCGGCAGGCTGGTATTTTCCAGCCAGGATGAGGCTTGAGCCACGGTGGGCTTCCAACCCTGTTTTGATTTTAAAAATCTCGCCCGCATATTCTCGCGCGAGATCTGATTCTGCCGCAGTGATCTTATTGTTTGTCAGACCGAAACTTCGTGCCAAAGCCCAGCCCAGGTAAGGAATTTTTCCGGAAGGAAGAGAAAAACGGTGATCGCTGACTGCGCCAACAAGACCCGGACAGCTTTCTACGGCGATGAGTCGGCTCATCGCGCGGGTATCGCTTTGGATCCGTCGACGTGACATGAAATCACGCGCATATCGAAGACTTCCGGGATCTTCACTTAAAAAATCGTGATCAAGAGTGACGACCAGTTGCGCGCGATCGAAATGGGGAAGCAGATCAAAATTTCCACCCGTCGCCAGAAACTGTCCTGAAAATTTTGCGTCGGAATGAAGAGGATCGTAGGCGTGCCATTCCAAAAGCGGAAACTGATTTTTCATTTTTTTGATTTGATCCGCAACACCTGGAGAAGTGATCGTCTGAGTCAAAAGATGCAAACGCGTGCGAGAAGGCCCCCCACTCTGCTCAACCTGGTTATTAAAGCGAGTCAGGAATTGATCCCAATAAGAGATCTTTCCTGTGGATTTTACTCCCTGCGCGCGATCGGGATCATAAAGATCAAGAATCGCAGACTGTTCGACAGCGCTTGCAGCTCCTAGGCTTGCGGGATGATGCGGATTTCCATCCACCTTTAAAGGTCGGCCCAAAATTGATTTCACCACCACACCGCATCCATACCCCTGACGTCTGAGTGTTGTCGCAAAATACTGAGATTCATTATTCGAAAGAAGATTGGGAGTCTGAATATAAGGGACTAATTTTCCAACAGGCCCTCGGACACAACCCTCCAGAGAAGCGAAGGCAAGAGAAGCTCCCATCACTTTCATGAACTTTCTGCGGCTGATCGCACTTGCCAACCAATCCTCATTTATCAAGTCTTTTGTGAAAGACTTTGAGTTTTCCGAATTGTGATGATTCTGATTCCAGAAATCCCTTTCGCTCCTCCAGAAAAAATCAGGCTGTCTTTCAGCAGGTTTGTGAAAGGAGAATCGAAAAACATTTGATGTCTGATCCTTAGAAATTTTTTTCATGCGCCTTACCGATGACAGGTAGAACAGTCTGTGAGCCCCGCGGATCGAATCTGATATTTTTTAAATAACCGGGATCCACGCTCGGCCTGATCTATGGTTGAAGACCATGTCATATTGAAAATCTCCTCAGGCTCTCTTAAAAATTTTTCAGGATTTCTATGACACTCAAGACAATCCTTCATCTGAAACCCCCGGATCGGGTAGGCCAGTGCCATTTGATCCATTCTTCCATGGCAGCTGCTGCAGCCCACCCCCTTCTGAATATGAATACTATGATCAAAATAAACGAAATCTGCCAAACGCTGTACGCGACTCCATTGAAGAGGAATTTTTTCTTCGTAGCTTTCCCGAACGGGTTTCAGGACAGGGCTTTGAGCCCAGAGTTGGGAATGACAGGTCATACATACGTGAGTCGATGGAAGCCCTGCAAATGCTGCCGTTTCAACCGTAGAGTGACAATAGCGGCAGTCAATTCCGGCTCCCTGAACGTGATGACGATGACTGAAAGGGACCGGCTGTCTCGGGCTGATTCCGACTCCTGATGCGTACTCGGATTGATTGAAAAGAAACAGAATCACTCCCACTCCCAAAATCACGGACAGCCCGATCAGGCCCAGGAGTTTTGCGAGCAGATTCGCCCATTTTGAAAAGAGGGGTGCCATCTGGAACGACCCTCCTATTGCCACATAAAAAAAGCCCCTTCCTGCTACCCATCGGCTATGCACATTCTGTTTGAGTAAAGCAGAAGGTATTTTAAAAAAACCATTCTGATCTTACCTGACAGCGTCTTTACCTTTGGGTAGCAGGAAGAGGCTCCTCCGGTTTCTTCCTGAAGTTTTCGGATCAATGAACCAAAAACCTGACTCATAAATGAAACAGGAATTTGATTTAATCAACAGAAGGGGAATTTTTTTGAAAGAATAATGAACTCCTTCCTTCTTTCAGAAACAGGCGTTGATATGTTCTGAGAGGAATTTACACAAGGGAGGCTAAACTATAAATGGAAGGGCTTTTTAAGCACTCAGACTTTTGCTGGCGGTTTCGGTCTCATCGGAGGAAAACACTTTTACCTTATCTTCTACCATCGTTTCAACATGGACCGGACGTGTCCATAAAACAGACAGGCTTCTTAATACTTCCTTCAGCCAGTCAATTTTGAGTCCTCCTCCCTCATAATAATGCTTCAGAAAGAGCTCACCCCGATTTTTATAATTACCATCGATCACGGAAAGGATTGGCTGACCGGCGTTCGTAAGGGAAAAAAGAAGTTTTTCTTTGATCTTTTTAAATGAGCGGCTGTTGATCTCATATGCATTGTTATTTTTATTGTAGGCGTAGGTAAACATCTTGTGTTCGACACAGAATTCTTCGGTGAGAAAGGTGTCAATGAAGGTCAGGTCATTGTAGAGTTTTCTGACCTCAAAAATTTTTTTACGTCCCTGTCCCAGATTCTTATTCCATCTCGCTTTATTCACCATGTCTTCGCAGTCTTCGTATTCTTTACCGAATTTGCCTTTATTCCACCGATCTTCGATATCGCGAAAAAGCTCAATGCCCAGTTTGTAGGGATTCAGTCGCCCGGGATGTGAGGCTAGCGTACCAGAATGATGGTCAGCATAATCCAGCACTTCGGAAGGAAGCAGGGCCTTTTGGGTCATGATGGTCGAATGCCAGTACGAGGCCCAACCTTCATTCATGATCTTAGTCTGCATTTGAGGAAGAAAATAATAGGCTTCATCCCGAATGATCGAAAGAATATCGCGTTTCCAGCGCTCCAGAGGGGCGTAATCGAGAATGAAAAGAAGGATGTCTCTTTGTGGATTTGCGGGAAATCTTCTCTCCTGTTCCTGTTCGTCTCTAATTTTTTTCCGTTGGGTTTCCAGAAATTCGGTCGGATTGATGAATTTATCCATGTAGTCTTTGCTTTTGAGTTTTTTGACGACCGATTCGGTTTCCTGTCCTTCTTTTAAAAGGACCTCAGCATGCTCCTGACTGCGTTTAATAAAAGTTCCATGATGATCGATAAGGTTCTCAACGGAAAGACAGACATCCAGAAAGGTTTCCACCTCCTCCTGCCCATATTTGTCGATATAGCGCTTGATCCGGATTTTATGGTTTGCCATTTCATCCATCATCTTGCGGCTGGTATGCGCGAAATAAACGTTGTTTTTGAAAAAATCGCAGTGGCCGTAGACATGGGCCATGACGAGTTTCTGATCGACGAGGTGATTGCTGTGCAAGAGGTAGGCGTAACAGGGATCGTTGTTGATCACCATTTCATAAATTTTGGAGAGTCCGTACGCATAGGATTTTGAAAGCTGTTCGTATTCCATCCCAAAACGCCAGTGAGGGTAGCGGTTTGGAAATCCGCCATAAGCTGCGACCATGTTCATCTCGTTCCAGTCCAGCTCTTCGAAAATCACCTGATAAAAATCGAGTCCCATCTGTTTTGCAAACTCCTCGATTTTATCTCTCCATTCTGCCAGTTCGGGTTGTAGGGAAACACGGCGCATTTATTTTCCTTTCCCCAAAAAATCTTTAATGGAATCGACAATCTTCTCCTTGCTTTCAATCCTTGAAATAATAAGCTGATCTTCTTCTTCATCAAACCTTTCCCTAAGATCCCTTAAAAACTGACCGCTTCCATATTCGGATTCCACCTGGCCGTAACAAAACACATTTACCCGTGGAAAGATTTCTTGTTCCAAAAGATTCAGACATTCCAGGCTGTCATTTCCAGACCAGTTATCTCCATCGGAAAAATGGAAAGGGTAAATATTCCATTCCTCAGTATCGTATTCTTCCTCCATCATTTTGAGACAAAGCTTGTAGGCCGAACTGATGATGGTGCCGCCGGATTCGCGCGTGTGATAAAAAGTTTCGCGATCCACTTCACGCGCAACGGCATCGTGCACGATGTAGCGGGTTTCCAGTCCCTTGTACTGGGAGCGCAGCCACGTATCGATCCAGAAAGTTTCAATGCGAACGATTTCTTTCTGATCGCTTCCCATTGAGCCGGAAACATCCATCATATAAATCACCACGGCCTTGTTTTGGGGTTTTTTCTCTTCTTTCCAGGAGCGATAACGCCTGTCCTCACGGATGGGAATGATGACCGGATTTTCAGGATTATAGTGACCCGTCAACAGGTGGCGTTTGAGGGCCTGTTTATAGGTACGTTTGAAGTGTTTGAGAGATTCCGGTCCTGTGCTGCGAATCGAAGAATACCGATTTCGGATTGAAATGATCTCTGCTTTTCCCTTGGGCTGTATTTTGGGAAGCTGAAGCTCTTCGCCCAAAAGCTGGGCCAACTCTTCCATGGAAACTTCCACTTCCAGCACGTGATCAGATGGGGCATCGCCGGCCTTGGCTTTTCCTTCTTCGCCATCCCCCATTCCGATGACGTCTCCTTCTTTTCCATCTCCCTGCCCTACTCCGCCGGTTTGCTGAAGACCATAAACGATATGGGGGATGTCAATTTGAGGAAGAGGAATGGAGATCAGCTCTTTGCCCTGTTTTCCGATGAGCTCTCCCTTGCTGATGAACTTGCGCAGCTCTTTGCGGATTTTTCCGCGCACGATCTGTTTGAACCGGTTGTAGTCCTGCTCAATTTTTAGCGACATAGTAAGGGGAGGGAGGATTTCCCCTACAGCAAATTCAGCTCGTGTAGGAGAGTGAATCCTTCCGCCCAAAAAAGCCGGATTTTCGATTGAGATTTCATTTTAAGAGAAAATCGTTTTTGGTTATTCACGCCCGTCTTTCCTTGATATCGCCCCTTGCAAAAATGCTCGCGACATAGTTGAGGACATCGGTCGCGCAAATATCACAGTAGTGGTAGTTCTTGATGAGCCTTCCTTTGACCACATCAATTTTTTCCTGGGTGTCTTTATCAACGACACTGGTCACCAAAGTAGTCAGCTTGATCGAATCCTTCTGATCTTCAAAGAGTTTCAACTCGAGGGCCTTTTGCAAACGCTCATTGGTTTTGTAGCTGAACTTTTTTCCTTCCACCGCCAGCGCGCCAATGTAATTCATGATCTCACGCCTGAAATCATCCTTCCTGGATTCGGGAATATCGATTTTTTCTTCAATCGAGCGCATGAGACGTTCATCGGGTTCTTCATCCTGACCCGTATATTTATTCTTCACTTTTTCTTTCTGGGTGTAGGCCTTCACATGATCGATATAATTGGCACAAAGCCTTGAGATGGCTTCTTCATCGGCGCAGATTGCGCGTTGAACTTCATTTTTCACCTGGTCTTCATACTCTTCTTTTACAACGGACAAGAGCTCGATGTAGCGCTTGCGTTGCTCCTCAGCCCGCAAGAGCGTGTGGTGGCGCATACCACTTTCCAGCTCATTCAAAACCATAAAGGGATTCACGCACCCTTCACTGTCGCGCACCAGGGCATTGGAGATTTTATCCTGAACATAGCGTGGCGAGATTCCATCGAGACCTTCACGCATTCCTTCTTTACGCAATTCTTTCACATTATCTTCGGTGTAACCGGAAAGTGTCTTTCCATCGTAGAGCTTTAGCTTTTGAATCAGGGTGAGATTGGCTTTCTTAGGTTCTTCCAGACGGGTAAGAATGGCCCACATCGAGGCCATTTCCAGGGTATGCGGGGCAATGTGTTTGCCTTTAATTTTGTCCGAGTTGAAATCCTTCGAGTATATCTTAATTTCTTCAGACAAACGGGTAACGTAGGGAATATCCACCTTCACGGTTCGATCCCGCAGGGCTTCCATATATTCATTGTTTTGCAGTTTTCTGAATTCCGGCTCGTTGGTGTGTCCGATGATGACCTCATCAATGTCTGTCTGAGCAAACTTCTTGGGCTTGACCTTGTGTTCCTGTGAGGCGCCAAGAAGATCGTAGAGGAAAGCAACATCGAGCTTAAGGACTTCAATAAATTCGATGATCCCTCGGTTAGCAATATTGAACTCCCCATCGAAGTTGAAGGCTCGTGGATCCGACTCAGAGCCATACTCGGCGATTTTTCGGTAATTAATATCGCCTGTCAGTTCGGTGGAATCCTGATTTTTTTCGTCTTTGGGCTGAAAAGTGCCGATTCCCACACGATCTTTTTCACTTAAAAGCAGACGTTTCACCTGAATGTGATTCTCAATCACCTTGGCCCAATCTCCTTTATAAACCTGGAGGAGCTCACGGAAAAGATAACGGCAGGATGGGCACAGATCTCCTTCGATCGTGATGCGATCGCCATCGGTCATGGTTGCATTGATTTCGTGGGCAACACGGGTTCTCAGACTTTCGGGAACCAAACGGAGGGGCTCTTCATGCATCGGACAGGGAATCTCTTCAGAGGTTCCAAAAATGGATCGGTTGGGAAGCGTATGAGATCCTTGAACCCACTTGAAGGTGTAAAGAGCGCCTTCTGGAGTGCGGGAGTAAATTTCGAGACCTTTTTTGAGAAGTCTTGCAATGGTGGATTTTGAGGATCCGACAGGGCCGTGTAAGAGGAAGATGCGCTTTTCCGTACCGTAACGTCGGGCGGCGCTTTTAAACAGGTGGACCAGTTTCATCAGATGAAGATCCAGGCCAAAGATCCCGTCTTTTCCATTTTCAAAAGGATCGGAGAAAAAGCGGTAGCGGATGATTTTCTTTTTATATTCACGGAATTCTTCTTCTCCGTGAGAAATAATCATGTCGTAGACTCGCTGAAACGCTGTTCTGGCAACCTTTGGATTTTTGCGGACGATCTCCAGGTATTCCTCGAAGGAACCTGACCAGGTTAAATCCTGGTAGGTTTTTACATCCTGAAGACCTTTAAGCGTTTCCATCAGGGAACTGGCAGCTGCCATAAAACCTCCTCAATAAAGTTTATAGAACTATCCACTTTGATTCGGAGAGATTGATTTTCAGATTTTCAGACAGGAGCTGATCTTGTGATGATTCGTGTCAATCGTTCGAATGAATTTACTGAACATCCCGGATGACAGGCTACACCTACAAGTATGAAGCAGATCGCTTCGAAAAAGAAATGAATTTGGAAATCCTTCCAGACTTCGCGCTGAACGGGTTGTGAGATGATCGTTGAGATTTACGTAAATGAATGAACAGCTTTTAAAAATTATAACAGGATCTTTCACTACTTCAAGGTGTCTTTTTCATTTTGTGACAAAGTGTGTCGAATGACGGCCTGGATGAGTTTGCTGCGGTTGGCTTTTCCCAAAAGAGATTTAAGGTCGGAATAGACAGTCGGGTCATTGAGAAGTCCCCCGAGGGTTCCTTCTCCTTTTTCGATTTTTGCGGTCATCTCATGAACGTTCTGAGAAGTTTTCTCCATGTTTTTTAAAGTCCTTGAGATCTCCTGTATCATTTGAGGATCGGTTTTGTCATAGATGAGGGCGTGTGCAATTCCTCTTCCCTTCTGGACTTCCTGAAGGATCTGCTTGCCTGCGCGGGTGAAGGCCATGATGTCTTTGACGAAATCTTTTCCTTCCAGATCATAAATCAGCGCGTGGATCATTCCTTCCTTGTTCTGAATATCATTTAAAAGCTCATTCATTTTCTTAAGAGATTCATTTGCCTGATCAAGAATTTTTTGCCCTGAATCTGCAAAACTTTCAATCGAAAGACCTCGGTCGGTGGCCATCATGTCGCCATCTTTCAAAGGCGAGTTTTGAGAAGAGCCCATCGTAATATAGATATATTTGTCTCCCAAAAGACCTTGAGTCGAGATGGAGGCCTTGCTGTCTTTGCGAATACGATCCTGAAAGGAATGATTTATTTTCATTCGCACAATCGTTTGTTTGTCTTCGATATTTGCCGGAAAAGTCATTTCTTCGACTTCACCAACATTAATTCCTGCCAATGACACCAACGCACCAATACTTAACCCACTCACATTATCGAATTTGGCATAAATCGAATAAGTGCTCTGAAAGATGCTTGTTTTTCCGCCCAAAAGAAAAACGACAAGCATGCTCAAAAAAAGCCCGATACACACAAAGATTCCAACCCGAATTTCAAGCCACGTCCTTTTTTCCATGAGAAATCCTTATTCTCCAATTTTACCCTGAATAAAATCCTGCACGATTTCATTTTTTGAATTGCGAACTTCTTCGCAGGATCCAACGAATTCAATTTTTCTCTGATAGATAAGTGCCAAACGGTTGCTGATTCGAAAGGCACTTCCCATATCGTGCGTCACCACGATCGAAGTTACTTTCAGTTTTTTCTGCAAACTCAAAATTAGCTCATCGATACGATTCGTGTTTGTAGGATCAAGTCCGGTGGTAGGTTCATCATAAAGAATAACTTCAGGATCGGTTGCGATCGCGCGTGCAAGTCCTACCCTTTTTTTCATCCCTCCTGAAAGATCAGCAGGCATTTTGTTTTCTATGCCAGGAAGTCCGATCAGCTCCAGTTTTTGTCTCACAATTTCATCCAGTTTATCCTGACTGTAATCGAAATGTTCCCGCAAGGGATAGGCGATGTTTTCATAGACGTTCAGGGAATCAAACAGCGCAGCACCCTGAAAAAGCATTCCAATCCGCTTTCGCATGGCAAGAAGCTGCTCCTGGTTCATGTTCTCAACATCCTGTTTGTCGAACAGAACCTTTCCTGCATCGGCTGAAATCAATCCCAGAAGAATTTTCAGCAAAACGCTTTTCCCTGTGCCTGAACCTCCAATGATCGTGAGGGTTTCTCCTTTTCGGATATCCAGACTCAAGCCATCGAAGATCCGGTTTTTTCCAAAGGCCTTCTCAATATTTTCGAAGTGGATAAAGGAGTCCATAAACTAAAAACGCAAAACATATCCTTAAAAACTTAAAAAGAGTTTGGTGAGAAAGAAATCTGAGATGAAAATGGCAATTGCCGAATACACCACCGAGGTTGTGGTTGCCTTGCCGACTCCTTCGGTTCCTCCACGGGTGTTAATGCCCTGGTAACAGGCGATACATCCAATCAGGTAGCCAAAAAAGAAGGTCTTGGCGAGCCCACTGCCGAAATCTAGCATGACGACGGTCTTGATGGTTTGATCATAATAAAAACTCGCACTTACGCCGGCATCCATCATGGTAATAAGCATTCCGCCAAAAATTCCGATGAACATGGCAATGACGGTCAGAATAGGCGTGCACAATGTGGTAGCGATGACACGGGGAATGACCAGTTTTTGAACGGGATTTGCTCCCATCGCTTCAATTGCCAGAATTTGCTCGGTGACATTCATCGAACCCAACTCGGCTGTAATCCCGGATCCCACTCGCGCAGCAATCATGATCGCGGTGAGCACCGGCGCCATTTCGCGCACGATGGCAATCCCAACGATCTGGCCAGTGTAGAGTTGAAGTCCAAAACGTTTAAGGCCTACGATGAATTGAACAGCGAGCACCATGCCGGTAAAAATGGCGATGAGGTTGGTGAGTGAGGAAGACTTGATCCCAACGCCTTCAAATTGAGTGATGGTGTCTTTCAGATTAAACCGGTCCCGAATCAAAGAGCGAAAGATGCGGGCCGTAAGCATCGAAAGCCCGCCGACATATTCGGTCAGCTCGGTAATTTGAGAACCAATCCAGGAGAATGAAAAGCTCAGGCGAGAATTCATAGTGGTTGTTTTGTGAAAAAAGAAAGTCTTTGAGAAAGTGTGGGCTTATAGGCTCAGTCGCCCTGATAATGAAATCCTTCATAAAAATTCTGAAAATCGAGAGCCGCCTGTTCATAATGATCAGGATCGGAGATAAGCGCAAAATCAAAAACACAATTGTCTTTTTTTATCACGACCGTATCCAGAACAACCGGTACTCCGTCGAGACTTCCCTCGAGAACCGATCTAAAGGCCTCCCGATGATCGAGGTTCAAGATTTTCTCAAATCGGGTTTTTGGTTTTTGCAGGGCAAAGTGCAAGTGATTGCTCAAAACCTTTAGACTCGCATCTTCATAGGATTCATCGCAGAAGGCATTTGTTGTCAGACTACTTTTCAAATCTCCATGATAAAAAGCGACCGTCTTGTATTTCCCAATATTTGATCGTTTCCATCCTTCCGAAAGTTTTCCAACCTGATAGAACCCTTTTTTCATTTGAATGAGACCAGAATGATAGGCCACCGCTTTTCCGGAATTGGGAGCTCCACCGAAAAAGCAGCGAGTGAAAAGGAGAGGAATAAACAGGATCAGCGGGAATAAGCGCCTGGAACTTTTTGAGTAAGATTGAATGCGTTGCATCATTTTTTCATCGAACCATAGAGCCATCCGGAATGCAAGATCGGGCTTTTGAATTGACACCCATCGGATGAGCCATTAGAAATTTCCCATCTCTTCGTAACCGTAGCACACCTTTCGCTCGATGCGATTTTCGAGGAATCGTTTCGAGCGCAAATCAAACATTGCTTTTCCCAATCCTTTTTCCAAGGAGGCGATCATGAAGGTTTTCAGGATACTCGGTTTTTTCTCTCTCATCCTTCTTCCATTTTCCAATGTCCATGCCTTTGATTTCTCAGCTCATGGCTATTACCGGCTTCGATCTGAATTCTCAAACAACCTTGACCTTCAATCTTCCTCCGATATCCAGCAGGGAAACTTGGGCGACAACGATCGCTTCGGTACCCTGTTTTATGGCCAACACCGCTTTCGCATCGATCCATCCTTAAAAATCAGCGACAACATTTCATTTCATGGACAACTCGATATTTTAGATAACGTCGTTTTCGGATCCAGCGATACGCGCAATCTCTCGGTCTACAATCCAATCACCGGTACGATTCAGCTTCCGGGTGGCAATGGAGCCTTTGGCGTGACGGGAGGTGCCGGTGGAGATGTCGTGACGGGTGGTGGAGGAAACGTGAACATGAGAAGACTTTACGTCGATCTTCTCACCCCTATGGGAAAATTCAGACTTGGTCGCCAACCCTCTCACTGGGGTCTTGGGATTTTCCAAAACGATGGAAACGAGTGGGATAGCACGTTTGGAGATACCTTCGATCGTTTTCTTTATATTGGAAAGGTGGATTTTAAAGGAGGATCAAACCTCGCGTTTGCAACCTTAGTCGACTTTGCCTTTCAAAATACGGGCAATCCTGCCATCGATCTTTTGGAAAGAAAACCTGGCGAAACCATCATTGGTGCCAAGCACGATACGTATCAGTTTACTCAAGGCCTCGTTTACGAACGTCCTCATTTGCAAATCGGGACTTATGCCGGTTTTCGTTTACGTAACAAAACAGGTGGAACTGTTGGCACTGCTCTTGACGCAAATGGGGCGGAAGCCCCTGGGGCTATCGATGGAGATACCCGTACCTACTATATTGATGGATACGTGAAGTGGGACCGAGATCCTTTTAAGATTCAGGCTGAGTATGTGTATATCGGAGGCAAGATTGGAACTGGTGTTTGTATTAATGCTGTTCAGGTGCCTGCCGGATTTGCCAACCCACTCCCCGACCCGGTATGTCTCAATGGATCCAACGATCTTGCTGTCCACATGGGAGCCTTGGAGGCCGATTATCATCATAACAATGAAGAAGCTAAGTTAATTGGGGGCTTTGCCCAGGGAGACTCTTCACCCCTTTCCAGCCGCATTACCCAGTTCGGGTTTCGTCCCGATTATCATATTGGATTGATGATGTTCCAAAGCCCTCTTGGCACTTCACCTGCCATTCAGGTGAATGGAGAAACCAAGCTGGGCAGCAACCCCATCACCTCCAACTTTGTAAACAATGCAATCTATGTGGGAGGCACTTACAAACATAAGTTCGATCTTTCGAACATCGTTCCTCAGGCTCAATGGATTAAAGTGGGTGCGCATGTTGTTACCGCCTGGGCTCCGTCCCGAGCCATCGATCTGAATTTTGCAGAAATTACGGGCGTGCCAACTCTTCCCCATGTTTACAATGCTTCAAAATGGTACGGAGTTGAGGCCGATCTTTTAGTCGAAGCGAAATTTTTCGATCATGTCTTTTGGAATTTGACGGCGGGGTTTTTCCTCCCTGGTGGGGCTTACGATGTTAAAAATGATGACCTGACAAACGCCACTTTGGCCGGAAACCCCATCAACTCGATCATCTTCGACAGCGCCGATCCGGCGTTTGCTGCCCGTTCGACCCTGATGTTTGAATTTTAATCTCTCTTCTCCAATCGCGTTGACACGTAAGATAGAATTTAGTACGTCCCACCCACTTTTTTGAAAGATTCCGGCTTAGCTCAGTCGGTAGAGCAAGCGGCTGTTAACCGCTAGGTCGCTGGTTCGAGTCCAGCAGCCGGAGTAGAAATTTCCAAACAAAAAGCCCTTTTCGTGAAAAACGAGAAGGGCTTTTTTATTTGCGAGAGTTTTCAATTGAGAAAATCCTGATCATTTTTCCAGCCTAAGACTCACGGCGTTTCAAGAGCCGATCCATTCCCTTCAACCCAAGCAATTTAAACTTTTAGAATGCGAACTTCTTGCCCTGCATTTGGGTACCTAAGAATCAAGACAAGAGCCAACGTCTCAGTTTTCAAAATATTGTTTAATA
Organism: Myxococcota bacterium; assembly: GCA_052034865.1. Lineage (GTDB taxonomy): Bacteria > UBA10199 > UBA10199 > JADFYH01 > JADFYH01 > JBPOIC01. The sequence goes on along the minus strand of JBPOIC010000010.1, from coordinate 59,781 downwards.
AATTTCTAAAAAAATAAGGCAACTATTGTGTCTAAAATGTAGATAATTATTTTAGTCTATTTTTTGTCTATATTTTCCGTTTGTTGACTCAAATGGAGGCAAACTCTGGTCGAGAAACATAATCCTCATCTTGATCTCACTCTCAAAGGAGAAGCTCTCATGACACAAGTACAAATTCCCTTAACTCTTCGTCGACGATCGACGGACTGGAGCGAAGCAGAGTCTTTACAAAAACTAATCGATTTAAGAGAGGGACATCCTTTCTGGGATAATCCCCTTCTGAAAGCCTGCCAGACCGGCGCACTCACTCAAGAGGATTTTAAATTCATCTTCGGTCAATATTACTTTTATTCCAAAAATTTTACCCGCTACCTTTCAGGGTTAATGGCTACCTGCGAGAATGACCTTTTGCGATCTCGCCTCTCCGAAAATCTGTGGGAAGAAGGCGGTGAACGTGAGCCTTCTAAAAGACATGCTGAGATTTTTCGAAGATTCTTAAGCGAGGGGCTGAAGATTCAAGTAGAAACTCTCACACCCATCGAAGCGACGGAGCTTTTCACGCGAGAATATCTCGATTTTTGTCTCCATAGTCATCCCTGTGAGAGCAGCGCTTTTCTTTCTTTTGGGACTGAGGCAATCGTTCCCAGACTCTACACGATAATCATCGAAGGTCTTTTGAAGGCGGGCGTTGAGGAGAAACATCTCGAGTTTTTTCAGATCCATATCGAATGCGATGATGCTCATGCGGCCACACTCGAAGACATCGCCAAATCTTATTCTCACCTTCCTCACTGGTATTCGATGTGTGAGCGATCGCTGATACATGCCCTGGATATTCGGGACCGATTCTTTTCAAGCCTCTATCGTCACCTCCAATACCAAAGAATCGAATCGAAGATTCAAAAAATCCAGACGCGAGTCTCACTGGCGGTCGATCAGCCGACAGATCAGTCCCCTCTGTTTCTTCCTCTAACCAGAGGCAAAGAGCTTTATCAAAATACCATTGAAAGGTTGAATATCGACTTCACTGTCGACCGAATCCCTTATAACTGCGAAGTGCTCGATCCGCGTATCGTTCGCATTCCCCCTGGAAAATTTAATGAGCTCCATCGTCATGCACACGAAACCGTTTTTTATTTCATCCAGGGCTCCGGTAGCGTTGTGATCAACAAAACCGAGATTCAGGTGAAGGCGGGCGACGTCGCATTCGTTCCCCGATGGACCCTTCATCAATCCAGAAATAGTGGTGAAGAGGAAATGATCATCCTTGCCGTAACCGACTATGGTCTCACGGGCCAGGTGTTTATTGGAAATTACTACCGCACGACGCGAATGAAGGGGGAAAGTCAGGAAGAAAGTCAGGCGCTGCAGACCACTTAAAAATGAGAGGGTTAAGATTTTGGGATGAGAGATTGTTTTCTCATGGAGATAAAAACAGCCAGAAAAAGAGGCATCATAAAAGAAGTTGTTTGATTTTGAGAAACCAGAATGGAGTTTATGCTGCACCCTCCTCCACTTTGGTTTTCTGTTTCTGGCTGATCGATCGCAGTGCCTCCCGAAGACGTCGTGGTCGTAGATGAAACGCCTCCCTCAGAGCTAGTCGCAGCTCCCAAACTCACCGGACCCGCGGCCGTGGCCTTGACGGTGATGTTTAAGGTGATCGATTCACTTGCCGCGATTGTTCCAAGTTCACAAGAAATCGGATTTGTTCCAGCACACAAGGTCGACTGATTCTCAAAGACTGAGCTTGAAGTCACTTCAGCAACAACGATCTCAGCAGAAACAAACTCTAGGTTGCCTGATAAATTCAGGGTGATCGATGTTTGATCAATGTCACTGTCGGAAGGATTGGTGACACTGATGACAAAGATTGCATTCGAGTTCACAACCACTGGATCGGTGGGTGCCTGGATTTCGAGGATCAGATCGGAGGCATCTGCACAAGCGCTCGTCGTAAAAGTGGCATCCTCCCCATACGCAGTGCCTGTTCCATTGGTGGCATAGGCACGCACATGATACGTCGTTCCACAACTCAGCTCACTCACCTGGGCTTCAAACGCCTCGACTCCAAACGAACCTGTCTCGCTAGTGCTTGATCCGTACTCCGTCGTCTCACCATACTCAAACCCTCGCTCACTCACGGCACTTGTCCCAATATCACTGACCGATCCCGACAAGCCTGCAGTGGTTTTACCAAGAGCAACCGCTGTGTCCGTCGTCACGCTAGCCATCGTGCCTGTGCTCACGACCATCACCTGCCCTGCACCTGACACATTCCCAAAAGCATCCAAGGCAAAAACACTATAGTAGTAAGTCACAGGAGTAAGACTCGTGTCTGCATACGTTGTGGTAGCGGCATCTGAGGTTGTTAAGATGAGAGTTCCAGTTAAGTAGGATGGATATCCGGAGGTGCTTCGCCTAAGTTTAAAGTTTGCTGTCGTGGCGGGAGCATCCCAGTTTAATTGAACGGTGGATCCTGTTGCAGTAGCAGCAAGAGTCGGAGCGGAGGGCGCTGTGGTGTCCACCGTCACGGTGACGTTCGCGACACTGGAGACATTGCCGAATCCATCTTTGGCAAAGGCACCGTAATAGTAAAATCCATCGGGGAGAGAAAGATCTGCCTGACTGGTCCCGGTAATTCCCTGGGCGACCAGAGTTCCGTCAGTAATGGATGTGGGCGCCGAGCTCGTGTTTCGGCGAATCGTAACTGAGGAAAAATCGCTATCGACGGGATTGGTCCAGGTTAAGTTGATGTTCGATCCTGAGACCAAAGCGGCGAAGCTCGTGATGGCCGCTGTTGGAGTGCCATCTACTGTGACGCTCACCGTAGCGGCGTCTGAATAAAGTCCAAAACCGTCCGTTGCAAAAAGACTGTAGTAATACGTTCCATCCGCGAGTCCTGTGTCTGAATAAGTAGTGTCGGTTAAGCCCGATTGAACTCCCACTCCATCCGAGATCGATGTTGGATAAGCAGAGCTACTTCTTCGGATAGTAACCGAATCAAAATTCGAAACGGGATTGGTCCAATTCAAATTAACGCTGCTACCACTTGCGCTTGCCGTCAGTCCTGAAGGAGGAGACGGTGCTGTAGATGTCGTCGCACTGATTTGCGAGCCGACATCATAAAATCCATCCAGGGTTTTATTAAATAACGTGTAATAGTAAGTTGTGCCTTCGGCTAATCCCGAATCAGAATAACTGCTACCGACGAGATCGGAAGTCACAGCGACTCCATCGGTTGGAGAAGTCGGATAAGCCGAGGTACTTCTGCGAATCGTCACTCCGGCAAAATCGGCATCACTGACACCGGTCGTCCAACTGAGATTAATACTTGCTCCGCTGGGAGTTGCAGTCAGATCAGTGAGCGAATTGATCGGTGAATACCTCTTAACCGTGCCTGAGGTATCGACCGTGAAAATTGTTCCCGATGCGTTGATATCCATGCCCGCCAAATTGCTGGCATATGAGAGGGTCCAAAGAAGTGTCGCCGAGCTTGAGCCGAGAAGGTATTTGCGAATAGAGGTGTTGTACACGACATAAGCGACCGATCCATCTGGAGTCACGTAGAGTGAGTTCGCACTCGCTGTGTTTCCAAGCGCAGTCACAAGCGTCGTCTCTGTAGCCGATGTCAGATCGGTGGATTTTACAAGAGATCCAATGGATCCCGATCCTAAATAATAAAGAATTCCATTTCCATCCATCGCGGTGCGGGCCACCGATTGCGAGACGTTCGTACTACTCAACTGAGATAAACTTGTATCGTACACCTTCACCCCTGTACTTCGAGTCGAAAGGATGTTTCCGTCCGGAGTGAAGGCGATACTTCCGGTTCCAGAAACAGTCAGTGCATTCACAGACGAAGCCGTGGTGCCGCTGATGTCGAATCGAGCCAAGCGACCGTTACTACCAGCCGTGGTGGCCAGAAAAATTGAGGTTCCATCGGTGACAAAATCGGTCGCAACTTGAGCTGGTAGAGCGACACTGTAGTTGATCGTTTGTGCCGTACTTCCGTCAGAAGAGATGGAGACAAAACCCGTCGTGCTAAGCCCCACCACATAGATGGTTCCATCAGGAGCAACCCTCAGTTTTTTGATGGTACTCGCCGTGAGCGAGGAAGCGGTTGCGGATAAGGTTGAGTGTAGAGGTGCAGTCGCAAGAGCGGGAGTTGAAAGTACAAGGACGAATAGAACGAATAGGCCAATCAGTAAAATTCTCAAAGGATTGAGATTCATAGTCACTTAAGAATTAAGATTCATTAACTGATGGATAGGATTTAAAGCTGAATTGTTACTGTCCGACTAAAAGTTATCAATCTTTTAAATAAGATATACTAAAAAACATCCGATAAAATTGGGTTTTCAGAAAAGGACAAAAAAGTTTTCAGCCATCTCAAAGCGCTCATGCATTTTATTAGAAAGAACTAAATTACAACAAGTTAAGAAATGTATGTGATGCTTTTTCTGAGGAACGTTGGGTCCGTAAAAGCTCTATTAAAGATCTTTTAAAAGCGTAACTTGAAAAACCGCCAGCTTCTTCTGAAGTTTCTGATTGGTCAAGGAATGGAGTCTGCTACTGAATGTAAGAGGAAGCTCAAAGAAAACTGAAGGTCTTTACAAAGGGATTTAAAGCGCTTGATCGACAAAAGGCAGGTGAAAGAGATTGGAGCTTAGCCCTACGGATCCGACTAAATTCTTCTACACCGTGTTTGTGACAATCTCGAACAAGAAAACGGTGACTCTTGCAATCTGGAATATCCCCTCACGACAGAATTTCCATCAATTTGTGATTGATAAAAAAATGGTATTTCCCAGCCTTGGTATTTTTTAGATGGCCGCTTTCTACGAGGGCGTGCAGGTAACGGCTGGCGGTGGTGTAGTGAATCTTCAGCTTTTCTGCGAAGCGGACAGGAGTGAGGATAGGAAAGGAAAAAAGCTGTTGCACCAGATCGGCGGAATAAAATTTTGGATGTTTTTCGCGAATGGTTTCCAGACAGGTCTGATAGAGCGAAAGAATTTTAAAAAGCATTTTTTTGGTTTCGCTCGCCTGCGAATAAAAAGCCTTGAGTAAGAACAGGACAAATGAAGACCAGTCAGCATTGGTTGTGACAGCTCTTAACGTGCGATAATATTCAGCACGGTTTTGATTGATAAACCCGCTGATGTATAAAACCGGTAGTCCTAGAAGCTGATCTTGAATCAGTTGGAGGACCATCAAAATTCTTCCGGTGCGTCCATTTCCATCTGTAAAGGGATGGATGGCCTCAAATTGATAGTGTGCCAAAACACATCGAATGAGAGGATCGATACGCTCATCCTGTCCATTCACAAATTTTTCCCAATTTCCAATCAGGTGCGGAATATCGGCTGCAATCGGAGGAGTGTACATGACTTCTTTTGTCGCCAGATTTTCTATTTTGTTTTGCTGTTTGCGAAACTCTCCTCCTCCTGACGTCATCAATTGCTCGTGAATTCCAAGAATCAGGCGCGTAGTGATCGGAAGATATTTTAACTGCTCAAATCCCCAAAGCAAGGCTTCACGATATCTTAAGATTTCTTTATCAGGACCTCTTTGCTCAGATTCAGGAAAGAGCTGGTTTTGGAGGGCTTCTTCGAGTGTCGTGTGGATGTTTTCGATCTCCGAGCTTGCCAGAGATTCTTTAAGAGTCGCGGGTGAAAGCAGGAGCATGGGATTTGGAAGAGCGATGATGGCTCCATTGAGCTCGGCAAGTTCAGTTCTGGCCTTTAAAAGAGAATCGAAAAAGAGCGGATCTTTAAAGTTATCAGTGGGAGGTAAAAGAGGAAGTTGAAAAGGATATGTTGGATTAAATGACATATGGGATTTGATGTATAACAATATTTTAATTATTGCAATACATCAAAACCCCTGTCAGAAAATCAGATCCTGGGTCGATCCTAACTAAAAAAACATATAACAATTTGATATTATTTACTTTTCACCCCCGTCGACCCAAAGCCCCCCTGCCCTCGATCACTCTCACTTAAGCTCTCGACCTCTCTCCACTCCACCCGCTCGACTTTTTGAATAACCATCTGGGCAATTCGATCGCCGGGCTGAAGGGTGAAGGCCTCCTGACCTAAATTGATCAGCAACACTTTGATTTCTCCCCGATAGTCGGCATCGATCGTGCCTGGAGAATTGAGACACGTAATGCCGTGTTTCATCGCCAAACCACTACGCGGGCGGATTTGAGCTTCATACCCCTCCGGGATGGCAATCGCAAAACCGGTCGGAATCAGCACCCGCTCACCAGGAGGAATTTGGATTGGTTCTGAACATGCCGCTTGCAGATCCATTCCAGAGGCATGCGAGCTCATGTAGGTGGGAAGTTGAATGTATGAAAGAAGATGAGGAAGGCGCAAAACAGGAATCATGAGAGGCATAAAAAATCCATATTTAAATTAGTTGGTTATATAAAATTATAAAAAGTAATACTTCTACAGATTCATCCTTCAAAAACCAAAAAAAAGGGGAAGCATTGGATCAATGCCTCCCCTGAAAACAAACAGAACTTCAATTACGGTCGGGTTTTGATCGGACGCACATCCGGCTCGGCTCCCAAGGCTTCTTTGCGAGACAGACGGATTTTTCCGTCACGATCGATCTGAAGGACCTTTACGACCACTTCATCGCCTTCTTTCAAGACATCTGTAACGTTATTGATACGCGTGGTATCGATCTGCGAGATGTGGAGCAACCCATCGAGGCCAGGCAGGATTTCGACGAAGGCACCAAAATCCATGATTTTCTGAACTTTACCTTGATAGATTTTTCCTTCTTCAGGACGAGCTGTGAGATATTCCACGATCTTTTTCGCCTGATCAAGGGCGGGTCCATCGACTGAGAAAATACTCACGATGCCGTGATCGTCTATATCGATTTTCACACCGGTCATTTCGACAATACCTTTGATGACCTTACCTTGAGGACCAATCACGTTCTTGATCATCTCTTTGGGAATCTGAATGGTTTCGACTCGAGGGGCATATTTGGAATATTCCGTTCGAGGTGTCTCAAGTGCCTTATCCATCTCACCTAAAATATGCAGACGTCCATGACGGGCCTGCTCGAGCGCGCGAGAGAGAAGATCGTGGGTTAAACCTTCGATCTTGATATCCATTTGAATGGCGGTAATCCCCTGCTTGGTTCCAGCGACTTTAAAGTCCATATCCCCCAAGTGATCTTCATCACCGAGAATGTCAGACAAAATCGCAACGCGGTCGCCTTCTTTAATAAGACCCATGGCGATACCTGCCACCGGGCTTTTGATTTTCACGCCTGCATCCATGAGGGAAAGAGAGGCGCCACAAACGGTTGCCATCGAGGAAGAGCCATTCGATTCCAGAACTTCAGAAACAATGCGCAGGGTGTAGGGGAAGTTCTCTTCTTTCGGGAGGATTTTTTTAACGGCACGTTCAGCCAAGGCCCCGTGACCAATTTCGCGACGGCCAGGGCCGCGTAAGAATTTCACTTCGCCGACCGAGAAAGGTGGGAAGTTGTAATGCAGCATGAACTTCTTCTGCCCTTCTTCCATAAGTGTGTCGATGATTTGGACATCTTCGTATGTGCCGAGGGTTGAAACAACCAGGGCCTGGGTTTCGCCACGGGTAAACAAGGCCGATCCGTGGGTTCGCGGTAGCAGGCCAACCTCACAGCTGATGGGTCGAACAACATCGAGGGTACGGCCATCGACGCGGAGTTTATCAACCAGAATCATCTCGCGCACCTGGCTGCGTTTCAAATCTTCATAAATCGCCAGGGCTTCTTCTTTTTTATCTTCATCGACTTCGGATCCTGCAGGGAAAAGTGTGGAGAGAAGGGTTTCTTTCACCTGCTCCAAAGCTTCACGGCGTTTTTGTTTTTCAGGAACGCGAATGGCCTGGCCGATTTTATCTTTGGCAATGCGAGTGACTTCTTCGAGCAGGGGCTGATTCACGACGGGCGGAACGACTTCGAGCTTTAGCTTTCCTGCCTGAGCTTTAAGTTTTTCCTGAATTTCAATGATGGGTTGGATGGCCTTGTGCGCTGTAGTGATCGCATCGATCATATCTTGCTCAGAAACTTCGTTGGCGCCACCTTCAACCATGACGACGGCGTCTTTGCTTCCGGCAACGATCATATCGATATCAGACTCCACCATCATATCGCTGGAGGCGTTAATGACCCACTCCCCTTTGACACGTCCAATACGGCAACCGGCAATCGGACCTAAAAAGGGCGCTTCGGATAAAGACAAGGCTGCTGATGCACCGACCATCGCCAGGGTGTCGGGATCATTTTCAGGATCGGCCGAAAGGACGGTCGCGATGATCTGGGTTTCAGAGTAATAATGATCTGGAAAGAGTGGACGAATAGGGCGATCGATAAAACGGGAAGTTAAGGTTTCTTTTTCGGTTGGTTTTCCTTCGCGTTTGAAAAATCCACCGGGAATTTTTCCTGCAGCAAAAGTTTTTTCGACGTAATCGACGGTTAAGGGAAGGAAATCAATTCCTTCTTTGGGTTTGGGTGCCACCACAGCAGTGACCAGAACAACAGAATCACCCACGCGAACGGTCACGGAACCGCCCGCCTGTTTGGCGAGTTTACCAGTTTCGATGGTTAAGGTTTTTCCTCCAATTTCAGCGGAAACACTGATCGGTTTATTCATGAGACTTTCTCCTCAATAGGTATGACACCCAACGCAACACGCGCTGGTGTTTTTGGATAATAGGGTGAAATGAACGGGATTGAGATGAAAGATGGGCCAAATGACTTTGCAGAGGAAATCATCAAAATTCACAACCACTCACATCCTTCTTGAAGGGCACTGATAATTTGGGAGCAAAAACCTTTTAAGCAAGGTCCATCCTCTAAAATTATCAGTAAAAAATGGGAGTGATTGAGCCGTCCAAAAATCAACAGCTCATCTTAAGCTCAATCTGTATCAAATAAAAAAGGGATCGTCTTTTTGGACGATCCCTTTGGGTACTACTTACGAATTCCTAACTCTTCAATTAACTGAACGTAACGACTGCGATTTTTTGATTTCAGGTAGGTTAAAAGACGACGTCTTAAACCGACAAGCTTTAAAAGACCTCGACGTGAAGAATGGTCTTTTTTATGTGCTTTGAAATGATCGGTCAGGCTGTTGATGCGTGTGGTAAGAAGTGCGACCTGAACTTCAGGTGAACCGGTGTCGGTTTTATGGGTTTGAAACTTTTGGATGGTTTCCTGCTTGTTTGTATCGGTATTCATGGGAACTGTCCTTTTCTCCTGTCTATAATGTCTTAAAGTTTTACGAAGCGCTTTGCTAGCATAGGCTGATTTTATTTGTAAAGAAGCTTGTTCGAGAATGGCGATTCAGGAATTTAAAGCTTCATCTTCATGATTTGACTGAACATTCAAAAACGGAAAGCCCTTCTCCCCGACGGTATCCTCCTGCCTGAGTTTAAACAAAGAGGGTCTAAGGAGGCTTACAGGATCATCCTTATTTTTCTGGAGCGTAATTTCTTCTCAAATAACTTAAAGTATCTGTTTTGATTTGAGAAAAGTATCCAACAGGTCTGCATAGGTCGTAGTGACCGGGAATTGAGGAAATTCTTTTACGATATTGGAAGGAGGATTGAAAAAAATCCCGGCATTGGCCTGTGAAAGCATCCCGGTATCATTGTAAGAATCACCGGCTGCAATAACTTTCAGATTTAAATCCTGTAAGGCCTTCACCGCTTTTCTTTTTTGATCCTGCAAACGAATTTTATAGTTTACAACTTCATCGGATGGATTGACTTCGAGGCTATGTGCAAACAGACACGGAAAACCGAGCTGTCTCATGAGGGGTTTTGCAAACTCATAAAAAGTATCGGAAAGAATAATGATCTGGAAGTTTTCTCTGAGTTGATTCAAAAAATCGGTCGCCCCTTCGAGGGGTTTTAAGGTGGCAATCACTTCCTGAATGTCTTTGAGTTTCAATCCGTGCTGTTTCAGAATTCCCAGGCGTTTCGTCATCAAGACATCATAATCCGGAATTTCCCGAGTCGTCAGTGACAACTCCTGAATCCCGGTTTTAAGGGATACATTTACCCAGATTTCGGGAACCAAAACTCCTTCGAGATCAAGACAGGCGATCATGATTGCTCCTTTAGAGCCTTACTGGCTTAAGCCAGTAGACAAAGTTACAAGAAAAAAGAATAAAGCTGAATCGGTTAAAATTGAAATCAACCTCAAATACCATGTTATTTTCATTCTGATATTTAGATGAGAAACAGGACGATCTTTATGTCACTTCGCGAGACTCTTAAAGCTTCTGCGCAAACTTTTTCTTTCGAGATTTTTCCTCCCAAAACTTCTGAGGCCCTCCCTCAACTGAGAAAAACCTTGGAAGAGCTTAAAAGCTTACATCCATCTTTTATCTCGGTGACCATGGGGGCTATGGGAACCAATAAAGGGACCACCTTTGAAGTGGTTGAAACGATTGAAAGTGATTTCAAAATTTCCGGGGTCGCTCATCTCACCTGCGTTTCTTCGATGCAAGAAGAAATCCTTCAGTCTTTAAAAATCCTACAAAAGACAAATATCAAAAACCTGCTATGCCTGCGTGGAGATCCTCCTCAGGGAGCGAGTCGATTTACGCCACCTGCTGGCGGATTTCAATATGCCAGTGAATTGGTGGCCTTCATTCGAAAAAATACGGGAGATTATTTTACAATTGGTGTTGCGGGTTATCCGGAAGGTCACCTGGAATGTCAGGATAAGGAAAAGGATCTTGCACACCTGAAAATAAAAGCCGATGCCGGAGCCGATTTTATTCTCACCCAGCTTTTTTTCGACAACCACGATTATTTTGATTTTGTAGCGCGTGCTCGAAAGATTGGAATCACCCAAAAAATCATTCCAGGCATTATGCCTATCACCAATTTTTCACAGCTTCAGAAATTCACTCAATTGTGTGGAGCTAAAATTCCAGATTACATTCGAATTTCCCTTGAGAAGATCAAAGATCAGCCCGAACAAGTCCGAAGTTTTGGAGTGGAATATGCCATCAAGCAATCGCTTGATTTGCTTGATCAAAAAGCTCCTGGACTCCATTTTTATATTTTGAATCAGACCGATTCGATCAAGAAAATTTATCAGGGCTTGGGAAAAACATTCTGAAAAACTTCGGTTGGTGTAAAGTTATACCCTTCCTCTACAAAAAAAAGTGGCTCTCCTTTACGAAGAGCCACGTCAGCTAAATCAATCCAAAAAATTCTATTCTTCCATTTGGTTATTTCTCGGTAATGGTGACCTTTTGAATCACATCGCCTCGAGAAATTTTTTCTACCACTTCCATGCCTGCAATGGTTTGTCCAAAGACGGTATAACCGCTATCCAAAAAAGGAGTGGGCTCCAACGTGATATAAAACTGCGATCCACTCGATCGTCTTTCGGGATTCACATTGTCGCCCAAACGCGCCCATGCGATGGCGCCTTTGGTGTGTTTCAAACCAATTTCCGCCTGGACAGTATATCCAGGTCCGCCAGTGCCATTGCCGGCAGGATCTCCTCCCTGAATGACAAAACCGGGCTCAACACGGTGAAAGGTGAGCCCATCATAAAATCCGGCCTTGGCCAGATAGACAAAATTGTTCACCGACCAGGGAGCCTTTTCGGCATTCAACTCGACCTGAATTTTCCCTTTTGCAGTTTGAATTGTCGCTTCGTAATGTTTTTTGGGATCGATGGTTAAGGTTTTAGGTTCCTGTACGGATACGTTTTTCGACATGGCTGCTCCTGTAAAAATAAGTGTGATGAGTAAAATGGCAAAACTGATTTTGTGCTTCATATTTATTTCTCCCCAGGATGGATTAAGAATCGAACAATTTTTTCAACGGATTTGGATAAAGCTTCCAGCGAATATCCCCCCTCCAATACGTAAAGTACAGGAATATTTCCAAGCGCAATGCGCATCGATTCAATGGAGCGGACCATGGCTTCAAACCCTTGTTCCGTAACCTGCATGCCACCTAAGGGGTCGAGCACATGGGCGTCAAACCCCGCGGAAATGAGCATGAGATCGGGTTGATAGACAAGCGTCGCTGGGACAATTCTTTCTTTGAAGAGATTGACATAGGCACTGTCTCCACTCAAAGCCGGAAGCGGGAGATTGAGTGTATATCCCTCCCCTACTCCTTTTCCAATTTCAGAGGCTGCACCGGTGCCAGGATAAAATGGCGCACGATGCGTGGAAAGATAAAAAATATCCGATCGTGATTCGAAGATATGCTGAGTGCCGTTCCCATGGTGCACATCAAAATCCAAAATCAGAATCCGTTTGAGTCCTTTTTTCTGAAGGGCATATTCGGCAGCAATCGCCACATTGTTCAAAAGGCAAAAACCCATCGGACGATCGCGTTCGGCGTGATGACCGGGAGGGCGTGGAAAGACGAAGGCCTCTTCTGCCTTTCCATCCATCAAGCAGTCAATCGCCGTTAAGCACCCACCTGCTGCAAGTTTGGCAGCCATCCAGGAATTTTTTGAGGCAACGGTATCCGGATCAAGCTCAGCAAAATCTTCAAACTGGGTGGCGGAGAGTAGACCGATCATCTCCTCCGTGTGGATTTGAGAGATTTCATCGAGAGTGGCTTCTCGCGGCTCAAGCGAAAGAGCTTTTTGATCCAACCCCGATCCTTTTAGCATCTTTTGAATTGCCAAAAGTCTTTCCGGTCGTTCCGGATGATAATCTCCGGTGACATGATCGAGGTAGCGTCGGTCTTGAATGAGGGCGAGTCGGCTTGCTTTCATAGAATGGTAAAAAATCGGATGACAAAAAGTATGAAGTCCATTTTAAAAAGAAAATAATTTCTTAAATCCGAGATCAGGACAATTCAAACGAATCCAGTCATTTAAATTTGGAGAATAAAGATGGCTCTCATCCTTTACGATCAAAAAGATTCCATTGGAACCCTCACCTTAAACAATCCCGATCAGCTCAATGCCATTAACCCTGAAATGGGAGATGAGTTAAATGCCCTCATTCTCGATCTTCAGAAAAGAAAAGATTTACGAGTTCTTTTAATCACCGGAACCGGCAAGGCATTTTCAGCCGGTGGAAATCTACAGTTCATTCTCGATCACACGCCAAAAACTCCCGAAGTCAACAAGCAGGAAATGATCGAGTTTTATTCCAGGTTTTTATCTATTCGCGATCTTTCAGTTCCCACTATTGCCGTACTGAATGGCCCAGCTGTTGGAGCTGGTTGTTGCATCGCCATGGCCTGTGACCTGCGAGTTGCCTCTGAAAACGCGAAACTGAGTGTCAATTTTGCAAAGATCGGTTTGAGTTCTGGGATGGGTGGACTTTATTTTCTCACTCAGCTTGTCGGTCCAGCCATAGCCGCCGAGCTTTTGTTTACAGGAAAAACGGTTGCTGCTGCCGAGGCTTATCGGATGGGCCTTGTCAATCACGTCTACCCTGCTTCCGACTTACAAAACGAAGCCCTCCAGCTTGCTCAACACATTGCCCAAAACGCACCTCTTCCATTAACAATCATGAAGCGTGGAATTCAAAAAGCAACATTTGCCACCTTGCAGGAAATTTTTGATTATGAATCTGGCGGTCAGGCCGAGTGTTTTGCAACTGCGGATTTAAAAGAGGGAATCGCTGCGATTCAGGAAAAAAGAAAGCCAAGGTTTGGAGGAAAGTGAAGGATTTGTACTGCTTGCGATTCTTAAAAGGAGAATCTTACCCACCCATTCCAGGGGGAAGGTAGGTCAGCGTTTTCGACAACCACCAACATAAGAAAAAAACCAGTGGCACGTGCAAAATGAGCTGCAAAAAACTAAATCCCACCAGATCCCGCGCCTTGACTCCCAGAATTCCCAAAAGCGGCAGCATCCAAAACGGATTGATCAGATTCGGCAAAGCTTCAGCGGCATTGTAGATCTGAACCACCCATCCCAAATGAACCTGATGAAGATTTGCTGCCTGGAGAACGTAAGGCGCTTCAATCACCCACTTGCTTCCACCGGATGGAATAAAAACTCCCAGAATGGCCGAATAAATCGCAACCAGAACCGGATAGCTTCCAGGAGTGCTGACGCGCGAAAAAAGATTTGCCAGCCAATCGGAAATTCCTGTGCCGACGATCATTCCAAAAATTACGGCATAAAAAGGAAACTGGATGAGCACACTGCCTGTTGCGGGTGTGGCTCTGGCAATCGCCCGAACAAAGCGCCTCGGTGTTCGTTGCAAGAGAAGACCTAGCACAATGAATATCAGATTATAGGTATTCAAATCGAGAGCTGCGAGGGCCCCTTGAGGGGAAGTCCGAAATTCATGAATCAGAAAAATCGAGAGCAGCAGTGCGATGAGAAGATTGAGAACTGAGCTGTTCTCCAGCCACTCACCGGGCCTTAACGTAAGTGAGGAAATTTCTTTTTCGGAAGATAAATCGACTGAAAAATCCTGAGCGGTTTTCGCCTGTAATTTATCAGGAGCAGAAAAATACGCGATAAGAAGTGAGAGAATAACCAGGGCCGCTGCCATCACGAAGTTTTGCCAAAGAAAAAGAGTTTGTGTGAGTGGGATGACACCTGCGATCGCAAATAGCTTGGGAGGAATGCTCCCCCGTGTTGCCATCATGAGAGCAGCCGATGAAGAAAGCCCCAAGGCCCACAAGGCTCCCAAACCCAAATAGGCGGCCGCACCCGCGGCACGGTAATCCATCCTCTCCTGCCTACGTGCGAGGGCACGAACTAAAAGTCCGCTAAAAATGAGACTGAATCCCCACGAGATCAAAGAGGTTATCATCGAAAAAAATGCCACTAGACACACAGATCCTTTGGGAGTTTTAGGAACGGTCGCCAGTTTTTCAATCAGACTGGAAATGATCGGAGCACTCGCCACAACGTAGCCCCCTAAAATAACCATCGCCATCTGCATGGTAAAAGGAACCAGGGCCCAAAATGCCTTACCGCCTTCGATGGCCAATTTCTCCGGACTCTCTCCCAGGATTAGTCCTAAAATAAAAACCAGCAAAATTCCTAAAAACGCAAAAACCAGGGCATCCGGAAACCATTTCTCAGTCCATTGTGCGAGTGCAAGCCCGGTGCGTTCGAGGATTGTCGGTTTTCTGGTGGAAGGAACGAATGCGTTCATAAGACTCTCCTTGTTTTTTTCGTAATGAGAGAATGGTTACCGGAGTGCGGTATCGTTTAGTTTCCAGTCAAAGCTGCCATATCCAATACGAATCGCTGGAGGAAGCCTGAGGCGCTCCTGAATGAATAGGCGGACCGAAACACGAGTGCGTATGAAGTCCGGCTCAAACCATAAAAAAATGGGAGAGGCGAGAAAGGTGTTTTTTATAGGGTCGTAATAATTTTTGGAGGAATCTGAAAGGAACTCAAGATTGATTTCATCCAGTTTCTTATCCACGGTTGCTCCAGCATAGGCCTCCCGAAGAAGGGGTGGGCCGCCAAATGCACCGTTGGAGCGAGCCAGATGTAGGCGTGCATCTGGAAGACGGTCATGAAAAATCTGCTCAATATCGAGTAATGATGATTTTTGATTTTCAAAACCTGCTATTGTGTAGCGGGGTTGATCATAAAAATGGGGGATTTGAGTCACACTTTGAACGGGATAGTGTTTGAGAATCTCCTGAATCACGAGACCATTGTAAAGATTCAGCCAGTAGGCCATGCGCTCACCCAGAGAATCCATCTGCATGCTGTCGATCTTCATGAGGTCATCCAAATAGTTATTGAGCTTTTGCTGGGCCTCCTTGTCTTTCTTAAATGAACGATAATCCACCAGTCCCTGTTTGCTCACAAAGCGGCGGATAAGGTCTGAAAAGACGGTATGTTGAATGCTTTGGATCGGCAAAGCCTCTGTCGTACTTACTGGCTGGGAATGAAGTGAAAAAGGATGAAACGACAAGGAAAAGAAAATCAGAAAAAGCAGAAGTTTTAATTTTTTAAGGTTCAAAAGGATGAGACGAGACTGCAGGTGAAATTTCATGGGGTCCTTTTAAGAGTGAGCAAGAGCCTTGGCTGCGTGAGGGGCTTTTCTGGTCGAGAGTTTTTGAGGAAGCTGAATCTTCGGAAATTCCCTTTTCATTTCCATCGCTGCCTTGAGCTGGCCGCAGGCACCTAGAATATCGCGTCCACGACTGTTGCGGATGTTGGTTTGCAAACCATGATTCAATAGGTAGTTTTGAAAATTGCGGATAGATTCATCTGTGGGGCGTTTAAATTCACTTCCCGGAAATTCATTGAATGGGATCAGGTTCAGTTTGGAAGGAATGCCTGCCAGGAGTTTTGGAAGTCTACGCATGTCTTCGGGAGTATCATTGATACCCGCCAGCATGACATATTCCATTGTGATACGACCGCGGGGTGGAAGATTGTATTTTTTGCAGGCATCCAGCAGAACCTCGAGAGGATATTTTTTATTGATAGGTACAATCTGGTCTCGGACTTCATTCGTCGTCGCACAAAGAGAAATGGCCAATTTCACACTCGAGCTTTTCCCGAACTCCAACATTTCCGGAACAAGACCAGAGGTAGATACTGTCACCTTTCTCTTAGCAATCGCCAGGCAACTCGGTTCCACCAAGATCTCAACAGCTGGAAGCACGGCCTTCAGATTGTGCATGGGCTCCCCCATTCCCATGAAAACAATATTGGTAATCTTTTCATCTGGACGCAGGTTTCTGCGTGCGACCATCACCTGTTCTACGATTTCAGCCTGCGTAAGATTTCTTTTAAGGCCAACTCTCGCTGTCAGACAATAACGACACCCCATCGCACAACCAACCTGCGAAGAAACACAAAGAGTTAACCGGCTTTCATTGGGAATCAGAACACATTCCACTGTTTCCAGATCATTCAACTCGATAAGAAACTTTCGTGTACCATCTTCAGAAATCTGTTCTGTTTTTATGGGTAGCCTCTTGATCTGAAAATGCTGGGCGAGATTCTCCCGAAGGGTTTTGGAGAGATTCGTCATCTGATTGAAATCTTCTACATCTCTCTGGTAGATCCACTGGAGCAACTGTTGGTAGCGGTAAGACTCAACCCCCAGCTTTTTAAGACGCTCGGCCAATTCGGAAAGAGATAAGGACCTAATATTTTCGTGCATAGTCCCCTCCTCTAACCGAGATGCCATGAGGGATCAAGAGCTGTGATTACTCGGAGAGCGTTCTACGACTGCCTTCCCCCACTTTCAGAACCTCGCGACCTTTCTCCTCCTTTTCGTCCAGCCTCTCGGGCTTCTTCGGAGGTAAACTCATGTGCGGTCCCTTTTTCATGGGCAGCCAGTCCGCCTTTGCGTCCCGCTTTTCTTGCTTCTTCGGAAGTAAATTCGTGCGCGGTGCCCTTCTGGTGAGCGGCACGACCTCCTTCAGAAGCAATCTCTCGCTGTTTTTCCGGGTTCATCGAGGCAAAACCTCGGGCTGATTTTTCCTGATTGGATCCTTTATTGGCCATCATAAATATTCCCCTTTCTGATTTAATGAATGGTGCGAGGAATTTGAAAATGGCAATCCCCCTGCAAAAAAAAAGGCCTCCAAACGGAGGCCTTTAAAGATTCAGCGGGCAGGTTTATAGGTTCAACACCGAGCTAAAGTTTGCTTTCGAATGAAAACCAGCAGGGGAATTGCGATCAGAATGGGCAGGAGAGCAATCAAGCTAAACTTCCCTTCTCCTTTTTGCAGGCTGCATTTGCTTCCACTGCCTTCAATCAAACTCACTCCACGGATATTTTTGAGAATGCACTGAGTGTTTTCTCCTTTTAAGGAATAGGCATAGGTAAAGGTTTTTCCTTCTGTGGCCAAATCCGGCTTGTAACGACCACTGATGCAGGTCCCCTGGTAGCTGAGCGGTTCGGCCAGAACACTATCATCGGAAAGACCTCCATCTTCTGGTGTCATCACACGCTGCCAGACGATTTCTTTTCCAGAGCTGGTCCATTGGGCAGAAATGCTGGAAGGCAAACACAAGACCCAGGGATCATCCCAGTAGACGACGTTCTTGGCCGTCGATTCCGGGTCTGCAGGACAGGCTCCAACACCTGTTGAGGGTGTAGCACCTCCTGAAGTTACGCCTTCTCCCGGGGTTGACGAAGTGTTCACATTGGGTTGATCCCCAGGAGTTTGTTCGTTGATATAAATACATATCTCAGGATTCATTTTCACAGAAGCTGGATAGGAATAGGAGCCAATTCCATCCTGAATTCCAACGGTAAAATTATAAATGCCGTTACTAGAAGGACTGGTAACCGTGAGTGTGCAGTCTCCATTCAAACACTGTTTGGTGACCTGAGGAGTTGGAAGCCAGGCTGGTGTGGCTCCTGCTGAGAAAGTACAATTGGAAATAGGCGTGCTTCCTTGTTTGCAGAAGATGGTCAGGGCTTTAGATGGACAATCGTAGGCGGTTTCAACGATCGCACGGGCAACAGAGGGCCCTGGTTCTCCGGGAGGGTTCTCACATGCCAGGGTGAAGTTTCCGGCCTTGGTAACAGTATTTCCCTGGGAGTCTTTAGCCTGAACCAGGTAGTCATAGGGCGTGTTTGCCGGAGGTTGAGGTAATAGAACCTTGCGATCCACGTTGTTGCCATTGATATCGTAGGACGGTGGATTGCTTGCCAGATAAGTGTTCCACTCGGCATTCGTCGTCGAAAAATTACATTCAACAATCGGAGAAGTACCAGCAATACAGTGAACCTGGAAGCCATCAGGATTGTCACAGGTAGGAATATCAATCTGAATGGATGGACGAATGGGTTTGTCAGGTTGAGTGCTATTGAGCCAAACCAGAATTCCGTCTCTTGTAAGAACATGAGGATCCTCAATGGTATCAATCCCAAGGGATTTTAAATGGGGATGTGCTTGCGCCGCAGAGCCATTGGTATCGAGGACGGCTACTCCAGAATAAAGAGGAAGCTTTAATTTGGGAGCCGAAGCAGATGAGGGCTGGCTCGTCAGCATTTTAGTGAGACTGGCCAGATCTGAGATGAAAACATTTTTTGTCGCAAAAGATTTACTGAATGAAAAGAAGTTGAGCTGGTTATCTGTTGCCGTCACCGGATTTGGCCCTACGGGAATATTATAGACTGGAAGAGCTGGCAGGCTGGCAGATACGACAACATCCGAAAGGTTGTCTTTGTTCATATCCGCAATCTGCACATACTTGGGAGCCTTATAGGTGTAGAAAGAAGTGGCATGGGCCAGATCAACGGAAAATTTTCCGTTCATTAAAACGCCCGGAAAGACAGAAATATAGCCATCATTTTCTGCCACTACCAAGTCCGCCACATCATCTCCGTTCAGATCTTTCACACCGGTATTTTTATTGGGCCCTAACGTAGAGCTATATGGATGCATGAAATCGTGAGTGGAAGGAATTCCGGTGAGGACATTGAAATCAAATGCAAGGGAAGGAGAAGTTCCAGATTTGTTTTGCATGACGATCACTGGGCCGCTGGCCGAAGAGCCCGGCAAAGCTCGATAGCAGGTGGTTACCAGATCATCAAGGCCGTCCAGGTTTACATCTTTGGCTTCAAGACCGGTGGGAGTGTAGCAGGAATAGGGAACATTCACGTTATAGGCAATTGAGCCTGAAGAAACAGGAGTAAAAATAGGATTGTTATTCACATCGACCCCATCGTTGCGATACCACTTCAAAACCAGTGAGCAGGAAGTGGGAGATGAACAGTTAAACGGCATCAGAGCCGTCATGACACTGAGCTTTGAATTGACCTTGTTGAAAACTCCCGTGGCCAGCGAAAGTGGATAACCTTCTGTCATTTCGTGAGTGATAGGGGTTCCTAAATAAACTTTTTGAGTTGGATCCAAAACGCCCGGAAGAAATGTCAGAAACCCTTTTTTATCAGTGGGTGAATTGCCAAGAACAACAACATCATTTTTTCCATCGCCATTGTAGTCTGCAATATTTGCATGCCACAAAGATTGAACAGAACCCTTGGTGGGACCCGGAATCGACACACTCGGAGAGGCTCCAGAGACACAGCTGCTGCCATCGAAATCGTAACAGATGAATAAATTGGAATCGGTTAAAACCAGAAGATCTTTCATTCCGGACTTGGCACCAAAATTTGATGCAAGGATCTGCAAGATTGGATGGATCTGTTTATTGGAATAGTTAAAATCAAAAAAGGTGTTTGGTCCTGCGGATGAAAAATTGTTCTTATTGAAAAGGCCTGAAACATCGTAGGTGATCAGAGGGACAGGGCCCAGAGAGTTTTCAATCGATTTGATTCCCACGGCAATGTCAGGGTGACTATCTTTATATTTACTGGAGTCAAAGGTATCGATTGCAAAATCCTGGGGAGCCCAGACCATTCGTTGGGGATTGGATTGGGTGTCCACGTCAGTGGATTTGTATCCCTGGAAATTAACAGGAGTGGCAGCCCTAAGCGCTAGGGCCGATATAAAAACAGTCAGGAATGTTAATAGCTGAAAAAATTTGTAAGTTCTACTCATAGCCCCCTCCTCTTGAATGGATCAAAAATAGACTTCACCTCTGATTGTTATCGTCTTTTATAACAAAAAAGTTTCTGAATGGAATGAAATGGTTTGATCTGATGTTTACCCGCTTTTGGAAATGCTAACGATTTTTTGCAGCATGTGACAAGAGGGAGATTTTAGAATCAGGATTTTCTTGAGAAGTGAACTACGAGGATTAAGATGGCAAATAAAAAACGGTACATGACGAACACGCGGTAGCTGTATTTTTGAAGATAGGCCAGCATGTATTTTATGCAAACAAAACCGACCAGGGCGGAGACAGCAATTCCGATCAGAGATTCCAGATTCAGTCCGTTTTGAAGAAAGGGTTTTAGCTTTAAGAGGCAGGCGCCAAAAGTAATTGGAGTCGCCAAAAGAAACGAAAAACGGGCCGCCGAGGTTCGATTGAGTTGCTGGGAAAGACCTGCCGTGATGGTGACTCCGGATCTGGAAACGCCTGGAATAATGGCGAGTGCCTGGGAAATACCAATCAGAAAACTACTCGGGAAGTTGAGATCTTTAAGGGATTTATTCTTTTTTGAAATTCCTTCAACCCACAGGAGAATGATTCCCATTAAGGTCATCATCAAAGCTATCAGCAAAGGAGATCGCAAAGAAGTTTCTGCATGCTCTTCGAGAAGTTTTCCGATGATGGCTCCTGGAATTGAGGCAAAAACAAGAAACCAGAAAAGATTTTCGTCTGGAGTGAAATGATAGCGTTTATTGGAGATGGAAGAAAAAGCCGCTTTAATGAGATGAATCCAATCTTTATAAAAATAGGCAAGGAGTGCAATGAGGGTTCCAAAGTGAAGCGCCACATCAAACGTGAGTCCTGGATCTTTAAAATCAAACAACCAGGGTACGATCACTAAATGGGCAGAACTGGAAATAGGAAGAAATTCTCCCAGGCCTTGAACAACACCTAATAAAATCGATTGCCAAAGTTCCATAATTAAAGGGCATCTTCAGATGGGTTATATTTAGCTGTTTTATCAACAGCGGGTTTTTCGGTGACTGATGGATTCGAGACATCCGAAGTAATTTCCCGCTTGGGTGTGGAAGTTTCTTCGGAGTGTTTTGTAGGTGTCGTTAAAGCAGCTTTCCTGTTTTTGTCTTCGGCTTTATCTTTGTCTGCTTTCTTTTTTGCGTTTTTATCTTCAGCAAATTTTCTGGCTTCATTTGGATCTTTTTTTCCCTGGGCAAAACCTACCTTATATCCTCTGCTAAAACCGGCTCGATACCCAGTGATAAATTTGGATTGAGATCCATATTCATGGCGAAACTTTTTCTCGGGAGTTTTATAGCTCTCATGTACGGTGGGTTGATCTTTTTTGCCGATCTTTTTATCCCCCTTCCCTGCCTTGATTCCATCATCATAACCCAAATCGTAACCACGTTTGAGGGCTGGATCTCCATTGTATCCTTTGGTTTTTCCCTCTTTGACATTTGGTGGATTTTTTTTTGCCTTGAAATCGGTTGCAGCGTTGAGTGGAGAAAAGATGAAAGTAAAAAAGAGAAGAAAGAGTAAGGAGCGAAGATAAAGGTTTTGTTTCATAAATCACATTCCTCCCATTCCAAAGTTCACTCGTTTCACCTGCAGAAAAATGAGAAAAGGACAGATGAAATACAACATTTTCATCTATCCTTTTTTCCTGTTTGAAAGAAATAAATCTGAGGAGATGACAAGCAACAAAGGATTCAAATCAGATCCTTCAAAACTTAAAACACCCACTTGATCTGAGCTGGCATAAATCGAACTCCATAAGCAGATCGACTTCCAAAAAAGATTTCAGAAGCGATTTCGGATCCAAATTTAATATGCTCATTGAAGTCGTATTGTATTCCTACTGAGGGAAGCGTAATGGTTCCAAAATCTCCTCCATCAAAATTGATCACACCCCCCGCCCCTGCTCCCAAAGACAGACTCCATGCCGGATGATTTGTGAAGGTCAGATAGTAGCGAACACGTCCTCCCAAACCCATGGAGTTTAAGCCTCCAGCTGTAAAATCCAATCGGAAAGAAGCGCTTAAATTACGATTGATGAAATACTCTGGTTCAATTGCAAAATCGAAAGAGGGATCGATAGGCCCTGTCCCAAAAAGTACCCCCAGCCCTCCACCGACCTGAAACTGGTGGGCACTGGTTTCTGCCTTGGCTGTTGAAAGGAAGGAAGAGGATAAAAGGACAAGAGCTAGAACAAGCAAAGAATGGAAAAACGAACGTTTCATTTTAACAACTCCTTTCTAGTTTGATTAGGTTTGGACAACTTAGAGTGATGACTCTCTTATCAAATACAAATGTTCTTGCAATTTAATTGTAATGTAATAAGCAACTTTCTCTCCGGTTTTTGCAGATAATGCTAGAACTTCCAACTTCCTTCCAGAATTGCTTTCTTAAAGTAAGCAGTTCTGGATCAAAATGTTGTAATCATTTACATGGGAAAATGTTCATGCTGACCGATCTGGAACAAAAACGGTTTATTCTCGAAAGTATCATGGGAGCTTATCAGGCAAGTGGCCCTCTTCCTTCCATTGGTGATCTGAAATCCTGTCTTTCCCAAATGGACCCTAAAGAACTTGCACAGGCAATTTTTTGTCTGGAGTATCAGGGGGCAAGCTCAAATTTGTTTGAGCTTTCCAATTTGAAGTGGGACGATCTGGAAAACCAGGTTTGTTTTTCGCAAGACACCAAAAATAACATCGAAAAAATCTTTGTGGCTGTCGTCGAGTATTTTCGTCGCATGCCTCAGGAAACCTCTGGGATGGTCGATCAGATTCTTCACTATTTTTACCGAGCCCTCATCCATCTCATCCGTCAGCAACTCTTGACTTCCCCTAATTAATCTTTATTCTCAAACACCAAGCTGGAGATTCAGCTCTCCAGAACACCTCTGCAGTAGATCTGAATCCATCAGATCTTTCGAAATCCAGCTCTTTTTCAAACCCATCCATTTTGAGTTCGAAGATTCTCAAGCACCTCTTCTTTTTTTGCCGTGCCAGGTTCTCACTATTGCTAACACGCTATGAGTAAAAACCATGAACCCTGTCATTCCATTTCCAAAACCAGAGTCTCAAGGAAGCAATCTTTTTCCTTCGTCTCCTTTCCATCCATTGATTGGAAATTCCAAAGCCTTCAGACAGGTCCTCGCTCAGATTCAGAAGGTAGCTCCAACAGATGCAACTGTTCTGATTCGGGGGGAGACGGGAACGGGAAAAGAAATGGTGGCTACTGCCATTCATCAACTTTCATTAAGGCGAGAGAATGCCTTTATTAAAGTAAACTGCTCTGCATTGACCGAAACCTTGATTGGAACTGAGCTTTTTGGTCATGAGAAAGGCGCATTTACAGGTGCTCAGGCTCAAAAAATTGGACGATTTGAGCTCGCTCATCAGGGGACTTTGTTACTGGATGAGATTGGTGAATTAAGTCATGAAATTCAAATTAAAATCTTAAGGGTCTTACAGGAAAAGGAATTTGAACGAGTGGGAGGTGTTTCTCCTGTTCATATTGATGTACGTCTGATTGCAGCGACCAACCGAGATCTTGAGTCGGCCCTGCAGGCAGGTCAGTTCAGGTCGGATCTTTTTTTCAGGCTCAATGTATTTCCGATTCAGTTACCTCCCCTGCGTGAACGAACCGAAGATATCGAGGCTTTAACCTGGTACTTCATCAAAAAACATTCCCGAAAACTTGGAAGAACGATTGAAGGAATCAGTCTGAAGACTTTGGAAAATTTAAAAAACCATTCGTGGCCAGGAAACATACGAGAGCTTGAGAATGTGATAGAAAGAAATTTGATCGCCCATGAGGGCACTATTTTCCAGGCAGAACCCCTGGGAGGAGGAAATGAAAAAATAGTGATCCTTTCTGAAAAATCTTCTGCCTTTTCTTCTTTGAATGAAGCAATTCGAAATCATATTCTCGAGGCGCTGAAAATCACGAAGGGAAAAATTTACGGAAAAGAAGGGGCCGCAGAGCTTTTGGATTTAAAACCGACCACTTTGATGAGTAAGATGAAAAGGCTCAGCATCCTTCCCAAAAAAGAATTCGAATAGTTTTATTCCACGAAATATCGTGACCTCACGACATCTTGCTAATTCACGAAATCACAGAACCCCCTCCTGAATAAAAACCATTATAATCCAAATAGTTGAGAATTGTATTTCAGGCATGTCTTTTGCTCTTTCTGTAGGGGTCATTCAACACGAATAAGAAGGAGGAAAAGCTTATGTCTGAGTTTCAAAATCCTGAAAAAGAAAACGCGACAGCCAAAAAGATTCCGGATTTGGTCAATGTTTACCTGAATCAGATTGGTCGATGGAAACTTCTTCCGGATGCGATTCAGGTTGAGATCTTTAAAGAAAAAGAAAAGACTGAAAAGAATTTGAGAGAAAGAGCATCCCAGTCAAATGTGAATGAAAAGGACCGATTGGCTAAAACAAAAGAAATGCTCATGCTAGCCAACTTAAGGCTTGTGGTTCATATCAGCAAAAAATATTTAGGCCATGGCTTAGATCTTCTGGATCTCATTCAGGAAGGTAATATCGGGCTGATGAAGGCCATCGATCGATACGATTATCGACTAGGTTCACGCTTTGCTACTTACGCCACCTGGTGGATTCGTCAAAGCATTCAACGTGCTCTTCAAAGCAAGGGGGCCTTGATCGTCATCCCTTCCCACATGCTTATCAAGCGGAAGAAACTGGAACGCAACCGACAGAAATCCTTGCTTACAACCGGCCATAGCGCCTCAACAACCCTCCTTGGCGATTTAATGGGAATCTCAGAAGAGTCTGTGGAAAAAATTTCCAATATTGTTACGGAGCCGCACTCGCTCGATAGCCTGATTGGGGAAGATGGAAATTCCAAATTGGGAGACATTCTGGAGCAGACCGATCATGAGCCACCGGAAAGAACAGCTCTCAATCGGGATCTGGCATTTCATACCGAAGAAGCCTTGCGTGAGTTACCCGATCGTGAAGCAGAAATTCTGAGATTAAGATTTGGTTTTTATGATCGTCAGGAGAAAACGCTTGAAGAAATAGGTCAGAAGTTCGGTCTCACGCGAGAGCGTATTCGCCAGCTGGAAGAGCGCGCACTGGCAAAGTTTACAAAGGCTGCCGGAGAAAAAAACCTGAAAGCTCTTATCTTCAACTAAAAGATATTTTCTCCTCTCTGTTAATGAAGGATCAGGTCGTGAGGGTTGTCTTAAGTACTTTTAACCAAGCAAATTTCACAGTGAGAAAACCCTAAAATTAAATACTCTGGATCCCGCAAACAGGTCCATGTCCTTTTGCGGGATTTTTTTTGCAATCCTGAAAGGGTAAGAGCTGAGTTTGAAGTTTTGGTCTTCTGACTATTGATTTTTGATATAAAAACCAATTTCTGAAACTCATCCAGAGCCAGCAATTGCCAGAATAAAGTCAAAAGTTTAGGATGGGTCCATGCCTGTTTTCCCAGCACCGGAAAAAAAATTTTTAAGGACCCTTTTTGAGAGGGGAGCCGAGGTTTATGAAGTGGGAGGCTGTGTGCGAGACTCCCTTCTGAATCTTCCTAAAAAGGATCATGACCTTTTGGTAGCCCGGCTTAAAATGGAAGAGTTGATCACGACGCTTGCCCATTTCGGATCCGTTCAACTGGTGGGAAAATCTTTTGGTGTTTTAAAATTCAAACCCCATCACTCATTGGTTGAATACGACATCGCCCTGCCCCGTGAAGAAACCTCGACAGGTCTTAAACACCGCGATTTTGATGTGCGATTCGATCCTTTTCTACCTGTTGAAAAAGATCTTGGAAGACGAGATTTTACGATCAATGCCATCGCGCGAAACTTAAAAACAGATGAGATCCTGGATCCTTTTCAGGGAAGAAAAGATCTGGAAGATAAAATCCTAAGGCAGGTCTTTCCCCAGGCCTTTGCAGAAGACCCTTTAAGAATGCTTCGGGCGGTTCAGTTCTCAACAAGGTTTGGGCTTGTTTTTGAACGGGATACCTACCAGGCTCTTAGTTCCCAGGTTGAGCTGATTTCCACCGTCTCCCCCGAACGCATTCTAGAAGAAATCCGAAAACTTTTTCTCGCACCAAAACCTTCCCAGGGGTTTCGACTCTTACAAAAAACCGGTCTTCTTAAAAAGATTTTCCCATCGCTTGAGGCTTTAACGACGATCTCCTTTAAGAACAAAAAAGATTTGAATCTCCTCGACCTTCCGCTTCAGGCGATTGATGCCGTGCGCTCCTCCTCACTGCTGAATGATCCGGGAAATTTAAAAACCCTTTTTGCGGCCCTTTTTCACCGAGCTGCGCCCCTTACTGAAAATCCACATCTGGGACTTTCTCTCCCCTCGGCTGAAGAATCCGCACAGGCAGCCCATAATGCCTTAAAATGGATGCGGAATTTTCCTGTCACCATGATTGGTCTTCATCCGTCCACGATTGTTCAACTCATTCGATCGCAGGCTTTTCAGATGGATCCAAAGGCACAAGGAAAAAAAATTCGTCGTCTAATCCATGAAATCACTCCTGCCCTGATTTACACTCAGCTGGATTTGCGACTATGTCAGGTAGGGTATCTGGAAGATAATGATTTGATGGAAACCACGTTGGCCCTCAGACGACGAGTCGATGAAGAGTTGGCCTTAAAACCCCCGCTTTCCATCAAGGATCTGGCGATTGACGGAAATGGTTTGCTCCAGATAGGCGTATCCGCAGGACCTGAAATGGGACAGGTTTTAAAAACTTTGCTCGATCTGGTGATCGAAAATCCTGAAAAAAACACTCCGGAAACTTTAATAGGGTGGGTGAACGATCATATTTTAAAATCACCTACTTCCAATTAGAAAAGGACTCCTATGTTTCATCATAAAGACAAAACAGGCGATACCATTCAAAAGGCCCTGCATTGGGAGAACAAGGGGGATCAGTATTTCGAGAAGCAACAATATGAGAAGGCCATGGAGGCCTACCGGAAATCCAGCGAGCTAAATCCCGATCATCCAGGTATTTATGAAAAACTCACCCGTACGCAGGATCTTTTAGGAAGCGAGTGGAACGAAGAGGATTTTTCCGAAACGATGTTCTGGGTTATGAAAAGACAGGAGCTTGAAAATCCGCAAATCAAGGATTTGCACGAAACTTTAAGTGTTGAGTATGCCGAGGTCAAAGCCCTGATTCTTAAAATGCTCGCCACCTCTTCCGAGCTTCGAAATTCCTACATCGAAAAAATAAAAAGCTACGAGCAAAAGGCCGTTCTTCCTCTCTTACACACCTTAATCTCTCTGACAGAGATGGCCCAGCAGGTTGCAAACAATTCTGAATCTGAAGAGGAATCTGATGAAGCGGTGAGTGAGGTAACAGAGGACGAAAAAAATCCTCCAGGAGAATCCGAGTGAAAGTCGTAGGGCTTACCGGTGGAATCGGATCAGGAAAATCCACGGTGTCCGTTTTTTTTAAAAACTGCGGAGCTTCGGTGATCGATGCTGATCAAATCGCTCATCAACTGCTTCACACCCATCCTGACGTTCATCAAAAACTCCGCGAAACTTTTGGGACTTCAATTTTTTCACCAAACGGTTCCATCGACCGTCGTGCCCTCGGTAGCCTTGTCTTTTCGGATTCCTCGCATCGTCAGAGACTCGAATCCATCCTCCATCCACTCATTCGAAAAGTAATTCAGGATACGATCGAAAACTACCGCCAGTCCGGATCTCCTTTGGTTTTAATTGATGCTGCCCTGCTGGTCGAAACGGGATTTTATAAAAACTACGATGGGCTTATCGTCGTGAAAGCCGATGAGCGCCAGCAAATCGAGCGGGTCAAACTGCGCGAAAATCTCACCGAGGATGAAATCCTTCAACGCATTTCCCAACAGCTTCCCCTTTTAGAAAAACTCAAAGTCGCCGATTGGGTGATCGATAATTCGCAAAGCCTGGATAAGACAAAAAATCAGGTAGATAACCTTTATCAAAGTCTTACCGCTTCTTAAATGAAAGCTTAAATAAAGAAGAAGAAGAAGGTGAATTTAGAAGTCAGGATTCACAAGACTGAAGGACGAAGAGGTCGTCTTGGTGATCTACCACAGGCGGACAGACCTCATGAGTTGCCTGTAATTTTAAGATAAAAACATTCAGGGCGACGCATGCGTCGTTCACCCTCCCACCCTTGATGGGCGCTGATGAGAGGACTAGTGTTAAATGAACTCAAAAAATGAAATCACAATTTTGGCAGGCGGTTGTTTTTGGGGAATGGAAGCTTTGATTCGCCAGTTGCCAGGAGTGAGTCAAACCACGGTGGGTTACACGGGTGGAACTTTAAAAGGTCCTGTTTATGAAGATGTAAAAACCGGGCTCACCGGTCATGCCGAATCGATTGAGATTTTGTTTGATCCAGAAAAACTGAGCTATGCCGATCTGTTAAGATTTTTCTTTCGGATTCATGATCCAACCACTCTCAACCGGCAGGGAAACGACAGGGGATCTCAATATCGCTCAGCCATTTTTTATACAGACGAAAGTCAAAAAAAAATCGCTGAAAAAATCCGGGAAGAAGTTCATCTCTCCGGCATCTGGAATCTCCCTATCGTCACTGAGATCACTCCCGCCCTACCCTTTTACCCGGCAGAAGAATATCATCAGGATTATCTTCAAAAAAATCCCGGAGGTTATACGTGTCATTTTGTGAGGGAGTGAAAGTAAAGAAAAGGAATTGACGAAACCGAAAAATTAAGAATTAAAAAACATTTACCAGAACATCATAACCTTCTCCAAATTGCCTTGAATAGGCTCTATACCATGCCTGAATTCCATCTGTATCATTGCGTTTGATGGCATCTAACAAATCATTCATGGTTGTAGATTTTGGATTCACAATCTGATCCATATGTTTAAAAAGCTGTACCTGATAGGCTCCCATAAAATAACGCGTCGTATTTCCAGATAACAAATCCATAATAGTCCAATAACACTCACCAAATCTCATCCACCTCTGGAGTTGTGCTTTAGGATTTAAAGTTAAAAACAGTGGGATTCTGAAAAATGGATAGGGAACACTTTTGATCAGTTCAACCTGTTTCATTTGAATTTTCATCAACAAGTTTTGAAATTCTTCATTGCCTGAAGCTCTAACTGGATCCAATACCGCATAGACCAAGGTGTAATTCCATATTGCCAAGGTGTAAAAGTCACTAGACCCTTTCGCCTTTTCCATCATGTCAAGACATCTGTTCGCATACCCATTAAGAAGAAAGTTAATTCTGTAGTAATCAATATCATGACGATATTTTTTCAAAATTTCGTTCTTAACATCTTCCAAATGTTCTTTGGTCTTTATTTCCATGACTTTTATCCAAATACTGAATCCTTCAGGAAATAAAAACCCGTGAGACTTTTCCCTCGCATCGCCATCGACGGATGGATCAAAACAAGTCTTCATAATCTCAATGAGTGCCCTTGCCTTCGCTTCTATTAATGCTGCTTCTTTTACAGTATTAATTAAACTCACAACTTTACGAGCATTCTCATTTACCGACAAAGGCTCTGCAAAAACCTCTTCACTTACAATTTTGAGCATTCTACTTACTGCTGGATTGTTATGGGTATGGACTAACTGATGGAGGATTCCTTGGTCAGAACGATCATCCCAATAATCACACCCACGTTTCTCATCCGGCTCCACGCGCGCCAGTATTCTGGATTGAAACCATGATTTCATTGGTTCAGCTGCTGATTCATAAAGCGCAATCACTTCCAAGACACCGGCTGATCTCTGACAGAGAGATAGCAGTCTGGCCTCGGCATATTTTGCATCCGGATGAGTGCTCGCAGCGAATTCACTGAGGGTTTTAGCTTTTTGCGTATCCACCAGCTCAGTTGATTTTGAAAAGGCATCGAGCATCGTTTTTGCGCGTGAGCAGATAATAACTCCTTCGGGAATGACCCTGGCGAGCGTTGCCAGGGCGGCGACGACCTTAGGTTCTGAATCCATACGACTTTTATAGGCAGTTAATTCAAGCCTGCTAAATTCGGCATTCTTATTTCCAAGGGCATAGAGGCGAGCCAGGCTAACCAACACCGCCTCATCTTCTTTTGCGAACTTGATGAGTGAAGTTGAAAGCTCTGCCCTCTGAAGCACTTCTCTGGCCTTTTCGGCACGTCCGTCTCTACCAGTTGTTTTAGAAGCAATATTAAGAAGTGCCTGGATCATGCTGAGAGCATCTTGATCTGCTGAGGTCTGCATCCAGCTTCCAAGTATCTCTAGGGCATCGGTGGAGTGAGTTGCATCTGAATTCGCCATTTGTAGAATATACTCCAGAGCCAAATTGCGACCGACCTTTTCAGTTAAGAAATCAAAAGCATTCCAATTCGTCTGAGCAATCTCTGCGATCATTTCCAGGGCTTTTGCTCGAATAGATTCCTCTTCACCCTCCACCAATTCGGGTTCTTGAAAAATATAAATCACCGATTGAAGCACACCCTCCTCTTTTCTGGCTCGGTTCACCAATGCATTCCAACTCTCATCCTCTCCGGCTAAAGCAGAAGTAAAAAGTTCTACAGGATCTTTAGTATCGCGAATTAGATCAGTAATGGAGGGATGAGAACCCAGCACAACTTTTGTACCCTCACCTTTTGTAGTGACTTTTCCACTGGGAGGTTTTTTGGAAGGAGGAGGTAGAGATGGCGGAGGATTGTCTGCAAGGTATTGTGGATCAAGGACAAGTCTGACAGGAGGTGGAGTTACAGGAGAGCGAGGGGTAAAAATACTCAACCGTCCACTCGTATGTGATTCAGGAGGAGTAACATAGATAGGCACCTGATAGCCAAACCCATTCAAGATATGCTCTTTACTTCCAGTAATGACTTCAGTTGGATAACCTTCAAAGTTCATTTCCTTATCTGCACCTAAACGTTTTAAAAAAACTCTCGAAATATAAAAATTACCTCCAAGGCCATGCCCCGCATAAATTTCAA
Organism: Myxococcota bacterium; assembly: GCA_052034865.1. Taxonomy (GTDB): domain Bacteria; phylum UBA10199; class UBA10199; order JADFYH01; family JADFYH01; genus JBPOIC01. The sequence continues at coordinate 28,321 of JBPOIC010000010.1, read as the reverse complement.
TCTGGATATAATCTCCATTTGCGAAATAGACCCTGAAATTTCTCGGTTTCCTCCCTTCGTACGATTTATTGCTCGCAGCCAGACGCGCCTGCCCAATGATTCCTGTTGGATTAATAGCCGCATCTGATTCTCTTGGAACAAAGCGAGTCAAATCACCCTTAAATACAGGTTGGAGAGGAGCAAGGGTTACCGTCGATCGTCCTTGATCAATTTCTGCTACCGCAAGAGTTAGATCAAGGTTACCGATGGAGCGATCGTCAAAACTCATGCGAACAGTGCTGGTCGATCCCGGAGCAAATTCCGCCTTTGTTGTTATCGGCGTTGTTGTCCCCTGGGGGTAAAAACCAGACTCACCGACATGAGCAATTTTTCCATTCTCAATAGTCACTCCCACGACGAGACATGCAAAATTGGGGAAAATAATATGAAGTATTTTTTCAGGACTGGTAGGATTGTCTCCACGGGAAACACAGCAAAGACGAACGGCATTTCGCCCCAAACCCAACACTCCATTCATTTTTTCGCCAATACTTGAATTTCCATCAATGCTAGTGGGTAGAAGATATCGAACTCCTGAAGATGAAACCGGCCCAGAATCAGGGGAAGGTATTATTCTGGATGATTTGGGACTCGGTGGAGTTGGGGCTCCATCAGCCCTATTTCCAAAGGCCCCGGGGATCCTTTTCCTCATACGACCTGCAGCCATTGCTAAAAAAATCAATATCCCAAAAACTGATGTAAAACCGCCTTCACTCCCTATGGCTCCTCCTACCGCGCACCCAGCCACCTGATGCGCACTGTGGGAGGGACTTTGAGTTCCAATAAAATGAGTTTGGGTTTGTGTACCAGAAGCAGGTGAAGCGGTTTTGGCTTGAACCGCATGCCCCATCGCGATGCCCGCAAGACTGAGCGTGGATGCGAGCATCATCGCACCAATGCTCGCGGCACCGGTGGTGCCAGGGCCACGGGGTTTTGGTCTTGGAGAGGAAGGGGGAGATGTGTCAACAGACGTAGGGACCTTTTGGGCACTATTTAACATCACCACTAAAACAGGCTCTTGAAAGGTGGTACTCGGGTCTAAATAAACAGTTTTCGAACCAATGACTGGATCTAAAGTTGAATCATCGATTGCTGGAGATGTGAGAACAAACTCTCTCTTTGCGATAAACAGACCAGCCTCTTGAGTCAGAAAAAATCCTGCAACGACCTGAATATTGTCTTCAGAATCTCCAATCACATGGACAAAAAGTGTCTTGCCTTCTTCCCTTTGTCTAAATCCGCTGATTTCATTTTGGAGTCTTACTAATAAAGGATCAAATTCTTCTGCGATACCCAAGTTACTTTCAAATTTATTTGTTAACCTGTTTAAGGCTCTATCTGCTTCTTCATAAATTTCATTTAAACCTGAAAAAGAGGGTGGCTCACTATTGGTCAGGGACATAAAAAGAAATACCTGGCCATCAGAACGTTGCCCTGTCTCAAGTAAAACAGGAGAGCGGGAGGAAGATACCCGGTAATTGGGATCTCCATTATTGAGCTGAAACATCAGATCGAGAAGTAAAGTAAAGGGCGGTATATACAAAAGCACATCACCGTTCGAATCCACAACTCTCCACTCACAAATAAAATCTCCAATTTCACGGTAGTGTGTATCAATAAAGACAAGCAATTTCAGCTCATCTGCATTTGGATGTGATTCGAACAGATCAACGATTCGTCTAGCGAAGGAAAAGTGAACTTCGTGAGTTGATTCGGGATTATTGAAAAGAGAATTTAAATAATTTTGAAATCTGGCAACAAATTGAATTGTGAGGTTTGAGCTCCCAAAGGCTTTATCCAAGTACAATCGAGCAGCTCTGGTTCCCACTTTTATCTTTAGCTCCCGTGTGGAATCCCATTGTCTTAAACGCAGCTCACTTGCAGGTTGAACTTCCTGAAATCCAAATACAGAAAAAGGCTGCATGAGAGGATCCCACGCCTCATGATTTTCAATGTTTGTGAACGTCTGAAATATCCTCCCCTGTTTAGAATCAACGTAAAACGTGATTTTACGATTCTCTGATTTTCTTTGCGTCCATATGCTCAGATTTCTTTTTAACGTCGATACGTCTTCACCCCAAGCACTCTCAGAATCCAGTGAGTCTGGATCTCTGATCCAGCCATTAATTTTTGAAATCAAAGATGCATCGGAAAGATCTTCATCGCCCCCATCACTTTCCTTCAACACAACAATTGAAAAAGCTATCTTTCTGCCACTCTCTTCGATCTCTTGAGTAATCAGTCTGTTCTCAGAATAAGCTACGCCATCGTGTTCCCATTTTAATTCTGACTTAGTACCCGATCCATCCATACTCCCCGCCACAAACACCGGAAGCCCGGTCTTAAAAAGATCTTCTCCATCCTGATTCAGAATTCCAACCTCATCATTCCCTACTGACGTCATGAAATGATTCAGACCCGATTTTAAGGCAGTATAAGCGTTGGAAAGATGATTCTGGAATGCATGCATCCAGTTGGTAATGGAATCTAGAATGCGAGTAGTGGCATGGGGGTCCAAGTGGAGAAAATCCTGACTATGGAATGAATTCACATAGAAAAAAACTCCTGCCGCGAATGCCGTACTTCCCAAGGCCGTTGCGAGAATTTGTTTCTGATAGTGGCTACTCCACTCCCTCACTGTCTTCCAGTGCGCAGAAGAAAGCGCCTGAACTTTTTTCACCCACTCGCTCATCGACAGGTGCATCCGCTCGGCGACATTTTCAGCCTGCCTTCGAATTTCGGCCGCGGCCTCACGCACCTGCGGTGCACTCGCGGCTGCGACATATAACATAGAGGCCAAAACTCCACGCGTGGTGAAATCACCCGTCGTGGCAAATTCAAAAAGAGAAGGTAAAGGGAGGTGAGTGAGGAGAGAGAAAGCTGAAGATCCTTCGTTAGCACGCTCCCCAACCTTTGGCTTGCCCCCACCAGACTTCTTCGCTGCATTCAATTTTCGAGTCGGTTGATAATCAGATCCTGCCGCCTGATGGAGAATCTCAACATTCATATCATTTGCAACAGGCAGTTCAGGCGGAAGAGATTCCAGATTTGAGAGGGGCGAAAGTGTTTGATCGTTTGCAGGATGTGCCGTGAGATCGAAGACTGAAGCATTTTTAAGGGCTGACCGATTTTTGGATAAAGGGATTGCTGATTTTGCCTGATCTGACTCTGAAGTTGAAGCGGAGGACTCTTCTGAGAGATGAGCTGCATTTGTCGATTCTGAAGCCGCACTTGATGCCGAAGAAGTTTCTTCTGAGGAGGATGAACTTGAAGTCGAAGTTTCTTTACCACTTTGAGTCTTTTCACTCACCGCACGGTAAAGCCCCTTTGCCCCCAACCTCGCCAGGGCCTTCGATTCTGCCGGCCCCTTGCCGGATAAAGCCATCACGACGATGCCACGGACTCCATCCCAATCCATGGTGGGATTTTTTCCCTGCACAAACTGCAAGGTAACCTGATCAACAATCTCTTCACAAGATTCCTTAAGGGCATCGGCGCCGAGCTCTTTAAATTTCGACAAAACCTTAAAAACTCCCTCGACAAGAGTTTTGCGAAAGGCCTGCTTCCCCCCCTGCTTCGCGGCTTTCACTGCATGGGCAACTTCTCCTTCGAAGGGTCCCGAGATAAACATCGAGGCACCCGTCGCAAAAGCCTGCTGCAACCAATCGAGCAGACTGTCCGCTTCCTCCCGCACCTGCCCTGTTGCGACCCCCATCACATTTTCCGTGAGGGACATTTTAACTCCGCTGGAAAACCCGTGTTTGGCCTGATGAATTCCCAGCTCGATGCGACTGGTTGACAGGGAACGTGTTTTAAATGGCACGTCGCGACTCATTTCTTTCATCGCCTGATGAGCCTCACGATCGAATTTTCGTAGCGATGCAAACTGTCCTTCCTTGAAAGCTGCCTGTTCTGCCTTTGCCAGGGCTCGCTCGGCTCGAAAACCCTTAAAGGCACGCACGCCGGCGCTAAAACTTTTTGTAACCTCAGCGGCTCTCGCGAATTGAATTCCGGCACGTGCAAGTACCAGCCCTTCGGCAAGTCCCCCAGTTACGAGCTCCGCAAGGATCAATGATGCAACAGTTTGAAGAAGACCAGAAATCTCAGAAAACAGACTGGCGTCCACCCCTGAAAGAGCAAGGTGCAAACTCCCCTTTTCTTTTAGACTTTCCTGAATTTTATAAATCTCTGTTTCAATCTCTTCGCGACTCGTTGCTTCGCATAGACTCTGGATCCGATCGTTTATCTCTGCGACCGCTGCGGTGTTTCGGCGCCACATGTGCTCCGCAATGCCACGTTCGTCGAATCCCAACACATCAAACGCGCCGCCAAAACCGCGATCCATCGCTCGCCGCAACCAGCCCTGTTGCTTATACGCATACCAAAGCCCACGCTGGGCTGAATGCAACCCCTCGATCATGTTTCCGATTTTTTCCTGAAGCTTTGTATTTTGGGTCCGCAGTCGAGGAGGTTGAATCACAATCGGATGACCCATCGAGTGGCAGGCCTCTGTTTCATCCACTATTTTTTTAAGATCTTTCAGGGATTCTGCTGTCGCAGGATGAACGCTCCCAAAAAGTTTTTCGAGTTTATCACCCGTCACAAAACTTTTGATCCACTCACATCCTTCGATAAAATCATCGAGGCTGTCCGCCTTATTCCCATTCACTCCCGCGCCAATCTCGGGCGCCTGACCATTAATGAGGCGGCCAAGTTTTGAAATGAGAGCGAGATATTCTTTTTCTGATTGGATCCCGCCGGCCTCATCGATCATTCCTTCCAGAGCATTAATCAGTGCCGCACGCTGCTCCGGTTTCACCCGTTCTTCTCCACGTCGGTGCTGATTCATCTGCCAGCGGCGCTCATCCGCCACCACCAACCAGAGTTTGCAGAGCCTGGACTGAAGCTGGGAGACCACTCCTTTATTGGAAGCAGAGCTATCCATGAGCTTTGCCACTTGCTCAACCCGAGCTGGAGAAATTTCGATGCGCAGCTTTGAGCTGCGGAGTGTCACGATCTCACGGGCGTGATGTAGATAACTTTCATCCATCCTGGATTTTTTCTGGTCCATCCGATCGGCAAGATCCAGAATTTCCTGACCTATGCTGGTTGCAACTTTGAGCACGTGATCATCCAGACCGTAGCTCATTGTCGAATCAGAGATCCCGCTTTTCAAAAAGGAAGGGAGCATCTGCAGGGCATCGCCCACATGATCCAGGGGGAGATAAGTGGAAAGCTGTTTTTCAAAAATAGCTCGCGTGTGCGAAGCCACATAACCCTGGGCATCGGCCATTGGAACAAGTTCTTCAAGCAGGTTAGCGCGAAGCTCGGCGCTGTAATGTTTGGAATCATTTAAGATGGATCTTAGTCGCTCGCGCCCTTCTGTACTGGACAGATGATGTTCGACAAATTTTTTGCAGCTGACCTCGATCCAATCTTTATTAAATTCGAACCAGAGTTTTTCAAGGGATGATGATTCGACTGCGATGCTGTCCTTTTCACATTTTGCATTGAGCTTTTGATAAAGAAGATTCAGCAAAGGATAATACTTCGGCTGAGTGACAAGCTTTTGATAGGAGTCGAAAATGACCGCATTGGCAGAAACCCCATCGACCGACACCTGAGTGGAGATGAAGTTCACAAACTCTTCAAAGGTTTTCAATCCTTTCAACGACTCGTAATTGACAGAACCTTTCTGTTTTAAAAGCTCATGGAGCAAGGGTGAGATCAAGGCCTCCAACCCACTGCGAATCGAATCGGGAGTCAGCGATGGCTTTTCTTCTATTTTTTTGGCTGGCTGAGAAGATGCAGCTTTGATTTTATCCAGTCGATGCTCGAAGGCTGCAACACGATCGGAATGCTGGAGCGCCTTTTCCATGGCAATCAGATTTTGAATCAAAGCCATCGAGTGAGTCGCATCGTGATCAGAAAGAGAGTTTAGCTCAGTTTCAGATTCGGCAATTCGCGCCTGAAGTGCTTTCTTGTAATCCTGAAGTTCGGATGAAGACCAGGCAGGTAAGGCATCTAAAACATCCGTCGGTAAAAAATGATGGGCCTCGGAGGGAACAAAATTTCCAGCGAGAGGCGCTGTGAGAAATTCATCTGAGCCATTGCCCACACGGTTTTCAAGACGTGACTGTTTTAATCCCTCAAGACTTTGCACCATCCCCTCGCCTGGGTTTAGGCGAAGCGTAAGTTTGCGAAGGTTGGCCGCAACCTGAAGACTATGAATGGCTCCGGCATAGTCCTGAATTTGATCCTGCACCAGAGCCTGAGAGACATAGAGGCTAATGGAATCGGGATTGTTTAAATCGGTTTGAATGGCTTGCCTGTAGGCTTGAATTGCAAGACGTCCCTGCTTTTTGGCTTCATCCAGCTCACGGAGCTGTGAGTGAGCCTGAGAGAGTTGGCTTAAAAGTTGCCCTTTTTGTTTAAAAAGATCTCGCTCCTCCCTTTTCTTTGTTGCCTGAGTGAGAAGAAGGTCAGTCCGTTTCACACGCTCCGCCAAGACTTCCTTTTCCTTGATCGCTCTGGGTCCAGCTTTAAGTTTTTCAAGCACACGATCTTCATCCATCGTTGCCTGAGCATGCATGAGACGGATTTTTTCTCGTACTCCTTCCTCCTCCGGATTGAGCTTTAATAGCGTTCCATAAAACTCGAGGGCCGAGATCCACTGCTTTTTCTCTTCAGCCAAATGCGCCAGGCGCAAAAAACGTTCTTTACTATCGGGCTCAAAGAAAGCCGCAAGAACGAGAAGTCGAAATGCTTCCTCCCCATGAACACGAGCCCTCTCTCCCTTCATTGCTTTAGCTTGCTTCAAAAGCTCTTCGGCTTTTGTGGTCTGTCGGTCCGCTACCCATTTACCAAGGCCCACTTTTTTTATTTCTTCTTGATTTTGAGCGGAGAGATCCAGATCAGAATCCTTAAGCAGATTCCGGATACGATCATCCTGCAGGTGGTCGTTCAAATATTTCAACACGTCCTGCGCCGTCACCGTCCGGTCCAGCACATGACCCATTTCTGAAGCTAAAATCCCAAGGCCAAGAAGAGATTGGTATAAGGTGTGAACGACCGGATTGCTTTCTTTAGAAAAAGAGAGGGCATAAGGTTGAGAAGTTTCATCACAGATCCGAAGTGCACGGTTGCGTTCTTCACTGGCAGGCGCTGCATCCAGAAGATTTCTGGCAAGATCCAGACGTTTTTCGGAAATTAAAACCAGAGCCAATTCCACAGCGATATCCATTCCGGAATCCTGCAGATGGAAATTAGCATCTTCAAGCAAAGCACGCATCTGCTCGATCAGGCCTTCACTTCCATGTTTTAGAATCACCCGAACCCATTGCCTGCTCTGTCGGATCTCTCCCGTCACAATCAGACCTTGCAAGAGATGAAGGGAAGTATCATCCCAAAGCTTTTGAGACTCCTGTTTAAAATCTTTTTGGAGGATGGGATTTTCGAGAAGAACGAGTGTGTGTTCAAGGATGCGTTTTTTGGGCAGGGGCTGATTTTCTGCGTGAGAGGCTTTCAGCAACGCACGCACGAGATGAAGGCCAAGATCTCCGTTCTCGGGAGAGAGTTGACAGGCGCGTTCATAATGGCGGGCCGCATCGAATGGATCTTTGGCTTTCTCGGCCAGCAGGCAAAGTTCCTGAATGGTTTTTTCGGTCTGAATAAGGGATGAAGAAAAAGAAGGGATTTTATTTTCAAACCGATCTACACCTGTTGGCCTACCCGAGGCTTCGGTCTCTGAAGAAGCAATCAGTTGCTCCTGAGGTTTGATTTTCTCCTCCTGGGTCGGACCAATATTGGCGGGCACGCCGGGCAACGAATGAGAAATCTCCTGACTCAAAAAAGACTCCCTGAAATTGTGGTTGAAGTGGATGATTAAAATTCAAAACTAACCGCAAATACCCATCAAATCTTGCCTGATGAAGAAATAGAAAATACCCAGGATCTTTATCGTTAGATTATAAAAATGGTTGCGTAAATTTTTTATGAAATTTGAAATAAATAGAAAGTAGTTTCAAGAGCTTAAAGGAATTGGTCCGACTTACTTCAAATCAGATCTGAGCCAGATTTTCTTGGATTTCGGAAGGATCGCGTAAGCGCTTATTGCTCAAGATACTTTCAAGCTGATCGGTCTAAGACCAAAAAGAAAAGGAATAGAGATGTGTTGAAGTTTGCAGAAGGAGCTAGCGCGGGGATCTACGATTTACTTAGAAAGACAGAAAGTTTTTTGCTCTCAAAAGTGTTATCAGCTGAGGAAGTTTTTTTCTGCAACTAAAGGAAGTAAAGCGATACCAGCAAGTGATTAACCAGATTCAGGCTCCTTGGATGAAGGGAAGGTCGGGCAGGGAGAACCTATAAGGTATTCAGGCGATCTGTCGGGAAATGCTAATACAAAACGTTTACCGCCATGCCTTAAACAAAATGTTCTGGCGAATTCTTTGGGCTTTTTAAAAAGCCCTTGGGAGGTATTTATTTTGCCTTCAAAGTAAATGACATAAGAAGCGTCGGGTTCAATGGATTCAACTTTATCAAATGCCTGGATCAATCTCGAAAAAATCGAGTCAGCACTATCATGATACAAATGACTTGAAGTACGAACGAGGTAGATCTTTCCATCCCTCGCGTTGAAAAATGAAACTTTAACTGTGACGCCATCGACAGAAGTTGAGAACGATCTTTCTTCTAACAGTTCTTCTCCTGTTAATTTGCGTAAAATTGCAGTGTTTTCACCTAACCGGTAGTAACCCAAGAATTTCTGAAGTGGATTAAAATCTGGATTTGCTTTACCGACTATTGTCGGTTCTATGTACTCAAGAGCAGTTGCCGAAACACTTGTATCAACTTTTCCCTTTGTTTCACCTGCATGATGGTTTGCAACCTTAACCTTCGAATCTTCGTTTGATTGGAAATAAGCACCATAACGAACATTACTTCCCTCTACTGGCTCATCATAACCTGACCGAAATACAGTTTTTGTCTGAGATTCAGGACCAACCCTGATATCTCTCAAACTGCCATGTCTTTGTATGAGTCTTCCTACTCTCCCCTCCTCAGCTTTTTTGTGAAAGTCTTCCGGAACTTCAACTCCCATATATTTAAATAGCCAGACCATAGCCCTGGCTCGAACTTGAGAGAATCTTTGCTGAGAAACAGCCAGGCTTTTGTATAAAGCAGAGTTGACTTCTTCGATCTCACGTTCCCTTAAGTCTGGATTGAGGATTTCATGCGCCAGTGAAGCAAAGGCGGCATAGTCGAGATCACCAAAGTGTTTTCCATATTTTTTAATAAATTCCTCAAAAAGAGATTCCAGGACAAAATCTCTTTCAGGCGACATCGATGTTTCACTTGCATCTAACGATGCCACATCTGCAGCACGATGCATCCATCCTACTTCTCTCACACGATCAAGGCTCAAACCACTTCTTTCAGCCAAAATTTCAGGTTTTGCTGTCACTCCTTCATGATGAAGTGCCTGGCTGATTTTTGACAACTTAATCCAGTCAGGAATCAAACTGTTAACATCGGCATAAGCAACTCTTGAAAAGCCTTTTTTCGTTTCTTCTCTGAGTCTTAATTTAACGTGGTATCGCAAGTGTTGCTCAAATGCGTAAGGTCCTTGAGAATCATAAGTCTCGATCGCTTCTGCCACACCCAGCATTCCCGCCTGAAACATATCCGCAGGCTCATTGAATCTTGCTACTCTTCGACGTGCATAACCCCAAACAAGAGGGGAATAGGCTCTTGCCAAATCATTTTTCGCCGCAGTGAGTAAAGGTGAGTTTGGAGGAAGATTCCTTTCTCTTATTTCTTGAAACCTTTTTAACAAACTTTCCCTATATTGATTTCTTTCTTCACGGGCTTTCTGAATATCTTGTTTTGATTTATCTGCAGGAGAAAAAACTGGCCCGTTATTCAAGCGCAATCCAAGCATTCGGGGCTTTTCTGATGTATTACTTTTTCTCTTCCTTAAGGTGACAGCAACAAGAGTTAATATAACACCAACTCCCCACCCCCCTTCTTTAAGTTCACCAACTTCTCTACTAAGAGTACATGCGAGTGGAGGCACTGAAACATCAGAATAAATTGTTAAACCCTCCCTTTCAGCCGATATTATCTCGGGTGTTGCATCGCGGACAGTCATTGGATGGGTTGGCTCACCCACGGGCTTCGAAGGGTCAGCGGAAGAGGTTCGATGGGATAAAATAGGAGTGTAAAAAGGCAGGATCGGAATGAAACCTCTCACTTGTAACTTTTCTTCATCCGTGAGGAGATTTCTATCGAGCTGCCGCGCTATTGCATGAATAAACACCTCCGGAATGTCACATTCCAGAAACTCTTCTTCACTCTTTATAAAGATCCCTCTTTCAGAGCTGCCTTTTTTTCTGAACATGAAACCATAAAGATGCTCAGACTGAACTGCATTAGCAGTGACTTTAAAAAGCCTGAATCGTTCTGAAGGGGGATTGCAAATCTGGACAACTCCATTTGTCTCCCAGACTTTTCTGAAATAATCGGTGCGGACGATTCGGAAGATCGCAAGTTTCAATAAATCTGGACTGCCTTTACAGTCATACAAACGAACCACACGAACACAGGCACGGAGAGCTTCAGGAGACAAAACAGAAGGAGCAGAAGGAGAAGGATAGCTTCTAACCAATTTGAAAAACTTAACGAGCTGATCTCCTGATACATTCAATTCTTGATCAAAACTTTTACTGATATTCGCCTTAGGGATTCTCGCATGCTCATAGAGATCGGCTTCTTCTCCTTTTAAATGAAGCCCCAGCTTGGCCAACTGAACAGTGATTCGCCCATGACAGGATGCTTCGGCACTCGCAGAAGAAGAGCTACTCTCGCTCAATACGGGAGCTAGCTTATTCCAAAGACTCTCCCAAGTGAGTTCTCCCAGTTCAGAGACATACTCAACTCCAGCTTTTGGAAGAATCTGACTCCAATCCTTCATTCCCAAATCGGCAATTTTGAGATCATATTTATTAGTCCCGTGTCTGCCCAAACCACCCCCTCTGATATCCGAAGCCATCCAATGGATATCCCCTTCCAAAAGCTCCCCAGCAAGGGCCGGCTGGATTACGTTTCTCGTTCCCACTCGCATTCTTTCAACGACACCCGTCGCATGCTCTTTGAAGATAGCCATCTCATGGTGAACCTTTTTTCTGAGCCACGGAGAAAGAGCAAAGATCAGACTGGCCGCACTGACAACCAGCGTGGGCAAGAACACGCCTGGGCTTAAATGAAACCCACCCATCCCATTGAACCAGGCATGCGCCATGGATACCGCTAAAGGGATCATGGGATAAGCATGGGAGTTGAGGCCTGGATTGGAGGAAGGTGGTGGGATTCTCTGACTGGAAGGCAATGAGGGAAATTGATCTTCGATGACTCGACAAAGATCGTAGTTGTTTAAACAAATGACATCCGTCGGAAGAAGGTCTCTGGTTTTTCGAATGGCAGCCTGTCTGGCATCGTAGGCACTTCTTTTTAGAAAATATTCAGCCATGGCCCGGGCGGATTGAGATTGTATAAGGGAAGGTACAAAGGGAACAGCCTCACGATGAGCTTCCAGGGTTTGGCTCCAGGAATTGACGGAAGCTCCACCCAAATTCATAAACAGAGACATGAGGTGATTTCGCCGCCAAATGGAAAGATGCAAGGCATGCTTGCAACCTACCAACTGCCTGATCAAGTCGTGATGTTTATCGACTCCTTTACTCTTCAGAATGGTCTCTAAATCCAATACCCGATGAAAAGCCTGGCGGAGCTCTTCTAGCGTCGGATTGGGCTGTGCATAAAAGAGAATCAGCTTTCCATTTTGTGTTGGAATTCTTGCGGCTTTAAGAATTGACGTAAAGTCAGGATTCGAAACATCGATCATCAGATCTTCAATATGGAGGCCCATTTCTCTGGCGCTGACCTTCAAATATAAACCCTCTGCCATCTGACCTGCGTGATGATACTCTTCTGCCAGGCTTTGAAGTCTGGATACGTTCTCTTGAATGCGGTCTCGGTAGCAATCTTCAGTCTCACCGATGCGCCTGTCTCCGAGAATCGCCTCGGAAAGCGACTGAAGATGAAAGGGAAAAGGCAGCTCATGGGCGACTTCTTCGCAATTGACTACTTTATGCTTTAAAGCCTCCATCCTGGCAAAATGCTCCTGAACGCCAGAACGATGCCCCCTCCATGCCTGCCTCAGGGCGTCAATTCTCTCAGCATCATAAATTTTCTGAGGATTTTGCCGCGATGTCTCGTCTAAAGTCTTTAGACGAATAAAATGTATTTCAAGAGCCCTGAGTTTTAGGGAACACTCGTTTAAAAAAGCATCATATGTTTGATTTGAAGGAGACTTGCGTCGGCTTGCGAGCAATTCGGAAACATCAGAACTGATTTTTATTATTTTATTCCGTGTGTTTTGAAGAGCAACTTCAAGATTATTTTCCTCGAGTTCGGGATGTTTCTGAATCAGCTCCAAACGACAAGCCTCAATCAAAAGATAATCTGCATAATGTGAAGAAATAGTTCGAACCTCATCACTCTTTTTCCTCAATGCTTGAGCCGATTCAGTGGCTATGCGTTTAGGAGAAGAACCCTCCCCCTCTGCAGGCACAGCGACCCAACCCAAACTCAAAAACATCAAGCGCAAATGAACGGCTTTACTCACCCGCGAAACTTTAGAGAGGAATGTTCTGCTTCCTTTAAGTACGGGCGTCGCCATATTTCTGAAAGAAGAAGATCTGAAAAGTCCCACCGCCCCTGCACTCAACACAGCGACAGCTCCGAGAGCCGATTGAGCCGGAGTCATCGAAGCAAAGTTTTCTGCCAGGCTCTGTGCCTGTGAAAGAAGAGGATTTAAGAAATCAATGACCTGAGAAGCTTCAGCCTTGAAGGCAAAAGAAGCATCCGTAGCTGCATGCACACCCTGAGGCAACAAACCGGCGACAACAGCGGCAGCCATAGCCAAAGCCGCTTTTGCATGACGATTTGCTCGAAGAGATAAATTTCTGGAGAGTGATTTTGAGAGCGCATCAGAAGAAGATGCGACCGCAGAATTTTGAGTAACCCTTGCAGGGCTTGAAGGAAAAGCTTCAGCATGTTTTGTGAACAAATCGCCACTGGGAAATTCTTCACCTATCTCAGAAACCGCTTCATCTGATGCGGCATGCAATTTTCTTAAATTCTTTTGTCTTGAGATCTGCCCCTGCATCCACGAAACCAGATAGCTTCTGATGAACAGATCCGACTGGGTGGCATCCGGCGAACGCTGGACCATTTCAAAAATATTCAGCAGAAGCTGATCCAACTCGGCTGTCAGGGCGGGATTCCTAAAAATTCGGCCCCAGGCATCCTCACCCATTTTAAGCTGCCCTCCACTCAGAACCCGAGCCATTCTTTCAAAAATTCCGGCCGTCGCTTCATTCAAAGAACCATAAGAAAAAACCTTCTCCAACAAAGAAGCCACCCATCTGGGCTCAACCTCCTTCATGAGATTGGATAAGGCATGATTCAAAGATCCCCATTGCTCTGCATGGAAGGAAGGAAGATCAACCTCTGATGCCCGCAAGAGGGCAAGCCGCAAAAGTGAAGTACTCTGAACGGCCAGAGCTTCGGAACCCAGGGTATTAAACACAGGAAGAGATGATCGAAGTTGTCGCAACCACTGCTGTGCCCGAACAACCTGATTAACAAGGGGATGATTTTCGTCCTGCTCTGGACGAGTTCGATGGGGATCGGCGGAGACCTGATTTTCCCAACGGATTCCCGAGCAGAGACGATCATCGATATCCAGGTGATGGAGCCTGAATTCGAGAATAACGGCCCTTAAACCTTCATGCGCCCCCTGCCCTGATGCCGCCTCTACAAGACGATCAAGGCCCTCAGCGGTGATCGCCTGAAGCCGATCCTCCAGATGGGAAGGATCGATCTCATAACGAAAATGATAATGCTGAAGAACTTCCAGCGCGCGCTGCGTCTCGGGTGTCAGTCGGAAAAACCAATCCCGCCTGCCGTTGAATCCGAGACGATCCAGACTTTTTAAATGGAGATTCTCGTAACGCAGTGCCTCCAGTCTCGCCTCTGCCTTGTGGAAAGCACCCAGGCTTGCGTAATTGAGACAAACTCCAGAAACCCAGCATTTGATGTCTCCCTGAATTGCCCCAACCAGACGATCGGTAAAATTCAAATGCTCTTTGGCTTTAAGGCCGGTCAGATTTTCATGGATCAGATCACCGAGTAAAAATCCGGCAACTCCATTCAAGCGCTGTCCCACCCATCCCAAATGATGAAGTCCCAAAGGGCCGAGCATCCGGTTGATCACCAGATCGAGATACATCTTCAGCCAGGACTGCGAATAGCGTTTGAAACTGAATTCCTGATGGGAAAGCGCCAACTGAGCGCCGGTAAAAGCAGCAGCATTCATCCCGGTTTCAAAAGACCAGAGAGCCAGGTTTCGCACCTGAGCTCCAAAGGCATTGCTGAAGCGCGCTGCCTGAGCGCTTTTTATTCCTGCCTGCTGAGCCATCCACAAGGCACGCGCTGTGCTGACAGCCTCGAGCGTTTTCAGTGCCTGGGTTCCACGGACGGTCGCGACAATTCCTTTGGCAGCCAGACTTCCCAGATGACCCGCTGCAAAAGGCGTCAACTCAAGAACTGCCGAATGAAGAGCCGTTTTCCAGTTTTCTGCTCCGACAATCGTCAGATTAAGCAACCATTGGCGCATCTCGTGAGACTGTCTGAAAACTTCATGAACCTCACTTAAGAATTCTTTCGCCGCTTTTGCCTCAACACCTTGATCTATCAGACTCTGGGCAATTTTTTGCGAACCCTCCTGTGATTTTTCTTTTTGGATGAGATGTCTCGCGAGCTCAAGCGACAGGTGGGCAAACTCATGGGCAGAAAGTTTTTGATTTGAAATTTTGTCGATGAGATGCGGATCGATCCGCGAATGATCCGAGCCGTTCAGCTTTGCCTCGAGTCGGTCGATTCCAGATATCAACGCGCGATGTCCGATATCGAACAACGACGAAGACGACAGCAGATACTCCGACTTCATCTTTAAAAAACTTTCAAAGGCGACTTTAATCTCTGGAATAACGGAAGCTGATTTTAAAGCTTTCTCGATGGCAGGTTTTAACTCCTCGCCTGCATGCATGAATTGCTCAATCTGAACAATCAGCATTTCTCCTTTTACAGACAGGGCCTTTGCCTGAACCATACCGGATGAATTCTCTCCAAAACCCAGGGCCATCTTTTCAAATTTTCTGGAATAGCCTGCAAACCACGCCTTCAACAACGCAATCCGCCGGGCCACCTGGGCATTTTCATCACTGGCACGAATTCCAATCAGATAGATCTGCGCAGTTTCATTTCTGGAAATCCTCACAAAAACCTGCTCCGCCAAATCCATTTGTCCGGAGTAAAAATACTGAAGTCCGTGAGCCAGTTCACCCATTTCACGAATTTTAAGGAGATTGTCTGAAGAAATTTCTGAAGATGAAGATCCAAATGTTTTTGAAAGTTGCCGAACTTCTTCGAGATCTTTTTGAGCGGATACATGTGAAGCAAGATAAGGATGTGCTTTGGCAAATGCATCGTGCTGTTGCGCCAGAGTGAGCCAAAGCTCCATGCGATCTGTGATGGCAAACCGGGGATTGTTTGCCAGGGATTTTACAAATTGAAGAGCGCGCTCCATTTCATCTGGAAATCCCAATTGTGAAAAAACCTGAGCGGCCTTTTGACAACGACCCAAACCCTGAGGATGAAATTCTGCCGAAGAATCCACCGCATCTATCATTCGCTTGGCAGAAATGGCCTGAAGAGCCATTTCTTGAATGCCAGATTCACTCAGAGATTCTATCCAGCTCATCTGCTGAAACAGAAGGGCAGACGAAAACCGATCTTTCAGATTTTTCAGGAACCAGTGACATTCTTCCAGACTCAATCCCTGCTCTGCTTGAATCGGAGCAAGAGCCTCCGCAAACAATTCAGGCATTTTTAAAGCCATCTCATTCTGAAGTTTTTCAAATTGAGAAACAGAAATTGGAGAAGATTCTTTTTCGGCCAAAGGCTTGAAACTTTTCAGCAGATCAAAATAAGTGATATGGGAGGCGAGCCGATCTTTAAGGGCTTGCGAATCCAAACGTCTCAAATTCTTTTTAGCAAAAGAAAGATCTTTTAAAAGCTGATTTCCAAGTTCCTTCTTTTTCAGATCTTCTTCCCCTGCCTCGATCAGATCGTGTGTCAGCAAGACCCGATCCAGCTTAAGAAGTAAAATGGCCCGCTGATAATCTTCGAGAGGTGTAGATTGAAGTATATGCGAAGAAGAGTGAGAAGTGATCCGATGACGTAATGTCTTTCTAAAATCTTCCAGCTTCTTGTTCAGCTCTTGCGCAAGATCTGCATTTTTCTCTGAAGGAATAAAATCCGGAGAGTCTAAGAATTCTTTTAACAACAGGGTCTCTTCGACTCCGTCGGTGCTCGGATACTCAAGCTTTGAAAGATCCTTCCACCGCACATGCACCATCTCCTGTAAATCTTTCTGAAGTTCTGTCTCTGCGCCTCCATCTTTTCCTCGAACCACTCCAAGCAAATCCCTCAAGCCCCTGATTCGCTCCTGATATCCGGACCCCAGAAGACTCTCGCGATAAAGCGCAATGGAAGCATTCAGATTTTCAGTTTGATGGAGATGATGACTTTCCTGAATGAATCGAAGAATTTCCCGACGTTTCAAAACAGGATCATCGGTGATGCTGATTTTTTTCTGAAGGGCTTCCAGCTGATCTCTGGATTCAAGATATTTCTGAATACCCACCGCAGAAAAAGAGTTTACGTGGCGCAAATCTCCGGCATCGATTTGACTTAAAAGCTGATTTAAAACTCCCGAACCCGATGGGATTTCAGATCCCTGACAAACAAGTTTCTCAAAATGGCTACCAACTTCTCTCAGCAAGTCCTGAGACGGATCTGATTTCAGAGGTTCTTCTGGATCATGAACTTGTGCGCGAACCCGAGCAAGCCGCTGAATGAGAGTCCCATAATGATCTATCAAAAATATTTTCAGGATTTCCTTGCGACTCGCCTGACTCTGGGAATGCGAATCTGAAGAATTCGAATCAAATGGGCTTTCATGTTTTTTGAGCTCATCCTCGACTTCCTTCAGGAGGCAAAAAAGTGTTTTCGCTTTTGAAACAACAGCCGTCGCTTTTGCTGAGGATAATTCTGGATGAAAAACCGCTTCACTCAATTCGTGAATACGATCCGTCAGAACTTGAAGCTCGCCAAGCGGAAGAGATGGAAACGGATCTTTTATTTGACCATACAAACGCTGAAGATCAGAGGCCACAGCCTGGGCCATAAGATCAAACTCCAGCTCGATTTTATCCTGATAATACTCAAAAAGGTGAGTGGCCTCTGCTTTCGACTTTACGGCAATTACATCGGGTTGACGTGAGCAAAGCCTGTAGAAGCGTGCAAGAAGCGCTAAAGTCTCCAGGGACAGGTGGGGCGCATTTTCAATCAACTCAACCGCAGAAGCCAGATTTTCGAGTATCCAGCGGGCTGAATCAGGATTTTTCACCTCGAGGGTTTCAACCTGAAGAATCTGATCTTTTAAGGTAAGAATCGCCTTGGAATAACGGCCATCCAGCAGATCCTGAAGTTCCTGACGGGCTTTTTGAAGCAATTGGGAATCTGAACTCGACGTGGTAAATTTCTCCAAGACTTCGATTTTGATCCGAAGAACTTTTTCAACCTGCTGATCAGAAAATCCATCCACTCTGCTTTTTTCTAAAAAGCCCATCGCGCGAGAGGATCGCAGATCACTCAATAAAAGTTCGGCCTCAAAAATCAGGGTCTGATATGAAATCAAAGGGCAGGAAGAATTTTCGGAAACCGAATTGTTTAAAGTAATCGATTTTGCATCCGAGCCAAGCTTTTGAATGCGCTCCGCAAAAAAGAGCGGATCCACCCATTTCTGATCTGAACTGAATAAACCCGTCCTTTGAGAAGACGGTTTCAAAATTTGAGACGAAATCACTGACGAAACAGAAGTGCCAAACTGGGTCAGTCCGGAGATTTTTTTCTGAGAATTATCCCTGCCTGTCTCTGTTTGTTTTTCTGAAAAGGACTGCTCACTCGAAGATAAACTCTCTTTCAAAGCAAATCCCATCAGATGATTTTGGATATTTCGACTCAAAGCCCCTCCCCAAACCTGGACCCATTGCAAAAGTTTTTAAGCTCACAACTCTTCCAATCATCTTTTAAAGAACTCGAACCATCAAAAGAACTTCCCGCCCTTTAAAAAACCTCTTTCCTCTTTTTGAGAAGAAAACAGGCATCAGGAAGAAGGCTTCAATGCAAGGTTCAACAATAAATGTTTTTGGATGAGTGAAAATGAAGTCAGGCTTTTTTCGGATCATTTCCGAAAAAGTTGCTTAAAAAAATAAAAAAACTGAATAGTTGTAGAGAGATAGAGAATAAGAGGAAAGAAGAAAGCGGAAGAGGAGGATTCAAGCAGCCAAGTTTTCTGGCTATCAGAAGGCCTTCAGGAGGTTAGGGATGTTGATTCAAAGGTGTGGATTCATTCCCAACCTCCCTGGAGCCTTACAGATCAATCTTACAATAAAGGTGGATAATAAATAGTAAATGATTTGTCAAATATTTGTTTATATTTTTTACAGCTCTCTTTGATCCCAGGTAAGAACAAAGGGCCCCACCCCATCCACCCATCTTGTCTCCACCCTTTTCTCCACCATCCCCTTTTGAACAACCCCACTCGCCGAACTCTTTCCCTTCAAATCAGAACCACAACAAGATCGATGCTCCTGCAACTGAGATCTTGAACTAAAAACATGGCGACAAACCCTACATCGATAGTAAACCTCCCAAGCATTCCTCTCATGCATAAAAAACCTCCTTAAATTCAAAAGATTATCTTTTGAATGGCAAAGATCAGCTCATCTATTTGATTTTTAATTATCTTTATTAATTTAAAGATAGGAGCATAAGGCAGAAAATCAACCAGGATCAACCTTGACCCTCCACCTGCAGGTGAGCTTTCAGTACATCCAAAACCGACGGGAAAATCCAAAAATCACAGGATATTAAAAAAATACTTTATGTTGGTGGCCTAAATCTTGGAATAATAAGTGATATTAAAAAAAGAACGATAAATATTATAAACAGGATTTTAGCGATATAAGCAGCCGTGGCAGAAAGCCCCGCAAACCCCAACAAACCTGCAACTAATGCAAATACAAAAAACAGAAGTGACCAGGAAAGCATCCGACACCTCCCCTCTCCCCCTCATTGGCATAAAGTTAATTCGCCTGAACCTCGAAATTATTACTAAAGTAGTTCGCCCAAACAAATATTGTCAAATAGCCACGTTTATATTTTGTCTATTTTATTGAATCGGGGAAGCAAGAACTTTAGAGAATTGGCAAAGCTAAAATAGGACTTTTCTAAAACGAGGAAAAATGACGCGAAAAAGCCTGCGCCGCAACGATTGGAATTTATTAAGGATGAGATTTTGCGAGCAGGTTTGAGAATTGACAACACACCAGCCCGATGAAGTGGGAACGGAACCTGATATCGATTCTTTGGTTTCTTTTCCGGCCTTGAGATTGTTGAGAAGGATCAACCCTTTTTCATCTGAAACAGCCAGTCGATGGAATTGCGACGAAAACCAGAGGCTCCGGGGTGCCCTCCACCGCCGTATTGAAGGGCAATTTGACTTATATCGACCTTGTTTGAGCGCAAACTGAAACTCCAGTGAGATCCGGTATAGCTAAAAATCAACGCGATCTCATATCCTAAATCTTTATAGATATACTCTCCCATTTCACTCGATTCGAGAATCCAGTTTACCGCCAGGGTTTTATGCCCATGAAAGTCCACTTCAAACCCTAACTTCGCCCCATTGACGATCCGAAGCCTTTGGCTATTGAGCGAAATGGATCCCAACTCAATCAACCGGGAAAATTCGCGATCATCAACCCCTTCAATCCAGCGTTTCCAGGTCTCGCTCCCAGGAGAATGAATCTCATCAAATTCACGCAAGGCCATGCTTACTTCACGAGAGGATGGTAATTTCCATTCCCACAAATCCTTGTCTTTCACATAGCGAATGATCTGAGGAACTGGCCGAGCCGGAAACTCCTGCTTCCAGGTCAGGCTCGCTCCGGACTCGCTCAAATCCAGCACCCCCCACCCTAAAGCCTGATGTGTTGGGAGGGCTGTCTTATGATGATCGTACCAATAAACCTCTTTGGCTTCTGACTTAAGTCGCTTTAAGGTTTCCAGATCAAAACTGAAATCCACGATAAAAAGAATCTTGTTTTTGACAGAAGCCGGAATCGGATCTCCATGCTGCATAGGGAAGCACTGAGCGTCTGGATATTTATATTGAATAATGGCTGCAGCTGCAGAACCGTCTGTACACTGACCGTGATATAAACAAATAATTTCATCCGACATAAAATTTCCTTTTAAATCATTCGACAAGGTTCAATCTGGGGCTTCTTATCCGTTTTAAACCAAAAACCCGACGCTCTTTCTTGTTCCAAAGCTATACTACCTCCGCTATTAAATCATACTCTTTGGCTGCAATCATTTTCACTTTTACAAACTCACCTGAGTTCATTTTTTGGCCCGACAAGAAAGTCAGCCCATCGATTTCAGGAGCCTGACTGTAAATCCGCGCTTTCACAATTGAAGATGAATCAGCACTCTCCTGCTCACAAAGAGCTTCATATATTTTTCCGACGTGAGACCTGTTTTTGTTAAGGGAAATTTTTTGCTGCAAAGTCATCAACTGATGATAGCGCTCAGCCCTGATTTTTTCTGAGACTTCTTCTGGCAACAAGGCAGCTTCGGTTCCTTCTTCAGGAGAATACTGAAAAGCTCCCACATGATCGAATTCGAACTCCTTAAGAAATTGCAATAATTCTGAAAACTCATCCTTCGTTTCCCCAGGATACCCCACGATGAAGGTCGTTCGAATGGCAATATCGGGCATGGCCGTTTTAAGGCGAGTCAGCACCTGACGAACGTATCGTGAAGGAGAGCCACGTCTCATCGAGCGCAAAATCCTTTCACTGATATGCTGCAAGGGCATATCGACATATTTCACCACATGATCGCTTTCTTTCAAGGTTTCGATCAGCCTATCCGTAAACTCAAGAGGATACATATAATGCGGTCTTAACCAGAATTCTCCCTCTAACTGATCCAGCTCTTGGATGAGCTGGGTAAGACTCGAGCCATCGCCCAAATCCTTGCCATATTCGTTTAGATCCTGTGCGATGAGATTGAACTCCTTCACACCATCCTCCAGAAGCATTTGAACTTCTCGAACAATGGACGAAATGGGACGGCTCTTGAGTCGTCCCCGAATATGGGGGATGGCGCAAAATGAGCAGCGGTGAGAACAACCTTCAGAAATTTTCAGGTAACTGTAATGGCGAGGGGTTGCCAGAATTCGGGGCAAATCTGGATCGGGAAGGATCTGCTGAAAATGGGTATACAATCTTTCGCTCTCAACAAAAGATCTCGCGGAAGCGTTTTGGGGAAGTTTTGTCCGGATGAGCTCCGGCAACCGGTGAAACTCCCCCAATCCAATCAACAAATCAACTTCTGGCATTTCATCAGCAAGCTCCTGACTGTAGCGCTGAGTGAGACAACCGCTCGCAACGAGCACTTCACAACGGCCTGTTTTTTTGTACTCAGCCATATTGAGAAGTTTATCGATCGATTCCTTTTTGGAATCTGCCACAAATCCGCACGTATTCACGACCAGCACATGGGCTTCTTCAGGATTTATCGTCAGCTCAAAACCATCTTTTTTAAGAAAGCCCAGCATCATCTCGGCATCGACCAAATTCTTTGGGCAGCCAAGCGAAATCAGACAAACTTTTTTTACAGCCAACTTACTGGATTCAAATGAATTTTTCATAATCACCCGGACACTACGACCTCATTTTATTGTCTTAAAAGAAAATCTTTTTTCATTAATAACATTAAGTCGAAAACCTGAAAAATCGGACATGTTTTGGTAAACACTACCAGTGCTTCTCCACAAAGAAACCTTAAGTAAAAGAATACAAAACCCATTGTGGCTAGAAGCAATTGTGCCGACCTTACTGCCTTATAAAACAGTGTGATAGGGACTAGCAAAACCCAATAATAGATTCATCAAGGAGCGGATTCATTTTGAAGTCCCAACCATTCTCTTTGATAAATGCTCCACTCATTTTCATCCGTCACCCACTCTGCATAAATTGAAATGCCAAGCGAAGCAGAAGACTGCACCCAACTTAATCCTTTCTGAATTCCACGAATCCCGGAGCTGATGTTTTCTGCTTCCGGATGATGACCACGATTGTCATCTTCATAGGTTGGAACCCCCACAAAAAGAGTCAGATCTTTGGGAAGTGATTTGATTAGAATTCGGGTTTCAAGCGCGACAAGGGTTCCGTAGAGCCAATCTTTTGGAAGTGCGGTATCATACATCATGACGGCAATCTGATCGACCTGTTCAGACAGACGAAGATAGTAATCCTTGCTCCACAGGGTTGCCCGCCTGAAGAAACGCCGAACAAGCCATTCTCCACCTGGAAAGAGGGTCATCTCATCGGAGGCAATGGATAAAATTTTTCCCTGAGATTGAGTCAAACGGCGGGTCTCGGTAAGTAAATGAAGAAAATCAGAATTTCCATCCTGCAAAGGCTCGATGTTGTAATGAATTCCATCGAATCCCAAATCGAGAAATTTTTGGGCGGTTGAGACAATGTTTTTACGGATCACTTCGTAGGAGAGATCCAGTTTGCCTCCCCCCTGGGATTCTTTCTGGCCCATCCACGCCTGATAATGAATCACAGGACATCTCTTACGCATGGATTTAATCAATGCGGATGCATTGGGATATCGCTCAAATCTGATTCCACCGCTCGCATCAAGAGGACCGACATGAAAAAACACATCCGAGATCTGATTTTGGGTAAGGAGTTTGCAAAGGTCATCATACTCTTTTTCGGTATGTCGAAAACCTACCCAGGCATGAGCCGCCCAAAGTGCATTTTTACCGCCAGAGCGTTGAGGATGAGAGAGGGGCCATCGGTAAAGAAGGAATGCGAGAAGGATCACTCCACCGCAAAAAATGAACATCCAGGCAATGAGTCGCGAAAAAAGTCTCAACCAGCGCATGCTTTATCTTTGACATGAAGATTTTATAATGGAAACGAAAAAACAAGGTCGAAAAAAACAGGACTGATCCTGGGAAAAGTTTTTTTCTAAGTGTGGTTGGATTTTGAGAATGAAATTTCTGGGTATCAAGAACCTCCCTGGAAATCAGAGAGGATAATCAGATGGATTTACCCAAGGAAGCTAAAGGCAAGAAATCATTCATTTCACTTCATTTGCTCTGGCATAAAATGTTTGGGTTCTGCAGGCTCCCAGTAACCATGATGTTCTTTTTGGTAATACTTACCCAGCGTCTTTTGAGCCAAAGGTGTACCAATTCGCTCGAGGGTTTGCGCGGCGAGTGTGATCTGTGTTGGATCTCCGGATTTTAATGCCTCTTCAGCAACTGAAATTCCTTTTTCAGTTTTCATTTTTCCAAGACTAGAAAGAACTGACAGGCGTACGAAATACCGCTTGTCTTTAGCATAGGCCATACACAACGAGATAGCTCTCTCTCCACCCAACTCACCCAAGGCTTCAATTACTGACGATGCCCTTCTCTCATCTTTTTCATTTTTCAAAAATGATTGAAAAAGAGAAAAAGCATCCTGTCGATGATGACGTCCGAGGATAGCCAACAAACCAACTTTAAGCTCTGGAGATGCATTCGCAAAAGACTGACTGTAATCTAAAAATGGAATGGGTCTATTTTTCGCCTCTAGTGTTTCAGCAATCAATAGGCAGGCTGTGTCTGGGACAGATGATTCAGACTGCCGACAGAAAAGTGAGGACAGAATCGAAAGTACCGATTCGTCGCCCGTCTGTATAAGGCCACGAATGAGTCCTAACTTGGCTTCCGGAGAAAATTGAGGTGAATGTATTTTTTGAATCAAATTTTGTACATCTTCAGAAGTGAATTTCTTAAAGGCTTCATCCGGAAGAAAAATCATTTGAGACAGTTCTAGTTGTAAAAACGTGGAGGTCGTTTCCTTAAGAGTTTTGAAATAGAAATTTTGTTTTCTTTTCTGAAAACCTTCCTCCGGTTTTTCCCTTTGCGAATAAAAAGCTCCGGAACCAGCAAGCCCCAGATAGTCCCTCACAAATTTTTTAATGACATCCTGGTTTTGCGAAGATGGAATCAATGACTTTTCTCCACTGACCAACTGATATCGAACATCCTCAGCAATTAACTTTTTCCAGGCTGTATATGAAGGAAGCGCTTTTAAAAAAATCAAAACATACGCCTTACGCTGAAACAGATCAGGCTGGTTTGGAAATAATTTTTGATGAAGAATTCTGACAGAATGAGGAGAGTCCCCTTTCAACATATGATCAGGTTTTAGTGTAACGATTTGCCAATCTGTTCTACTGTTCCAAAACTGCACGTCCTCTATTTTTCCCAACAGGATCAGCTCAGATCCCTCGATGATCTGCTCAAGATTGAGGTTTAAATTTTCCGATTTAGCGATGGCTGGGCTCAAAATTAGAAAAACAATTAAAAATAATAGCTGTCTGGAGATCACTCTCATGGACACCTCATTTGATAGATTAGAAAATCCTGGTCCTTTATCTATACAATCACCTGATGAATCTAAAGAAAATAGAGGAGAAAGTTTCTATCGCTACTTGAGCCGGTCTAAAAGATGGGCCTGTTTTATCAACCAGAAAAAACCGACATCTTCCGGAGAAATTTAAACTGAATGATCACAGCGCAAGCAGAGGAAAAATTCGATCATGAAGGAGTTAAGGTTCTCCGTTTTTCAGTTTCAATAGTTCTAGCCTAGGGAGTGTCCCTATAGATGTGCAAGAATTTGGAATAATTAAGTTTTTTGATACTTCACCCACTTCAATCAGGGCGATAATGGCATGAAATGATGAGATATGGCAGCTCCAAGTAAAGCTTCGTTAAAAAGGATACCGTCTTTGGAGAAACAATCGGGAAGTGTTGGAAGTGATCGTGTGGAAGCTTTGAACGGGAGCCCTTACGCGGGACACTCCGCAAGAGCTTTGTACTTGGAAGACAACCTACAATCGGTTCAATGTATGGGCAACAAATGGGTTGTGGGAAGATTTTTTAAGCTTCGAGACGAAATTGATCCGGAGTGGATATTCTCCAAAGGAAGTCACATCCGCGCTCACCAGCATGCGAGTAGAGCTCGACGTGGACAAGTGCGGGCTATTGGAAGATGCCTTGGAGGGTCTACCACCAAGATTCCCATTGCCGCTGATGCAAATGGAAATCCGATCGATTTTGAAATCGCTGGGATGAAGTTCACGATGCCAAAGCAGCGGACAAGATGATTATGAATGATAGGCGTGGCGGAGCATTGTATACAGACAAAGGCTATGACTCAGAGGCTATTCGGGAGAGAGCGAGGCAAAGGGAGATGATTTCCGTGATTTCTGCGCAGATGAAGCAGTGACAAGCCGAATCTTGAGTTTGATGCCAATTTCTACAAGCTGCGCCACTTGATGGAAAATCTCCTTACCCGACTCAGTCATTGTTGTAGCGATACTACTCGCTTTGAAAAGTTAGCACGGAACTTTAATCTAGCGTCTACCTGGCATGCTCACTCATCTGGATCAAACTCAAATGATGATATTCTCTAATTTTGCCACCTTACCGAACTGAACAGTCTTAACCATCCCCCTTTATTCACCCCATTTAAAAGTTCACAGAATCGGGTAACTAGTTGATTAAAAAATGCTGCAGCCATCTTGGGCATCTTTCCGTTAAGACCGCTGTGTGGGGGGATCTCCTCGTATATTTTTCTCCACGATTCGATTATCAACCGGGCATCCGCTAAGTTGATAACCCAGTTCTTGTTGAGACATTTGTCCTTAAACCGCCCGTTGAATGACTCAGCAGAGGCATTCTGGGTCAGATTTCCTGGCTCAATAAAATACTGCAAAACTCCGTTGTTTTGCGACCGCTCAGACGCAGCTTCTCCAGCACTTCAACAAAACTTCTTCTACGGATCGAATGGTTCGCATAAATCGCGGGGGATTCCCGCGTACAGTGTGATCCACGATCGTCAAACACTTCAACTGACAGTTCGTCATCAAACCGTCTAAAATAAAATCCATCGACCAGACTTCATCCCGTTTTTCAGGCACCGGCAAGATCACCCGAAGATGCTTAAGCTTTCTTCAGCTCCTCTTTCACCTTACTGACAACAGCCCAAGGCCGTACAAACGTTCGTTCCTCTTGTGATTCACAAGCGCCCCCGCGTTTCTGAATATGTCGTACAGCATCGGTGAAACGTACCCTGGATATTGCGCCGCACAAGCTTTCATCTGCCCCACAATATTCACATTCCGATCCGACCGGCACCGATAATGATCGGTGGCTCTCTTTAGACCATCAGTTTACAGCTCCGACGAACGCTGAAACGCTGTGGCATGTCCAAAACGATCCCTACCGCTCGTTTCTTGCCCCCCCGCCGGGTCCTTATTAATTTTTTGAAGGCACCTCCTTCAGGGTCAGAAGATCCAGGGCTTGGTCTGCCACCAGAGCTTGAGGTTCGAATTCTCGGTCTCAAGTTTTCTCATGGGCTTGGCTTCCGAGATATCCAAGCTGGAATAACGCTTCAGCAAATTGTAAAAAATAAACGCGCTGCGGCCTATCTTCAGGCATAGCTCGAACAGATATGCCCTCATCGGCATCCTTCAACGCCTCTATGATCTGTTCTTCGCTGAATTTTGACTTTATATTCTCAAGCCTCCCGGGGGTTCGCTACACCGGGATTCTTTGGCTTTCAAGTTGCGTGAGTTTCGGGGAGATGGTCACGACCTAGCGGCTGGCACCATTGTCCTTTGTAAAGTGGGCACGCTCTACGCTAGCCGATCTAAAAAAAAAGCCTCTAAACAAAAATGTTTAGAGGCTTTAAATAAAATCCGGCGGCGACCTACTCTCCCACCAAGTTACCCTGGCAGTGCCATCGGCGCTGAGGGGCTTAACTACCGAGTTCGGGATGGGATCGGGTGTGACCCCCTCGCTATAACCACCGGAAATCTACGTGCATTAATGCACGATTTAATTATTAATTGAGAACATTTAAGTTCTCAATTTTGAGAATTGCATATTACTAGGTCTGCACAATTTCTGATTATGCTCTTTAGGTAAAAAATAAATGGTCAAGCCAAACGACCTATTAGTACCGGTCAGCTGAGACCCTTACGGATCTTACACACCCGGCCTATCTGTCTCGTAGTCTACGAGTGGTCTTCTTACCCCTTCGGGATTGGGAAATCTTATCTTGGGGTCCGTTTCGCACTTATATGCTTTCAGCGCTTATCGGATCCGGACGTAGCTACCCGGCTTATGCCCCTGGCGGGACAACCGGAACACTAGAGGTCCGTCCAACCCGGTCCTCTCGTACTAAGGTTAGATCCCCTCAAATTTCCTGCGCCCACGGAAGATAGGGACCGAACTGTCTCACGACGTTCTGAACCCAGCTCGCGTACCGCTTTAAATGGCGAACAGCCATACCCTTGGGACCGACTACAGCCCCAGGATGCGATGAGCCGACATCGAGGTGCCAAACCTCCCCGTCGATGTGAGCTCTTGGGGGAGATCAGCCTGTTATCCCCGGGGTACCTTTTATCCTTTGAGCGATGGCCCTTCCACACAGAACCACCGGATCACTATGACCGTCTTTCGACTCTGTTTGAGTTGTATCTCTTACAGTCAGGCTCGTTTATGCCATTATACTCTACGAAGGATTTCCAACCCTTCTGAACGAACCTTTGTAAGCCTCCGTTACTTTTTAGGAGGCGACCGCCCCAGTCAAACTACCCACCAGACATTGTCCTCGTATGAGATAATCATACGGAGTTAGCTATCAGAATATTCAAGGGTGGTATCTCAAGGATGCCTCATCTACAACTGGCGTCATAGAATCAACGGCTCCCACCTATCCTGCACATGAATATCCCAATAGCAATGTCAAGCTATAGTAAAGGTGCACGGGGTCTTTCCGTCTTTCCGCGGGTAGGAGGAATTTTCACCTCCACTACAATTTCACTGGATCCCTGGTTGAGACAGCTCCCATCTCGTTACGCCATTCATGCAGGTCGGTAT
>JBPOIC010000009.1:0-87253 GCA_052034865.1 Myxococcota bacterium | reverse complement strand
TTTAAAAACCACTCACACATCTCCAATTCTTTCTTAAACAATTTTAAAACACGGATCTTTTTATAATAAATAGGGCGACCCTCCAGGGCCGCCCTCTTTTATTTTTCGGACTACTCACTTGCTTTTTTCTTGTGGGATTTTCCTGCACCACTTTTTTTACCGCTGGATCCCCCTTCCACCTTGAGTGAACTCGCACCCTGCAAAGCCAGGTAGGGTTTTATTTTCTCGATGGATTTCGGACTGAATCCCTTCACATTGTCGAGCTCATCGATACTTTTAAAGGGATGTTCTTTGCGATACTCGACGATCGCTTCCGCTTTCTGCGGGCTCACCCCAGGCAACTGATCGAGCTCTTCTTTACTCGCCTGATTTAAGTTCAACTGACCACTGTATTGTTTTTTGGTGCCCTTCGCATGGCCTGAAACGGACAGAAACGACACACAAACCATTGCAATGATTGCCATCATCAACTTCTTTTTCATATTCGGTCTCCTTGAATTATTTCTGATAGGAATTTGAGTTTTGCTTCGCAGTTTTACGCTCACGAATGTGTAATTTTCCATTTACGGGAAAAGCATCGAGAACAACATTCAACGATTGGTCGCGATTCACAAATGCGACTCCAATCTTTGTCCAGATACTTTTTGCCGGTTCACTCCCAGACGCCTCTCGATCGGTGATATGAAAGACATCTTTTTGGTTATCGGACATGCATCCTCCTTTCTGAAATTGAGAGGCTTTTTTTCAGATGTATGATTTGGACATTCATCATCCGCATCACTTAAAGCCTGCAATCACCCACGCAGCAGACTTTTTTGGCCTGATTTTTAAAACAACCTCTGGATTAATGATCTCCTGGTTTTTGGAGCAGGCCCTGCCGCTTGGTTGGCGCCCGCCTTCCAGTGGTACGCCTTCCTTACTTTTGAACCTGCCCCACAACTCAGGAGGGTTGACTTTGAGTACGCGCATCATTGTCGGACTTGATAAAAGCAAGGCTGATACCAAAATCATTCGGATCAAATTCTTTAGTAAAATCAGGATCTGAAACGAAAGACGGAGTTCATTATTTAAAAAAACCATCCGATTTTCGAACTCTGGATCAAGCGCAATGACTGATTTTCGGAATTTTTAAGATGGAGTCTAAATTGAATTTTGGAAAATTTTGGAAGACGGAGGATTCTGGAAAGGGAGGAGTTCCGATCGGAAATGGTTGGATGGAGAACTATTTTTTATTTTTGGAAATCAGGTAGATTTCTGAAGATCCTTTTCGCGTGGCCTTTGGAATTAAGGTTTTGATTTCTCTAAAGGTAAGCTGGAGCTCTTTTTTGTATAAAGGCAGCTCATCTCCAGGAAAAATCTTCACCACCATGTGCCCACCCGGTTTTAAAATTTGTCGAGCAACCTTCAGAACGATCATAGAAAGCTCATACGAAGCATAATTATCTTTGAAGCGAATTCCTGAGAGATTGGGAGAAAGATCAGAAACCAAAACATCTGCCAGCCCTCCGAGCAATTCGATACATTTTTCCTGGATAGCAGGCTGTGTAACATCCCCTTGTAAAATATGGACATGAGAAGGAAGTTGGGCTTTTACTTCCAGAAGATCGGCGCCGACGATTTTTCCTGAAGGGCCGACCTTTCGGGCTAGGTATTGAAGCCACCCTCCAGGGGCACAGCCCAGATCCATCACCCGGTCTTTTGAGTTGAGAAGGTGAAATTCCCGATCGATTTCCTCAAGTTTATACACCGCCCGAGAGGCATGCCCCTCTTCTTTGGCCTTTTTATAGTAGTGATCCTTGCGATCATAAACTGGGGACATAAGACCTCAACGAAATAATATTGGGGGAATGAATTTTTCTAGCAATCATTTTGGAAAGTGGTCGATAATAAGAGGGAAGGGAAGTAAATTATTAATATTGTTATTCTTTTTATAATGAGTAAAATCCTTGCAGGAATAAATTAAATGGCATCTCATTTGCTATTCTATTGATAGAATCTTCTAAGCAAGAGTGTTCTGAGGAGAAAACATGAGTGTTATTAAAGATAAAATCGATGGCTCGTACACACCTCCAGCCAACTGGAATAAGGTAAGCGAGGGTGCACCGAAAGTTTCGGTAGGACGAGCTGCCGACTATCGAGGAGAAGCCAACGCTTTACAAAGACTCACGGCAAACAATGGCGAACGTTCCAATGCTTTATTGGCCACTCGAGCACCGGAATTATCGAAAATACCTGGAGGCACCATTTCAAATGCTGCCGAGCAGGCTTTTGAATTCGGTCCAGGGGTTGGACATCTAGCAGCGACCATTTTGGCAAATCGCGGCTTATAAGGAGAAAGAAATGATGACTGAGTCCGTCACCAAAGAAGAGTTCTTGAAGCGAATTTCCCATTTGCCGAAGGCAAAACAGGTGGAGATTGTGAAAGAACTTTTTGACCGTATTTATTCCGGGCTCGACGACAAGATTTTTCGCTTGATGGCAACCACCGTCAAATATGCCAAAGATGCCAAAACCGAAGGACATGAAAATTTTCAAATAGAAGACAAAGACCTTAAAAAACTTGCCCATATCCAGGATAAAAATCGCCTGGTTCAAAAAAAGTAGTTTTTCAGTTTTTAGCGGTCATCTTAATTAACTGAGTAGTTAAAACCCAATCACAACAAATCTTTACCAGCTTCGATAGCATTCGATGGATCTGAATATCCATTGGAGTGTGTGGGAGGAGGATCGAAAGCACGAAGATGAACATCCTGTGAGGCATTCACTTCACTGGAGTATGTCATCGGAAGGCTTTTATGAATACCTCCTTTTCCAAAAAATATCGGCCACCTACCCAACCTTTTTCATCAACCAAAGCCCCATCTTCTCCGGCTAACTCATCCGTCCCAGATCCAAAAAACATCGATCAGGATCCCTGTTTCCCAGAAGGTCTTCTGAACCCAGAGCGTGAGGAAAATGATCCCAAATACTACCGATTGTTGGCAGCGATTCATGGGCTCAGTGAATTTGAGCGTTTTTTTGATACAGGCAAAGGGGGTGATAAGGATAAAGAAGAATTTTCTGAGGATCAGAAAAAAAATGAGGATTTTGAGAAGGGAGAATAAAAAATGGACAGGGGCGGGATTGAACCGCCGACGCCAGCCTTTTCAGGGCTGCGCTCTACCGACTGAGCTACCTGTCCATAAAACTTGCTTCAAAGTCCTCCCTCGAAAAAGGACTCAAATCGCAAGATTTGAAGGGCTGTACGTATAGGAAAAACCTTCTTTCAGTGTCAACGCAAAACTCCCTGCAAACATGCAAAACGCCCTCACTTTCGGCTTCATGGCGAAAATTATTCTGGAACCAAAAGCCTAATCGATGGCTAAAATTTTTGGGCAGGAAGAAAGGACCTCACAACCTTCTTTCGTCACATAAACGACGTCTTCAATACGCACGCCTCCAATTCCCGCATAATAAAGCCCCGGTTCTACAGTCACCACCATCCCGGCTTTGAGCCGAACAGAAACTTTTGAAACTCGCGGAGGTTCATGAATATCCAGGCCCAATCCATGACCTGTGCCATGAAAAAAACCCTGCATCCTTCCGTTCTGAATGCCGGTTTTAAAACCCTTCTGTTCAAAAAAGGAAAGAATCCATCCGTGAATCTGATTGCCATTGATTCCCTCGCGAATTTTATCGATGGCTCGTTCCTGAGCCTCCTTCACTGTTTTCCACATCCTGGCAAGCTCAGGACTCGGTTTCCCTTTCACCACAGTACGGGTCATGTCGGCAAAATATTGTGATTTCATCGAGCGGGGAAAAACATCCATCACAATGGATTGATGGGGTTTTAAAGGCCCACTCCCTCGCTCATGGGGATCAACTGCCTGATCGCCACCCGCAACGATGGTATTTTTTGGAAGACACTGATGATCCAGCAAATATCCGTCGATCACCTGACGCAGCTTCTCTGAGGTCAAATTCTTTTTCTGAAATAAAACATTCGTTTTCGAGAGGGTAGATTCATGAAGAACCTCATAGGCTTTTCGAATCGCCTGGCCTGTATATTTTAGACTTTCCTGAATGGCTTTTTTTTCATCTGGAGTTTTAAGAAGGCGATTGGCCCAAAAAGGATCCGCTCGAAATTCGATCGAAAATTTTTTCTTTTGAAGCTCAAAGGCTAAGCATGCTGGAAACTGATGAGATAAAATTAAATGTTTTACCTTCTTTTCCTTTAGAAATCCTTCAAGGACATCGGAAGTTGTGGGTGCTTTCCTAATCCTTTTTTTTACCCTTTCCTGCCATTCGGTCAGGGACAAAACCTCATCGACGGATGCCTCTCGACGCCCGCGATCGACTTCTAAATCATTCAAGATCAGGTATTTTTTATTTCTGATTTTAATGAACAGAACAGGATCTGGAACAACAAAACGTGTAGCGTAGTAAAGATTCGCATCTGTTTCACTATCTGCAACAATCAATTCTGCAGTGGATGACATGAAGGACCTCGTTGAATTGGAGAGATAATTTTTATGGAATTCTTGAACATCGAGGGAAATAGCTCTTGCGGATGAGGTAAAAACCGCAAGGCAAATGTGCGGGAGAATCAGTAAATCTTTATTTTTTCAATATGTATCCCCTTACTCGTCCAGGCAACATCATAGCCAACTTCAAGACCTTCTTTAAGATGATCTCGACCTTTGGAGCCGACAAAACGAACCTCTTCCACATTGAAATAAACATCACGCCCAGCTCGGTCTTTGATAAACCCGTACTTGGACTGAGGGAAATATTTTATAATTTTTCCTTTGGAAAATTTATCGTCGGGTAGTGGCAGAGACCTTTTCTCCTGCATGGAATCTGCGGGTTGGGTCAAAGATGAAGTGGCAGGTTCAGCTATAGCTGTTTCTGCAGAGATGAAATCGGGGCTGATTGGTGTATCCGTCGTCATATGACAGGTTAAACTCTAAAGATAAGTTCGAACTTTTTGGGCGATGGATTTGGCCACCTGCTGCGTTGAAGCGTTTCCTCCGAGGTCTGGGGTCAGATTCGCTCCTTCATCCGTAAGTTCATTCACTGCCGCTTCGATCGCTCTAGCTGCCTTCTTTTCACCCAAATACTTAAGCATCATCGCAGCCGTCAAGACCATGGCAATGGGGTTGGCTATCCCTTTACCTGCAATAGTGGGAGCATTTCCATGAACCGCTTCAAATACTGCCATATCCTTCCCGATATTCGCCCCAGGAACCACCCCCAAGCCCCCAACCAACCCGGCACAAAGGTCGGAAATAATATCTCCATAGAGATTTTCTAATAATAACACATCAAACTGTTGAGGATTGATCACCAGCTGCATACAGGTGTTGTCGACAATCATCTCCTGATAGGCAATTTTAGGAAATTTTTCTCCTACCTTGCTGGAACAATTGATAAAAAGGCCATCCGAAAGCTTCATGATATTTGCCTTATGAATGGCTGTCACCTTTTTGCGTTTTTCCTTTTTGGCATACTGAAAGGCAAATTCTGCAATTCGGGTCGAGGCTTTTTCAGTGATGATTTTGATACTCTCAACCACTCCTGGTACCACCTCGTGTTCTACTCCAGCGTAGAGATCTTCGGTGTTTTCTCGCACGACCACCAAATCGATATCGGAGTAACGAGTACTTAATCCTTTTAAGGATTTAATTGGTCTTAAGCTTGCAAAAAGATTAAGCTTTTTTCGCATTAGAACATTTACGCTACCAAACCCTTTCGCAATCGGGGTTCCAATCGGGCCTTTTAAGGCTACCTTGTTTTTTTGAAGAATCTGAACGGTTTTGTCTGGGAGAGGAGAACCGAACTTATCGATTGCCTGTTGGCCTGCGAGGACCTTATCCCACTTGAATTGAATTCCGGTTGCGTTCAGAACCGTGATCGCCGCTTGGGTGACTTCTGGACCGATCCCGTCACCAGGGATAAGAGTGAGTTGGTAGGACATGAGAGAATCTTTTTGAATAGTGGTTTTTAATATAAGGCGATCGAGTAAGGGCTTTTGTCTTCAGGATGATTGTGCAAAAGGTAATTGCGATCCAGCACAAAGGCAGGGCGATTAAGTTCTGCCCGATCCACTTTTTGTGTATCCATTCGAATGGCATCGCAAGGACAAGCCTCCACACAAAATCCGCAAAAAACACAGCGCAACAAATCGATATTATAAACTGCAGGAAACTTTTCGATTTCGGGATCCGGGTGTTCTTGAGCCACGATCTCGATACAATGAGCCGGGCAGGCTGTGGCACACAACATACAAGCGGTACAACGAACAGATCCGTCGGGCCTTTGCATAAGCCGATGTTCGGCCCGATAGTTTAAAGGGATGGGTTTTTTCTTTTCTGGGAATTCGTAGGTGAGAATTCCTTTTTGGTTAAAAATATTTCGTAGGGCATGCCTCAAGGTGATGAGCATTCCTTGAGCAATCGCACCAACATAGATTTTTTGCCAAAAAGAAAACTTTGGTTTTTTTACGACAATGGTGGCCATAAACGGCTGACTCCTGAAGGTTTGCAGGACCTTTTAAATTCCTGCGCACAGGATCTACTTAAAAGTTTTTATATTTTTCAAGCGAATGGAGCGTGAGACCTTCATATACCAAGCTACAAAAAGTTTACAATAAAAAGTCTTAAGTTGAAATTTTCTCACCATTGCATAACGTTGATCTTTAAGGACAAGCAAGCAATACGGAGAGACCAAGAAATGATGGGTTGGACATTAACCACCTATTCAATCTCTACGAGGGAGATGATCATTTTCTTTAATCCTTGCAATGAAGTGCGCGAAATATTGACACCGAGTACAGATACTTGCAGGAGCCAAATGAATCGGTGCAAGAAGAAACTCAATCAAAGCCAAGAGAGCATTAAAGTGTTAGCTGCCAAGATGTATTTCATATACTGGAGTACCATCTTTGGCCTGCTGCGAGATAAGATAAAACCCTTCAAAAAAATGATGATCTTGATCAGAGAGATGATCATGCGCTGCACGATGCAAGTGCCAGAGTATTTCAGAGTAAGTTAGTTCTTTTCCGCTTCCATCAATTCTTACAATTACAGAAACTTCTTTCCATTCGCCGCCTGATTGCTGAACTCGGTAGGAATACATTAAATCGATTCGAAGAAAGGGGAAAGGGGTGGTCAACTCAGATGGTTCAAAGGATTTTCCAATTTCCTCGTTATATGAAGTAACTGCCGCTGCCATGCCTTCTGGAGAAGACGGAACAGGTTCTGAAAAAGACCAGGCAAGTGACTCAAAAAATGAAGAAGGCAGCACAAGAGATCCCCTTTTCCTTGATGTGGTTATTATGGTTGGTTAAGGCTGGTTTAGACAAACCACAACTGGATATGGACGTTAAGTAGCCCAGTAAAACAACTCTATTGGAAATTCTTGCCGGCTGATCTGCACTGTTAAAATTCTCGCAAGTACTTATTCTAAATGCTTCTGTTCTTCGGGTTGCCTCTTACCCCAATGAAAACGTCCAACCTAAACTTATCGTTTTGGCATCAAGGCGTTCAATCTAAGCCTTATTCTCGCTAAGAGTTTTTCCCTTTCTCATCTTCTCAGCCAAAAGCTTTAAAAGCTCTTCTTTTTTGAAAGGTTTTTGGACGAAGGATACTTTCCCCGCCCGTTGAAGTTGGGCAATCGATTCACCCTCAGAATATCCACTCCCAAAAATTACAGGAAGCGCAGAATCAACTTTCTGGATCTCTTCGTAAGCCTTCAAACCATTCATCACAGGCATAATTACATCGAGAATTGCAGCGTCGAGATTTCCTCTTTTTTCCTGGACGATTTGCACGGCCTCTTTGCCGTTAGATGCACAATAAACGCTTACTCCTTTTGATTCCAAAATCTCCTTTAAAAAATCGAGAATCATTGATTCATCATCGGCAAGAAGAATTTGTCTATCCTTCCAGAAACTCATCTCATCCATAAGGGGGGAAGGCGTCTCTGCTCCTGCAGTGGCTGACATTTCCAGACCCATCAGGCTCTCATCAGTCAATGCAGGAAAATACAAATGAAAAGTAGCGCCCAGTTGAGGAGTGTTTTCCAGATCAATAATTCCTTTATGGTTCTGAATAATTCCGTAGGTCATGGAGAGTCCCAAACCTGTCCCTTTTCCAGGGGCCTTGGTTGTGAAAAAGGGATCATAAATCTTATGACGAATCTCTTCAGGAACACCGGTTCCCGTATCTTTAAAGATGACATGGACATAACGACCCGGCTTTAAACGCTGTAGATTACGCTTTTGACATTCTTCCTCTGTTTTCAGCTCAAGGTTTTCGGATTGGATAAAAATCTCCCCTCCATTCGGCATGGCATCTCGCGAATTGACTCCTAAATTCATGAAAACTTGTAAAATCTGTGAAGAGTCTCCTTCAATTTTCCACAAATGGGGCTCAAGATCCTGCTTTAAAGCAATTTTCTGTCCCATTGTTGAACCCAGAAGCTGAAGGGTCTCGGTAATACTCTCATTCAGGTTGATCACTTTCTTTTCATACTGGCCTCGACGGGCAAATCCCAGAAGCTGCTTGACAAGCTGGGCGCCTCTCTCCGCAGACCTCACAATCACATCGAGCTGACGCGAAACCTTTTCTTCCTTGGCAAACTTCTCTTTCAGGATAGAGGCGTACCCCAGAATTCCGCTTAAGATATTATTGAAATCATGAGCGATCCCTCCTGCAAGCTTTCCAATTGCCTCCATTTTTTGAGATTCCTGCAATTGCAGCTGGACCTCATGAATCGCCTCCTGGGCCTTTCTTAAAGGCGTAATATCGAGCACAGATCCCAGATATTGATAAGTGCCATCACTCCGCTGTTTGGATCGGATGGCAACACCATAAACCCAAACCGTTTTTTCGGTCTTGGGTTGAAATCTGAATTCCATTTCAAAAGACTGACCCAGATTCAGACAACCTTCCCACTGCTGAAAAACCTTATTTGCATCTTCATGATGGAGGGCCATCATCCATCCATTTCCCAAAGACTCATAAATGCTAAGTCCGGTCAGATTCGTCCATTGGTGATTCACGTAGGTAAACATCCCTTTTTGATCCGCCTCAAAGATTCCCACGGGAATGTTTTCTGAAAGCTCTCGGTAACGCACTTCATTTTCGGTCAATTCATGATGATTTTTTTCCAATGAATCGAGCATTCGATTTGCGGCTAAAGCCAGGCGCCCGATTTCGTCATTTCCCATATGGGGAAGTCTCAAAGCATGTTTTTCAGAGCGCGTGATTTCGCCCAGGGAGGATTCCATCTTACTCAAACGAAGAATAATGAGTCGGTCCAAAAAAACCATGAGGATGATACCGGCCAGAATCAGTGAAATCGAAAGAAAGATCAGCACATAATCAAGGGCTTCCTGGCCAATCTGATGAATATTACGCTGTTGATGAACCTTCAGGACAAATACCGGTTTTCCACGAATGTCTTTTACCAACGTATAGCCAGAAGCCATCTTTTCGGAGTGCCTTTCAATCATCACTCCTTTGCTTTCATGAAAAGATTTTGCAAAGCGCTCGTAAAGGTCAGGGGTGTTGAGTAGAATGAGATCGAACTGCAGATGGGTGATTTCTGAAAGGTTCTTGAGAATTTCTTCATCAAATTTAAACCCCCAGATCATCCACCCTCGAATGGGACCTTCGCGATTGGAGGTCAAAATCGGTTGGGAAACAAAAATGTAGGGGACCCCTGTCTGGGTGACGATGAATCCTCTCAGCCTGGAAGTTAAGTCATGGAGCTGTAACAGGGGGCTTCCGGGCTCGGCCATTTTGACAAGTTCATCGGGAATTTCAATTTCTTTACCGGTCTTTAAATCAACCGATTTTTTGTAAACAATCTTTCCTTTGGTATTTACAAAAAAGATCACATCCAGCTTGAGCGACTCGGCCATCGTCTTGTCGGTAAGATTCGAAGAAATAAAGGCTTCATTTCTGTTTTCGATGAAAGCGTAAGCGTCATCCCAGGACGCCCAATCCGACTGTTTGGATAAATAGTTGTTGATTTGGTTATGAATGGCATCTTCTACGCGGCCGACGTTTGTTCGAATGCTCTCATTTTCCAGCTCAAGAAAGCCCTTCTCCAGCCGGCTGGAAATCATGTGAAAAAGGGCTGCCAGCACAACCAGCAGACTCCCCAACACCCCGACAAAAACCTTGTTGCGAAGTTTCATAGATATGCCCGGACAAAAATTGCAAAACGAAACTCGTACTCTGTCACAATGTTTTATCTGCTTTATTAAGGTTCCAGCGCTCTTGGATTTTGGAAAATGACTCTGAAATTCTATCGATTTTGTTTTTTCTTTGCCAAGAAGATAAGCGTTTTTTTTAAAAAAACCCCGCCTCACTCACACTGATTTTTTGTCTTAAAACACAGACAACACTCTTCCTTACGGAAGATTTTCACCCCTCTTCGCAAGATAAGATTCCAGACAAAAAGAATATTGACATATAATAATATTATTATATATTAATTTCGCTATGCCAAAAAAACTGCCCAAAAACCCAATTTTTGAAGGAATCGAGGAAGCCTCAAACCTTTTAAAATTCCTTTCCCATCCTTTAAGACTCAAGATTCTCTGCCTGTTATCGGAAGGAGCCAAAACGGTTTCTGATCTTCAATCGGCCACCGGCGGGTCTCAGGTTCAAATCTCCCAGTTCCTTGCCCTTATGAAAGCCCGGGGTCTTGTGATGGCCGAACGTCAGGGAGCCTTTATCTCTTACTCACTTTCAGACACACGCATTCAAAGCATTATCTCGGCACTCGAAGACATCTTTTGTAAATAAGGGAGATCTTTTATGTATCGGTTGAATTTATGGATCCTTGCCATCCTTTTGATTCTTCCTTTCGATCTGAAAGCTCAGACACGAGTTTCTTTTCAGAATCTATGGACTCAAATCACAGCCGTTTCTCCTGATCTCAGGCAGGCAGAAAATGAGTTGAAAGCCGCTCAGGTGGGCCACAAAAACCAGTCTCTCCACTGGCTTCCACGTGTTTCTATTTCGGCCAGGGCCCTTCAGACCAATGAACCCGCTGCCTCTTTTTTTTCCAGACTCAATCAGCGTGAGATCGGAGCACAGGATTTTCAGCCTTCTACTTTAAATGAGCCGGGCTTTGGTAGTTTTGCCACCAGCTCACTGCTCATCGATCTGCCGCTTTATGAAGGAGGAGGACCTACAGCCGCCACGGAATCGACCCAGAAAGTCCAGAACGCCCGCGAACATGCCTTCAAAAGTATCCGACAGAATCAGTATGCACAGGCCGTCGCAGAATATGGGCTCCTTCTTTCTTCCATCCACCATCAAAACCGTCTGGGACAACTCATGGGTAGAGTAAATAATCTGAAATCCACTTATGCGCTTGCAGACCCTGCCAATCCGGTTGGAACTTCCGGTCTTCTGGGACTCCGCTCGATTCAAAATCAGATTCAGGGCGCCCTAAAACAATCACAAACCCAGATCGAAATCCTGCTCAAAACCCTGGCTCTCAAGTCTCAGATACAGGATGCACACTGGATGCCCGTCGATCAGGAAATCAGAAGTTTTTTAAAGACACAACTGGGGGCCCTTCCGGCCCCCAACGCGAATACTCTCGCTCCCGAGCATGTGCAGGCGGGAGAAGCTATGAGTCAGGCCCTGGAAAAAATGTCTCGGGCTGAAAAAGCAAAAAAGCTTCCACGGGTTGGGGTCTTTGGACAGACAGACATGATTGCTGGATCACGCGATGTAGCTTCCAGTGTAACAGTTGGGGGCTACCTTCAGTGGAATCTGTTCAATCCCACCGAATGGAAAAGTTTTCAGCAAAAGCAAATAGAGGCTTTGGCTCAAAAAGAGAAAGCGAAGGCAGATCTTTTAAAGGCCCGCACTCAAAGCGAAGAAAGTTATTTAAAGATTCAGATGGCAGAAGAGAACCTCAAGCTTTCCAAAGAAAGCCTCCATCTTTCGCAAGAGCAGTTTTCAACCTCTCACAACCTGTATTCTCAAGGAATGGTCAATGCCCTGCAACTCACCGAAGTGCTTGGCCATCAGCTTGAAATTCTCGTCCAGATTCAAAAAAGTGAAGAAACCCTGATTTTGGAAAATGCCCACAATTATATGATGCGAGGAGGAAATCGTGACATCCCCTAATTCAACCGGATTTGCGGGAAAACTCGCAAAAACATTTATTCAATCCAAACTCACCTGGGTGCTGGTGATTGCCTCATTACTCCTGGGGGCCCTGTCCGTATTGCTCACACCCAAAGAAGAAGAGCCTCAAATCTCTGTCCCCATGATCGACATTCAGGTTGGTTCTCCAGGGCTTGAGGCAAAAGAAATTGAGGAAAAGCTCACCGAGCCGATCGAAAAGGCAGTGTGGGGTCTGGAAGGCGTGGAATACGTATATTCTACCAGCCAGGCGAATGGGGCCCTGATCACCGTTCGGTTTCGAGTAGGCGAATCGGTTGAAGACAGTTTGGTCAAGATCCATCACAAAATCCTTGAAATCCGTTCAGAACTGCCACCCCATTCGACTGAACCTCTCATCAAATCCTATTCGATCGATGATGTCCCCTTTTTAACTCTCACTTACACTTCCGAAACTCAATCGGAGCTTGATCTTCGGGCGGCCGTTGCCACCCTTGAGCGCGAGCTCTCAAGCCTGCCGGAAATCAATCACATCGAAATTCTGGGAGGACAGAAACGTACCTTGCGTGTGATGGGAGATCCGGAGCGCATGAAGATGCGCGGTGTTTCAATCGATCAACTGGCTCAGGCCCTTGAATCAGGATTTGCTTTATATCCTGGTGGAAAGACCTGGGGAGCCTCAGAGATTTTTGATGTGGAAACCGGCGGCAGACCGAAAAACGCAGAAGAAGTAGGAAACATCGCCATCGGCCAGCGGGGAGGCCAGATTGTTCGTGTGCGCGATGTAGCCAATCTTATGGAAGGACCAGAAGCCCTGCGACGGCTGTCTGTTTTATACGATAAAGACAATGGCGCAAAACCCCTCCCAGCAGTTTCCTTAAGCTTTACCAAGCGCAAGGGAACCAACGTTGTTCTGCTCGCTGAAAAAATCGTCGAAAAGGCAAAGCTCTTTCAGGAGTCGATGGGGAAGGATGTCCATCTCAGCATCACACGAAACTACGGCGAAACCGCTGCAGCCAAATCACGAGAGCTGATCGAACACCTGATGATCGCCACCTTGTCGGTAGCTCTGCTCATTGCCTTGTTCATGGGTTTGCGTGCAGCCATCGTTGTCGTCATTGCCGTCCCGGTCACTCTGGCTCTGACTTTGGCAATCTATTATTTTTTAGGATACACCCTAAACCGCGTCACGCTTTTTGCGCTTATTTTTTCGATTGGAATTTTGGTCGACGATGCCATCGTCGTGGTGGAAAACATCGAACGCCATTTAAAAACAAGCGCTCGCGAGGGTTTGATCTCTCAGGCGATCAACGCTGTATCAGAG
This sequence comes from Myxococcota bacterium, assembly GCA_052034865.1. Classification (GTDB taxonomy): domain Bacteria; phylum UBA10199; class UBA10199; order JADFYH01; family JADFYH01; genus JBPOIC01. The sequence continues at coordinate 73,792 of JBPOIC010000009.1, read as the reverse complement.
GTCGGAAATCCGACGATCCTGGCCACATTCACGGTTATCGCCGCGATTTTGCCGATGGCATTTGTGCGTGGACTCATGGGTCCTTACATGAAGCCCATCCCGATTGGTGCAAGTCTGGCCATGATTTTATCCCTCCTCGTCGCCTTTATTGTCACCCCGTGGGCCTCTGCCCTGCTTTTGAAACCACATGGCCATAAAGATGATACCCCTTCAAAACCAGGAATTCTGGATCGGATCTATCAATATCTGATGCATCAGCTTTTGAGCTCCGCTTTCAAAAGCATCCTGTTCGGACTTTTCACGCTGGTTCTGTTTTTAGGATCCACAAGTCTGATTTATTTTAAAACCGTCAAGGTCAAGATGTTGCCTTTTGACAACAAAAATGAATTTCAGATTCTGATCGACTACCCTTCCACCACTTCCCTTCCGGCATCGATGAAAAACTCCAAAATTCTGGCCGAAGAGCTTCTAAAAATTCCGGAGATTACCAAAATACAGATCTACACTGGCGAAGCCGCGCCTTTCAGTTTTTCAGGCATGGTCAAACACGTGTTTTTAAGAGGTCGCGACGACCAGGCCGATCTTCAGGTTGTCCTGACGGATAAGGAACATCGAAAAATTTCATCGCATGCTCTCATTGAAAAAATTCGCCCAACCCTTGCTGAATTCGGAACCCGTCATCAGGCACTCACCAAAATTCTGGAAATTCCTCCTGGGCCTCCCGTTCTTTCCACGATTCTGGCAGAAATATACGGGCCGGATGATGCCCGTCGCGAGCAGGCTGCGCGAAAGGTTTATGAGGTGATGAAGGCCGAGCCAAGCGTGGTCGATCTGGATACAAGCTTAAGAGCCTCGCGCCCACGAAAAATATTTCATTTCGATTATCAGCAGGCAGGAATAAGCGGTGTGCGGGCAGCCCAGTTTGCACGCGCAGGAAACCTGATCTATTCACATACTCCTCTCGGAATTCTGGCTGATACGGCACATCCGGAACCGATTGCCATTGAACTCTCGGTAGAAAATTCCGTCACGGATTCTTCGGTGGCCTTCGGAAAATTTTTTCTTCACTCCATGGAATCCGGAATCACCCCGATGGCGGTCTTAAGCGATCCTGCAAAAACCCTGGAGACTCCATTGCGATACCGAAAAAATCTGAAACCCGTCGTGTACTTGATGAGCGAATTGTCCGGCTCGGAAGAAGCCCCGATTTATGGCATGAACAAACTCTCGCCACAGATTCCCTTGCCCCAGCAAACCGCCGAGGTACCTGCCGATACAAGGGAGCCCATCCTGAAATGGGACGGTGAATGGTTTATCACCTATGAAGTTTTCAGGGATTTGGGAGGAGCCTTTGCTGTCGTGATGGTTTTGATCTACGTACTGGTTCTCGGCTGGTTCAAAAGCTTTCGCATTCCTTTAATCATCATGGCCCCCATTCCGATCAGTCTGATCGGCATTTTGCCGGGCCATGCCCTTACCGGAGTTTACTTCACCGCCACCTCGATGATCGGCTTTATTGCTGGTGCGGGAATTATCGTTCGCAACTCCATCATCCTGGTGGATTTCATCGAAAATCTTCTCGCCACAAAACAGGGACTCGATCGCGCCGCAGTTCGCGAGGCGATCATAAGCGGCGGAGTTTTGAGATTCAGACCGATGTTGCTGACCGCCGCTGCTGTTGTCGTCGGAAGTTTCGTCATGCTCTTTGACCCCATCTTTCAGGGACTCGCCGTCAGCCTGATGTTTGGAGAAGTTGCCGCCACTCTGATTTCGCGCTTTGCGGTTCCGGTTCTTTATTTCTGGTTTATTCGAACCCAGAAGGTCTCCTGACCCCACCCCCTCTTTGACTGATAGAGAACAAGATTTAGATGGCGCCTCAATGAAATGAACCTGAAAACAGTGGTAGTTGGCCATTTTTAGGGAGGCGTTCAAGGTACGTTGACCAACGGAGTCCTCCAACGCAGGGCTGGAGACATTGCAGGGGATCCCTCAATTTGGCATCAGCCGAATAGAGGATGAAGAGGGTGTGATTTTTTCAAATGACCCGATGAATGAGCAGACTTCTTTCCTGCGGCAGAAAATAATCGAAGCGGATTCCCATTTCGTACTGGGAATAAAGCAGGCGTTTTTCTTTTCGCAACCAGACTGTTTCTCCCATCGCAATGAACTGATCGCACACAATGCGGATTTTATTTAAAGGATCAATTTGAAGAGGAGCACTGATTTTAAGCCCGGAAGGAGAAAAATCGATTGCCTGGGCGGAAGTCGCCTCCTGATTGGATGGATAGAGAATCACCTGCTGACGAATCTCTTCACGACGGGTCATTCTTTCCTGAAAGGCATTGGGAAGGATTCGTGCGCGGCAAAGGGCGCAGAGTAAAGATTCAGGAAGGTAAGGATTGGTCCCCACCAGAAACAGGATGTGATGTGAGCCGCAGGCCGGGCAGGTGACACGACGGTAGTTTTCAAAATGGTGACTGGCCTGAATAGACGGAGGCGTTTTTGAAAGCGGAACGCTTTCGTCCACAATCAGCCTTTTCTCGCCCAAAATCAGGACGGAAGGCTGAGGCTTGATATTTAAAATCAGCTCCCTCGTTTCACTCATTGGTAAATTTTATTCTGATCTTTCTTCTTTTGACTACTCCAAGTTTATCTTCACCCAAAAAACAGCATCTCCCCCTTGCAGTAGAAATTCCGGATAAGAAAAAGTGGAATTTTTTCTTTAGGATAAGAGGAAAAATTTTGGTTCAAATCTTGCTCATCTGTTAGTCATGGGTTTGTCGCTGGATAGAAATTCCTTGGGAAATCGCCCGCAGACGGGCGAAAATGCTGATTTTGTAGGCAACGGGCTGCCCAACCCTCAGGCAGATGCCCGGATTTTGACACCTACTCCTTCTGCTCCCGATACAAATTCCCTTTTAGAACCTAAAGCTCTGGAAGGAACCCCAAAGCTACGCCCGGACTTTCCCTCAAGAACCTCAACTCCTCTTTCACTCGCACAGGCGAACGAAGAAGCCCTTGCCGAACTGAAAAGTCATGGAGATCAGAAAACAGCCCCCTCGATTGATCTCTCTTTGCTATCAAAGCTTGCCTTCGATGAAAAAAGCCACCCTTTGGCTTTTCATATCCTACAGGGTCTTTTGCTAAAGGGAGTCGAATTCAAAGACATTGTAGAAGAAACAACCCCTGGTAAATCCAATCCCATCCAGGTTGAAAACCTCTATCGCTATCTTGAAAAACATCTCGAAGACAAAGCGGTTCAGAGCATTTTTTTGCGTCTGAATCTCAGACTGACGGCAGAGCTCAGGAGCCAGATCCAGGAAAAAGGTCTGGAAAGGTCTTTAAGTGGCGAATGCTACCAGAATGCCCGCCAGCTTTTTCAGGAAGATCCTCAAAAAAATCAGACCAGAATTTACGAGCTCATCTCGCTTTCCCTCTATTTCAAACCCGAAAGCCCTGACTTTGCAGATCTAAAGCAGGAAGCCCTTTTAAAATCTTTGGCCGCAGATTTTTTTGCTTTTTGTGGAGAATCGCTCCAGGCTATCGATTTTTCAAAGCAGACAATCGAAGCTTTTGCGGGCGCGATCGAGACCAAAAAATCAGACCCTGAGTGCATAGAGCTTTATGAAAAAATGGCTCGGGAGCAGGAAAAAATTCAGGACTACACCGGCGCGCGTTTAAGTCTTTTAAAAGCTTCGAATCTGATCAAACTGCGCATCCACCTAAAACCCTACCGTTTCATGAGCCAGTCGCTGGAAGGGCTCAAGATGGATCGCAATCAAAATCGTTCAGGAGAAGGAGAAAACACCAGTACGCCTCTTTTGGAAAAACCAACGGGAAATTACATTCCCACTGAAGCCCATCAAATCTCTTTTGAGAGCGATCTTTCAGGGCTGGATTTTCAACCTTCCTGGGCCAAAGAAGCGCTGACGCGTCTGGATGAGCGGCTGGAAGAAATCTGGACAAAGACCTGTGAACAAATTCAAAAACTTGAAAAAGAAGAGCCGGAGAATTTAAAGGCCCTTCAGTTTTTCTACGCCAAGGCCGCCCAGCTGAACCTGGCTTTAGGAAAAAAATCCGATCACTTTGAAGAAAAAGCCAAGAGCCTTCAAAAGATCCTGATCGAAAAAATTTCAAAAAAAGGCCCCGATCAATTTGATAAAAATAACGAAGGTGTGAGCACGCAACCTTCTCCCTCTCTCACTCGCGCTCACGAGAAAATTTCAGCCCACCTGAAAGATCTTCTGGGACCTCTCGTCCATTCCGTATTTCAAAAAGAAGGATACCTAGATCTCAAACGCATCAATGTTCAGAGTTTTGAAGAGTTCAAACAGTTTCTCATCGCCCAGGTGTCCATCGATGGAATGGCCCTCAACCAGCATCTGCTGGCCTCCTATCACCAGGTCCTTGCCCAAAAAGAATTCCTTCCGCTGCTAAAGATTCTTTATGCCGAAATTCATCCGGAGGCAGATCCTTCAGAAATTCCGGACGCCACATCCTGTGAGGAGCTTCTTCATCGATTTCAGAAATCGATCGCAACCGTCAGCTACACCCGTTTTGTCGAAAGAAGTTTATCAAGTCCCGAAGGGCGCAGTCGTCTGAATGCTATCCTGCACGATCCGATGCATTATCCCCCTGCTTTTCGTGCGATCATCTTGAAAGAAATGATGTGTTTGGCAGATGATCAGAAAATCATTCCTTCTCATCTCAGAAGACTTTTTGAAAAAAAGCTTTCGAGCTTTGGCGTGAGCAGTGTGGCCGATCTGAAACGCGCGGTGCCCAAGCCATTGGAAGAAGGGTTTGATCAGGGGATCAAACTGCTGGGCATGGATGAAGACACTGGCATTGATTCCGAAAGTCTTCAGCAGGCCACACACTATGGCGAGCGCCTTCTGAAATATGCCGCCCAAAAAGAAGCCCAGCAGAAAAGAATCGAATTGCAATACCGCTATCATCCCCAGGAAATCTCGGTGTTAAGATCTGAAGAGATGTATGCTGATCTTTCACCGCAGCGTCTTTCACGGCGTGCGAAAGAGTATCTGGATTTGAAAGATCAAAGAGATCTTAAATCAGAGGTGAAATCCAAACTCCTCCATCTTTGGCTGGTAACGGTAGATAACGCCAACTGGACGGCCGATACGAACGGCACATACACGAGCGCGAAAACCCGCGCCCTGGTTTTAAACCAGCTCGATCGTTTTTTATCAGAGGCCGATCACTTGGCCTCAGAAATCGATCTGAAAAGTCTTTGCAAAAGAATCGGTTATTTTCTGAAAGGTGAGGATCCCGAGCAGCGCTCTGGTTTGGAAAAGTCCTACGAGTGGACGCTGAGTTTTTTATATCGGGGAGACAAGATCGAAAAGATGTATGCAGATCTTCCCGCGGCACAAAAATCTGCCTTCCGCGATCTTGAAAAGATCTCGAATGAAATTGACGCCTGTGAAGACATGCATCAGGCCCTCTCGCTTGAAAATCCTCAAGTCAACCTCACGAATGAAAAATTAAAACCTGAGGTTCAAAGACTGATTTACGCCCTCCGCACCACCCAGCGCGAACTTTGGTATTCCTATAAAAAACAGAGCTTTCTTTATCGTGCCGCCGGCTATTCCGCGCCGGGTCAAATTGCTCTCTATCTGACCGGCGAGCAGGCAGACATCCGTCAGGTAATTCGTCTGGCAAACGGAAGAATGGATGCATTGATCGAATCTTTGTCACAGGCAAAAGATACCAGTCAGATTCAAACACAGCTTCAGATTTTAGCTTCCGAGATGAAAGACGGTGGCGATCTTCACGCCGCCTTAAGCGGTCTGGATGCCTCGGTTGGAAAGGATTTGTTCAGTCTGGGAGAAACCATCGGAGAAATGATCGCCCTCGAAGTCCTCACTGGTGGTCTCGCAGAAGGGGCGGCGGTTGCGCGTGCCGGAAAAATGTTTGCCAAGGAAATGCGGATGGGACGCGGCATAAAAGCCGGGCTTAAATCGTTTCGTGAAGAGCGGGCCCTTCAGACTCTCGCAAAGTCATGGGGATCTTCCGTGCGCACTGGCAGGCTCTCGGGCGCCTTTGCACGCAATGAAGGGTTGCAGGCGCGCACGCTCGTAAGAGAAATGTCTGCAGAAAGAAAACTGGCAGAGAAAGGTTTGCACTGGTCAGAAAAAGCCGCCCGGCGCGGGGTGCATGGGTTTACAACCGGCGCACGCATGTCGGTGGCGGGCAATGTAGTTGCGAATCTTTCAGATCAGATCCGTGAAGGAGAGATCGACACCCTGTTCGCCTGGATCAAACAATCGCTGGCGACCGGTTTTTCGATGCTGCTCACCGGTCCTTTCGAAAAAGAAGTGGCCGAGGCCACAAGCATCGCTCTTAAAAATGGCGGATCCCAATCGGTATTCAGAAAAGTTCTTACCCGCGCCCTGCACCGATCAATGGTGAGTCTGCGGGGGCTTGTGCCAGGAGTTCTTAAAGAAATAGCGGAAGAATCTGCGGACAATATCCTGTTGAAACTTTTGGAGGGAAAAACGCCGCAGATGAGTTGGGAGGAGTTTTATCAACTGGTCAAGGCCTGCGCCACCGGCCAGGGCCAGGGCGAATCGTTTGCGTTGGCAAAAAGTGCAAAAGCTTCTCTTTACCAGAGATCCTCAACCCCTTCGGCAAAATCAGCGGATTCCCATCTTCAACCCACAACCCTGAAGGCGGAGCCGTCTTCTGCTTCAACCGCTAAATCGCAGCTTAAACCCGCTTCTCTTTCACTTCCCAGAATTTCACACCCGGAAGAAGGAAAAATTTTAAATCTGATCGATCTGATTCAAAGACGCGTCGGTCTTATCCCTTCTGCCCAACTTTCCGTGAATTCCGTCTCGGAAATTCTTTCTTCGCAGATGGCGACGGCAAGAACGAATCAGGATCTTGCTTATGAAACGGATATTTCTTCCGAACAAGGCCTTCAAATTGCGGCCCGTATCCTGCTCGAAAGAGAGCTTAAGAAAACCTGGAATGAGGCTTTAAGAGCAGGGGAAGGAGAAGCCCTGGCAGAGGATCAAAAATCGGCCCTCGAAACGACCTTTCTGGCCAGGCTCGCATCTCAGGGCGTCACCGAGGTGTTCGCCCCCAGTCTTGTACGTGATTCTTTTGATCATCTGATCTCGTCTGCTTCGGAGGTTCGCGAATCTTCTTCACCGAATAACGTCGATGCGAAAGATCGATTTGATCTTCTGATGCGTCAGATGGAAATTCCCCGATTTTCTGAAATCCTGGTTTCATCGCTTAAAACAGATCCATCTGGCGAAACAGATGCTTCAAAAACCTTTTTAAAGACCCAGATAATTAAGGCAACTCCTCTCCAGTCCTCTTCCTTGCTCAATAAATTTGCGATGGCGGCGGCCTCGGTTCCTGCTGTTTATGGGCTATTAAGCTTTTTAAATCCTTCTGAAAGTTTTGCTGCAAATCCTGAACTTTTGAGCTCGGCAACTCAGACCTTTTCCTCCGCTCCTTCCTTACCCACCATTGCCCTCGTGGGTCTTGGAGTCCTTTTAATGGGTTATCGCCGCATGGGAACTGCGTTTTTTGCCCCATCGACAACCCAACCTTTAGCGGATGCGTCTACAAGACCTGTGACACCAGAATCGCCAGCGGAAAGCACTGGCTCCTTGGGAGAAACGACGCACTCATTTTCGGGTCAAGGGGACGGACAAAATAATGAAGGAAATCCTCAAGATGAAAATCGCCCATACCAAGAAGCGAATGAAGGGAACGATCCACTCATTCACATTGAGGAACTTCCTTCTGATGTACTTGAAGTGGTAGAAGACGACCCAGAGCTTGAGATCGTAGAACTTGATGAAAGAGATTTCATCGATGATGAAACGGATAGACATCCTGTTACGGAGCCTCCTCCCAGTCACTCTCCGGCTTCAAATTCAAGATATGCGCTAGCGCTTCAGAACCTGTCGAAGAGGTTGAGCTCCTTTCATGATCATCCCGCACACACGGGTGTTTCCTTGAAATTCGTTTTGCGACTCGAAGGCCAGATAAAGCGCGCGAAAGATCGCAGCAATCCTCATCTTTGCCCAAATCTTCCAGCAACCCTCAAAAACTCGTTTCAGATTCTGGAATCTCTTGTTCATCGAATGGAGACTGCAGATCCTGATTCAAAAGAATTTCATCAGGCACAACGTGCGATTGAGGATCTTACAAAACTCAATCAGATTGCCCAGCTCGCTCCCGTAACACCTGCGCTTCTCAAGGATCTGGCAGACGCACAAAATGATCTGAGAGCTCTGGGGCAGACGACACTTCTGGATGCCCAGGAACATCTTCAGAATATCGAGCGCCTTCAGGTTCAACTGAGTTCGGCTGTTCAGACCTCTTACCACATCGCTCAAACCCTTGTGGAATCGCATCATCCCGTCCTTCCAAAAGCCGAGTCCTTTATCGATGCCTTGCTTTCAGAGAACCCCGAAATTCAAAAAGAGGTGGTTCCAAAGGATGAAACAAAACCCCCTCAACATTTTAAAACTGCTTATGGACTCATTCAAAAGCTGGTGGGAAGAGAAGTTTACTCTCTCGATTATCTGACAGACGTCTGCCGAACACGGCGTGTTTTCGAAGATCATTTCGCTGCGATTCAATTTTACCGAAACCTTAAAGAACGACTGAACCATATTGAAGATGGAAAATTCCCTTCCTCCCTGCGCATTCAGATTCGGAATTCAATCAACCAAGAAGGGGAAGTGAATGTAGATGATTTAAATGAAATTTCTGCGGATATGGCTGAGGGATTTCCTTCCTTGGAAGAAGATCACGAAAAAAGTTTGTTGATTGGAAGAACGAGCGGATATCGCGGTTTGCATCTGGTGATGGATATCGAAGGATTTGGCCTGGAGCTCCAGATTCGCACTCGGGCGATCGATGAGTGGGATCGCATTCAGCACGATCTTTATAAGGCGCATATGGATTATTCAGACCGCCCCTGGATCGTTGGTTTTTGTAAAGAGGTGTCCGATTATCTTTTCAATGTCGAAAAAGGCCAAAAGCCTTTACCTGCTCCCCCTTCCTTCGACTGGAGTCGCCTGATCGACAAAAGAAACAAACCCGTAACAGAAGCTCTTCAAAAACTTGAAGTTTTGGTCAGTCGCTATGCCGACAAAGATACTCCCTCCTCGAAAAAATCAAAGCCCGCCACTCCCGTTTTGGCGGCTATAGCGGGCTTGGGGTTGGTGAAGGGAAATAATGAAGCGCAAACTCTCACCGATTCTATATCTCACCCTGTCGTTCAGGCCCCTGAATCAAACATTCTCTCTGCCGACACAGCCCTGGTAAGCCTGCCTCTTGTGGCCGTGGCCGGATTCCAGAAACTCAGACATCTCATTCGTAGAACACGAAAAGAGGCCGTGGATGAAATCGCTCCGACGAAAACTCGAAGATTCGCCGCGATTGCCCAGAATACCCGAAAGCGGGTGATCTCTTTATGGCGAAATGTCGCCATGGGAGATTACATCTCTTATGGAATCCGCAAAACCATGGCTGGCGGTATTTTGGCGACCGGTCTTCTGGCTGCTCTGGATGCCACGTCTCTTTATCCTCAAAATTTTCCTGGAGGGGCTTTTGGCCTGGGTGCTGCCCTGTTGGCCGCAGTCCCGGTGGCCACACGGATTTTTAAATCCCCTGCCCTTGGCTCAGTTTTGGCCCACCCTTTATTTGCGGGTGTCAGCTTCTGCGTGGGTCTTGTGACCGATGCCGTGATGGCCAAACAGTTTTATCTTCCTTCGGCAGACTTTACTCCCACAAATCTTGCAGGCCATCTGGCTTATGGAATTTTATTTCTCTTCTCTTTAGGCTCGACGGCGGTGACGGGCTACTCCCTCTATCGCGGGGCCCAGGCAGAAAAAGAGGCACGAATCTCTGCGGAAAAAATCGGTCGGATTGATTACATGAGATCGCAGGAGAAGGAGCTTAAAAAATCAATGGAGTTGAGCGAGAAGCATCTGAAACAACTCGCTGTGCTTTTTGAAGAATGTGCAAGTCAGACAGGTCGACTGAGCGAATTCACTCATGTGATACGCTATTTGGGAAGTCTGAATATCAGATTTCAGGCATTGAAAAGAATTCACGAACAACTTGCTGCCAAACTTTCGCTGGCCCTTGATGAGCAACGGGATGAAAGGGATGAAAGACCCATGCGCATTGCAGCGGCAAAAGAAAGCAGCTTGAATGCAAACGGGCAAACCCTGGATGCCAGCAAAACAAAAGATGAAATTGTTCGGAATGAAGTGGAAAGTGGACGAAAAAGATCGGCTCAAACCCTTGAGGAAATCTCAGCTCTTTTGGAAAACTATCATCAGGCACAAAACGAACTTCTAAAAAATTCAAAAGCGCTGGGCGATTTTGTTAGGTGTCAGCTTGAGCTTCCAAATTTATTCACACTCATTCCTCAACAACGAATTGAATTTAATCGTAGAATTGACTTCGCCACTAATGCCCTGGATCAGAGCCTGGAGAAGATCAGCGATTTTTACGCCCTCACTCACTGGATGCTTGAAACAGATCCCGCCCATCTGAAGCCAAAGGGGCATCAAACCGATCCCGAAATCCAAAAAACGAGAAAAGAGAGAAACGCAGGGTTTTTAAAACAAAACCCCGCCTATCAAACTTACATTGAAGAATCCGCCGATAAAGCCTTTGACCGCGTCCGGCGCATGACCGCCAGCGTCGAAAACTGGGTCCACGAGGGGCGCGGTGAGCCCCGTTTTTCAGCCTTCAGAAAGGCCTATCAGGAAGATTTGGGAAGAATCGCCACTCGGGTGGCCAATCTGGGAGTTGTTCTCACCCCCTTTCTCGTTGGTCTGCACTGGTTCAGCCAAAATCCTGCTGCCACGCCTCAAAGCCTTGGAAATCTTGCGTTGGGACTGTTGGTAGGCGTTGCACCCTCCGTAGGTGTTGCACTCTCCAATATTTTGCGGGGAAGCTTACGCTTTGATTTCTCTCCAGCACTCTATGAAAATCTTGCGGACCGCACACGCTACTGGAATAAACGCGATCAGGCGACCGTAATAGAACGTGCCCGCGCGGCCATCCGCCCGCTGGCGCCCAAGGAAGCAGCCGATTATCTCGCAGACTCCTACGCCAAGCTAAAACTATGTCGCGAGCTTTTGAAAGATCTACAGGAAAACGTCCGTTTATTTTCGCCTCAACTGCATAAAGACGAGATTCCAGATACTCTCTACAAGGATTGCTACGGGCTTCAAGACAATGGCTATCCTTTGACGGATAGCAAAATCCCGGCAGAAACAGCCATCCCCTCCACTTATGCTAGGCACGCAGCGGAAGAAGACACCGCCAATCGAAAAGCTGCACGTGCCTCGATTAAAAATTTATCCGATAAAAAATATATTGAGGAATTGCAGCGGGGCGCTTTTTCACATCAGGATATCTACAATATGATCTTGAGCCACCCGGTTGCAGACGACGGCGCTGTTTTTCCAAGGAGTCTTAAAGACACAATCCTTGGAAAGAAAATTCAGGCCCTGGTGAGCGAAGCAGATCAAACAAAAACCGTTAAGAGATTCATTTTGGTAAAAGATCTTTTTGGAGGACTCGATCAGGTTGTGAATGCCGGATCCAAAAATCTTCATGTCGAAGACATGCCGATGAGTCCCCTGGTTCAAAAGCTGATCGAAGAAGGCTACATTCCCATCCCTTGCAATTTAACAGCAGGAGCCATGGGAGGAACCGGGCTTGAAAACGGCTACGGGGCCGTCGGCAATGCTGTAAAACCAGGCTATGATACCGCAGGCTCTTCTTCTGCAGAGGCCTATCTTTTAGGGCTCAAGGATTTTCCAGTACGCCTGGCGATTGGAACGGATACAGGAGGATCTGTCTCGGCGCCGTGCGGAGCTTCAGGCCTTTACGGGTGGGTTTCTTCCGTGCGCGGGATTCCTCTTACCCATATGATTCCGTACTCGACTCATCTGGATCGTGTGGGAGTGATGGGCCTTTCAGAATCAGAAGTCATGAAACTGGCCTTCCGGCTCTCAGTTGATAAGAATCTCTTCCATCCCTCCATCGAACAACCCGTCGTTTATTACTTTAATGAGGATCTAGATAAAGTGCCCGCTGCCAGCCAGACTGAATTTAGAAGTCAGATGGAGGACTTGCGCAAAAACGGAGTCAGTGTCATTCCCCTTCCCCCGCGATTTACAAAGTTAAGAGATCTGCCCTCTCTTTTATATCGCCTGTCTTTTGTGGACGCACTTTTTGTGGCGATGAATCCCACCCAGGAAAATCTGAATGGCGAGCCTGTTCGCTATGCGCTGGATGCCAACCTCATGAATCGTTTTGGCAAGGCACGAGTCCTCATGGAAAACCCGGCCGATCCCAAAGATCCTCAGGGTCCCAGTCTGGCGGACGCCTTTCGGGAAGTTCGGAATGGATATGCAGACTATGTGGTCAATAGTGGCCACATTCCAGCCAATGCCTTATTTATCAAACCTTCTCCTGAAGCGGTCTTGCTGGATGAATTCAACTCCGGCGGCCAGGGAGGCGCACTCACCGACGCCCACGATGAGCAAAACGGCGGCATGCTCAAACACAACAATCCCAACTGGGCTCAGATGATCACCAAGCGTTTTGTCCTCACGGGTCATATGAGCTATATTTCGCACCTGCTGATTCGCAAACTCCTTCATTAATTTTAATCAGTCACTCTTTCCTTCAGGATCCTCTCCGCAATATTTATGAGATGGAACGTAAGGGGACATTGTCCCCTTGTCCGCAAAGAAGGAGGAAATGATGTCATCCTACACCCTACCCGATCTCCCCTATGATTTCTCGGCCCTCGAGCCCCACATCTCCGGAAAGATCATGGAAATCCATCATCAAAAACACCACGCCAATTATGTTTCGGGCGCAAATGTCGCTTTGGAAAAGCTGGAAGCAGCCAGGCAAAAAGAAGATTTTGCCCAGATTGCCAGTCTTGAGAAATCGCTCGCCTTCAATGTTTCCGGCCATGTGCTGCATTCCATCTTCTGGAAAAACATGGCCCCAAAGTCAGGGGGGAAACCTTCAGGAGAGCTTGCCCAGGCAATCGAACGCGATTTTGGAGGATTTGAAAAATTTAAAAAACAGCTCAACGCTGTGGCAGGAAGCATCATGGGATCAGGCTGGGCTGCCCTGGTATGGGATCCTTTAAGCGAGCAGCTTCTCATTGAACAGATCTATGACCATCAATCCAACCTCGTCCAGGCAAGCACTCCCCTGCTGGTCCTGGATGCGTGGGAACATGCGTACTATCTTCAATATCAAAATAAAAAAGCCGATTTTTTTGAAGCCGTCTGGAATGTGTGGAACTGGGAGGATGTGGCACAGCGTTTTGATGAGGTGCAGGGATGAAAAAGAAGTTTTTCGTGTAATGAAACACAAATACGAAATTGTCGTCATTGCCCTGTCGTAGGGGCGTATTGCAATACGCCCCGACTTTTGAATTCGAAAGGGCGAGGCAAGCCTCGCCCCTACAAAACGACAAGACGTTCCGCTCGCAAAAACGAAATTGTCGTCCTTCTGAATTTTATCTTCTTTCCCCCTGTCTCTTCTTCCCCATCCCCCTACCAGCGCGCCTGACTCAATGCCTGCTGGACAAGGGTTTTAAGGATTTCTTTAGAAATCGTATGAAGAGAAGATGAAGAGGATGGCAATTGAATCTTTAAATCCTGAATTTGAAAAGAGGTGGGAATGCCTTGAGGATTTGAATTCAGAAAGTCCTGACAATACTCAATCCACTGCGCTGCCAGCTTTAGGTAGGAGAAATTTTTTGCCTGAATCAAAGCCTTCTCACTCATCGATTCCCACTCGGCATCCTCGGTGAGAAGACGAATGACTTTCTCTATCCAGCGCTCGGCATAGGCAGATTGAGACGGATGACCTGAAATCAAATAGCCATCTTCCCCTTCATGAACCCGCTCGCAAAGAGCCCCACTCTCGGTCGTGACGATCGGAAGCCCCGCCGCCTGGGCCTCCAGCGCGGCGATACAGAAAGTTTCCGGAAAGGTGTTCGGATAGGCCAAAACGCGGCTTTCGCTAAGCACACGTGCCATTTCCTTTTTGGCAAGGGGGGTCGAAAGAATCACTCCGGGCTGCTGAGCAAGTTGATAAATTGAAGCAAATTTTTCCTGATCTTCATCACGACTCAATCCGTAAAGCTGCATCCCGCTAAGCACCACACACTGAGCTTCCGGGACTTGTGAGCGTACGTGCGGAAAATATTTGAGCAGATATTCCAGACCGCGAAACGGCGTGGAGGAATACACCAGCTGGCGTTTGCGATTTTTAAGCGGGAGTGGATGAAAATCCTCAAGATGGACACCATTCGCTGTCACATAAATTTTTTCGCGTGGAATTTTCAGATGAGTGACAAACGTCTCCGCCTGCCAGTGTCCGACACAGAAAACCCTATCGATGGTGCTTAAAAGCTGATGGAGGGGATAGAGTCTGATTTGGTAATTCTGATTTTCGATGCAGGTCTGGAACTGAAAGGCCTCATGCAAAAATGGCTGATCCCAGGCATCGGGAGAAAAATAGATCTGCATGCGGCCAAAGCGACGGGCCAGAAAAGGCAGTAGCTGGCGAATGCCAATAAAGATATCGATTGGGTGAAAATGTGCAAAGCGCTCAAAATCTTCCCAGCGATGGTATTCGACCCCTGTATAAATTCCCGGATGTCGGGTTTCGGTAAAGACATGAACATCCTGATCGAGAACCGCCAAAGCCCGTGCCATCAATATCAGCGCAGATTCTGTTCCACCGAGCGGTTTTTCCCAGGGAGAATTTCCATCGCACTCCACACCCCGATGATAAAAAACCCACTTCATCCTGGGCATGCATCCCTCCCTTCCACCTTCTGGAAGAGGAAGCTGACTCGAGAAGTCCAGAGCACTACCTCCTGGGCCCAGTCTTTCCATAAATAATAAAGAGGCATGAGCTGGGAATCAAAGCTTCCCTTCTGATCGCGCAACTCATGGTAGCGCATGGAGACCCAAAGATGTTTCGGCAGAATGTGAGGATAGAAAAAATAAAAAAACTCCGGGTTTTGATGGGTCATCTGCTGAACCTGTTCGTAAAATGCATCGATTTTTTCCAGATAGAGAGATCTCAGTTTCTCATCAATCGGATCGGATTGATGCTCATGAAAAAATCGGGCCCAGTCTTCGAGCATTGCAGTCGCTTGAGTGCAAAGCCCTGTTAGGTAGGACTCGTAGCGTTTGATCTGACCCTGAATTGTTTCTATCCACGCGCTGGAATCCTGTTGAAGACAGGTTTTAAAACGCTCCTTCATTTGCGACGCGATCAAAACCGGTTTTGGTGAAACAAACTCTGCCAGTGCAGAAGGCTCAATCCGTTGAGTCCCGGGAATTTTCATCCCATACTCTAAAGCAATGGCGTTCAGGCAGGTTTTGCCTGAGCTCTGAATAAGCATTTCGAAAGTTTGTGCAAAATACTGAAAAGTCGATGTCGTGCGAATCGGGGCGCCATTGTTGCCTTCCACCTCGATTTCATGAACGGAAGGCACTTCCGGCGAATTTTGAAGCGTTACCTCCAGCTCAGGATGGGCGCCCTTCGCATGTGACCTTCCTGAAGCCCTCTCGTAAGCAAGGTCCTGACCCACCAGGATTATGGGATTACACCCCAAAAGATTTAAAACCTGAAATCCCATCGTCGCCACCGAAGGCCCCAGAAACTGGCTCGGAGCACGACCCAAAATCGCATCACACGGAAAACCGGGCGAATGCAGGAATAGCTGGGGGCCACGATAGGTTTTAAGAGTTTTGGGGTAAACCAGCGGGGGTGCAACAAGATAGGTATCCGGAAGATCCGGAAGATTTCTGAAAAATCTTTCGGTCAGATAAACTCTTTCCAGGGTTCCTGCAAAATGAGGATGAATTCCCGATTCCACCAGAAGCTGCAGGGCACTGTCCGCCGAATAAATCACCGCGCGATCCTGAATTTCACGCAGAATGGGAAGCGATGCATTGAGCGAAGGCCCAGTGGATACGATAATTCCCGGAAGACCATGGGCAATATTCTGAAATTGGTTGAGAAGCGGTGTCAGTTTCAGCCTGGGAAGATTATCCACAAAGTTGAGCGTACCGCGAAAATAATCTTCGGGATCTGCACCCTGGGTTCGTAGCAGATAAGCACTCGCATCTGCCAGGGCCTGAGCCATCTCGAGATAATATTTTCCATCGACCTTGAGTGCAGGAAGCCACGAAATACTCTGCTGACTTCGGCAATATAGAAAACGGTGGGAGTCATTATAATAATGATGAAATCCATTTTTTGATCGTTCTGGATCTTCTCCAATCCACCATTCAATCCGCACATCCTGCAATTCCTCTTTCCAATCCTGAAGACTGAATGCCAGACGTACAGCCGCAGCAGATCGTTCAATGATGAGCACTTCCTGGAGGGGTTTGCGCAGATATTTCAGAAAATATTTAAGGGGATAACCCAGCCCGAAACCGTAGAAGATGAGAAGCCGCTCGCCTGAAAGTTTCTGATCCTTCCAGAATTTTTCAACAGCAACTTCTGGTGTCTCTCCATAAAATCCTGTCCCGTAGATTTTCAGATCAGGAAGTGGCCCCTGATTTTCCAGCAACTGAACGGAAGCATCTTCGGCCTGCGCTATTTTCTCAGCCAAAGCGGGTTGACGGGCCCCAAGAACCTGAAGATTTTGGGTGAGAAAATCAGTCATGGGCATCTTTCTCGATTCATTTTTTTAAGAGATCTCTCTCAAGCTAAGAGACTCGCGAGAACCAATCGTAAGGGCTTATCGCAAGAAGTCTTCCAGCGAGGTCTCAGACAGTGGTTTAAGTGAGTATTAGCCCATGGGAATTCTTCAGAAGTTTCTTCATGAATTTAAAATCGAAGGATCAGATGCCCGGATGAATGAGCGCTCCAGAAAATTTTTCATTCGGGAAGCCCAATAGAACACCACACTGAACCATTCATTGACACAGTTTAGCTGGCCATAAAGACGCTGTTTGGAATCGGGATTGAGTTTGAGGAAACCGAGGGCGAGCTGATTGATCTCGGTAGTTCGATGCTGGACCTGTGCCAAAAGGAAGTGGCCATAAAAATCATCTGAATCTGAAGTAGAAAAGTTCTCTTCAATTTCATTTACGATTTTTTCAAGACGATTAAGCAGGGGTTGGTAGAGTCTGGGCCCCGATTCAAAGATTTCATTTTCATGCCGAAACCAGCTGACAGAATCCAGAACCTCGAGGGTAATCTGTTGGTAGCGCTCGAGATAATCGATGGCCTTCGAAATCCTTTCTCCCATTTTCTTTTGATATTCGGCAGGATTAAGCACAGGTCTGGAGGAAAATTCCTTCTGAATGATTTCAGCAACAGGACGCGATTCACCCAAAAATCGAATCAGCTCCGGAGGATCCAGCCGTGTCATGTTTTCTATTCTGGCTCCGTATTCCGGATAAATCAGATTGTAGCAGGGCACATTTTCCGCCTGAATGATCAGGCCGAAGTGAGTGCGGAACTGATTCCAGGCCTCGGTCGTAAGGATGGGCTCTCCATTATTTCCTTCGGCGAGATAATTTTTTTTCTTTTCTCCTTTTTTTACCTCGCTCTCACAGTCTTCATAATCTTTCTTTCCAATTTTCGAGATGATCTCCGGAACTCCATCCGCATGACTGCGCACTGAAAAACGATCGAAAGCCAAATCCTGCCCAACAAAAAGTATGGGGGAACAACCCATGAGTCTGAGAATCATGAAAAGATTATGAGCCACCGAATGGCCAGTTCGATAATAGGGCGCTTCGGGCCAAAACCACTGAATTTGGGAAATGGCCTTCATTAAATGGATTTTGGGTCCAGGATAACTTTCATAACTCCCCGGCCAAATCAGCGGGTTGGTCACCATCCAGGTTTTTTTCATGGAAGGAATCTGATCGAAAAAATGTCGTGTTTCCGGAACACGCTCCACGCACCCAGTCAAATGAGGAAGAATGCCGTTCTTCAGAAGTATTTTAAGGTTGGAATCGGCGCAGGCAATCACCGCGCGGTCTTTTACTTCCTTTAAGAAAGGGAGTGCACGATCCAGAGAAGGACCTGTTGAAACGACAATCCCCGGAAAACCGGCAAACAGATGTGTGCAGGATTCAAAATGCGGGACCCCTTGGGCATTCGGCAAATTGCGTACGGTATTCATGAACCCCTGATAGGAGTCTTCCGGGTGTCCTCGTGGCAGGCTTTCTGAAAAGGCCACAGCCTGTTTGAAAAGCTCTGCGGCCGACTGATAGTAAGATCCCTCCTCCAATTCCATCGCTTTGGAATCACAAATGGGCGTGAGGGTCTTGATGTTGACTATGACTTCTGACGCATAGGTCTGTTTCAATAGTTCTTCTTTCAGCTGAGGCAAGGTCAGCCCCACCAGAAGACAAACCCTGGAATCTTTCAAAATGGGACGCCAATCGAAAATCTCAAGCGATCTTCTGAAAAGGACAATGGACTTTTCAATGATGAAGATTTTCTCCGAATGCGTTGCGTGGTTCCTGAAAAATTCCTGAACCGTATACCCCAGTCCTGTACTGTAAAAAATTACGAGCTTTGGGAAACTGAGATTCACCGCATCCATTTCACTGCGGATAAAACCAGGAGCGTTTTTCCCGTAGAGAAATTTTCCGTCATGCAAAAGGTCCCAGGAGTTGTTTTCCTTGATATGAACCAGTGGATACGTTCCCGCATCCACCTGCTGAACCTTCATCCCGAGCGATGGAAAAGTTTCGATAAGAGTGGCCAGATTCTCTTCGAAGAATGAAGTCATAGAAGCGCTCTCCATTCTGCAGACTGGGTGATGCGATGAAGCAGAAGTTTCCCTTCGGAATCTTCCGGGGACTCCCGAAGCAGATCATTTAAAACCGATTTGGCCCTCTCCACTTCACGAATCTGATAGAAGCAGACTGCCAGCAATGAATAGAGATCCAGGCAATAAGGATACTGATGAATGATTTTCTGAAGAACGGTCGTCATCGCGGAGAATTCCTGAAGCTCACGCCCTGCCTCAAAAAAGTTAAGTTGCGCCGAGCTGCTGAAAGGATTGCGGCCCAGAGATTCCGTAAACATCACGAAGGCCTCACGCCGCTTGCCAAACTTCCAGAGCAGGGCCCCCAGATTTCCGTAGGACTCACTGAATTCGGGATACCGCTCGGCAATTTTCTCAAAAATCTTCCCTGCTTCTGAAACTTTCCCGCAAATAGCCAGACATTTACCTGTCAGATTCCATAAGAAAGGATTGGATTCGGAAGCTTCCAGGGTTTCAGGACAGGATGTGGGCAAAGGAAGCGATCCTTCCTGGGCCTTAGCAGCGAGGCGAATGTAGGAAAGCAGTCCTCTCGCGGCGACCGGAAATTCGATAAAGTAATTTGCGATCTGAAATTCATCGAGCGGTCCTTCCATGAAAAGCTCCATGGCTTCCCAGGGATTATTTAATTTTAAAGAATGAGGAGAAAATAGATTTTCCGTCTCTTCTATTCCCAAGGCAGCAAAATCCTTTGGCTGAAGATTGAGAGGATTGAAATGGATTTTGAATCCTCCATTCCAGACGCCAATTTTCTTTCCGTCGGCGACTCGCTTTTCCCTCCAGACTTCCGGTGCGGTATCGGTAATGAATATTTTTTTAAACCCATAAACGGCTGGATTGAATTGATCCTCAGGCGATGTAAGTTGAGACATGAACTGGCTCCTTTTCTTTGACGGCAACTGTTTTCTGCGGCTTTTCCCAGGGTCCCAACAGGGGCAAAACCTTTTCTGCTCCTGTGGCTGTAGCACAAAAATAAAGTCTTTCTTTCTCTTCTGATTTCAATCCTTCCAGAGAATGAATCTGATTGAGATAGCTTCGAGCTTCCTCTTTTCGTTTAAGCTGAATCAAAAAAATTCCCATATTCAGAAGATTCGAGGCATCTTTTGGAATTTCACGATAGACCTCCTTGAGACACTCCAGACCTTTTTCCAGATGAGACGGATCCGACCCCTTCTGCAAAAAATGCCATTCCGCGAGTTTCTCGGTGGCCAGCAAACGCTGTCTTGAAAAAGTTCTGGCCTTATCCAGCGATTCTTTTGCCAGATCCCATTCACGAAGATCCATCCACGCCATTCCCTGATTGAGCCACGCCAGTGATTCGTTGGGATTGAGTCTTAAGGCTTCATTAAAAGAAGCAATCGCACCTCTAAAATTTCCCATCTGCTTTCTCACGACACCCTGATTGATATGAAAACAGGGATGAAACGCCGCATGGAATTCGCCTGCTTTCAGAATCTCTTCCGCTAGAGAGAGATTGCCGATTTCCATCAGGAGAGGCGGCAGATAGAGATAAGGAAGTATATTCTGCGGCTCTATTTCGAGAAGCCGTGCATACATCCCAATCGCTTCCTGATATTTTTTTTCAACCGTCAATACGATCGCCATCGCGATAAGACATTTGGAATATTTCGGATCGATCTTAAGCGCCTGCTCCAGACTCTCTTTGGCTTCCTGCATCCGCTCCATGCTCCAGCATTGAACTCCCAGTTCGTAAAAGGCATGGGCATCTTTCGAATTCTCCAGACATTTTTTTCGACCCAGTTCGAGATAGAGGAGATTTTTTTTCTCATTGAGAGGAGCGGGAATATACTTTCCGTAATGATGAATTCGAATCGGGGTTTTTGCTGGAAGAATCTTTCGATCTTCATGGAAAGCATGCTCGTGAATTCGTCCCTGAAACCGGATCTGGGGAATATTCCTGAAAAGACGTACCAGCGGCGATTCGATAAAACCGGCATATCCCTGCGCTTCAGGATCTTTCAGATAATTGGGAATCCAGCCAAATGTGGCCGATTCTTCCGCGTACGTTGTCTGGATCAGATAAAACAGCAGGGCACTGGAATGAGTCAGAAGGTCATCGATCTGTGCTTTTGCGGATGCAGACACCACTTCATCGGCATCCAGAACCAGAATCCATTCCTGCGTGGCTTTCGAAAGTGATTCATTGCGTGCCGCTGCAAAATCATTCTGCCAGCCAAATGCAAAAACCTTAGCTCCTGATTCTTTTGCGATTTGTGGCGTGCGATCCGTCGAGCCCGTATCGACGACAATGATTTCTTCGGCCCAGCCCGATACACTTTGAAGACAGGCTGGCAGCAGCCTTTCTTCATTGCGGGCAATCAGGCACACCGAAAGCGTGGGACGTTTTTTGGCAAAATCCTTCATGAATCTTTTACTCCAGTGGAAGATGTTTCATTCCCAATCGGGAACGCATCTTTTTATAAAGTTTTTCCATCGCAGCAGCGTGGATTTGAGACACGCGGGCCTCGGTTAATGAATACAGATTGCCAATCTCCTTGAGAGTCAGATCCTCCAGATAATAAAGACTCACAACGTTGCGCTCTTTTTCATCCAGACTCTGGATCTCTTCACTCAGGATCTCGTGAATTTCCCGAACCTGCATGGCCACTTCCGGGTTGCGCTGGTTTTTTCCCTCCACCGTACTGGCCAGCAATTTCTCCAAAGCCTGACTCGCCTCCAGCGGGCTGTAGGAAACTTCCTTTCCCATGTGCAGTTCGGATTTCAGGCGCTGGCAGGTTTCCATACTGATATCGAGTACCTTGCAGATTTCTTCATCCGTGGGATCACGGTTGAATTTCTGGGAAAGAGCATCATAGGCACGCTTGAAGCGATTGATCTTTTCGCGCATGGAGCGGGGAAGCAGATCCATCTTTCGAAGCTCATCCAGAACCTGACCCCGAATACGACATTCGGCGTACGCCCGAAACTCATCGTGATTCTTCTGAGGGTCCCAGCTGAATTTCTTCACTGCATCCATCAATCCCAGAATGCCGGTGTGAATGAGATCTTCAGCATCGATATGACGCGGAAGACGGTGCATGATCCGGGACACCGTGCTTCGCACCAAACGAAGGTTTTCAAGAAGCTTCTGCTGCTCAAATTCATTGAGTGAAGCTCCTGGATTTGTGACTTCGACGTGGTATTTCATCTGAAGGGTTTGCATACCGCCTCTCCTTCAACTCAAGGGTTTTAATCCCTTTGAGGAAGATCTTTTGCTGATGGCTCCCGAAGGGATGCCTCATTGCGTTGCATTCAAATTCAGATTCCAGAAAACAGAAGAGTTTGGTCACTAAGACCCGCCCACATACATTTGCCTGGATTTCCAGGCCTGCTGAAGAATCGAATACAATGGAAGCTCCTCAAAATTTTTGGAGAGAGATGGGATGCTTGGGGAGCCTGCTGTCGACACAAGAGGAAAAGACGGTGTCTCCTCTTTCTTTTTTGGAACCTCAGGATTTGAAACATTGGGAGCAGGCCTGGTACTGGAATCCACAACACCGTCCAGCCCATGAAACAGACAGGAAAGAATTCTTTCAAAGCCCGAGATTTCGATATCTTCCGGAATTTTCTGCCCGGTGGTGAAATAGGCCAGGGGAAGACCGCTCTCATAAGAGGCGTTGAAGAGATTCCCAAAATAGAGGGTTTCATCCAGCTTGGTGAGGGTGAGACTGTCCAGGCCCAAAGTGGAAAACGCAGCGATCATCTGCTGAAGATCGTTTTGCGGCATGCTCACCGGCAATACGAGAGATTTATAAAGGCCCTCAAACCCTGAAAGCATCTGTTGAAGATGATGCATCCGGTGGGTGTCAAAAGGTGAGAAGCCCTCCGTATCGATCAGAAGGGTTTGCAGGTTGGAAAAAGCCTTTTGGGCTTCTTTGAGCTGGCGGTCACTCTGGATCAGACGAAACCGAATTCCATGCTGTTGTGCAAAACGACGCAAAGGTTCCTGACGGCCCAATCTTTCATAATCGAGTGAAAGAATGGCAAAAGAAGAGGGAGAAAGATCCTGAAGCAGGCTGTGTGCAATTTTGATCAGAGTCGTTGTTTTTCCAGAACCGGTGGGCCCAACAAAGGCCAAATGGCTGGGGGCATTTGCCTGAATTGAAAATGGCGTCACTGCTGGCAGGTTTTTTTCCAACCAGGATGCAATCCAGGCCTGACATGTTTGAGGATCTGAAGAAATTTTTTCATCCGGGGAGGCGGCAATGAGAGCCTCCAGCGCCCGAGCGCTTAAGCGATGGGCGACCAGATGCGAAAGTGCATCCACCCAGGAACTACCACGCTCATAAAAAGGTCTGAGGGGAGAAGGAGCCGGTTTGGGCTGTGAAAATCCGGGCAGAGGATTTTTCTGAGTCTCTTTTTCGAGAAGTGCATCGACAGGGGCTTCCCTGAAAGCCGGCGGAGCATCGGGGAGTGTTGCTGTGACCTCGAGTCGACAGGTTTTTTGAGACCATCCCTGTCCTTCCACTTTACGGGTGGAAAGGATGACCGCTTGCGGGCCAAGTTCCTTTTTAATCTTCTCAATCGCTTCTCCCAGATGATTTACAAGATAGGTTTTGATTCTCATAATCCCTCCCCAATCATGCCAATCGGCATGACATTGACGTGACCGGCGACTTCGCTATGCGCAAGGACGGCCAGGTTAGGTATAAATTTTTCAATGAGCTGAGAAAGATGAGGACGCACCTGCTGGGAAGTCAGCAGAACTGGCGACTGATGGCTGGTGACCTTTTCTTTCACTTTTTTCCCGATCTCTTCGACAAAGCTTCGCGCCATGTTCGGATCGAGAACGATCTGAGGCCCATTCTTTGTATTCGTCACCGACTGCAGGAGTTTTTCTTCCATCGATCGTGCCAGAGTTAAGGCATAGAGCTTCTGATCAGAGGCAAGATGGCGTTGCGAAATGCTGCGTCCCAAAGCCACGCGTACAAACTGCGTCAGTTCGTAGGGATCTTTCGTATGGATGGCATTTTCCGCCAGTGTTTCGAAAATAGTGACCAGATCACGGATCGAAACCTGTTCACGCAAAAGATTCTGAAGAACTTTTAGAATCTGGCCAAAAGGAAGCATCTCAGGAATCAGATCGGACACGAGCTTGGGATTGGTGACTTTGAGCTGTTCGATCAGTTTAGACATATCCTGCCAGCCAAAGATTTCATGCAGATTGTGGCGCAGGACTTCCATGAGATGGGTCGCTAGAACACTAGGCAGATCGACAACGGTATAACCGGCGATCATCGCCGCATCCCGCATTTCTTCGGTAATCCAGAGTGCCGGAAGCCCAAAGGTCGGATCCTGGGTCGGGACTCCTTCAATCTGGCGGGTGGTCATTCCGGGATCGAGGGCGAGCAGGTGTTTGGGAAGCAGCTCTCCTCTGGCGATCGTGGCACCTTTCAAAAGGATGCGGTATTCATTGGGTTTGAATTTCAGATTGTCGCGGATGTGGACGGGAGGAAGCAGAATTCCCATTTCCGTCGCGAGCTGACGTCGAATGCCCAGGACGCGCTGTGGAAATTCACCGGCCGAGCGCTGATCGACCAGCCCCACCAGATCGTATCCCACTTCGATTTCGATCGGATCTAGAAGCGGCACATTATCCACCTGCTGGGATGTCTGGTTCGGACTGCTCTCTCGGGTAAGCTCCACCTGGCTCTGGTTCATCGTCTCTTCTTTTTCTCGCGACCAGATCCGGTAACTCGCGAAACCCAACAAGGCCGCCATGAGAATAAAGAGCAGGTGAGGTAGCCCTGGCACCAGACTGAGCACAAAGAGGATCACGCCGGCCATAGCCATCGGTCGCCAATGAGCCAAAGTCTGGGCCCCAATTTCTTCAGAAAGGCGATGCTGATTGGAAACCTTGGTAACGATCAGACCTGCAGCCGTAGAAATGATAAGGGCAGGAATCTGCCCCACAAGCCCATCCCCAATACTCAACACCGTGTAGATGCGGGCAGCTTCGGAAAAATCGAGACCTTCTTGCGCCATTCCAATAATGAATCCACCGATGACATTGACGACGGTGATGAGAATGCCAGCCACGGCATCGCCGCGGACAAACTTTGAAGCTCCATCCATCGCTCCATAAAAATCAGCATGCTTTTCAAGCTCTTCACGCCTGCGCTTGGCTTCCTGATCCGTGATCGCTCCGGCGTTCAGATCGGCATCGACGGCCAGCTGTTTTCCGGGCATGGCATCGAGGGTGAAACGCGCAGCGACTTCGGCAATTCTTCCTGCGCCTTTTGTGATGACCACGAAATTGATGACGATCAGAATGATGAAAATAATAAATCCAACAATGTAATTTCCTCCAGCCACAAAATAGCCAAAGGCCTTGATCACCTTGCCGGCGGCCTCATCTCCCGAACTGCCGTTCAGTAAAATCAGACGCGTACTCGCTACATTCAGGGTCAGGCGAATTAGAGTGGCAAAGAGAATGAGGGTTGGAAAAACAGAAAAATCGAGGGGACGGGAAGAGTACAGTGAAACCATGAAAATCAGAATCGAGAGGGTAATCGAAAAAACAAGGAAGACGTCGACCAGATAAGCCGGAACAGGAATGATCATCAGAAGGACGACTCCTGCAAGTCCCAGCACAAGGAGAAGGTCTCCACCTTCTTTCAAAAGGTTTTTATAAGAAAGGTTACCCCACATAGCGGATCTCTCCTTTCTTCTGATAGCGCTTCTGATAAATCTGATAGATGTAAGCAAGCACGCGGGCAACGGTTGGATACAATTCTGCTGGGATCGTCTTGCCGACCTTCACTTTACTGTAAAGATTCCTGGCAAGCTCCGGATACTCATAAAGGGGGACTTCATTCTCCTGAGCCAGGGCCCGGATTACCGCCGCCAGATGATCTTTTCCTTTGGCTACAACTCTAGGCGCCGGATCTTTCAGCCGCTCATAGCGCAACGCGACTGCATAATGCGTGGGATTGGTCACAATTACATCGGCCAGTGGCACATCCCGCTGGATCTGCCGTTTCGCCCTCTCCATCGATACCCGACGGACCTTGTTTTTAACTTCGGGTGAAACCTCACGCTCTTTCATTTCATCTTTTAATTCCTGTCGACTCATCTTCATCTCCTGATGAATCGTCCACCATTGATAAAGATAATCGGATCCGGACAAAACGAGCAGAAACAGAAAAATCCGCATGAGAACCATGGCGATCAGATGCACCGCCCAGGCGATTCCCTGCTGGAGATTCAGTTCATGAGATGAAATGATCTCTCCACGGTGGCCATTTAAAAAAACATAGGCGATCCAGCCGATCACGAGAACCTTGCTAAAGTTTTTGATAAACTGAACGAGGGCCTTTTGAGAGAAAATTTTCTTGATTCCCTGGGCAGGACTTAAACCGTCAAATCGGGGAAGAATGCGTTTGGAAGAAAAAACCAAACCCGTCTGCGCAAGCGAACCACAGACGGCGCAGACCAGAATGATCGCAAACAGGACTCCAATCCAGTACATGACAGGAACGAGATCAGTAAAAACCCACGTTATAAAAGAATGGGTATCCGGATTTCCATCGAAGCTTAAGGCATCCCGGAAACTGAAAAGGATACGATCTCCCAACACTCCCCGAATTGCGAAAAGAGACACAAAACCCGCAGCCAGTGTTATCAGAGAACTGAGCTCCACACTGCGCGCAATGCGTCCTTCGGATCTGAATTCCTCGACCCGTTTCTCTGAAGGTTCTTCCGTTTTTTCCTGGTCACTTTTTTCAGCCATAGGAATGATTCCTGAATCCTGAAACCCGGCAAAATTTAAGGTTTTAAAACCGCAGTATTCTCTGCTTCAGAAAATGATCGTTATTGGATCAAAGATAATAAGCGTTTCGAAAAAGCTTTATCGACATCGTCTGTGTGTGACTGAGAATCTGTGGCCAATAAAGATTGATGAGTAACAGCCCGCTCACGATATTGAGAATAAAGGTGATATTGAAAAAGAGATTCATCTGTGGGGATGTTCGCGAGACCACTCCCAGAATAAGATGAATGATCCACATGGAGACCACGACCGGGAAGGAGAGACGAACCGCTGCCTCAAAAATTTCCTGAAGCAGATACAGGATTCCTGCCAGCATGGGTTTGAGATCCCAGTCCGGAAGCCCGATCGGAAATTTCTGATAGGTTTTGATCAGGGCATAAATCATTTCATGATGGAGGTTTGTCGAAAAAAACAGAATGAAAGAAAGATAGACTCCCAATTCCGCGAGTACGGAAATCTGGGAGTTCGTTTGCGGATCGAACATGTTTGCAATTGAAAAGCCAATCTGGAGTCCCATGAATTCCAGGGTCAAAGTGATGAAGACGAAGATTAACCGAATGGAAAATCCCATCATCAGTCCCAGGCCAATCTCGCGGGCCAGTACGAGGATCAAAACGGAATTTTCCTTCCAGATAGCTTCTGGAAGATGGGGCTGAAAAGGCAGCAGCATCGAAGAGAGAGCGAGTGCAAAAAAGAATTTCAGAGCGGGTGAAATGCTGTGGGTGCTGAAGAGCGGTGCCGCAACAAACAGGGCCCCGATCCGGAAGGTAAACAAAACCAGTTGTAGAAAGTATTCGAGCCAGTTCATGGTTTACTCAGTTTAAAGTCATTGAAATAAAGTTTCCCAGAAAATGGGCGGTGTAGTTCATCAGACGACTCAACATCCAGTGACCAAAAATAACGAGAGTCAGGGAAATCGAAACTACCTTGGGGATGACCGCTACGGTTGTGTCCTGCAATTGCAGAATCGTCTGAATAAAACTCACCAGAACTCCCATGATAAAACCCACAATCAGAATCGGTGCCAAAACCAGCATCGAAGTCCAAACCGTCTCGCGAGCGATTTCCACCACAAAGGCCGTCGTCATTTAAAACTCCTCATGAGAGATCCCACCACCAGGGTCCATCCATCGACGAGGACAAAAAGCATTAGCTTGAATGGAAGTGAAATAACGATGGGAGGCAAAACCATCATTCCCATCACAAGCAGAACCATCGAAACGACCAGATCGATCAGAACGAAAGGCAGATAGATTAAAAATCCCATCTGAAAAGCGGTCTTGAGTTCGCTGATGATAAAGGATGGAACCAGGACAGACAGCGACAGCTCCTCAAGATTCTTGGGTGCCTGAGAATGCGAAATTGATAGAAACAGTTCCAGATCTGCCTTGCGGGTCTGATTGAACATGAAACTTTTTAAAGGACTTGTTGCCTTTTCGATCGCTACTTCCTGAGTAATTTCTTCTTTTAAAAAGGGTGCCACCGCCCCGCCATAGATTTCCCTGAAAATGGGTGACATGGAAAAGACAGTCAGAAACAGGGCAAGCCCAATGATTATCTGATTTGGAGGCGATTGCTGCACACCAATGGCCTGTCTTAAGAACGAAAGGACGATGATAATCCGGGTAAAGGAAGTCATCGTGAGCAAAAGTGCAGGACCAATGGAAACAAGCGTCAGAAAAATAAAGATCTTCATGGCCGAAGCCATGCCAACCGGATTTTCAGCGCCCCCCACACTGATATTCAGCGAAGGAATGGCAGAGGCAGAAAAACCCAAACGGGAAAATCCTCCCATCAGAATCAGCAGGATCGCACATGGAATTATTCGACGAAGTCGCATAATCATCCGGTTTTAAAATGCATCAAGGAATACACAAGTCCTTCGAACCTCGATGGACTTTTGGATTTTTCATTTTTAAAAATCATCACGGACTAATTTCTCATACTCACCAGTCGGGAATTTTTTGCAGATCCTTCTGGAATTCGATTGGAATCTGTTTTTTCTGTCCGGGAATTTTCGGATGTTTTTTTCCTGTCAAAAGAAATGGGGCCCAGCTGCTCCAGGACCTGCTGAATGCGCCTGGAGAAATCAAAATCCAGAGGGTCAGCAGACTGAAATGCTGGAGGTTTTGCAGAGGCGGCAACCTGCTTTTGGGTTATCACCGGATCTGCTACAGCTTTGGGTTGAGGAATCTCTTTTTCTTCATTTGTATGCAGAAGCTGGATTTGAGAGCCGCTCAAGCCAATTAACAGTCTTGAGGATCCCATTCGGGCGATCACGAGCTGCCTCTTTAAACCCAACGAAACGTTTTGAAGGATTTGAAACTCTTCATTCTCGACCAAACGTCGCGGAAGCTTTCCTTTGGAGAGTTTCTGAACCCCCCAGGCCCCCAGGGCAATAAGAGTGCAAAGAAAGAGGGAAGTAAGAATGGTCTTGGACCAGGGCAAACTCTCTTCTTCTCTTTTGGAATTGAGCAGACTGATGTTCGAAGAAGGAGCTTTCTGGATCGTCGGGAGATCTCCTGTCACCGACATTTCCTCTTCTGACTGAATCCCCAGTTGATTTTTTGCCATCAGATCAATGAGCTTTTCAGGGGACGGACGGACAGAAGGGTTTGCCTGAAAAACCTCTTCAGCTCCAAAAACACAGGAACCAGGCGAGGCAAAAATCAGAAAGAAGATGAAACACGGGATGATTCTGTTTCTTTTATTTTTATGAATGAGGATTTTCATAAGTTTCTCACTGAGCTTCACCTGCTGAAACGGGTTTTTCATTCATCACGTTTGTAATCTTGATCCCCAGATTTTCTCCTGCCTGAACAATTTCACCCTGCGCGATTGGCTTTTTCTGAAGAAGGACCAAAAATGGCTCTCCCACTTTCTGATTGAGAGGGATGACAGAGCCCTTTCCGCACTTCAGGATTTCCTCCACAGTCAGGGTTGCCTCTCCTAAAAACACCTGCAGCGTCACTGGAACATCCATGACTAGCGACAGATCTGAAGAACCCGAGGCCATTTCGGAATTTGTGGATGCTTCTGACAAGATCTCCTCCTTCCAGACAGTTAAATGATTTTAACCGCCTTGTTTTCTCCCAATATTCCCAGAGAGCCTCGGAATGCTGATTTCCCGCCGATATGGATCTGGTGTCCTTCGGCCGGAATATCGAGAGAAAATACATCCTCCACTTTAAGCGCGATGATTTTCTGAAGCGTCGTATGGATGCATCCCAGTTCAACCGCAACCGGGACCTGGGTCACACCAATGGAATGAAGGACTCCCTGTCTCCATTCCTCATCGAGGAGAGGCTGTTTTTCATCTTCGACTTTCAGATTCTGAGAAGGACTTGCAAGGCAGGTCAGGATTTCCTTGGGAACGATGAGCAAATAAACCGAAGGGATTTCTTTTACTGTAACCTTAAGGCAGATGCGGATGAAATCCGAAGTGAGCACTTCATTTTCCAGAGCAACGGCCTCTTCGAGAAATTTTTCGGAGGTCAAATTCCATGGAATTTTAGTGGACCAGGAATGTGAAATCACTTCGAGGATGGAAACGACCACCCGATTCAGATAGGATTGTTCGAGAAGAGTAAGAGATTGGCTACGGGTACTGGGCTGTTTTCCGCCCAAAAGGAAATTATAAAGCTCCACAAAAAATTTTTTATCCAACACCAGATAGCCTTTAATTTTCTGGGCGCTGGTGATCCATTGAATCACCAGATGATTTTCAACATTCAACCCCTTCAGGCAATCCTTGGCTGAAACAATTTCATTTTTCTCCCATTCGACTTTTTCGACATCTTTCCACAGAACCGTTAAACTCCCCTGAAGAGAGCCAGCGATTTCCTGACCAATCTGATCCAGACTTTTAAGGCGGTTATCCCCGGCTGAAGCCGCTTCAAAAAGAGGATAGGGAGAACTTTCCCCTTCCCAAAGATGGGAGGGCGGCCTGTTTTTGGCAGAGACCTCAGACGCAGAGGAAATTGAGTTTACTGATTCGGGCATGCCTGATTGGTTTGCAAGCCGCATACCAGAACATCCCGATTCTAACGTGATCTAATTTCTGAATTTTAAAGGGAATTTTTTTGTGAATTGAAATGGATAAAAATGACAGGGAATTTTTTTCCTCCTCTCATTAAATCGGGAGTGGAAAAAGAGAAGGTTGGGTCAATCTTTCCGCGTTGAGATTCTGACAGAGCGTGATTCTTCTATCGAAGTGAAATTCCTGGGTGAGTCAAGAACACTTGATGACTATGTGATCCAAACACAGCACCATAAGCCGAAGTGGCTGAACTTTGGCTATTGAATCGTAAAGTCAGTGAAATATATTTTTTTCACTTTTCCTTTTTTAAGGATTCGGTTGAAGGCTTCCTGCAGATCTTCCTTGAGAAGCGTTTTTCCTCCGGAGGTTAAAATTTCTCTCAAGCTGGTGTCTCCTGTCAAAAACATCATGCGGTCCTGAAGCTGGGATTTTTTCACCTTAATTTCTTCCACCACTTCTGCATTGCTACAACTGATCTCCAGACCGATTTTGAGATAGTGAATCGTATTTTTGTCGAAGATGTTTACAACCATTGGATCAAACTTGAAAACCAGAGGTTCTTTTTCCTCTCCTCCTTCACTTCCATGTTCCTCTTCTGCAGCCGTTTCTTCTTCCGGCGGAGCGGGTTTTCGATCTTCATGGATTTCCTTGTTTTCCTTGGCCGTTTCCTCGTCCGCAGCTTCATGGCCTTTTTCTTCCTTGGATTCCGTTGCATGTGCTGCAGGTTTGTCCTTTTTCATGAAAAGAAAATATCCTGCTGCCCCCCCGCCCAGAAGAAGCACGGCCGCTGCGATGATGATGATTTTTTTAGACAAGGGAAATCTCCTTGAAATCAGCTCCATTTACCGACCCTGAAAATCGAAGCGTACAGGATCGGAAAATGAAACGAAGTTATTGTCCCAGATTCACGAGCTGAGCGAGCATATCATTGATTGTCGTAATTGTTCTCGAGTTGGCCTGAAAACCTCTCTGAATAATAACCATGCGAATGAGCTCATTGGCCAAGTCAACATTGGATTGCTCGAGGGTATGAGAAACCAGACTCCCTTTTCCCGCGCCGGCTGGAGCTGAGATAATGGCACTTCCGGAATCGAGCGTTTCACGATAGTTGTTGTTACCGACACGCACCAGGGCTTCCTCGTTGTGGAAAGAGGCCAGAACCACTTGGGCAATATTCTGTGTAGTACCGTTCGTATAGTTTCCGGTAATGATTCCATTTTGAGAGATATCGATGCTCTTGAGAGATCCCGAAGCATAACCATCCTGGGTAATATTCGAGAGAGCCGAATTACTTCCGAATTGAGTCACTCCATCTAGACCCGTTCCACCAGCACCCGTTCCTGTACCGAAATCAAAATTAATCGCCTGGGTTTGAGCCGCACCAACAAAATCAAAGTCACTGGCAGTTGTTGTCGCAGAGACCAAAGCCCCTTGGGTATCAAATGTTATGGTTCCATTTGCTTCCTGCTCATAGACACCTGCAGTACCACCGGTAATCTCACCTCCATCAACCAATGCAAACCATTCCCAGCTGTTCGCCGCACTCTTCCTGAAGAAAAGCGAAACCAGATGACTGTTTCCGAGCGAGTCATAAACAGTAACACCGGAGGAGAAATTGGAAGTCCCGTTCGGATCAGTCAAGCTGAAGGCCGCGGGAGATGTGTCGTTAGAATCCAGATTCATCGACATTGTAATGCTATCGCTCGGCTGTGGAGGAACGGGAGCCGTAGAAATCTGGATATCGTCAATGTTTGAAGTAATCGAATGGTTGACGTCGACGGTAAAACCCTGGAGACGCTGGTTAGATGCGTTAATCAGGTAACCATCTTTATCAATGATAAATTGTCCTGAGCGGGAGTAGAAAGTAGATCCATCCGTATTTTTCACAACAAAGAATCCCTGACCATCAATCGCCAGATCTGTGACAGAACTGGAAGATTCGAATCCGCCCTGACTGAATTGAGGAGAAACGCTCGAAATGCGGGATCCCAATCCAATGTTTGCTTCACTTCCTGCCAGGATATCTTCAAAAGAGGCACGCGACGCCTTAAAACCAATCGTATTCACGTTTGCGATGTTATCACCCAAAGTTGAAATTGCGTTACCGTTTGAGTTGATACCGTTAACTCCAGCGAAAAGAGCGTTAAAAATACCCATAAATCTCCCTCCTTATTTTTAATGAATTTCCTTAAGCATCCACAGACAGGATCTCATCCATTGAGATCAGACGATGCCCCATTTCAATCATGGGCGATCCGCTCGAGAAGTCCACTCCTGACACAATACCCTGCGTGACCGGTTCTATGGATATTGGCGTATGATCCGGGCTGAAGGCTTTCAATCGCACGCGGTAAATCCCTTCGGACAGATTCTGTCCCAGATCATCTTTGCCATCAAATCCATAGTAGGTTGTACCAGGATTGACATGGGAGAATTCGGCTTTGCGCACCACACGACCCAGAGAATCGACAATCTCCAGCTGAACAGTCTCTGCCGGAGATGCCACTGAGATTCCGACATAAGGAACCTGTCCATTCTGAATCTCTATTTCATCACTTTTGGCTGACACGGTGTGGTTGACCATTGACAGGGCCTGGGAGCGCTCAATCGATTTCTGGGATTGGGCCAGGGAAGCAAAACTGTCATTAAGCTTAAATAACTGCTCGAGCTGCCCATACTGGGTTAACTGTTGAGTGAACTGCGTTGGATCTGGCGGCTGAAGAGGATCCTGATTTTTTAGCTGAGTCAGAAGGATCTGAAGAAACTGATCCTTCGTTGTACCCGAAGCATCTTTTGTTTTGCCCGCACTAGAGGTTGCGGACGAGGCTGTATAATTTATTCCATCTGCAATCATCTTTTCCTCACTTTCTGGATGAAAGATCACATCCACACGGTTCGAATGTGTTTCACGGGCTTTTAAATGCGCCGATCGACCACCGAAGAGCGCCAGTCCTGCCATCTCGAGCGTGGATCGACTGCGGGAGCCTGTTTTCTTGAAGACGCTGCAACACGAGCCAACCGATCCGAGTTTTCTCTCTCTTCCCGATCCTGAGAACCTGAATCACGTGTGGGGTTTTGATTGAGACCGACATGAACCTGAGCTCCACCAAGACCCTGCTGGGAAAGAATGTGTTTGATCTCCGAAGCGGATTGCTCCAGATTTTTTTTCACAGCTTCATTTTCCACCATCATCGAAAGCTTGACGTCTTCTTTTCCCATCGAAAGCTGAACATGAATTCGTCCCCACTCGGGAGGACTGAGCTGAATCTCCACCACAGATCCATCTTTTGTTTTAAGACTTTGAAGTCCTTCCAACACCTGCTGATTCAGGCTTTGAATCTGATCAGCGGTCAATGCAGTCCATCCGGATTCACTGGAACGGGAAATTCCAAGACTCTCTTTTTGAGCGCCCTGAAGCCCTTCCGCTCTTGGGTTGAAAGTACTAGGCAGAGTCGGAATTTCATTGAGCCCAGCCCGTCGTTTTTCCATCCCTCTTCCAGGAAATGAAAGATGAAGTTCTTCAAGAGAATTTTTATTAGACTGGAATGCCGTGCCCTCCTGCAGATTCCAGGGTCGGACTGGATCCAATACCTGTTTTCCATCTGTCTTCTGTATCAGATCTGTCAAAGCGGAGGTTTTTTGCTGAATAGTGTCTGGGGTTTGTGTGTGTAGGTTTGATATCTCGGAAGAGTTCGCAAAAATCTCCGAAGAAGAGATTTGGCTTGGTTTATCATCTTTGCTGTCCATTCGGAAAAAGCGTTCATGCTTGGGGCTCTCGATCCCAATTTCCTGGTCAGTAAGTTCTAGGAGTTTATTGCTATCTGATGGCAGCTCCAGGTCCTGGAAAGAGGGCGAAACTGATTTTATTTCCAATGCGGAAATCTCGATTTGGAATTGCTCAGGAGTCAAGCGCAAGGATTTGAGGGATGTCTGATTCGAATTTTCGGATTCATTCAGATCGGCAGAAGCGTCAGCCTCCTCCGGCTTTTCTTCTTCTCTCCGGGCTTCGGTCTTGCGCTCAGAATCAGACACTTCATTTTTTTCATCTTCGGACAATTCCCTTTTTTCATCCTCTGACACTTCTTCCTTTTTTTTACTTTCCCGGGTTGCTTCATTTTTATCTGTGTTCTCTGTTTTTTCTCTTCTTTGAGGTTGTGTTGTTCGGGACGCCTTTTCCGATTTTTCAGAAGAGGAAGATGGGCGTGATTTCAGATGAGACTGAACCATCTGATCAAAATCATCGTGTTTATTTCCTGCACGCATCCTGAACTCCTGATCCACAGGAGTTGATTTTAAAAAATCTGCTGCATTTGAACGTACCTGGGTCGTTTCCAAAGCCATATTATCCTCCTGTCAGTTTTTGTTAACCGCTTCAGGTTGCATCAGCCGACGGCTCATCTCACCGGCCATTTTTTCTTCCATTACAGCCAGCACCTGACTTGATTTTTTCATATTCATCTTTTTAAGAATCTCGACAGAAACCTGTAGAGGCATCTGCCTTAAAAGCTCCGATACCTTTTCGGGGCTCATGGATTCGTAAAGCTTAACCAGATAAAGAAAGTTTTCGTTGGTCTGGGTATTTTTCTTAATCTTTTTGGATAAGGTTTCCTCAACCTGAGCCATCTGCTTTATTTTCTCATCCAGCCCTCTTTGAAGATCCTGAAGACTTTCACGTGTTTTCCCCTCGCGTCGTCTTCTTTCAATCTCGCGCTTTAAATCAATCCAGGGGTACTGCTCATCGATCACCAAATCCGTTTTTAATGGATCGTTTTGAGTAGTCTCATATAAAAACTGAAGATCCGCAGAGATGTGTCGTATGGGCTTTGATTCGGCAAGCCCCTCATTTTGGGACTCTGCAGAGGCATTGACTGCCTGCGGTAAAGATTCGGCAGCAGGCTCCGTAAAGGCTGTCCTTGCAGTCAGGGCGAGGGTAAAAAGCAGGCCAATTATCTGGATGGTTTTCCCGTGTTTCATATTCTGAACTGGAACATCATTAATAGGCTTCAGAGTTTTCAGGAGTGCTCCTGAACCTGCTTTCTCTTTTTTTGTCATTGTGTCGAAATTCCGGAAACATTGGTAAATCTCAACAGGCCAAGCTCGGCAGAATCATTCTGCTCTTTTTTCCGAATCATCTCACAAAACAGCGTGAACTCTTTTTCTTTCATGATTTCGACTTGCCTGCGTGAGCGATAACTCTCTTCGACTTTTTTCAAGACAACCCTCAAACGCTCTCGCACTTTTACAAGCTCTTGCTCGAGAGCGGCGTGTTTTTTTTCAAGATCAACCAGGTATTTTTCGATCCACAATATCCAGTCTTTCTTATTACTCGATGCCGAGCTGTTGTAGGCATCCGACCACTCCCGCTGTTCACCCTGCAACTGAAGCAGGGTTTCTCTCAACTTAAGCTCCTCCATTTTTACGCCTTCAAGTTCCTGAAGGGCTTGGCGCTCCATCTCACGACGAAAGCGATAGAGGGCCTCCAGTCGAAATCTGAATTTTTTCACAGGCTTTTCTCCCAGGCTATTTTGGACATCCAGCCAACAGTTTCAGGATATGAAGTTTTTTCGTGAACATCCTGACGTAGAAATTTCTTGATAGATTCAATTTTCTGCAAAGCAATATCGAGCTCGGGGTTCTTCCCTGGCGCATAGAGGCCCATCTTGATGTAATCAGACATCTCTTCATAGAGCGCCATATAGCGCCTGAGCTGCTGCATTGTTTTTTGATGGTCATGGGAGGCGACATGAGACATCACACGGGACAGGCTCTGCAAAACATCAATCGGAGGATAAAAACCTTCATTGGCCAGTTTGCGGTTCAGAACAATATGTCCATCGACAATCGAGCGAACCGTATCCACCACAGGATCCTGAAGATCATCCGCTTCCATCAGGACAGTGTATAAGCCTGTAATACTTCCGGCTCCATCCGTGGTTCCCACCCGTTCGAGGAGTCTTGGAAGGGCGCTGAAAAGAGAGGGCGTGTACCCTTTCACGGTCGGAGGTTCTCCGAGTGCAAGACCCACTTCACGCGAAGCCATGGCAAACCGCGTGAGGGAATCCATCATCAGCAGTACTTTTAAGCCCTGATCTCGAAAATACTCTGCAATGGTTGTGGTCACAAAAGCTGCACGCATGCGGACCAGCGCAGGGCTGTCAGAAGTAGCGATCACCAGGACTGAATGTTTCAGACCTTCTGCTCCCAGATTTTTGTCGATGAACTCGCGAACCTCGCGACCCCGTTCGCCAATGAGTCCGATCACATTGATATCAGCCTGAGTAGAGCGCGCAATCATTCCCAGCAGGGTACTTTTTCCTACGCCAGAACCCGCCATAATCATCATGCGCATGCCAATCCCGCAGGTCATAAAACCATCTATCGATCTTACTCCGAGCCCCAAAGGTTCATTCACAAGCTTGCGTGTCACTGGCGAAGAAGAAAAATTGTAAAGAGGTTTTTCCACTCCTTCCAGAATACTCAATCGACCATCGATGGGATTTCCACAGCCATCGAGAATTCTCCCCAGCAAATCCTCACTCACTCTTACAGTTGCTTCAGGACTCATCGGTTCAATCTCGTCGCCAATTCGAATCCCATTTGTTGTACCGATCGGCATCAAAACGACATGGTGTCCCTTGAGTC
This sequence comes from Myxococcota bacterium, assembly GCA_052034865.1. Taxonomy (GTDB): domain Bacteria; phylum UBA10199; class UBA10199; order JADFYH01; family JADFYH01; genus JBPOIC01. Next base: position 36,457 of record JBPOIC010000009.1, on the reverse strand, counting down.
CGATAACTTCTGCCGGAATCGAGCTTCGCCCATCCTGCGAGCGAATACGGCACATCGCTCCTACCGGGATTCCAGGCAGGCTGCCTTCGATGATCAGTCCCAGAACTTTTGTCACCTGACCTGTAACAAAAATTCTTGGAGACTCCTGTAAGGCAATTCGGATCGCCTCTTTAGACAGCGGGATTGCCATGCACGTTATCCTCAGAAATGGGATTATTAAATGTTTCGGGACGATAGGAATCCTCATCCATTGCTACAGCCGAAAAATCGACTTTTGAAAAAATCCGGTTTTTGATCCAATCCACCCTTTTGTAGGGATCGGCTTCAAATCGCCGTGTGGGGGTCTGAATCCGGCAAGCTCCCCGCATCACGGTGGCTTCTTTCAGAACCGTGACATGAAGCTCTGCAATCCATTTGAGAAAATTTTCGTGTCCTGCCTGCTCTAGAGCCTGGTAATCCTCAGGATTCAACAAAAGGGTTCGGCCTTCTTCCCGGGATGTCTCTTCGATGAGGCTACGAATTTCTTCCTGAACCTTTTCGGTTTTCTTTGAAAACTCACTTTTCAGAATTTCTCCCACCATCACAAAAAGGATTTCGGTGACTTCCTTGGCTGCATCTTCTTTCCATTTCTGATTTTCTTCCTTGAGCTGAAGTACCGCCTCCTGAAGAACGAGTAAGTTTTTTTTCTGCTCTTCCAGAGATGCCTGGATTTTTTTCTGGTCTTCTTCCTGCTGTAAAATCTCCGCTGGCTTCTCTGAAACGGGAGGGGTTTCCCGAACGGCAACCAGGGCGCGCAGATCCATTCCCTGATAGGTGGCCTTCAATCCCTGTTTGAGAGGCCGTGCGGGGGTCATCGCTGTTTCCTGAAAAGAAGGCATGATTCGTTGTCCTTATTCTTCATCCGTCAGTTCTGCGAGTTTCAGTTTATCTTCCTTGATCAGATCTTTCGCTGCCTGAAGGATATTGTTCTGAGCGGCTTCCACTTCTTCCACTTTGACAGGCGCCATAGCCTCCATATCTTCCTTCAGAATGAGAGATGCGCGCTCGGACATGTTTTTTAAAAATTTGGTCTGTAAATTTTCCGACACATTCTTTAATGCAATTTTAAGATCTTCCTGACGTACGGATCTAAGAAGCTCACGAATACCTGCATCATCGGCACGTTCAAGATCTTCCATGGTAAACATTCTTTTCTCAATTTCCTGAGCAAGCTCAGGACTGATCTTTGCGATATCTTCGATGATGCGGGTAGAATCTGCTCGAGGAATGGTTTTAAGTACCAGGACAGTTTCATCAATTCCGGCAAGTTCCACATCTTCTGCCTGACCCGCCTCCTCTACAACAGGGGCTTCAGCGCCCGATTGCAATTTGGACTGGAAAAATTCTTTCAGATCTTCGATCGTTCGTGATGAAATTTTCTCCAGCTGTGCCATCCGCAAATAGATTTCAATCCTTACGGGCTCTTCAAATTTTTCCAGAATGAGTTTTACCTTGCTGCGCACCACCATGCTTAGTACCACTGCAATCAGCTGGGGATGTTCATCCTTGATCAGGTGATGCAGCCCCATCGGCTCAAAGGACTTGAGAATTTTTTTAAGGCCAAACTTTTGATCTTCGGATGCTTCTTCCGACAACTCTCCAATTCCTTTCCAGATGCTTTTGCCACGTTCTGTGGGAAGCGAGTTCTGCAAAATTTTTTCAACAACGCTTCGACCATTCAGATCCATTGGTTCTGCAGGAGATCCATCTGCTTTTTGATTTTGTGTAGAAGAAAACCCTTCAGAAAATTCTTCGAGTACCGTACTTAGATTTTGTGTGGGAACTTTCTGAAGATGCAATAGCGCGGAACCTATCCTCTGAATCTCATCATCCTTCAGAAAATTAAGAACCTCTCCGGCAGACTGCTGATCCAGTGATAAAAGGATCATGGCTGCCTTCTCGATATTTTTAAGCGCCGAGGGCGCTGTCTGTGCTGCAGGCATACTTCTCCTTGATTTTTATTCCAGCCACTTTCGAATCGCCGCCGCTGCGGCTTCCGGATTAATTTTTACCAGCTCCCCAATTTCCATAGGCGCCTGTCCACTATCGAGAGCTCCTGCACTTCTCGGACCCGATAGACGTTTCTGGCGGACTCCATTCCAGCTGGCCATCAGTGGCCTGATGACAAAGATGAAGATCAGCGCAATCACCAAAACGATCAGTACATTTGCAACAACTGCAGTGATAAAGGCATAGGTAGATTTTTTCATGTACCAGGCTTCTTCACTCCTGAGCTGGTTTTCAGGAGACTGAAAGGCAAGATTGGTAATCTTGATCTGATCCCCACGCTGAGTGGAATAACCAACAGCACTTTTGACCAATTCTTCCATCCGCGTCAGATCTTCTGCCGGTCGGGGCGCATATTCCATCTTTCCATTCTTATCTTCATAGATCCCGTCGACCAGTATGGCGATGGACAGTCCCTTGACGGCTCCCATGGGGCTGACCTGTCTGCGTGTGGTTTTACTGACTTCATAGCGCGTCTGCTCGGTGTCTTCACTATCGTTGGATGACACCCCTGCCGCAGCCGCATTTTCTCCTCCGGCACTTCCTTCTGATTTTTTGGCTTTGGTCTTGGATTCCTGCGCAACAGCAGTTTTGGTGGGATCGAAAATTTCTTCGGTTGTTTCAGATCGCGTAAAATCAATATCGGCACTCACCTGGGTAATGACTTTTCCCATACCGACTATGGGTGTGAGCAACTCGACAATCCGGTTTTCGAGGGATTTTTCTATCTGGATTTTCTGATTCAGGGCCTGTCCTCCCGCAACCAAAGAAGGGTCCCCCTCACCGGAGCTCAACAAATGGCCTTCGCTATCCACAATGGTGATGTGATTCGGGTCGAGGCCTTCCACGGCGCTTGAGACCAGATGGCTGATTGCCGATACTGTTGATTCTGGCAAAACACCATTTCGTCCCAGCTTTAAAATCACGGACGCCCGCGCGGGTTGCTGGCTTTCTGAAAAAACGGATTTTTCCGGCAGCACCAGGTGGACCCTGGCTTTTTCAATTTCTCTTAAGCTGAGAATGGTACGCGTGAGTTCTCCTTCGAGAGCCCGCTGAAAACTCACCCGCTGTTCAAATTCAGATTTTCCAAAACTGTTTTTGTCAAAAATTTCAAAACCCACGCCACCAAATCGGGGCAGGCCTTCTTCTGCCATTTTGATCCTGATTTTTAATACATCGGTTGCCGGCACCAGAACTGTGCGCTGGATTTGATCGACTCGGTAAGCAGTTCCCTGTTTATCCAGCCTGCTGATGATCGATCCCATGTCTTCAGAGTTCAGATTGGTAAACAAAGGCTCATAAGCCACCTTGCCTGAAAGGGTGGCCAAATAGCCAATTGCTGAAACGGAGAGAAACAGCAGCACAAGAATCGAGATCTTTCTCGCCAAAGAAAGGCTCTCGATCATTTCTTTTAATTGTTGGAACCAGGATCCCATGGTTATACCTGCATCCTCATGATTTCGTTATAGGCATCTAGCGCCTTGTTTCGAACCTGAGTCATTAAACGGAATTCCAGATCGGTTTTATCCAGAGCAATCATGACTTCATGGAGATCCTGACGGTTCCCGAGCATGAAGTCCTGCGACATCTGCTGTGTCTTCAACATGTTCTCATTGACAGATTTCACTTCCTTCACCAGGGCATCCTTAAACCCTGTCTCTTCCACCTTTTTTCCCGATGAAATCTCAGGACTTTTCTCAAGAAAAAGACCAGAGGGATTGAAACCGGATATGCGATCAATCGCCATGGATTAGATTCCTCCCATCTCCAGTGTTCGCATCACCATCGTTTTGGCCTCATTGAAAGCACTCATGTTCGCCTCATAAGCGATGGAAGCCGTCATTAAGTTGACCATCTCCTGGGTGGATGAAATGTTAGGCATCGCTACAAAACCTTTTTCATCAGCATGCGGATGTTGTGGATCGTAAATCTTGATCGGGGGATCTTTACTTTTTTCCACCGCAGCAATTTTAGGCATTTGAATGCTTCTTTTGTGCACGTAGTGATTGAGACTTGCTTCAAAAGGAAGGGCCGTACTGCTGATAATGGCCTCCTTGCGGCGGTAAGGGCCTCCATCCGAGGTCTCAGTTGAATTGATATTGGCCAGATTCTCGGCCGCAATATCCACACGTCTGCGCTGAAGGCTCATCCCAGTGGCACTCAAATCGAAGCTTGAAATCAGACTCATACCTTCTCCTTAAGGTAACTCTGTTTAGCTATTTCCGGACGTAATGGCGTATTTTTCAATCGCGATGGTTTTCGACAGGATCTTCATCGTAGATAGATAGTTCAATGCATTTTCAGACATTGCTGCCGTTTCCTGATCAAGTTGAACATTGTTTCCTTTTAGGTTTGTGGAAGCCTTCGATTGTGCTAGCTTCATTTTCACATCCCACTCATCAGAGGAGCGAAAATCAAGTTCGGGCGAATTTATGTCTTTTTGGACCTGTCTAAGACGTGCTTCAAAAGAAGAAATTTTTGCGAGATAGTTGGGCGTATCGGCATTCGCAATATTCGATGAGTGCAGGGCATGATCTGTCACCCGCACTCCTAGAACTTCTCTTGCAAGATTTACCACCCGATCAAAATCGCTCATCATATCCTCCATGACTGAATCTTTGGTTTAAGACATAAGCAATTTGCGTTCCTGCAGGAGAGTTTTTTTGAAAGGCACATAAATTCCGGCAAGTTAACAAAAAAGGAAGCAACAGGAGGGAAGTTCATTCAGGAAAATATTACCTTATCTTCAGGCAGGAAAGACCCGTGTGGAGAAGTAGGTAAATGGGAAAAATTTTCCCCATCCAACCTTGAGGTGAAACACAGTTAAAAAGCTAAAAATGCGGATTTAATGCACAGATTCAAATCGTTAACGCCCTTTCATGTTTCTTTCGAAAAGCTGGCATCTGTCTTGCTTAATATAGAGCAAACCCGAATCGCACACCTTCAATAAGGAGAGATTTTATGAATCTGAATGGGAAAACAATTCTGATCACGGGTGGGACGGGATCTTTTGGACAAAAATGTGTCGAAACGATTCTGAGACGGTTTGAACCCCAGCGCATTATCATTTTCAGCCGGGATGAATTAAAGCAGTCGATGATGCATGAGCGCTTCGACCATCCCTGCCTGCGCTATTTTATAGGGGATGTTCGGGATCTCGATCGATTGCGACGCGCCCTGTATGGAGTTGATATCGTCATCCATGCAGCGGCCCTCAAGCAGGTTCCAGCGATTGAATACAATCCTTTTGAAGCCGTCCGAACGAATATTATCGGCGCATATAATATCATCTCTGCAGCGATCGATTGCGGCGTCTCGAAAGTGATTGCCCTCTCGACAGATAAAGCTGCCAATCCCATCAATCTTTACGGAGCGACAAAACTATGCTCCGACAAGCTTTTTATCTCTGCCAATCATCTCGCTGGAGGTCGTCCGACACGTTTTTCGGTCGTACGCTACGGGAACGTGGTGGGAAGCCGAGGCAGTGTCGTTCCCCTTTTCTTAAGAAAACGAAACAGCGGTATCCTACCTCTTACCGATCTTCGGATGACCCGCTTTCTGATTACACTTACCGATGGAGTCGACTTTGTAATCCGGTGCCTCGGGCTTATGCAGGGAGGTGAGATTTTTGTTCCAAAAATTCCCAGTGCTTATATTGTAGATGTGGCTAAAGCGATTGCCCCAGAATGCAAGTGGGAAACCACCGGTATTCGACCTGGTGAAAAACTCCATGAGGTTATGATTCCGCAGGAAGATGCCCGCAACGCACTCGAATTTTCAGATTTCTACATTATCCAACCTCCTTTTCAATGGTGGGATCAAAACCATTACGTCGCAGACAATGGCTATCATGCCATAAAATGCGATGAGGATTTCACCTATGCCAGTAATACCAACTCAATCTGGCTTTCAGTACCCGAGATCGAAGCCCTGCTGAAAAAAGAAAATCTTCTTTTTGATCCACACGACTCTCACACCTACGGCTCTTCTCCATCCACCCTTACTGAACGGATCCCAAATGCAGGATATCCCCTACAGTCGGCAACTCATTGAAGATGATGATATTCGAGCGGTTACCGAAGCCTTAAGAGGCCGTCTGCTCACCCAGGGACCTTTGCTTGCAGAATTTGAGCGACAGGTGGCGAACTATTGTGGAGCGCGGTTTGCGATCGCTTTTTCAAATGGAACTGCGGCTCTCCATGGGGCCTGTCACGTCCTGGGTCTTAAAAAAAATGAAGAAGGGATCACAACTCCGATCTCTTTTCTGGCAACCGCCAATTGTCTTCTATACGTTGGAGCCAAGCCGCGTTTTTCGGATGTTCAGGAAGGGTTGCCGCTGTTGGATGTGGATAGGCTAGAATCCGGCATCAATGAAAAAACGCGGGTCATTCTGCCGGTTCATTTTGCAGGAGCACCCGTCAACATGCCCAAACTGGCCGAGCTTGCGCAACGCTATCATCTGAAAATTATCGAAGATGGCTGCCATGCCCTCGGAGCAGGCATCAAAGATCCAAAGACGGGACAGGAAACCAAAATCGGCTCCTGCGAATATAGTGATATGACGGTTTTCAGTTTTCATCCTGTCAAATCCATCACCACGCTCGAAGGAGGAATGGTAACCACCAACGACGAAGGCTATTACCGAAAATTAAAATCCTTCAGAAATCATGGAGTTTATCATCCCCAGCCCGAAGAAGGCCGTCCAGGCTGGTATTACGAAATGGAAGATCTGGGCTGGAATTACCGACTGACCGAAGTTCAGTCAGCGCTCGGACTTTCACAGATTAAAAAACTCGATCAGTTTATCGCCGCAAGACGCGAGCAGTTTCTATATTATCAGGAACAGCTTAAAAATCAGTCTCTGGTAAAACTGTTGCTTCCTTCAGAACCTCACCTGTCTTCCCATCATCTTTGCATTCTCAAATTTGAAGAGCAGGTGCCGCGCGATTTGATTTTTCAAAAATTGAGGGCGGCAGGATTTTTCTGCCAATTGCATTATATTCCGATTTATCGACATCCCTACTACCAGCAGCACTTCTCGGTTTCGCCCCAGCATTTTCCTCAGGCAGAAAATTATTTTCGGACAGCCCTCTCCATTCCCCTCTACCCAGGTTTAAATCAAAAAGATCAAGATCGTTTCCTTGAACTTCTGCGGGACTTACTGGCTCCCTACGAAGATGTTGCGGTCAACCTCTCTGCGAGAAAAGAAAGGATCGGTCTTTATGAGTTGGGTTAAAATTGAGGATCGGCAGATTGGGCACGGGCTTCCTCCCTTTATCGTCGCGGAGGTCGGAATCAATCACAATGGAGAGATTGAAAAGGCCCTGGAGATGATCGAGATTGCTCATGATGCGGGTGTCGATGCCGTAAAGTTTCAGACATTTCAGGCCGATGAAATTCTTTCCGATCAAAATCTGAAGTGGACTTATCATTCCCAGGGAAAAGAAATCACTGAATCCATGCATGCGATGTTCAAGCGATGCGAATTGCCCTTATCCGCCTGGCCTCAACTTAAAAAACGCTGCGAAGAAAAAAAACTGGTCTTCCTTTCCACGCCCCAAAATCCCAGTGATTTAAAAATCCTTCTCGAAGTCGGCGTCAGTGCGATCAAGATTGGATCCGATGATTTGATCCACACTCCCCTGCTCAAACACTATGCAAAAACCTCTCTTCCCCTGATTATTTCTTCCGGGATGGCAACCCTTGCGGAAATCGACCAGGCCCTCGAGGCGATTGGCACTTTTCGAGGATATCCAACTTTGCTTCTTGCCTGTACGTCTCAATATCCAACACCCATTCAGGATGTGAATCTGCTTAAGATCAAAACCCTCCAGCAGACCTATCCTCAAATCCCCATCGGATTTTCTGATCATACCGAAGGGCCATTGGCCTCTTCTCTCGCTGTGAGTTTGGGAGGATGTTTTTTTGAAAAACATTTTACCCTAAGCCATGACCTGCGAGGTCCGGATCATGCCTTTTCTGAAGATCCACAGGGATTGAAAAACTGGGTACACTCCATTCGCACGGCCTTTCGCATGTTAGGATGTGCGCAGATTCGACCCACCGCTGAAGAAGAAAAAATGCGTATTCTGGCCCGACGCAGTATCGTTGCCTTAAAAAACATCCCGCCAGGAGAAGCGCTTTCAGAAGAAAACCTGGCCTTAAGACGCCCGGGAAGCGGGCTGCCTCCGTCTCTGCTTGAAAAAATTCTCGGTCTTCAGGCCCAAAAGCCCATCGCAAAAGGACAGACACTGACATGGGGAGATTTCGGATGACATCCAGGCAATTTAGGAAGCTATTTGAAAAGCATCTGGATTTTCCATCCAACCGTTTTCATCCTTTGGTTTGGATCCATGGAAAACCCCGCATCGGCAAAAATGTTTATATTGGGGGAATGTCAGAGGTGAATGCACACCTGTCCAAAGTGGTCATTGGAGAAGGGTGCGATATCGCTTCATTCGTCTCGATCAACTGTGCCGACTCTCACAAAAAATGTGTGGGACTTCAGAATAAAATTGATCGCAAGTCGATCGTGCTGGGAAAATCTGTTTTTGTCGGATCCCATTCGGTCATTAAAGGCGGGGCACACATCGGTCATCACAGTGTCGTGGCTGCAGGAACCGTTGTCGAAGGTGTGCGCATTCCTCCTTACTCTCTCGTCATCGGAAATCCCATGCAGCTCAAACCGGGCTATTACCGAAAGCAAATATTAAGCAAAAAAAAATCCAAGGGGAAAATTTGAATCTGATTCCTCATAACCGTCTTACAATTGGAATTTACGAAGAAAGGGCCGCCTGTCGGGTTCTGCGCTCGGGATGGCTGGCCCAGGGAAATGAAGTGGAGGGCTTTGAGAATGACTTGTGCGATTTTTTGAAAATTCCAAGAGGACATGCCGTTGCAGTTTCAAGCGGAACTGCAGCGCTTTATCTGTCACTTTTAGCCTTAAATGCTTCGCATAAAAAAATTGGAATGCCCGTTTATGCCTGTTCTGCGCTTCGCCATGCCGTGCGCATGGCTCAAGGAAAAGAAGTGTTCCTGGACATTGCTGAATCACAACCCAATCTTGATCTGGCAATGCTTGAAAAGAAATCTCCTGAGATTGCAATTGTGCCTCACCTTTTTGGAATTCCAACGGAGTTGTCCGAACTGAATGGAATTTCCGTGATAGAGGACTGCGCTCAGGCCCTCGGGGCAAAGGTAAACGGAGTACATGCGGGGCTTCAGGGAGATCTGGGAGTTTTTTCATTTTATGCGACGAAATTGATGACGAGCGGAGGACAGGGAGGGGCAGTGGTTTCGCGTCACAAAGCTCCTATTGAATGGATACGCGACTACCGGCTTTTTGATATGCAACGAAAAGACAGACCCCGTTTCAATTTTCAGATGACAGATTTGCAGGCGGCAGTCGGTCGCACCCAGCTCAAACAACTCCCCCGTTTTTTAAAAAAACGTGAACAGATTTTTAAAGCGTACCTGAAAACAGACCTTGCGTGGGTACGTGAAGAGAAAATCGAAATATCTCCAGTTCGATATCGGGCTGTTTTCCGGACATCCCGGCCCGAAAAGGTTCTGCAGAGACTCAAACAAAAAAAAATTCAGGCCATTGTTCCAATCGAAGATTGGGAGCTTCTGGCAAAGCCTTTTCCCAGGGCTCTGCATTTTTCAAGATCCACGGTCTCGGTACCGATTTACCCTTCACTCACCCCCCGTGAGGTGGAAACCATCATTAAAGCCCTGAATCAATTATGATCCTTACCGCACATCAACCGGTTTATTTGCCGTGGCTGGGACTGATTCATAAAATCGCCCTGGCCGATCAATTCTGCTGGTTTGATATCGTGCAATATCAAACGAAAGATTTTAACAACCGCAACAAGATCAAAACCAATACTGGAGAAATCTGGCTGACCGTTCCTGTCGAATCAAAAAATCACTTTGAAAAAATCATTTCAGAGGTGAAAATCATTTCTGGAGACTGGCGGCGCAAGCACTTAAAATCCATCCAGCTTGCCTATCAGAAAGCGCCCTTTTTTCATCAATATTTTCCAGCTCTTGATCAGATTTTGCGCCGAACGGATCTGATCTTTCTTTCGGATCTTAATCTGGAAATATTGAGTTACTTTTTAAAATGCTTCGGTCTGGAGCGCCCCATCGTCAAGGCCTCAGATTTTAATTTTCAGGGGAAAAAATCAGATCTGGTTTTGGATATGTGTGTGCAACTCAAAGCGACACATTACATCTTTGGAGCACAAGGAAAAGATTATGCCGATGTCGCTTCGTTTCATGAAAAGAACATCGAGGTTTATTTTCAGGACTATCATCATCCAACCTATTCTCAGCTCCATGGTGAATTTCTTCCTTACATGAGCGCACTGGATCTTTTGTTCAATGCTGGTTCTCGCAGTTCAGAAATTCTTTTTGAGGGAAATATTCGTTATCTGAAAAAAGCGCCAGCAGCCTGGCTAAAACAGGAGACAATATGATTTTTGATCAATCCACCTGTCCCACTGATAAGAAGCTTGCCAACTTTTCCAAGTATGTCCGACGGCAGACGCTGGCCCGTTTCATGGCCTACTATGAAATTTTCAGGCGCCAGCTACCCATCAAGGGAAGCATCGTCGAATGCGGAGTTCATCAGGGAGGGGGAGTGATGAGCTGGGCCAAGATATCCGCAACTCTGGAACCCTATAATTATCATCGAAAGATTATTGGTTTTGATACCTTTGAAGGATTTCCCAGTGTGCAGGCGATTGACCGAAGGAATCCGGAGGTCAAAGAAGGCATGTTTGGGGAAAGCTATCCGGTCTATGATGAAATGCAGGCCGTAATTGCCGAATTCGATACCAATCGTTTCATCAATCACATCCCCAAAATCGAACTGGTCAAAGGAGATGCCAATCAAACAATCCCTGCTTATGTAGAAAAAAACAAACACCTTCTGGTATCCCTTCTTTATCTGGATTTTGATATCTACGAACCTACCCAAACCGCTCTCAAATATTTTCTGCCTCTTATGCCCAAAGGCGCTATTTTGGCCTTCGATGAAATCAACAATCCGGACTGGCCGGGCGAAACGCAGGCCCTGCTTGAAAAGCTGAGTCTGAATCAGCACCGCATCGAATGTTTTGAATTCGAGCCCAATATCTCGTTCATTCAGTTGTAAACAATGGATTTAAAATTCCTGAAGGAGACTTCCATGGGTTTTTCCAAAGAATGGGATCAGATTTATCAGGCCTCGCAACAGATGAGCATTTATCCATGGTCGGAGGTGGTGAGCTTTGTGATGCGCTTTGCCAGACCTTTGAGTGCAGAGACCACTGTTTTGGAGCTGGGTTGCGGGGCAGGGGCGAATATTTCTTTTTTTAAAAATCTTGGGGTTCGATACTACGCCATCGAAGGAAGTCCTCACATCGTTGAAAAACTGAAAGACCGCTTTCCGGATCTTAAAAATCAGCTTGTCGCGGGCGATTTTACCGAAGGAATTCCTTTCGATTTTACCTTTGACCTGATTGTCGATCGTTCCTCTCTCACTCACAACACGACCGCAGCAATTCGTAAAACCCTGGCAAACTGCCACGCACATCTCAATCCGGGTGGAAAATATCTTGGAATTGACTGGTTTTCGACCCATCATTCAGAATTCGAAAAAGCACAGACCCATCTTGATTCCAATACCCGAAAAGATTTTACATCGGGCCCCTTTTCGAGTGTGGGGGCTGTCCACTTTTCAGATCAGCCTCATCTTCAGGACCTGTTTTCTTCTTTTGTCTTTGAACGTCTGGAACACAAAATCATCGAGACTCTTATTCCTCACGAGAATTTTCGTTTAGCGACCTGGAACTTTTTATGCCGTAAGGATTAATCTATGGGGGAAATCTTTTTTCATACAGAGGCCAATGCAGAAGTAGGATTCGGGCATTTATCACGCTGCTATACTTTTGCCCGAGCCCTCTGGGAATCGACCCCAAATATTCAGATTACATTCATCTTATCTGCCGATAGCGTCGAAAATCTCCTCGCCCCAAAACCTTTTTTTGTTCAGCATCTGGTTTCCCAGGATGGTGGCAGTGAGGAAGCAGAAGAAATTTTCCAGTTGATTAAAAAAAGAAAAGGCTCGGTTTTGATCACCGATTCTTATCGTCTTTCACGCGATTACTACGCACACATTCGCAAGCAATCACGAATTCCCATCCTTGCTTTCGATGATGATGGAGAAAAGGTCAGCTACCCCGTTACCGGCTACATCAATGGCAGCATCGCTGCCACCAAAACCATTTATCCAAGACCCAGCCGTCCTTACTCAAAAATTGGCCCAGCCTTTTTTCCCCTGCGTCACGATTTTATAAAAAGCACCAGCGAGATAAAAAACTCTCCGGATTTTTCCTCGGCGGCAGATGAAGTTACTGCGACTTTTGGAGGCTCCGACCCTGAAGAACAGACTTTAAGGGTTGGGCGTCTCCTTCTCGCACTGGATTCTCTGAAAAAGATCCAGCTCATTGCCGGACCTCTGTGCAAGTCGATCGGCAAGCTTCAGCGTCTGGCCGATGAAAATCCACGCATTCAGCTTTTGCTCTACCCTGACGACTTACCCATTCTGCTCAAAAAATCCCAAATCGTCATCACAGCGGGAGGCCTGACGGCACAGGAGATCCTCTATCTGGGAAGACCTCTGGTGATCCTGGCAACACACACCAACCAGCGCGGAACGGCAGAGGAAATCCAAAAGAAAAACTGCGGTATTTTTTTAGGAATGTATGATCAGATCGAAGATGCTGAAATCATCGAGAAGATGAAAGAGTTGATTGCCGATTCTGCGAATCTCAGACAGATGTCAGAAAACGGACCAAAGCTCATCGATGGGTTGGGAAGTCAGCGACTCGCAGAGTTCATCCATGAAGAATTCAATATTTCTTTTGCTCCACATGGGCGTTGATCTGCTGCCATTCCGGATGCTCTTGCAATAAAGCGAGCAGATCTTTGAGAGTAAAGAAAGGATTTTTGGGATAGAGGGCTTCGAGTATTTTTTCAATGAGCTGAAAATCTTCCGGCGTATCGACGGTCCAGCGATGCTGACTGTGATTCTGTGTATCGGTGACACCTGCGCGCAGGTAACGCTCGGGATGCCTATGAATAAAAAGAGTCACATGTTCTTTTTCATAAGGATCGATTGCTTCGCGAAAAGATTCCTGAAGTGCCTGAGCGGTAAAGACTTCGGTGTCCATCCCCCGAGGAAAGGTTCTGGGATCAACATTCGAAACGTAGGCATATTTTGGAAAATGAATTTTGAAAAACCGGAGAACGTCATCCACAATTTCCGGATCCAGCAAAGGACAATCCGAAGTTACACGAACCACCGAATCCGCCTGTTCACGCTCTGCAACCTGAGCATAGCGGCTTAAAACATCGGTTTCCGATCCGCGGAAATATTTTACCTTCAGTTTTTTACAGAGGGATACAATCGGGTCATCGCTGGGCAAGGTGGTTGTTGCAATCACGAAATCATCTATTTCCCGAATTCGGCGAATGCGCTCGATCTGATATTCCAGAAGCGGTTTTCCCAGAACTTCTTTCAATACCTTCCCGGGGAGCCGGGTGGAAGTCATGCGGGCCTGGTTGATCAGAACGGTTTTCATCGGGCGCTCCTTTTCAATGATAAGGATGAAATTATGAAAGCAAGCCTATCGAAAAAAAGGAAATCTTCAAAGCGGGTTTTGGTGGTGGCTGCGCATCCAGACGACGAAGTCTTGGGTTGTGGAGGAAGTATTGCTCATCATGCCTTGAACGGAGATGAAGTCCATGTCTTAATCCTTGCTGAAGGGATTACCAGTCGGGATCGTACACGCAATCCGAATTCAAGAAAAAAAGAGCTGGGAGCCCTGCTTAAGGCGGCTACCCGTGCCAATCAGATTTTGGGAGTCCGTTCCCTGAAAGTCGAATCCCTTCCTGATAATCGGATGGATTCGGTATCACTGCTCGATATCATTAAAATTGTTGAATCGACTCTGGACCGAATCAAACCGCATGTTCTCTATACCCATCATTCGGGCGATTTAAATATTGATCACCGAAAAACCCACGAGGCGGTCGTTACAGCAGCACGCCCTTTGCCAAATTCTTCCTGGGAAACCCTTTTGTTTTTTGAAATTCCTTCCAGCACGGAATCTCAAACCGCCCAGAGTGCACCTGCTTTTACGCCCCAGTGGTTTCACGACATCACCAAAACCCTTCCATTAAAGCTCAAAGCCTTGAGAGCTTATTCCAGCGAAATGAAGCCCTGGCCTCATCCCCGATCCCTCAAGGCAGTTCAGATGCTGGCCAACTGGCGGGGCGCTTCCGTTGGAGTCGCCGCTGCAGAGGCCTTTATTCTGGGACGCCATACCAAAACGATTGTTTAAAATGACTCCCCTCTTTATTAACTGTCTTTGGTGTTATTGAATGCTCGGTGGCGGAGGGGGAACCGGAACAGGTTCCTGCTCGGAGGGATCAACGATATTTTCCGAGTGGGGGGGCTCTTCCAAAGTTTCCGGAAGTCTTGCTTCCAAGACCTCGTGTCCGGACTCGAGAGAATTCGAAGAAGTTTCAGAGTGGGGCTGGGTCTGTGGCTCTGCAACTTCCTGATGTGGACTCTGTCTCGTTTCTGAGGAAGGAAGGGAAGCAGGTTCTTCAGCTCCACCTTTGACCTCATGATTAAGAAATTTTTTCTCCAGACTTTCCCGCTGGGCTTCGGTCGAGTTTAAGATCACAATTTCCACCCGACGGTTTTTCTTGCGGCCTTCTTCGTTTTCGTTGCTGGCAATCGGATGAAACTCTCCATACCCGACTGCTGAAAAACGGTTCGGATCCAGATCGAAGTGATCGATCATCCACTTGACCACATGCACAGATCTTAAAGCCGAAAGCTCCCAGTTCGATCCATTGCCTCGAATCGGCTGATTGTCGGTATGCCCTTCGACACGAACGGTATTGGGAAGATCCAGAAGCATCGAGCCGATTTCATGCATGAGATATTGAGAGCCAACCGTCATCTGGGCTGAGCCCGATTCAAACAGACCTTCTTCGCGAATCGAAATGATCAGACCACGCTTGTCGGTTCCTACCTGAACCTCCGTTCTGGCTTTGCGTTTATCCAAAACATCAATAATTTTTTTCTTCGCGCGATTCAGGGCAGTCTCGGCATCGGTCGGAACACCCGAATTTGTGTTGAGTGAAGGATCTCCTTTCATCTCGGTAATAATCTTATCCGATTGTTCCAGTATCTCAGGCGCCATAAAAATGGGGCTCCCATCTTCGGTCGTCATGGGCGTGCGCGTGCTTGAACCGATTGTTTTCGTACTGGAGATGATACTTGCCTGCCCTCCGGGTTGATTGAACATCGAAAACGTACTGAAGGCAGATTCAATCGCCAAAGCCATTTTCTGGGTTTTACTGCGATCTACCTGGGAAGAAGAAAACAGAACGACGAAGAAGGCAAAAAGAAGGGTAATGAAGTCGGCATAGGAAACCAGCCAGCGTTCATGATTGGCATGTTCTTCATGTTTGTGTTTACGAGACATGATGCTGTCCTCAGGCCGCCTTTTCCGCAGGAGCCTGGGCGTCTTTGACCGCTGTCAGACGCTCGCCAAAGAAGATGGATAATTTATCCTGAATGATACGTGGATTCACGCCTTCGATAATCAGAAGAATCCCTTCCAGAATCATTTCTTTCACGACCATATTGCGCTTATGGGTGAGAGTCAGTTTTCCCGCGGCAGGCAAAAAGATAATATTGGCAAAACCAACTCCATAAATTGTTGCAACGAAAGCGGTTGCAATACCGTGACCAACCTCTTCGATATTATCGAGGTGCTGCATAACCTGGATGAGCCCCATGACCGCTCCGATAATTCCAACTGTAGGTGCATAACCTCCAGCCGACTCCCACACTTTTGGAACACGGGCTGCTTCTTCATCGAGATAATTCAGTTGCATTTCGAGGGTTTTTTTAAGCTCTTTCGGATCAGCGCCATCGACTGCCATCATGACTGCCTTCTTAAAGAAGGGCTCCGTAATATTTTTGGCATCTCCTTCGAGAGCCACGACCCCTTCTTTACGGGCCTTCACGGCAAGCTGCACAATCTCTTCAATGATTTTTTCACCATTGAGGGATTTGGGAAAAAACAGCCCCATAAAATTCTTCATGGCCTGCATGAAGATATCCATCGGGAAGCTGATCATCGTCGCACCGATGGTTCCACCCAACACGATCAGGGCGGCCGTGGGTTTCAGAATCTGGAGAACACTCCCACCTTCCAGGACGAGACCGCCAACGATACCAATCAGCGCAAGTACCAGACCAGCAACTGTCGCTAAGTCCATAAAGGCTCCCAGGAAAATCAGGGTTTAAGCGTTCTGAAGGCCCTCACTGCGGATCCTATTTATCTCTCATGACATGGGCTAACAGGAACCACAAAGAGTCGAAAAGATCTCACAGGATTTTCACTTTTGCCTGTGCACACGCACGGAAAAAGGAAATCGACAGGGATCCTCTTACTTCGAACGGTATTCTGGGCTGAATCTAAAGGATTAGTTCCTAAAAAAAGAGGGTCAGGATGTGGGGGGAGGAAGAGGACATAACAGAACTGATTCTGTTTTCTGATAGCCGTTTCTCAGCCAGAATCTTTCACCAGGCCCGTTCCCTGCGGAAAGATACAGCTCCGCAAGCGGTAATTTTTTTTCCTGAAACCAGGACTTGCCCTGATCCAGAAGTTTTTGTCCAATGCCCTGGTTACGATACTGGGGTTCGATATAGAGCCCATTGACGTATCCGATACGGGGAGGAATCTCTGCGATACAGTTTTTGATCATTCCGAGAAAATAGCCAATGCGTTTGTCTTTGAAACAGGCGATCTGTAAGCAGCTTTGATCTGTTTGTAAAAGAAGACCTTCAAAAAGCTCAATCACCTGATATTTTTTTGAAGGATCTATTCTGCGAAAGGACCGTGCAGGATTGGTGAGAATTTCCTCTTCCAGGGCCTTCAGATAGGCATCACTCATCCAATGCAAATCGGTTTTCCACTCAGGATAACCGGGATGACTGCGATGAATGGAGATATAATCCGTCATCGTATGCATGGGATAAAAAGATTAGACTTGCAGGGTCAGTCCACCCAAAACCGATAACACTCTTGAAGAACTAGAAAAAACGAGCTTTAAGGCCGTTTCACGAACGGTCAATTGGGTGAGGGCTTCATCAATGCTCACTTCCTCAATTTTGGAGAGCTGATCCAGAATACTGATCCGATCTTCGCTCAAGGCACTGTCGATCGCATCGATCTGCTGCTGCCGGATACCGACCGTCGCTCGGGCAGAATCAACCTGTTCCAGACCCGTTTTCAACTGATCCAGAGCCGTTGAAATTGCCGAGGAATTCGCCGTACCCACAGCGGTTGAAAGCGCATCGATTGCCGAAAAAATATCCTGACCACCCCCAGCTCCTGTGAAGATGGCATCTCCATCCAGATTCAGATCTATTTGAACCGACGTATTCGCCTGAATACTGATAATTGTGCTGTTTCCCGCAAAAGCCACTGGGGTTCCTGCAAATGGTTTGGTACTCGTGGCCGTTCCTGCAAAGATATAGCGGCTTTCAAACTGGGAATTTGCATGCGAAAGAAGTTCTGTTTTCAAATCTGTAATCTGCTGTGCCAGTTGAGTGCGCAGTGATCCCGTAATGGAAGCATCATTTCCCTGCATACCGACATCAATAATACGTTGAATTGTATCGTGCGCCTCGCCGAGTCGCGAATCGGTATAGGTGAGTCTCAAACGCGCATTCGAAACGCTGCTTTGATATTGTTCGCTCTCCTTCACACGGTTTCTCAGGGAAAAGAGATGGGAAATATTGGAGGGATCGTCCGAAATCGTATTGACCCGTTTTCCGCTGGTCGCAGGGCCAAAAGCAGCCTGATAATGCTCCTGAACGCGTGTCATGTTGTTCTGGATCAGAAGCTGCTGGGCACTGTATGTGATCCTGGCAATTGGCATAAATTCTATCTTAAATGTCTGTAAGTTTTCTTTTAATCATCCTTACATTTACTCTCCCAATCTCACCAGAAGATCGAGAAGATTATTTGCAACCGAAACCAGTTTTGAGGCCGCCTGAAAGGCTGCCTGATACCGAATCAGATTCACCTGTTCTTCATCGAGAGATACGCCGGAAACCTGCTCGCGCTGGACTTCTGCCTGGTTTAAGATGTTTTTGGAAAATTCGGCGAGGTTTCTTGCATTGGCGCTGTCACTACCGACCTCGGCAAGATAATCTCCATAGAATGAAGTGAAAGTCGTCGTGCTTGTCGTAAATGTGATCGCCGCACTCTGTAAAGATGCAATACTCAAGGCATTGGCGTTGCCTCCAGGAATCGATGCCAGTGTATCACTTGCAGCAATGGCATTGGGAGAGTTTAAGACCGCACCGTCAAAATCGATAATGGCTGCGGCATCGGTTGCACTGGTCAGATTGGTAAAGAAACGATTTCCCGTATTTCCATTCAGGTCAAAGCCTACCTGATGGAGGGAATTGACTTCGGTCGCCAGCTCATAGGCAAATTCATTGAGAGTCGTTTGATAACCGGGCACGGTAGTATCACGCACTCCCAGAAAACCCTTGATTGCTCCTGTGCTGAACTGATCGGTAATATCCGCGGCCTGACCGGATCCGACCTGGAAGTAAATTCTGGAAAGGCCCGAGTTGTTATTATCGACGCTGGTCGAAAGTGTGGCCAGGCCCTTGTTGTTTACAAGCAGCATTCCACCCGCAATATAAACCTGAAAATTTCCGTCGCTATTGTCGATTGCCGTGACGTCAGTCAACTCCGCCAATTCACGCAATTTGACGTTACGCTGATCACGCAGTGTCAAAGCACTTCCAGAGGAGGAAATGATTTTTCCATTCAACTCATACAATTCCTCGGCAATGCTGTTGATTTTATTCACCCGGTCTTTGATCTGACCATCAATAGACTCGCGGATGTCTTTTAGACCCTGAGAAAGGGTATTAAATCGATCGATGACAATCCCTGCCTTGTTCAAAACATTCTGCCGCACTGTGATCGATTCTGGATCTCCGGCCAAATCCTGAAAAGAATTCAGAAAATTGGTAACAAAAGATGAAAGTCCTTCGGTTCCCACTTCATTAAAAAGGGTTTCCACCTGCTTTAGACTCTGGGCAACGACGTCCTGCTCCTGCGAAGAGCTGCCTGCATTCATGAGATTCAGCTCCGTGAACTGATCATAAATGCGTTGGACATCGCGAACTTCAACACCGCGTCCCAGCTCGATTCCACCGATAACCTGCGATTGGGCAGAACGGAGCAAAATGCGTTCACGTGAATACCCGGGCGTATTCACGTTCGCGATGTTTTGGGAGGCAACGCTTAGGGCCTGGCTGTTTGCACCCAAAGCGCTGACGGCCGATTCGAATATCGTAAAATTACTCGCCATAGCTTTTTAAGGAGAGAAAATGGGCTATCAGGAATTACAGATTGAGGTTGAACTCGGTCTGAAATTCAAGGCCCGACTGCATATATCCCTGGTCATTATAACAGTGAAGGTGGCTACGGCCTTGAATGCTTTCCAGAAGGGAGAGCGAAGATTGGACAGATCGGAGGGAGCGCACAAGGTACTGCCGCTGGTTCTCATTGAACTCCTGAGCAGCCTGGGCCATTGATCGGATACAGGAAAACCGATCACGAATGCGCTCTGCCTGCTCTGCATTCGTAATGCGATTCAGTACCGATTCAATCGGCGCGCTTTCAACCTCCAGAAGTTCCTCTTTAATCTTCTGGATCATGGCCTGCCTGATATTTTCAAGTGACTTGATGCGTAATAGTGTCTTGTGTTTGTGCTGATAGGCTTCCTGGATTCTTTTCAGGTTGAATTCGATGATCGCTTCACGCTCCAGGCGCAAATCTTCTACCAGCGCATTCAAAGACTCCATCAAGGCATCCAGATTGCTTTCGAGGTGTTGAAGTAAGAGTTCCATGGATGTGGGTCCTTAAACTTGTTGGTTGAAATATTCCATCATCGCAGAGGCTATCTCCTTTGGATCCGGATGATATTGCCCGGACTGGATCTGATCTTTCAGCTTGTCCATATCCAAAGCCTGAAGCTGGCGATATTCCTGATGGAAGCCCTGGACCTGCTGGCTGGTGCTGGAAATGGCCACGTGGTCTTTTGAACCTGCCGCGACACTTCCCTGCTTGGCCAGTTGTGAGCCCCGGTCCGATTTTTGAACCTTGATGCCGTCTCCCCTCAACCGATTTGAGTCGTTTATTTTCATATGCATCTCCTTTTGTCCTGATCCGAACCTTTCGAAACAGGATAAAACGCTCCATTCCATTGAGTATAACGGCATGTCTTTCTAAGAACTTAAATTTTTTCTGAAAAATAAGCATGTTCCTGGGGATTCACGGTTTTTCCACCTTTTCGCACCTCAAAATGCAAATGAGGTCCAGTCGATCGCCCTGTATTGCCAGAATAGGCAATCAGGTCTCCCTGATGAACTTTCTGACCTACCTTAACGACGGTCTCATCATTGTGGGCATACAGGGTGCTGTACTCATTTCCATGCTGAATGATCACCGTATTTCCATACCCTCCTTTACTGCCACTAAATACCACTACTCCCTCTCCCGCAGATCGAATCGGTGTACGAGGAGAGACCGCAAAATCCACTCCTCCATGAAACCGTTCATTTTTTTCGATAGGATCCTTTCGAAATCCATATTTTGAGGTCAACAGCTCCGGCGATAAAGCCAGGGAAAAATTCGGAGGTGTATTCTCCCAGGATTCTCCCAGTGTCACCTCAGGCAATTTTGCAGGTCCCCCATATCCTAGGGAAGAAGGAGAAAGGATTTGCTGATGAAGTCTCACTCCCTGAGGCGACTGAAGAACCTGATCCGAAAGACTTTGAATCAACAATCCTTGGTAGACTTCGCCGTTCATCCTTTCTCCAAAAAGATCGGATTTCGGAATCGCTTCGTAGGCCTTCTGAAAGGCATATCCCATAAAAAAAGCCTCAAATTTTTTTGCGGCCTGGGCATCCTGCTCGGGAGTTCGATTTTTTTCGGAACTCCCCTCCATATTTATCGGCGCACCGGAAAGCATTGTCGTATCGATGGTATCCATGTGGATCATGATTTATTCCTTAAAAAACCTTAAGAGTCCAAAATCTCCTAAATCAGCACCAACTCTCCCTGTAGCGCCCCAGCAGCCTTGATGGCCTGGAGCACTGAGATGAGATCCCGTGCCGTCACTCCCATGGCATTCAGGGCACGTACAATCTCTCCGATACTCACCCCCTGAGGAATCAGGACGAGTTTGCGTTGCTGATCATCGTTTACAAAAAATTCCGTTTGCGGCGTGACAACTGTTTGGCCTGCGCCAAGCGTATTGGGTTGAGACACTCCGTAGCTCTGATCAATCCGGATATTCAGATTTCCATGAGAGACCGCCACGGTGGCAATTCGCACGTTTTCGCCCATCACGACGGTTCCTGTTCTTTCATTCAGGATGACTTTGGCCGCCATGTCGGGCTGGATTTCCAATGTCTCAAGCTTCGCAATCAAAGTCGTTACCTGGGCTTGATAATCTGGAGGAATCTGAATGCTTACCGATCCTGAATCGACCGCACTGGCATAACTACCATTAAGGGCCTGATTGATTTTCTGGGCGATACGGTAAGAGGTCGTAAAATCCGGTTCATTGAGTGAAAGCGAAAGGGATTGAGAATTTGAAAGACCGAAATCCACTTCTTTCTCAACAATCGCCCCATTACTGATCTTGGCGACAGTCTGATGGTTGCTCTTCACACTCGAACCTCCCACCGGGGATTCGGCCTGGTAGCCTCCTACCGAAATGGGGCCTTGAGCGACTGCATAGATTTCCTGATTGGCAGCACGTAAAGGTGTCATCAGCAAGGTTCCACCCTGCAGGCTTTTGGCATCCCCAATGGATGAAACAACGACATCGATATTGGAGCCGGCCTTGGCAAAAGCCGGTAGTGTTGCGGTCACCATCACGGAAGCGACGTTTTTGGCCTGGAAACGGGTTGGATCCGCTCCGACTCCCATTTTTGTGAGCACTTCTCCGAGAGATTTTTTCACCACATCCGAGCTCGTACTGTCACCGGAGGAATCCAGACCCACGACTAGCCCATAGCCAATCAGCTGGTTGGATCGAACCCCTTTAAAATTGGAAATATCTTTAATGCGTGAGGCCCAGACAGAAAGAGGCAACACGAATGATACCGCCAGGAGAAAAATCAGAGTTCCAATGTGAATTGAATTTCGTTTCATAAAATCAGAAAGGCCAGACATAATCGAGAATTCTTGCCAACCAGCCCGGACGCTGTTTTTCCGCCACAACGCCAAAGCCGGAATAGCTCACGCGGGCATCAGCAATGGAGGTCGAGAGAACTGTATTATCCGGCTGGATATCGTAAGGACGAATCACTCCTTCCACGATCAGGATCTGCTCTTCATTATTCACCCGAATACGCTTTTCGGCTTCTATCACGAGATTGCCATTTCCCAAGACTTCGATAATTGTTCCAGTAATCCTGGCAAACAATTCACTCTTGCGTTCGGTCGAGGCCTTGCCCTGAAATTTCGTATCCGTCTTGGATGCCAGAAGATTGCTGGGATCAAACAGATTGATGGCCTTGTGAATCTTTTCGACAATTCCGCCCAGACTGCTGATCGAGGAACTGTTTTCGGATTTTTTATCGCTACTCGTCCCTCCCGAATCTTTACCGTGGGACTCTTCAGCAATCACGATCATGACCGTATCTCCGACCCGCGATGCACGGTGCATGTTTTCATAAATGCGGGATGAGTATCCATCCACCCACAAAGATCCGGTTTTGGCCTCGACCATTTTTTGAGTGGGAGCAGTTTGGTCTTTATTGAAATAGGTCTGTCCTCCCAGCGTCCTTCCCAAATCGCGCGCACTATGTCGGGGCTTGGTCGGCAGCATTCCGCATCCGATCGAGAAACCCAGGGCGATCAGCAAAGAAAATAATCTCAATATGTTTTTGAGTTTTTGATCAGTAAACAATTTCCACCTCACTCGAATTAAGAACACGAGCGGTCACTTCCTTTTTCGAATCAAGATTTTCGACGATCACCAGGGTGCCATCATTCAAAACCTCTTTTATCCTGCCCAGTGTCTGAATCTGAAAGCGGGGATCCTTTTTAATGAGATTGACGACCGCTCCTTTTTGAGGAGCCGTGATATTCTGAAACATCGTTTTTTTAATGGGCTCGCCACTCTCCAGATTTTGAGTGAGCTGGAAACTTCCCTCTTTCAGCTCGCTTAAACTATGAACCAGGTCCCTGGCCTCCAAAAGCTGACGCTTTTCCTCGATAAAATCCTGACGGCTCACCGGATTTCCTGCATTGATTCTGTTTTTGGGAATGACGACGGTTGTATGAATGGAAATCTTTGCCTGAAAGGGAAGACGCTGGATTGTTTGTCCTTCCCCATTGATAAACGCTACCTGATAGGAAGGCGCGCGCCCTTCAAGTGTCAAACGCTGAAACTGGGAAGGAGCTGGACAGCTAACAGGGGTATCGATCCATTCCAGTTCAATCTCGGTGGAAAGTACTCCATTTTCCTGAGAAACCGCTCGCGCGATTTCATCCTGAACCTGATGGAGCACGACACTTCTGGCATCAAGGGGAATTCCTTTCTGGCCCGATGAAACAAGTTGAATTTGAGAAATGGAAACACCAGCCTTGGAAAGCGCCAGCAGAACCTCAGAAGGTTTCAGCTCTGCTGAAGAAGAAGGAATGGGAAGACTGCCATATTTCTCCACCAGATTCGGGCTGGTTTTCTGAAGGTCAACGACATCCTTGAGACGGATTTGATTAAAGGGTTTCGAAACACTTTCTACAAAACCCAGCTGAAAAAACTCACCTGCTGCAACTGAATGAAACCCCGCTAAAAAGAGGAGGAGGAAAAATCCAGATCTGTAAAATAAATTCTTCATAGGGTTTTTTCTCGCAGCATCGATCAGACAATATTGTTCGATGACTTCATCATCTCACTGGCGGTAGACAAAACTTTTGAATTCGCTTCGTAGCTGCGCTGGGCCACAATCATCTGAATCAGCTCCTCCGAAAGATTCACATTGGAATTTTCTAGAAATCCCTGCTGAAAAAATCCGGCCCCATTCTCTCCCGCGTTTGTCGTCGTCGGACTGCCTGATGCCACAGTCTCTTCATAAAGATTTCCGCCCAATGATTTCAGACCCGCTTCGTTGGTAAAAACAACAAGCTGCAAGGTTCCCAATTCTTGAGGTGCTGTACTTCCGGAAATTGCCGCCGTCACGGTTCCATCCTTGGCAATTTTAACGGAAGTCGCGTTGACAGGAACGGTGAGGTTCGGAGAGATCGCCAGTCCCTGATTTGTGACAACGGTCCCTTCGGAATTGATCCTGAGCCCTCCATCGCGGGTAAAGGCTTTCTGCCCATTATCCTGAGTGACTTCCAAAAACCCTCCCCCTTCAATCGCAATATCCAGCTCACGATCGGTCTGTACGAATTCACCTTGTGAAAAATGCTTGTAGACGCCCGTCAGATGGGTTCCATGCCCAAGCTGAATTCCAACGGGAGCTACCGTATTCTGACCATTGCTCGTCCCCGGGGTTTGCACCTGTTCGTACATGAGATCTTCAAAACTTTCCCTAGAGCTCTTGAAAGCAGTCGTGTTGAGGTTTGAGATATTGTTCGCGATATTGTTGATGCGGGTCATCTGGGCTTCCATGCCGGTAGATGCCGCATAAAGTGCCTGTAGACTCATAAAGACCTCACTTAACTCAAACGCCCAAGCGAACTTGCAATTTCCTGATCCATCCGCTCGTGCGTTTTAATCACGCGTTGATAGGTTTCATACTGCCTGGAGACTTCGATCATTTTTCCAAGATTCTGAACGAGGGTTGCATTGGATCCTTCAATTCTGCCCTGCAATACAGAAGGGCTTTCTAATGTTTCAGGGGAATCAATGGTGGTGTAGAGATTGTTTCCCACCGGTTTCAGATTCTTCAGATTCTGAAAACGCACCACCTTCAGACGACCGACAGATTCGCCATTATTTGTAATATCTCCTTTGGAGCTGATCTGGATTTTTCCCGGAGTTTTGATTTCCAGATTCCCTTCGGCACCCATGATACTTGCACCGGTTGAAGTTACCAAACGTCCCTGGGCATCGAGGCTTAAAGCCCCATTGCGCGTATAAAAAGCCCCCTGATCGGTCTGGACTTCAAAAAAACCTTCGCCCTGAATCGCCACGTCGAGTGAGTTTCCTGTTGAAAGATAGGCTCCTGGAACAAAACTGGTGAGGCTGGTTGCTTCGGGAAAGTAAATCTTTTCTGTCACTCCCCTGGCGTCAGTCTGCTGTTTAAGCAGACTGGATTCGAAGGCAATTCTCTGTTCCCTGAATCCGGCCGTATTCGAATTTGAGAGATTGTTGGCTATGAGCTCCAGCTCCCGTTCTTTAAGAGCCATGCCCTGAACTGCCACATCAATTCCAATTCCCATAAGATTCTCCTCCTGACTGACGATCCTGCAATTGCAAAAGCAGGACCAAAGAAGCAGCTTGAAAAAAACATGCCTCTAACTCACTAAAATCCCAGTTTTATTTTTGAAATCAGAATAAAGAAAACGAAAGAGGGATTTCCAATGGCGGGAAGAGAAGACAGGTCAAATTTACCGCTTCAGGAACAGGACGGAAAGAATTTCCTCTGAAGGAATGCAGGAGTTTTAATCCCTGCCTTGTGATTTCCAAAGCAGAAATCCACAATAAAAAAACAGAAATGCCTGTTCTCACGATATCTTAAGGCGAGAATAGAATTGTAAGGTGAACAGGTTAAGAAGAAAAAATATCAGTTGGCACCCCGCTTGCTTTCCATATCTTCCAATCAACAGGGGGAAACCATGTTTTCTGCATCTTCAAATTCTCTTCCAAAAACGGCAATGACAATTCGCGACTATTGGGACTATGCACTTCCTGCGCAAACAGTGCGCAAGCCCTCTGTACCTCAGATTCCCATCGCAAAGAATCCAGAATCATCCAAAAATTCTTTCGCATCGACTCTCTCTAAAGATCCAACACCCAAAAGTTTTAAGGAGGAAATTCAGGAGGCCATCGAAAAGGCGGCCAAAGAATTCCAGATTCCATCAAAGGTTCTGAATGCACTGGTTCACACCGAATCAAATTATAACCCGAATGCAGTTTCTTCTGCTGGAGCCAAGGGCCTCACACAATTGATGCCTGGAACCGCCAGGGAGATGGGCGTCAAAAATATTTTTGATATTCAGGAAAATGTCCACGGGGGGGCACGCTATTTGAGAAAGATGCTAGATTCATTTGATCAGGATTTAAAACTTGCGCTGGCTGCCTATAATGCTGGGCCTGGAAGTGTAAAAAAATATGAAGGTATTCCTCCATATTCAGAAACCAAAAAATACGTCTCCAAAATCATGAATCGAATCTCGACAGAAATTTGAATAAATGAAGAACTTCAAACAGGTCTTTGATCCTGTTTGACACAGAAAGAATGCGTGAAAATTTTTTTTGGATTTTTCAGATATCTTTATATTTGCGTATTTGTACTGATCCTAATGGGATTTGGCCTGACTTCTGCTTCTGCAAATGAAAAGCAGGAGAGTCATTCGACTACTGCTGAATCCCTCCCACTTTCATTGCCCCAGGAAACAGGCAACAAAAAGTTCTTAAAAGAATTCTCTTCCATCTCTCCTTCACGAGAATTTTATCTGGCAAGGAATTTACCCAAGGCAAAAGAAAATCTGAGACCTACTATTCCCACCCTTGCCTATGATGCCCTGCAGACAAAACCATTTCCCTTCAGCTGGACACCCAATCCGCGACAGATCAGGGAATACAAAAAAAAGATTGATGAGCTTCAGCAGGAACTGAAATCGGAAAATGTCCCTCAGGCTGAAGAAAAACTTTACTGGCTTGCAGACTTGAAACTGGCCATCACCGCTCCCCATGAACGCGGAAAAATTCTCAGTGCCACGAATGCCTACTGGAAAGCCCTGGGCCACTATCCGACTTCGAAATACGCCCTCGCGGGTAGTTACGGACTTTCGGTTTCACTACTGGAACTCAGATGGTTTCAGGAGGCCCTCAAAATCGCTTACCGTCAGGAAATTCAATCTTTAAAAGAGCCCCCCATGACACGGCTTTTTGAATCACTCATTCTGGAGATCTACTTTCAACGGGGGCGTTATGTTCGTGGAGAAGATTATTTCTGGAAGCTTGCAACCTTTCTGAATACAGAAGAACTTACCCCCCACCTGGCACAGCGATTTGGAGACACTTTATTTTGGGAAGGAAAATTTCAGGAAGTTGTGGATTGGTATGAAAAAATGGGTCACTTTCTTTCCACAAGTGACAGTATCCTCGCTCCCTATTCCAGTCTCTATTATGCCGAGGCTCTTTTTCAGATAGGCAATTTCGAAAAATCAATGGAGATCTTTTCAGGGCTCCAACACAGCTCACTGCCACAGGATGCGCTGGGTCACATTGAATACCGATTGCTGGAAATCGATGTTCATGAAAACAAAAACCGCTCCGCTTCCGCTTCCAGACTTTTTCAGTTGGCGAATGGAGATCCACATCCTCTCTCAAAAAACGCCCTGCTCCTGTGGGCTCGCATTATCGCGACTGAAAAAATCTCATCTTCCTATCCTCAAGCCCTTGAAAAACTCACATCTACTTTCGATTCTGAAGAGCTTCCTGATGCAGAAAAATTGGAATTTCTTTTACTGACTGCCTTTTTTGAGGAGGCACTCGGAAAAACGGATGAAGTTTTGGGTCGACTGGATCTCATCCAGAGAATGAGAGAAAAAAGTGGGCCGGAAGAAGAATCGCTTCTGAAAGAAGCAGGTTTTTTCACTCAGGAACTCTTGCTGAAAAAATATGAAGCATTTCGTAACGAAAGAAAATATCTGGAGTTTCTTGATCTGGCTGATCGCTACCGTCTGCTGATTCCCTACATGCCAAATAAAAGCGAGCTGCTTGTAAAAGCGGGAGATGCCTATCTGGAAACCAGCATGGAAACTTCTGCTGTTCGACTTTACCAGCGCCTTCTTTTTGAAAAGGAAATACCGGATTCCGAGAAAAAACTTTTACTTCTGAAACTGGCCCGCGCCTATGCCCTTATTGGAGAAAACGATCTCCTCGAATCGACCTTAAAACTTGTGCCAGATCTTCCGGAAGATCCCGAAGCAAGAAAACTTTACCACCTGACTCATGCCGCTCAGGCAATTCTTCATGAGAACTATTCCAAATGCGTTTCTGATTTTGAAAAACTCTCCGAGCTGGGAATCACGGGAGAGGACCTTTTTCGCTACTCTCTACAGGCATCCCGTTGTGCGCAGATGTCCGGGCAAATGAATCGTGCCTTGCAGATTCTTTCCTGGCTTCCTCTGCAAACAGCCCAGATCGGCGGAAATACTGAAACCCAAAGCATCATCCGCTCCTGGCAGATCAAGGCAATGGATGAAAGGATTTATTTACTGGCTCTCGACAGGCGCTATGATGAAGTTCTGAATGTATATGAAGAGCTTCAAAAGCTTGATCCTGAGTTCCCTGACCGAATGCGCAGCCGGATGATTTTGGTGGATGCCTATCTGCAAAAACATGAAACCGAAACAGCCCTCGCACTCTGGAAAAAATATCAGGATCATCCTGATCCTGCGATCGCACCTGTTGCAGGAACTTCCTATCAGCAAATAATTGAACTGCTCGGGCAAGTTGAATTTTTAAGCCCTGAAGATAAATCCCTCTAAAAAAAGCGCCAAAAAAATGTCAGACTCGAGTGTTGTACGGGTTAGTTTTCACACCTTTCATCGCTCTTCCTGATTTCCTCTCTCCAAACAGAATCAAAATAATCACTTTCCTGTTTTTTACATTGAAAAATAAAGATGTTGTCCTAGAATATTAAATATCCAACTTATTATTTCTTTCAGCTTCTTTGATTTTATTCATCTCAAGATAAGATCCAAGGCATCCGAAGTTCCCTGCACTGCATTTGCGAATTTCCTATCAACGATCCAGTGAAAAATTCCTGGGCTTTAAGGAGGAATGTCTCTTGAAGATTCTCGTAGCTGAAAGCCAGAAAGCCATGCGTCATGTGATGCTTTCCTTTCTGGAAAAAAATCCGCATACCATCCTCAAAACGAATGATCTGACCAATATTGAAACACTTCTTCAATATGAAGAGCCCGATCTGCTCATTCTGGATTTCGATCTTATCAAAACGAAGTCTTCGGATTTCACCTATCAACTCATTTCAAAATATCCTCAGCTTAAAATTATTCTCACTTTATATCCTGAAGACAGCGCTGACCTTGAGCTCATTCCGCAATCCAGAAACATCTCTCCAATACTGAAGCCCTTTTCTGAAGAACAGTTTGAAACACTGATACAGAACTTTCTCTCAGAAAGAAAAAATCCCGAAAGTGAAAAAACAGAAAACAAATATTGTGATCTGCGATCCCTTCCCAGTGCAGAAGCTCACCCGGCGATGAAAAAAGCGATCGGGTACTTGAATCATATTGCGGATAGTGACATCACAGTGATGATTCTTGGAGAGTCAGGTGTCGGAAAGGAGATGTTTGCTCAAACCCTGCATCAGCTTTCCCGACGAAGAAATCAGCCTTTTGTGGGGATCAACTGTGCCTCCATACCTGCCACACTTCTGGAGTCTGAGCTTTTTGGTTATGAAAAAGGATCTTTTACGGGAGCGCTCACAAAACACATCGGTAAATTTGAGCTGGCCCAAAAAGGAACCCTGCTTCTTGATGAAGTAAGTGAAATGGATCCCCTGCTGCAGGCCAAACTGCTTCGAGTCATTCAGGAAAAAGAATTGTACCGTGTTGGAGGACATCAGAAAATTCAGCTGGATGTCCGATTGATTGCAACAACGAACCGTGATCTTAAAGAGTCCGTGCGTAACAGACAGTTCCGAGAAGATCTCTTTTATCGACTGAACGTGATCTCGGTTCGCATCCCTCCCCTTCGGGAAAGAATTGAAGATGTTTCCATTCTTGCAAAACACATTCTCAATCGCCTGAACCTGCAGAATATCAATCGTGAGATGACCTTAAGTTCTGCCGCGATTCAGCAGCTGAGCCGTTATTCCTGGCCCGGAAATGTCCGCGAGCTGGAAAACATCATCACACGCACCGCTTATCTGACTCATGGAGATACCATTGATCATATCTGGTTCGATGATACCGAATTGGAATCTCCTCCCTTAACCGTCGCTCCCCGAGAAGCCGCCCCTGAAGAGCTCCCCATGACAAGCATCAAGGAAATTGAACGTCAGATGATATACCGAGCCCTGGAAATTCATAAAGGAAACCGAGTGCGGGCTTCCCAGTCTTTGGGAATTAGCGTGCGAACCTTACGAAATAAATTAAAGGCCTATCGTGAAGAGGGACTCGTTTTGCCGGCAGGAATCACGCTTCCGGAAGAAGGTGATTTTGAGGATGAAAAACAATTTTCGATCTTACCTTAACTTTACGATCTGCTCTTTAAAGCAACAGGAAGCAAAATTCCGTTTCTTTTGATTCTGATGAGTCTGGTGTTTTTAAAATAATCTCTTACATACTTATTCCATTATGCATCCGGAAAACTTTCAAAAATCTGAAAAGCTATCACGCCTCAACGGAAATCTGTCCGAAAAGCTGGTGTTTCAGTTCGCCAGTGAAATTCACGAAGGGCTTTCATTTCTTGCGAATGCACTGACAGAAGAAAAAAACGGATACCAGAGACTGACAGAAGAAGAACGTCTTTCGATTCGGCAAATCCTCGACCATCTCACCCAACTTACCCGTTCGATGATGGATATCGGTCAGATTGAATCGGATAAAATATCACCTGAGCAGATTTCCTTCAGTCTGCGTAAATCCCTTTCAACGATTTTAAATCACCTCCACTCAGAAGCAGAAAGGCTACACAAAAATTTTCGCTTCCTGATTTCCACGGAAGTTCCTGATACCCTTGTCGGAAGTCCTGCCCGCTTCAAACAGATATTTGAAGACCTGCTCAGGGGTTTTCTTATCTCTGCCTCGCAGCCCGATATTTCTGGAAACCTTGAAGTCAAATGTAAAAATGACAACCATCTTGTGTTAGAGGTTTTGCTGAAAACCGCACCTGACAGTATCCTGAGTGGGCTCCAGGGCTCAGGATCTTACTTTAGAGATCTTCAGTTTCTTTTGGCTCAGAAACTTCTTGTTCTGTTGGGAGGGGCTTTGACACACACACATACAGATGAAGGTGAAACTTTTTCTTTTACCTTTCCGATTCGCTTTGAAGCCCATCCTTCTCATCAGGAGATTTTGAACACCTACCCACTGGAAAACCTTCAAGTGATGATTCTTGAATCCGATCCGTATCATTTGAATCGTCTGAAAAAAATTATGGAAAGCTGGGGAATGGGAGTTCATACAGCGGGAAATGAATCCGATGCGGAAGTTTTTATTAAGAACACCGATCTTCGCCTGGACTTTATTCTGATTGAAAAAAATCTTTCACCTTCATCCGCTTTTGAATGGATTGCCAAATGGTTACGAACAAACCGATTTTCAGAAACATATTCCGTTTTGATGACTTCGCAACCGGAAAGGGGAGATGCGAAACGCTGTCAGGAGGCAGGAATTCAGGGTTACTTCAGCAAACCGCTTTATCCAACTGAAATCTACGATACCTTCCAGTATCTTCTGAATCATCGCTTTCATCCAAATCATTCACTCCCTCTCATTACCCGTCATTTCTTGAATGAAGAAGAAGCAAAGCTCCACATTCTCATTTTTGAAAAATCAAAAAGCCCACACTCTGCCCTTCAAACCCTGAATACCTACGGCCACACCTATGTCCAGGCAACCTCATCCGAATTGCTTTTTTCACATCTTGGCAAGGAAGAGTTTGACCTGATTCTGATTCGTCCGGAAGATGTTCCCACGGATGAAGACGAAATGATGCTTGAAATCCGAAAATATCAGCGCAAGGCAGGAAAACGCATTCCAATCCTGGGAATCCAGAGTCATCCTGACAAATCAAAGGAACCTTACAGGAATAGCCTAACCTCGCTTCTGGACGGTTTTATTTCATTTCCCCTGACAAACCTCTCTCTTCTGGAATCCATTCAGCATTAAACTTTTTATATTCTACGTAACCCAATCCCTCCTTTTAGCGTGTTGTCTCATTGCAGAAGTAAGGATGAAAAACGCTGACTGAAAATTTCAAGGGATGAGATACAAGCTTTCGGTCACTTTCGTCGCTGGATCTGATTGACGAACTTGATGATCATTTCCCGATAATTCTCGGGGATTTCCTGAAAGCCCAGAGCTACCTCATAAAGAGGTTTTGGATGGCGTGCGAGCTGGCAATGAATCACTTCAGCGGCAACACTGATGGATTCGTAGGGATAATCCGGAAAACTCATGTGGGATAAAACCCTTTTTCCAACCGGAAGGTATTCGTGACTTAAATATTCCAAATCTCCCGCACTGATCAAAACCGATTGCAACCTTACCTGGGGGAGTTTTGTCAGATCTTTTGCCTTGTGAATCATCTCGAGAATACGGGCAAGTTCGATGAGATCCTTGCTGTGTTCTGGATTGTTATAGAGCAGCCTGGCCTGAAAGTTCATGAGTCTAAGCTCAATCGGATCACCCGATTCAGGAAGGCCCTGCGACAAATGAATGTTTTCGGAGTCAGGATAATCTTCAACGTAGAGATAAATCTCTCCAAGAACCTTGAAATAATTTTCCTCCTCATGATTTTGAAGAGGGGCTCCCGGGATCATAGGCTTGCCTGATAGGAGCTTTCTGCTGACCACTCGTCGTTTGGGAAACGGGCAGCCGCAGGAAGCTTGTTTAAAATCTTCTGAACTTCGTAAAGTTTTTCTTCGAGCAATCCTTGCAAAGATCTCATCATATCGACATTCTTTTGAAGCTGATCGAAGAATTTCCTTTTAATCGTTGGATTTGGAACACATTCCGCCCACGAAACATTCTGCATCATTCCAATATACTGGGAGGAAATGGCCTCGAGCTTTTTACATTGGCCGAGGGCCTCATCGGAGTGTGTGTACTGAAGGTCTGCCAGGGTCTGAAGTCCAAGAGAATAGTAAAATTCCATCAGCTCCATCAGATTCTGGACCCCTTTCTCATCAAAATGGGAAAGTGCGTTTTTCATTTGGATCGACCTGACAATTCTTTCCAACTCCCACACAAGGTCTCCAGCACAGAAAGAATATTCTGATAGTGGGGGGAAGGATCCTGACTAATGCACGAAGCTGAAACTTCCGAAATCACGTAGGCATAAAGTCTTTCCAGGTTCCGAACAGTTTCTCCACCTTCTTCAAAATTAAGGTTATCCATGAGGGCGCTTGCGATTCGACTCGCCTGCATTGAAGACTCACGGGCTCGAACCAGCTGGCCTGCCTTGTAAAATTCACGGCCGCGACGAATGCGGGTAATCATTCCTTCATAAAGCATCACCATCAAATTCTCAGGTGACTCATGCAAAAACTTCTCAGCCATCATATTGGTATAGGATGAAACCTGTTGGTACATAACTCGCCTCCTGCGATTGAGTCATTGATCATTCATTATTTGAAGAATAGTTCTGTTGGGAAATATAGGCATCGATTGCATTCTGTTGTGCCTTCAGATTATTGATCGCCTTTTCCATCAATTGATATTTCAACTCCAACCGCGCCGTATAACTCGTCAGTTGACCCTGACGGGTTTTGAGCAATTTTCCGTTTTCATCGATCTGTTTGTTTAATGACGTCTGTCGCTGGGTCAAAGCCCCCACAGGGCCCAGATGATTATCCAGTAAATTGTAGACACTCTTTGCAATTCCATCCTGAGAATTGACGCCCTGAAAAAGATACCGAATGGCGGTAGGATCCGACTGAATGGTGCTGGTCAGTTTCGAGCTGTCTATCTGCAATTCGCCACTGTCTTTCGCGGTGATGCCAATCTGAGAAAGTGATTTGTAAGCACTCACTCCCAGACCATTCAGATACGAACCCATATAATCGGAAAGCTTTGAATGGATCGTTGTTAAAGTAGGTTCTCTTCCCAAAACCCCGGTCTTTCTTGTCTTCAGATCCACATCCAGCTGTGTCTTGAGAGCGGCACGCGTGGAATTGTAGCTGGTTACAAAGGTAGTGATCTTGCTGGCCAATGAAGTGGTATCCGACTGAACAGTCAGCTTCAGAGAATCTGAGGAAGAAGTCGTCAGCAATGTAAAGGTAACTCCGGGAATCGAGTTCGTAATCGTATTCGTCTTGCTGCTGAAACTCACCCCGTTGACTTCAAAGACCGCATTCTGAGCTTCGTTCACGGCACTCGTAGAGGCGGCATTGTCGACGGTAAGGCTTAAAATGGAATCCAGATTATGCGTGATGCTCGCATCCGATCCTGTATCCCTGGAGGTAAGCACCAGGCGGTAAGGATTCGAGCTTCCATCGTTGATAATCGAAGCCGTTACACCAACCCCTGCACTGTTGATGGCGGTCTGAATTCCTTCGAGAGTGTTATTTGAGGAATCGATCGTGATCGTCGAGGTACTGCCTTTATAGGTAACCGAAATATTCCCGGTTCCAAACTGAGTGAGATTGCTATCAGAAACCCCATCAAAAATAACACGATCCTGCTGGGCGAGGTGGGTAATATTGGAAATTTTATAGGTTCCATCTGTGGCCGTTGAGGCACTCACACCCCCTGTCGAAATCACGGAAGTATCTGAGGATGAAACCGTTTTGGTATTGTATGCAGCGTTGGATGAATCCCGGAGAGCGTAAGCGGCAGACTTGAAGGTTTGAAGAATTGTTTTGAGAGTGTCGAAGGCGGTTCGTTTGGACTCAAGTGTCGTCCCCGTTGCTGTCACAGGGTCTACCAGCTGTGCCTGTTTGACCTTCGTTAACTGCTCAATGATTGTTTTTGTATCAAGTCCTGAAGCCAAACCACCAAAACTGATAAGACCAGACATAGGTTTTTCCTCCTGCAGCTATTATCCCAGAACGGCATCAGAGAGAAAATAATTAAAAGGTTTTTGATCGAGCCCCTCTTTATATTAAGGATAGGATGTAAGCTGATTCGTACGATCTGATGATCAAGGCTAATCAGTTTTTAACGCCTTTAATCTTTTCTTAACTTTCCTTTCCTTTTTTCAAATCCCCCTTTTTCATCCCAAAAATCCCATTAAGTTCCCCACGAACGATCCGTTTCTATTCTTTGTCGGGCAGGAAAAAAATTAACCCTAAGTAACTAAAAAAATTACTTAATAAAAGGAGGTCCAATTTATGGGACTGAGAATTAATACAAACGTGCAGTCACTCGTTGCACAGAACAAACTCTCTCAAACCAGCAAGAAACTGTCAGGTACATTGGAACGCCTGTCTACAGGTCTTCGCATCAACCGAGGTGCAGACGACGTCGTCGGTCTCCTCAAATCAGAATCCTTACGTGGACAGATTCGCGGTATCGCGACTGCGGAACAGAGTATCTCCACCGCCGTCAACGTGCTGGGTGTCGCCGAAGGATCTCTCAATCAGCTGACAGAAATTGCGCAATCCCTTCGTGAAAAAGTCGTTCAGGCAGCAGACGCTTCCCTTTCTGCTGCAGACCGCGCCAACCTGACCACGGCCGTCAGCGACCTTTTGAACGGTTTCACACAAATCGCCCAGAATACCTCTTTCGATGGTGTTAGTCTCCTGGATGGTACGTTTATTTCAAAAACCTTCCAGTCAGGACCCAACGCAAACGACAACCTGACCGTCAGCATCAGCGACTCGCGCGCTTCAGCCATCGGACAGGTCGCTTTGTTAACGGCCGTCTCAGTCCTGACAACCGTCAGCGGATCCAGCACCACTCTGACGGATGCCGGTACCTTTACGATTAACGGAATTGGTATCAGCTTGAACGCAGACGGTGTGTCCAATGCCGAATCAGATGAAAGCGCCCTGGCCTATGCCACCGCCATCAACGCCGTTTCTGGTAGCACCGGAGTTACCGCACAGGTTTTGGCAAACGTCTACACAGCAACCTACACCAGTAGTAATGCCATCGATTCAACCGCGACCGTTTATCTGAACGGTGTTGCCCTGTCCCAGGCTTCTTATGGGGCTACCGATTCCGGAGCGAGCGCCTTCGTCACTGCCGTCAATAACATATCGACACAAACTGGAGTCAGCGCATCTCTCGACTCTGCAAATGACAAGATCGTCTTAACGGCAAGCGACGGAAGAAACATCGACCTTCTGATCTCCTCACACGACTCAACGGACACCTCGGAATTGGGATTTACGACCAACACCTCGGGT
>JBPOIC010000051.1:0-29418 GCA_052034865.1 Myxococcota bacterium | reverse complement strand
GCCTGCTCCCCGAAATGCGGCCGGATCTCCTGAGGTTGTGGGTCCTGAAACCGACAGATCCGTCGGAGCAGGATTGCTCCCACCTCCTCCTCCGGAACAGGAAGGGCCTAAGGCGAGGATGAGGATGTAAAATAGATGTCGAAGCGTAAAGAGATAGGATTTCAAAAGATACCTCCCCAGGTATTGAAAACCGAGATCGCAAGCTTGGAATGATTTCAATAAAAGTAACAGAACCCACCAGCTAGATAACAGAAATGACGACAGATTAAGAAGTACTACTTCTTATTATCGGTAAGAATTTTCATGGGTTGCTGACGCAGAGAGTTAAAATGAGAAACTTGATTTCCTCATCAGTCTATCGTGATTTTTAGCCTTTGAATATCTACCTTTTTCTTCAAGAAATGGAGGTGGAACCAAGTTGACACGGTAGGGGATCTTGTATATTCGGGGGCATCTTTTGGGAGGCTTTAGATATGGCAACAAAAATTGGAATTAATGGTTTTGGGAGAATTGGCAGGTCGGTTTTGCGCGAAATTTTTGCCAAACCTGCTCAAGGAATTGAAATCGTTGGAATTAATGACCTTGCTTCTGCCACCACACTTGCCCATCTTTTAAAGTACGATTCCGTTCACGGCATTTTCCCTTACGAAGTGAAAGTTGAAGGGGAAAATCTCGTGATCGACTCGCAACGCATTCCGGTTTCGACCTGGAAAAATCCTGCAGAATCCCAATGGGGTTCTTTGGGTGCTCAAATTGTTCTCGAATGTAGCGGAGTTTTTACCGACCGTGACAAATGTCTTCCTCATTTAAAAGATACCGTCCAAAAAGTGATTGTTTCGGCCCCTTCCAAGGGTGCCGATCTCACCCTTGTTCTGGGGGTTAACGATCTCGAATACAAACCTTCTCAACATCACATCATTTCCAATGCCAGCTGTACAACTAACTGCCTGGCTCCTGTTGTCAAAGTGCTTCACGATCAGTTTAAAGTCCGTCGTGGTTTTATGACGACGGTCCATTCCTACACCAACGATCAAAAAATTCTCGATGTGGCCCACAAAGATCTCCGTCGTGCGCGTGCAGCGGCCCTTTCTCAAATTCCCACCACGACCGGAGCTGCCAAGGCGATTGGCTTGGTGATTCCAGAACTGAAAGGGAAAATCGATGGCTTGGCCATCCGCGTTCCGACACCCAATGTTTCACTGGTTGATTTTGTTTGTGAGGTTGAGAAAACGGCGAGTGTTGAATCGGTTAATGCTGCCCTGAAGGCGGCCGCCGAAGGTCCATTAAAAGGGGTCTTGGGTTATTCGGATCTTCCTCTTGTTTCTTCAGACTTTAACGGCAATAGCCACTCCTCTACAGTAGATGCCCTGTGCACTGCTGTCATTGACGGAAATCTTATTAAAGTGATCTCCTGGTACGATAACGAAACAGGATTCTCAAGGCGGATGGTCGATGTTACCGAAACGGTTGCAGGAAAACTCTAACTTAATTTTCTCGGGAGCAATGCCGGGTGGGCCTATGATCAAGACGATTGATGAGCTTCCGATTGCTAAGAAGCGGGTGTTTATTCGTGTCGATTTCAACGTTGCCTTAGAGGGCGATCAGGTCGTCGACGACAGTCGTATCCGCGCTGTTTTTCCCACTATCGAATATGCCCTTTCACAGGATGCCAAGATTATTCTGGCTTCGCACCTGGGTCGTCCCAAAGGGGTACGCGATCCCCAATTTTCTCTGCTTCCAGTCGCTGAAAGACTTTCCCACCTTTTAGGTCGCGATGTCATTCTCCCTGAAGACTGCATCGGAGATAGTGTGAAGAAACTTTCACAGGATATGCGCGAGCGCGATATCCTCCTTCTGGAAAACCTCAGGTTTCATCCTGAAGAAGAAAAAAATGATCCTGTTTTTTCAGAAAAGCTGGCGGCCATGGCTGAGGTTTATGTCAATGATGCCTTTGGAACCCTTCACCGTTCTCATGCTTCGACGGTTGGGATGGCCAAGGGTTTTGAGCACCGTGGAATTGGTTATCTGGTCCGCAAAGAAATCGATTACCTCGCTCAAGTCCTTCAGAATCCCCAGCGCCCGCTCGTTGCCATTCTCGGTGGTTCCAAAGTTGCCGACAAATTGGGAGTAGTCGAATATCTTCTGACAAAAGTCGATGCTCTCCTCATCGGTGGGGCCATGTCTTACACCTTCCTGAAAGCCGCGGGTGTAGAAGTCGGAAGATCACTCGTCGAAGAAAGCAAACTCCATCTGGCGGATAAATTTTTAAAGCGTGCAAAGATGAAGGGAATTCCCATTTTTTTGCCGATCGATCATCAGGTTTCGAGCAAAATAGATGCAGTTTCTTCCGCTAAAGTGGTAGAGGGACCGATTCCTTCCGACTTGATGGGGCTGGATATCGGGCCTAAAACGATCGAAGCTTTTAGCAGGGAAATCCGCTCTGCCAAAACCCTCATCTGGAATGGACCGCTTGGCGTTTATGAAAAACCACCTTTTAATGCAGGAACCCTGGCTATTGCCCGCGTCGTGGCCGAATCCAATGCTCTTTCTGTGATTGGTGGGGGGGATTCTGCGGCAGCTGTCATTGAAGCAGGAGTGGAAAATCAAATCTCTCATATATCTACGGGCGGTGGAGCGACCCTTGCCTGTCTGGAAGGAAAAGTCCTTCCGGGACTCAAAGCGCTGGAGATTTAGAAAACGTCTTATCCCTTCCAACCTTCAAATCCTTTAGAAAATGATTTTATGGAACTTCACTCACGAAAACCTCTTGTGGTTGGCAATTGGAAGATGAACCACAGTGTGACGGATGCGATCAAGTGGGTGACCCAACTCGAAAATATTATTGGGGAAGTACCCTTGTCGGTGGATGCCGTGATAGCTCCTCCCTTTACCTCGCTTTATTCGGTTTCGGTTGCCATTCAGGAAACCTCTTTAAAGTTGGCGGCCCAGAATTGTCACTGGGAAGAAGAAGGTGCTTTTACCGGAGAGATATCTGCTCCTTTTCTCAAAGATTTAGGTTGTGAGTATGTCATCCTTGGTCATTCAGAAAGGCGAACGTTGTTTGGTGAGACCCATGAGATGATCAATAAAAAGATCCATGCGGCTTTGAACTCGGAGATAACTCCGATTTTTTGCATTGGAGAAACATTAGAGGAACGCAAGGCGGAAAAAACCCATGCTGTCCTGGAAACCCAGCTTCGCAAAGGTTTTTCGGAAATCGGCATGAGCGATCTTGAATCGTTTGTGGTAGCCTATGAGCCGGTTTGGGCAGTTGGCACTGGGGTTGTGGCAAATGCTGAACAGATCTCCGAAGTTCACGCCCTGATCCGAGGATTCCTGGCCAAGCTTTACGATGCTCCTACGGCAAACCGCATTCGTATTCTCTATGGGGGCTCAGTTAAGACAGATAATTTTGAATCCATTTTAAAAATCCATCATGTTGATGGATTGCTCATCGGTGGGGCTTCTCTGGATGCTTTACAATTTTCACAAATCATCCGATATCCCTCTTCGAATTATCCCAATTAATCCGTGAATCCAAAAACACCAGGCTTAGTGTTTTTGGGATGAAAGGTCGGTTCAGGTAAACTTATGGCCAGTGTGATTACTGTTTTTCATTTTTTGATCTGTATTTTCATGATCATCATTGTTTTGCTACAGGCAGGTAAAGGAGCCGATATCGGTGCAACCTTTGGGGGAGGAGGTTCTCAAACCGTTTTTGGTCCACGCGGAGCAGCCACCTTTCTTTCCAAGCTGACTACGGTTGCAGCAATTCTCTTTCTTTTAACCAGTGGCTATCTGGCCTGGCTTCCCAAACACAGTGATAGCGGAAGTGTGATCGAGAACTACAAGGGAGATTCACAAACTCCTCAAACCCTTCCTTCCGAAAGCGCTCCGGCAGAATCTCAGAGAAATCCTGAGACCCAAGCTCAGCCTGCAGGAGGATCGACATCTCAGAAACCAGAAAGCAGGCCAGCGGCTCCTGCGATGCAAAATCCAGTTGAAGGGAATCGCAGAACAAGATAAAGGCTCTCCCTCTTCGTTTAGCGAAGAGTTGAAAGTCAGATGAAATCGCGCGGGTGGTGGAATTTGGTATACACGCAGGACTAAGGATCCTGTGGGGCAACCCATGCGGGTTCGATTCCCGCCCCGCGCATTTTAAATTCTTACAAAAGACCTACGATGAAAATCGTGGGTCTTTTTTTTCTGAAATCCAAACTTCTCTCCCAAATTTTAAAGTCAGAAGCTTCACTCCTCATTCTCCCTTTCCTGCTGTGTCCTTGTCCTTCTGCTGCCATTGAGCTCATCCATTCCTAAGTCGGGGGCTCGATTTTTTGAATCGATGTGGCTATTCCTAAGCAGGAGACTTTCATTCATGCTTAAAAAATACCTCGCATCACTCCCATTGCTCCTGGTTCTTTATAGTCTTGCGCCCGCCTGTGGAGGAGGCTCATCAGACAATCCACCCGGAGGATCTGAAAACCCACCGATCTGTGGAGATGGAACTCTCGCAACGAGCGAGCAATGCGATGACGGAAACACAACCAGTGGAGACGGGTGTACTTCGAGTTGCACCGTGGAAACTCCACCGGCGGTCTGTGGAAACGGAGTGGTTGAAAGTAGTGAGCAGTGCGATGATGGCAACGTAGCTAATGGCGATGGCTGCTCGGCTTCCTGTCAGACTGAAGGAAGCAATCAACCCGTGTGTGGAAACGGGATCATCGAAGCGGGCGAGCAGTGCGATGATAGCAACACGACTTCGGGAGATGGGTGCTCCTCTGTCTGCACCGTCGAAGTGGTTTCAGCGATTTGCGGAAATGGAACTCTTGAGGGAGCTGAACAATGTGATGATGGAAATGCAAATAATGGGGATGGTTGTTCGACGACTTGTACGAAAGAAAATGGGTATGCCTGCAGTGGATCTCCTTCTGCCTGCGCGAGCACTTGTGGGGATGGCATTGTCGTTGGTGCCGAGCAGTGTGATGACGGAAATCAGAATGCAAATGATGGGTGCGATCTGAATTGCAAGGTAAGTGTTTATTACACCTGTGCCGGATCTCCTTCGGTTTGTAGCCCAATTTGCAGAGATAATTTCAAAACATCTACCGAAGGATGTGATGATGGAAATGCAACGAATGGAGATGGGTGCTCCGCGACTTGCACTCCAGAGAACGGTTATTCCTGCACGGGCTCTGGTTTTGCCGATTCCTGTGTCACGGTCTGCGGGGATGGAATCAAGGTGGGAGCCGAGCAGTGTGATGATGGAAATACAAAGAATGGGGATGGTTGTAGCGCCTGTGTCATTAATAATGGTTTTAGCTGTGTCGGATCTCCCTCTACCTGTACCACTACTTGTGGTGATGGCATCGTGGCGGGAGCTGAGGCCTGTGATGACGGGAACACAGCCAATACCGATGGTTGTAGTTCCAGTTGTGCTATCGAGACAGGATATGGATGCTCCGGCTCACCCAGTGTTTGTGGTGTCACTCAAGGTCAAACAATCTGGGCTTACCCTTTTGGAGATATCTCTGCTCAAGCAGGAAAGGCAGTGACTTCGGACGCTGCAGGAAATGTCATTGTGGTGGGAGATTTTGCTGGGACTATTAATTACGGCGGATCCAATCTGACCAGCAATGGAAACAACGATATCTTTGTCGCGAAGTTCAACTCGGATGGACAACACCAGTGGTCGATAAGTTTTGGAAGCAGTCAATCCGACTCCATTACTAATGTGACAACGGATGCCAATAACGACGTTCTGATAGCAGGTAATTTCTACGGGACTATCTCGATCGGAGGAACGAATCTTTCCGCTGCTTCACAAGATATTTTTGTCGCCAAACTCAGCGGGACAAGCGGAAGCACGATCTGGGCACAAAAAATCGGTGGAACTTCAAATGACTTTGCCAATGCCATCTCAGTCGATAGTCAGTTGAATGTTTTAGTTGCAGGACAATTTCTGAGTAGCACGATCACGATTCCTACCCCACCCACCACTCTCACCAGAAAAGGAAAAAATGATGCGCTCCTGATCAAATTGGATCCCTCGGGAAATCTGGTTTGGGCCAAAAGTTATTACTCCAACTCTGGTCTTGCCTTGCTTGCCAACCTGAAAAGTGTTGCGGTGGACCCAAGTGACAATTCGATTGTGATTGGGGGTGAATATAACAACAGTTTGATTTTCGAATCCGCCCAGTTCAATTTGACAGGTTCCGCAAGTGGGGGCGGCTTTATTGCAAAAATAAACAGTAACGGGTCTACTCAATGGACCCAACGATTTGCCGGGACGAATTCCTCTTCTAAAGCCATCACCTGGGGAGTTGCGATCGATAGCGCTCACCATGTGATTGCAACCGGCGAGTTTACTGATGTGGTCGATTTTGGCGGCGGATCCCTTGCGGCCACGGGATCTTTAAAAGATATTTTCCTGGCACAATTTGATTCTTCAGGCGTCCATCAATGGTCGAAAAAATTTGGAGATACGAGCAGCCAGGTTGGAACTTCGCTTGCCGTTGATGCGAGCAATCACATCTTTCTCACTGGAAGTATGGACGGATTCACTGACTTTGGTACGGGCGGTTTGACTTCAGCAGGAGGGAGCGATCTGTTTGTTGCAAAGTTCGACTCATCTGGTTTTGCGTTGTGGGCAAAAAACTATGGAGACAGCCTGAATCAAAGTTCCAACTCCATTCGGGTTGATTCAACCGGCAATCTCTTACTGACAGGCTCTTTCAATGGGGTTTTGACCTTGGGAAGTGTGACGCTGACCAGCGCGGGATCGACGGATATTTTTGTTGCGAAAATTTCTCCTTAGTGTGGATGACAATATTAAAACTTTTTTTCTGAGAGGACGGTGTTGAAGATGGCTATTAAGACCTACGACAAAATCGTAGGTCTTTTTTTTTATTGAAATGTGCTAGCAGAAAAAAATCTAAAAGGGCCAAATGGAAGTACAAAAATATTAATCAACAATTTCGAATCATTTACGATAAATCCTGTGGTAGAGAATGCAGCTCCGTTCAAAGTTTTAAAGCAAAGGAGGTTTTATGTCTGGTCCAGTAAATACGGTAGCTACATCAAAATTAGGTCCTGCTGACGAAAGGCCTGAGGTAGCAGCCGCCAGAGAAGCATGTGATATGGCCGGTAATGAGCGTAATATTGCAGAAAGACATTATAATCTTGTTCTTGCAAAGCCAGAGCATAAGGTGGTTGCGGATGCAAAAGTGGCTTATGAGGATAGTAGATTAAAGAAGGGGGTCCATCATCCGGATACGATAAAAGCTGAACAAGAATATCAAGGTTCCATCAACAAATCTTCAGAAGTACAAGAGGCGCATATTGATTTGATGTTCAAGCAGGGTGTGCTGGAGGGGGCACAATCAAACTTGAGACAGGTTTTACGTCCTGCTTCAAAACCTAGCCCGAAACCTGCTCCAAATAATAAGGGCACAATAAGATTATATAATGACGAGTTTTCTACGGGACAACTGAAAGTAGGGTATTTTAAAGATCATAACGCTGCTTTCTATGAAATTCGAACGATACTTACAAAACCGAAAGGATCAAATGCCCCCCTTTTTGATTTAAAAGGTTATAAAGATGCTATTCTTAAGTTGAGAACGCAAACGAAGTAATTTCAAAATTTCCCAAGCTCACTCCAAAGCCTCGCTTTTTTAAGCGGGGTTTTTTTTCAGGTAAGCGGGCTTGAGGGAGGTAGCTTAGGTGCCACCGTCATACAAATTTCCTAAATTTGTCTTCCGAATCTCAACCAAATGATAAAGCTCCTCTCTCTTTCGGTTTTCCTCCGTCTTCATGCTTCCAAACATCGAGTTCCGATACGCCTCCCACACCTCCGTCCCTCTAAATTTTAGCTCCCCACAGCTTTTTGAAATTTTCAGATACAGCTCATGTTTACAGGAAAAAATTGAATTTTCTCTCAGTTTCCTGGCAGGCAGGGCCCAGCCTTGGCGATTTCTTCAGACACCTGGGCGGAGAAGATTTTGAAATTCTCCTGAAACATCCTGGCGAGTTTTTTTGCCTGTTCGTCAAAAGAAGATGGATTTTGCCAAGTACGTTTGGGTTGAAGGAGATCGGCGGGAACTTCAGGACAAAAGCTCGGCACGGCAAGGCAGAAAATGGGGTCGGTTGACATGGGAGCAGAGTTTAGAGCTCCAGAGATCGCCGCGTTCGCCATCTGTCGCGTGTATGCA
This sequence comes from Myxococcota bacterium, assembly GCA_052034865.1. Lineage (GTDB taxonomy): Bacteria > UBA10199 > UBA10199 > JADFYH01 > JADFYH01 > JBPOIC01. The sequence continues at coordinate 21,208 of JBPOIC010000051.1, read as the reverse complement.
ATCGGAATGCGGTGTCCGGTCCCGTAAGGCCCACCTGTCCATCCGGTATTGATCAGCCATGTGTCGACATTGTGGCGAGCGAGTTTTTCGCCCAGGAGGTTGGCGTAGACCGTCGGTGGAAGGGCCATGAAGGGAGCCCCAAAACAGGGGCTGAAAACAGCCTGCGGCTCTTTGATGTTACTTTCCGTTCCAGCGACTTTTGCCGTGTAGCCTGCGAGGAAATAATAGACGGCCTGGGCATGGGTAAGTTTGGAGATCGGCGGCAAAACACCAAAGGCGTCGGCGGTGAGTAAAATCAGCGTACGGGGATGAGGACCGACTCCATCCTCTGCGATGTTCTGAATATGACGGATGGGATAGGCAGCACGCGTGTTTTCAGTGAGCGAGTCATCGTTTAAATCCAGAGAACCCGTTTCACTTATAAAGCCGACGTTTTCCAGAACCGTCCCAAAACGGCGCGTGGTCTGATAAATTTCCGGTTCCGCTTCAGCACTCAGGCGGATCACCTTAGCGTAACAGCCTCCCTCCAGATTAAACACACCTGCATCGTTCCATCCCAACTCGTCGTCACCAATGAGTTTGCGGGCTGGATCGGTGGAGAGCGTCGTTTTTCCGGTCCCCGAGAGTCCAAAGAAAAGGGCCACATCCCCGGCAGGTCCCTGATTCGCAGAGCTATGCAGTGACAGGACGTGTTTTTGAGGTAGGAAAAAATTCATCGCTGTAAAAACCGATTTTTTGATCTCTCCCGCATAGGCCGTTCCTCCAATCAGGATTAATTTCCTTTCGAAATTTAAAATGATGAAAGTCTCGGAGTGTGTTCCGTCCTTTTCCGGAACTGCATGAAATTGAGGTGCATGAAGAAGGGTTAATTCCGGAACATGGGTTTGTAATTCATCGGGTTTGGCCTGAAGGAAGAGGTTGCGGGCAAAAAGGCTGTGCCAGGCCATCTCGGTAACGATCCGAATGGGCATCGGCTGTTTTGGATCTGAACGCACGAAGCAATCCTGTATGAACAAGTCCTTTCCTTCCAGATAGGCGAGCAGACGACGGTGGAGATTTTCGAAGTGATTCGGTGAGATTGGGCGGTTTAGTTTTCCCCACCCAATGTTTTGTGCGCTGGGGTTTTGTTTGACGATAAATTTGTCATCTGGCGAGCGGCCGGTGTGATGACCCGTGCGTACTACGAGGGGACCCAGATGAGCCAGGTGCCCTTCATGGCGACGGAGGGCCTCTTCATAGAGGCGAGGAGTCGAGAGATTCCAATACACCGTGCTTGTGTTTTTGATTTCATGATTTTCCAGACCAAAATGGCTGTGAGCAAGAGGATTCATGACGGAATCTTTCCTCATTTTTTAAAAAAACTGTGAGTTGTTCATCCCTAGTACTCTGTCACATTGTTTTAAACAGCAGTAGGGATGGCACAAGTGCTTCTAACCGTGCTGGTTTTTCAGATTTTTTAGCTGTCAGTTACAGCGTGGAGAAGCACTAGTGAGAGAGCTTGGCAATGTAAACTCCAAGGGCCTCCATTCCTAAAGATGACAAGACACCTTCTTTAGGTGGCTGAAAAAGTGTAGTGAGAAGGGTTTTTATCTTGGGTTCGAAATAACCCTGCATGGACAGATCAAAGCTCACTTTTTGTAACTGGTCCGACATGTTGATGACCACCAGAACAGCTTCATTGTTGTACTTGCGAAGATATGAGATCACGTTGGGATCATCCTGATTTAAGGGGATGTACTCTCCATCCAGCAAGGCCTGGCTTTGACGGCGCAGTGCCAGAAGACGTTTGTAGAAATTCAGAATCGAGTCAGGATTCTTCAGTTCACTCGCTACATTATGCGTCTGGTAACTGGGAGGGATCGGCAGCCAGGGTTTTCCACGAGTGAAACCCGCATTGGTTTCTGAGTTCCATTGCATGGGGGTGCGTTCTCCGTCGCGTCCCTTTTGCTGAGGCCAGCCGATCTTGCCGATGGGATCCTGAACGTCTTCCTTGCGTTGGGGATCATTGTTCGTCATCCCGATTTCTTCTCCATAGTAGAGGATGGGAGTTCCACGTAGAGTGAGATAGAGTCCGGCCATAAGTTTGGCGATGGCATCGTTGTTCTGACCGTCGCCGTAGCGGACATAGGAGCGGACAAGGTCGTGGTTATTCAGGAAATAAACCGGCCAACCACCTGAACCTTCTATGGTGGCTATTTGCTTCCGGAATTCCTCAGGGGAGAGCTTGTTTACCGTAGCAAACATAAAGTTCATCGGCATCTGAATCTCATCAAAATATTTTCCATAATACCTTCTGAGTTCTTCTATATTGCTTGTCCATGTTTCACCAATCAGTACGGCATTGTGTTCGTCTGCCACCGTTCGAAAGCGACGCAGGACATCGTGAATTTCAGGCAGTTTCGTATTGTATTTATTCTCCATGTTGGGATCGCCATAGACGTTGGTCCCCGGAAGGATCGGATTGTTGTGAAGGTTTGGATCCTCAAAAAGGGCGTCCACCGCATCCAGACGGAATCCTGCCACTCCTCGCTGATACCACCAGTGTGTAATATCGAGCATCGCCATTTCGACGGCAGGATTACGCCAGTTCAGATCGGGCTGCTGCGGAAAAAAATAATGATAGTAGTATTGATTTGTCTCTAGATCGAATTGCCAGGCGGAGCGGCCAAATATCGATAGCCAATTATTGGGAGGCTCATCCGTGCCTTCTCCATCGCGCCAGATGTACCAGTCCCGATGAAATGCCTCCTGAGAAGAGCGTGAATCAAGAAACCAGCGGTGCTGATCCGACGTGTGATTCATGACAAGATCCAAAATGATTCTGATATCGCGATTTTTTGCTTCTGTTTGTAATCGATCAAAATCGTTTAGAGTTCCGAAGATTGGATCGATGTCCTTGTAATCTGAAACGTCATATCCGAAATCAGCTTGGGGAGAGGGAAAAAAGGGGGTTATCCAGATTGCATCGATACCCAGCTCATCAAGGTAATCGAGTTTGGAAAGAATTCCATTCAGGTCACCAATTCCGTCATCATCACTGTCTGCATAGCTGCGCGGATAAATTTCGTAGAACACCTCGTGCTGCCACCACGAGTGACCTTCAGGGTCCATATACAGTTCGTTAGCTTTCAGGGATGAGAATGAGAGAGATAGAAATAAAAAGAGGATGACAAGGTTGCGAAGCATGTGGCCTACCTCATGGAATTTTCAGGAAGGATCGGTTACTGATTCTTCATTAAAATCCAATTATTCATACCATGTTCTGAGTGTCTGGCTGGAGCTGCCAGCTCGCCTGGTGCAATCATTTTTGGCTCCATTTTTAATGTGGATCAGGACGGCGATCTTTTTCATGAACTTTGCCTTTACCTTTATGAATTCAACAAAGAGATGCGCTTGCGAAAGGCCTGACATCAATTTTGTTAAAAATCAGACGGATGGGGTTAACTCAAACAGTTTTGATGGATTATTTTCCTCCGTTTCCACATTCTTCAGCCCGCAGAGGCTATCGGATAAAGTTGATGCTTGGAGTTAAATTTCATCAAAAATTCCTATCCTTTCCGCAACCTTTCCCTCATTTTGCCGATAAGCTGGCAATCGCCCTCTGCTGGTTGAATTTGAATAAAACTCGGTCTTTGATCGGCAGTTTATGGTGATCCTCTAAAATAAAAACCCAAAATTAAAGGAGTTTTACTATGCATCCCTGGCACGATGTCGAAATTGCAAATCTCGAAGAAAATCTTATTCCCGTCATTATTGAGGTCCCGAAGGGATCCAAAACCAAATATGAACTGGATAAAAAAAGCGGGCTGATTCGGGTGGACCGGATTTTATTCAGCTCCATGCACTACCCTGCAAATTATGGATTTATTCCGCAGACGTACTGTGAAGATCACGATCCGCTCGATGTGCTGGTGCTTGGGCAGGAATCGGTAATTCCCTTATCGATCATGATCGCCAAGCCCATTGGCGTGATGCGCATGCTCGACCAGGGAGAAGCCGATGACAAGATTATCGCCGTGCATGCAAACGACGCCGAATATTCTTTTTATAACTCCATCCGCGAACTGGCTCCCCATCGCATGATAGAGGTTCGCCGCTTTTTTGAAGATTATAAGGTGCTCGAGAACAAGACCGTCGTCGTCCAGGATTTTATGGATCTGCCTGAGGCTTTAAAAACCATTCAGGACGCGAGAGATTTTTATCAGCAGAAAAAAGGGGAACTGATTGAGAAATAGGATGGACTTGTTGCTTAAAGAATTTCCTCTGTGAAAAAAATCAGAGTTTAATGACCCTCTGCAGCCAGACGCCTTGGCTTTTGCATCCGAAAAAAGTCCATCCCTGGTTCTCGAAATGAGAAATGAAAGTCATGAATGAGAAGTTTTTTTTCTGAGACGTCGCATACTTTCGATTACAGCAAGACCCATCAGGGGAATAAGGCCAGAGGTGATATGAGGATTTGATATGGGACTTATGGAGCATCCTCCGGAAGGGGCAGTGGTGATTGTGAGGACTATGGCCGAGACGTTGTCGTCAGTATCCGGATCTGTGGGCCCTGTAGCACTGATGGAGGCGGAGTTGGTAGTATTGGTCGTGCTGATGGCAGTCACGATCAATGTAAGGGTGGCTGTTTCTCCATTTTCCAGAGAGCCAAGGTTACACGAAAGATCGGTTGTGCCTGTGCAAGATCCCACCGATGGGGTGATGCTGACATAGGTAAGACCGCTCGGGAGCGTATCGGTAAAAGTGATTTCTCCGCTGGTGTTGGGACCATTATTGGTAATCGTATAAGTGAAGGTAACTGTATCACCAACGTGAGCCAGGGCTGGAATGGCCGAGCCTGAAATCTGAATGTTGGCGTTGTTGCCTTCGATTCGTGTGACACCAAAATGGTAAGCCGTGTCCCTGGCAGAGCCTGCCAGAACGATTTTGCCATCCGATTGAAGGGCCAGGGCATAAGGTTTTGCCGAGGTGGTATTCGGATAATCAAAATTTGTTTTCCCATCCGTTCCAAAAGTTGAATCCATGGAGCCATCGGCATTCAGTCTTACAGCGGCAAATTGCGAGGCAGAGTTTGTATAGTGATTCACAGAGGCGACGATTTTACCATCCGTCTGAAGAGCAAGATCCGTCAGTTCATCATTACTTCCCCCAAAATCAAAACCAGTAAAACCACTGGTTCCAAAACTGGTATCCAGTGCTCCGGTAGACAGAAGTCTGGCAATGAATGAAGTGGAAGTTGTTCCGTTTCCTGTGACCCCACCTAAAACAATGGAATCGTCCGAAAGAATGGCCAGCGAGACTGGATACTCGTTAACCCCGCTAAAAGAAGAGAAAACCAGATAGCCATTGGTTCCAAAACTGGTATCGAGGGTGCCGTTGTTGGTAAGTCTTGTCAAAACAACATGAGAAGGTGCTGCATCAGAATCGGATCCAGCAATCAGAATTTTCCCATCGGATTGAAGGGCAAAATCCCAGAGAAAGAAAATCTGGCTTACAGGTTCGACAAGGAAAGGGCTCATCCCGCCAGTGCCGAACGTAGTGTCGAGTGTTCCATCAGAAGAGAAACGGAGGATATAGCTTCTACTGGCATAATAATCATAGCCGCCTATGAGGATTTTGCCATCTTCTAGGACGTGCATGGATATTGATTCATCATCTCCGGAAGGGTTGAGCAGGTCTGAGATTCCATCCCCACCTCCAAAAGTGGTGTCTAAAGCTCCAGTAGAAGTAAAGCGGGCGAGGACGATGGAAAAAGCAGAATTAAGATAGGTTGTGCTTAAAGTCAGGATTTCTCCCGTAGGTAAAATCGAAAGATCGTCAAGTGACGCTGTATCCGCTCCAAAGTTCAAAAGGCTTGCCTTGCCGGCTGTACCGAAGCTGCTATCCAGACTGCCGTCTGTGTTCAGTCGGGAAAGGCCCAGGTTTTCATGGTTATTCATATCGTGACCACCCCCCCCTACAACTATTTTTCCGTCAGCAGGCTGAATGGCAACGGCACGTGCCCCGCCTCCGGAGTTATCGAAATCGTAAGGTGTCACAAATCCTACAGATCCAAAACTGGTGTCTGGATCGCCAGGTGCGGCTAACACCTGGGGAGTTTTGAAAAACGCAAAGAGGATCAAGACGGCAAAAAATAGAAAATTTTTTTTCATAAATTTCTCCAAATGAGAATGATTTGATCAATTCTGAAATTCCAATCAGTCCTGGATTGAAAAGGGATTCTCCAAACTCCCAGGTTTAATGACCCTCTCTTCAATCAATGTAAAGGGGTTAGATAAATTTTAACTGTAATGCAGGCTTACCCAGGCCGAAAAGGTATTGCAGAAGGCGTGAAAAAAAATGGGGGCCGTGAGTGCGCCGGTTTTTTCACGCAACCAACTAAAGGCAAGAGCGGGGAAAAAGATCGCAAAATGCCACCACTGAAGATTGATCAGGCTGTGAGACAGAGCAAAGAAGAAGACGTTAATAAAAAACGCCCAGCCCATCGGAACACCCAGAAAATAAAATCGATCGTGAAACACGGCCCTTAATCTTTTGTTGAAATATCCGCGAAAGAAAAATTCTTCGGGCAGGGCGACCATAAGCAGATGAATCCAGAACAGGCGAAGAAGCGGAAGGTTGATAATGCCGGGATTTTTTGCAGGATGATAAGCATGCCCGAAGGCCCACTGCTGAAAAAAATGGTTGAGTGGTAAAAGTGGAAGAAAAATCAGGAGAGAAAAAATAATAAGGATTTTTAAAGAGCGCCTGAGTTCTGGCCAATTGTTTTCAAAAAAATTTGCCGATTCTTTTCTTAAAATCAATACCAGGGCAGGAATATAAATAAGCAGACACCCTGTTAAGGCCAGGGCACTGTCTTTGATCCAGGAAATAAATCTTAATTGATAGAGGATGTGGATGGCGAAGATCACGCCTGCCCATACTAAAAATGCCTCCAGGAGAGGGTGTCGAGAAGAAGTTTCGTTGGAGTTGGAGGAGGTCATGGTGGAGGTTTTAGATAGTTTGTACGCCGAAGGAGGATTGCAAAGACGCAACCATCATTTTTCTGAATTTTGTCTTCTGGATTGCGCGGGCGAGGCATGCCTCGCCCCTACAAGAAGATTGATTTTCAGTTTTTTTCTTCTACATTCTCAATTCTGCCTTCTGTCTTCTCCCCGATTGTTCCTCTTACTTTTTGGCTTTCTCCCGTTCTCCCAGCTTCTTGCAATACAGATACAGAAAACTTCCTAAGAGCACGCCGATAATTCCCATCACCTGGGCGGTGGAGATCAATCCATTCAGATAAAGGCCGCGTTCGGCATCGCCGCGATAAAACTCGATGAAACCGCGGATTAGTCCATACCCAATCAAAAACGTCCACACGATCTGACCGTCGAATTTTTTTCGCTGATCAATCCAGAAGAGCACAAAGAATAAAAAGAGGGCATTCATCATGTCATAAATCTGTGTGGGATGAAGTGGAACTCCCTTGAAGTGCTGGCCCGCATCGCTGGAAGGATGGGTGAAGATCAGGTGAAAAAAAGAATCGGTTGGTTTTCCGTAACAGCAACCTGCTCCCAGACATCCGATCCTCACGAAAAAAACCACCAGAGGAAATCCGAGGGCGTATAGATCGAGATATTTGAGAATGTTCAGTTTGCGAGACTTTAAATACACGGCAAAGCTGAGACCAATAAGGATAACCGCGCCATACGAGACAAAGCCACCGCGCCAGATCTGATAAATGTGCGAAGGATGCTCCCAATAATAACCGGGCGCCTCGACAAGAACGTGAAAGAGTCTCGATCCGACAATGCCTGCCAGGGTGCCAATGATTCCAAGGTCCAGCACAACGGTTTGCGAGAGCCCTTTTTTTGGGGCGCGATAGTAGGCATAAAAAGTCGCGCTGAGAGAAGCAACCATCAACATAAAGCTGAAGGTGTGAAGGATGAGGGGAGGGTGATTGAGGAGAAATGGAAACATAAGTAAGGTTCCAGGAAATGATTTAGGAATTAAGTGATTGGGGTTTTGCAGAAAGGACACTTAAGAACAGATAAAAAACCCCCAGCGAGATAAAGCTGTCTGCAATATTGAACGCGGGCCAAACAAGTTCAAAACGATAGGTAGATCCCAGCAGTTGAAAATTTACTGTTTTATCGCCCCAGTGGAGCAAAATAAAGTCGACGACATTTCCGCGCGTGAGGCGGTCCAGAATATTTCCGAAGGCCCCACTTAAAATCAGCAGTAACGGGATCAGGGTTCTTTTCTCTTCGAGTGGGGTTTTGACAAGATAGTACGTCAGCAAGCCGAGAGCCAGGATGGAAACAATGGTAAAGAAGATTTCACGATAAGGAGAAGTCCAGTCCGCAAACATTCCGAAGGCCGCTCCAGTGTTGCGATAATGCACCAAATCAAAAAACGGTGGGAAAAGATCGATCTGTTCTCCCAACGGAATGGTGCGGACGACCCAATACTTGGTGAGATGGTCGAGTCCGATCCCTGCCAGAAAAATAAAAAGAAAAAGCTTCCATTTGGAATTCATGAAGGCCTCATGCAGGGCTGAGTACACGGACACAGCGATCACACAGGGGAGGATGTTCGGCGCTCCGGCCGACGGTCATAGAGTAGTTCCAGCAGCGCTCGCATTTTTTCCCTTCGGCGGGCACGACTGCGAATTTGAGTCCGGCCAATGTTGGGCTTTCATAGGTCGGTTGATCGATTTCAAACGAAAGAACGACTTGAGAGACGATTAAAAGATTGGCCCACGCTGTTTCATATTTCTTAAGGAATTTTAAGAGATCGCCTTCGGCATAAATTTTAAGCTGGGCATCGAGAGAAGAACCGATGATTTTTGCCTGACGGGCAATTTCGAGGGCCTTGAGTGCCTCATCGCGGACTTGCCTGAGCTGGGCATATTCCTGATGGAGTTTGTCATTTCTCCACTTTGCTGGCGATTTGGGAAGCGCTTGTAAAAAAACGCTCTCGGCCTTGTTTTCGAAGGCAGGTAAAAATCCCCAGATTTCTTCGGAGGTGAATGAAAGAATGGGGGCCATCCACGAAGCCAGACCTCGAATCAATTCAAACAATACGGTTTGCGCGGACCTGCGCTCGCGGCTTTTGGGAGCAGATGTGTAGAGTCTGTCTTTTAAAATATCGAGATAGAATGAAGAAAGCTCCATCGTGCAGAAGTGATTGAGGGCATGATAAATCTGATGGAATTCATAGTCGCGATAAGCCTGATCTAAAGTTTCGGTTAGTCTGGAAAAGCAGTCGAGAGCCCAAAGATCCAGCTCGAGTAATTGATCGAATGGAATGCCGTCGGTGGCCGGATTAAAATCGTGGAGATTTCCAAGCAGAAAACGACAGGTGTTTCGGATCTTGCGATAGGTCTCGCTCAAGCGACTCAAAATTTCATCGGATACACGAATGTCGTTACGATAATCTTCGGCTGCGGCCCACATCCTGAAGATCTCAGCCCCCATTTTTTTAAGGATGGCATCGGGCGGAATATAATTTTTCGCCGATTTCGAATATTTTCTACCTTGTCCATCCACAACAAAACCGTGAGTCAAAACTGCCTGATAAGGCGGTTTTTCGCGGGTGCCTATGGAAGCCAGGAGCGAAGAGTGAAACCAGCCGCGGTGTTGATCAGAACCTTCCAGATAAATATCGGCCGGAAACTGAAGGAGGGGATTTTTTTCAACAACCGCTGCATACGACACGCCGGAATCAAACCAGACATCCAGAATGTCATTTTCTTTCTCAAAATTTTTCCCCTGACAATGTGGGCAGGAGAAATTGGGCGGAAGGAGTTCGGACGCTGTCTTGGTGTACCAAGCATCTGCGCCTTCTTTCTCAAAAAAATCCGCCACGCGATCAATGAGTTTGGCGTCCAGGATGACCTGGTGGCAGCCCTGGCAATTGAAAGCGATGATCGGCACGCCCCAGCTGCGCTGACGGGAGATACACCAGTCGGGCCGATTTTCGATCATTCCATAAATTCGTTCGCGGCCCCAGTAAGGAATCCATTGTGTGCGTCGGATGGCATCAAGAGCGCGATGGCGCAAATCCTTGTGACTCATCGAAATAAACCACTGCGGTGTCGATCTGAAAATGACGGGATGTTTACAGCGCCAGCAGTGCGGATAAGAATGAGAGATTTCTTCCTGTTTGAGCAGCGCCTGGTTTGATTTCAGGATTTCGATCACAGCCGGATTGGCTTCAAAAACCGATTGACCGATCAGGCTTTCGATACCGACTTCGGGAGTGAACTGTCCGCGAGGGCCTACCGGATTGAGAATCGGCAGTTTATAGCGCAGTCCAACCTCATAGTCTTCCTGCCCGTGGCCTGGGGCAATGTGCACGCAACCGGTTCCCTGCTCGATGGTGACGTGATCGGAAAAAACAACGGGTGAGACTCGGTCTAAAAATGGATGCTTTAAAACAAGACCTTCAAGCTTGCGGCCCGGAATACGGTCGATCAGTCTTGCATCCTGAAGGTTTAAATTAGCGCGCACTTTTTCGAGCAGTCCTTCGGCAATCAGATAGACATGATCGCTGGTTTGAAGGGCAGCATAGGTATAATGAGAATGAACGGCGACAGCGGTATTGGCAGGCAAGGTCCAGGGAGTTGTGGTCCAGATGATGAGGGCGCAGTTTTGTCCTTTCAAATGTTCTGAAATGGATTCGGCAGATCCTTTCACTTCAAAGGCCACATAAACAGATGGGGAATTGTGATCTTCATACTCCACCTCTGCTTCGGCAAGAGCGGTCTGGCAGCGCATGCACCAGTAGACGGGTTTTGAGCCCCGATATACCTGGCCTTCGTTGGCAAATTTTCCAAGTTCCCGTGCAATAGTCGCTTCATAATCGAAGCTCATTGTCAGGTAAGGTTTTTCCCACCGGCCTAAAATTCCTAAACGTTTAAATTCTTCTCGCTGAATATTCACAAATTTTTCAGCGTACTCCCGACATGCCTTTCGAATTTCGGCCTTGCTCATGTCTTTCTTTTTGGAACCCAGGTTTTTATCGACCTGATGTTCAATGGGGAGACCATGGCAATCCCAGCCCGGAACATATTCGCTTAAATAACCGGAAAGGTTTTTATATTTAAGGATAATGTCTTTTAAAATCTTGTTGAGGATGTGGCCATGATGGATGTTGCCGTTTGCATAAGGCGGGCCATCATGCAGGGTGAATTTGGCATGCCCCTCATTTTTGGAAATCATTTTGGCATAAATGCCTTGCTGATCCCATTGAGCAATCCAGTCGGGCTCACGCCTGGGAAGATCGGCCCGCATGGGAAAATCGGTTTGTGGAAGATTGAGGGAGTCTTTGTAGCTGGGCTTTGGAGAGGTGTCTGACATATGGATGGCCCAAAATAACACATGCGAAAAGAGTGTCAATCGTTTGAGCAGATTACGATGGTTTTGAGTAAATCTTGAGGCGATGCTTTGATTCTACTGATGATTTGAGTTTTTATTCATGGCCTGTGCCCAAAGAGAAAAAAAAATTCTTCTTACGGCAGGGGCCTTCATTCCCGCTCGGGAGTCCTTCGTCTTTCCGAATCTTCTCAAATTCTCTGAGAAAACTTTTTCTCCATCTGCCGCTTCCCTTGCTCCGTCTGTACTTTCCGGAAACTTTTTTATTCCCGCACGGGAATCCTCTGTCTTCGCGTTCGAATCTTCCTCCGTCTGAATTCCTGAAGCAATCTCAAGCTCATCAATTATATTAACAATAATTTCTCAAACCATTGACCGTGCTAGGTTTAGGCACTAATTTTGGCAATGTTTATTAGACAAAAATTGAACATGATAAGTATTGTAATGCCAGTTTTCTCACACAAAAAACACCACCACAACATAAGGAGAAATACCTATGAGTTCACAAAACTTCAAAAAACCTGACCGGCGGGTAGGGATTCGATCAATCCTGTTGCCGGGAGTTTGTGCCTCCGCTGTTTTTGCTTTTCTCGTTGCTTCCCCAGGTCTGAATGCCCAGGCTACTGATGGACAATCTTCAGTGACTCCAACCAGCGAAACGATTTCATTTACCTGTGGAAACAATGTCGCTGAACCAGGCGAGCAATGCGACGATGGCAATACAAAGGATGGAGATGGTTGCGGCACTGATTGCCAGATGGAAAGTGCTTCGAGAGATGTTGGTGAGCAACATCCAACTGAGGCTGAGCAGGGGACACCCTCTCAAACTCTGGGAAATCTAGAGGAAAGAAGTGCAGGTGATTTGGGACAGGCTTCTTCAAATCCTCATGAGTTGACGCCCCAAAATGCGCCTGTTCAGGGATCCGCTCCTCAGCAAACTGCAGAGGAAAATCCCCAGAATACAGAAGATTCTCAACAAACTAAAAACACCGAGCCCACGGTTGCGCTTGCACCCAACGTAGGGGATCAAAACCAGAACCCAGAAGGGGCTGAAAATCAAAAACCAGAGCAGTCTCAAACTTCTGGAGAGGGAAGCACAGAAAAAACGACCACTGGGACCCTCAACGGAACCCTAACGGGAACGTTTACATTAACTTCTGTGAATGAGTCGGGTGAGCCCCAAAAACCTCAGGGAGAAGAAAGCCAGACTCCACAGTCAGGTGAGCAAACAAACACCCACGCAGAAGCTGAAGACGCCACAAAGCCAGCGGATCAGGAAGGTGCCCACGAGACAGCATCGACTACGCTTGGCAAGACAGCTCCAGTGGATTCCGTACCTGAAGCCGGTAGCTCTCAAGGGGTCGATACCAAGGTGTTGGCTGATAAAATTTCAGCCGCAGGTTGTTCGCTTGATTCCAGAGCCGCGAGCGCTCCGAGTGCGGCGTTAGCCCTTCTGCTCCTCGCACCTTTGGGCTTGTACCGCTTGCGTCATCTCTAAGGGTTGTTTTTTGATCCGTCTTTAAAAGAGACAAAAAAGGCCTTGAGTCCTTTCAGGATTCAGGGCCTTTTTTATTTTCGGGCGTAAGGGAATACTTGTCTGCCCAACCCGGATTCTCACTTCTGGTGAAATTTGAGAGGCAACTTATTGATTGTATTTTAAGAGCCAGTTCCATTACTAATCCGGACACATTAACAACCTTAACGCATCATCCATCCAACCATCATGTATACAACCTATAGCCGTTTTCTTTACCGGGGTCGCTGGGTTCTGGCGATTCTGTTTACCCTTCTGTTTGTCTTTTGTGTCCGCGAAGCGAGTCGTTTAAAGCTGCGCAGTGATTTCAAGGAATTGCTTCCTGAAAATTTTCAAAGCGTCAAAGACATGAATCGCATTCTGGAGAGGGTGAGTGGCGAAGGCTCGCTCAACCTTGCAATTGAATCTCCCGATCCACAGACTTCCATTCGTTTTGCAAATGATCTCATTGCCAAACTGAAAGAGTATCCCCCTCAATTCATCCGCCGCATTGAATACAATATTTCCGATACGAAAAAATTTTTTGAAGATCACAAGTATCTCTACATGAATTTAGAGGATGTGCAGGAGATGCATGATCGTTTCAAACATCGCATCGAGAGCAAAAAATTAAAGACGACCGGGCTTCTCATCAATTTCGAGGATGAAGACGATGGAGAGTTCACCACAAAAGATTTGGAGGATAAATACAAAACCAAGACTGGACAGTATGATGATTACATCGATGGATATTTATTTGGCGAGAAGGGTAAACTCATGGTCGTCATTCTCCGTCCTCCTGGCTCAGCGACCGGCATTGAGTTTTCACGCTCTTTAATTGCCAAGCTAGAAGGAACGATCGCCGAGTTACAGCCAGCGAAATATCATCCGGAAATGAAAGTCGGGATGACCGGAAAATTCCGTAGGACCCTGTTTGAATATCAGGCTTTGGTTGATGATATTGTTTCGACTGCTTTGCTGTGCGTGGCTCTGGTAGGACTTGCGGTCCTGATCTATTTCCGCCGAATTCGCATGGTTTTTCTGATGGCCTGGGCGACGATCAACGGTGTGGTTTGGGCGTTTGCGATCACGCGGTATCACATTGGCTATCTCACCACTCAAACGGCCTTTTTAGGATCAATCATTGTTGGAAACGGAATCAACTACAGCCTCATCTTCATGGCGCGCTACCTCGAGGAGCGCAAAGAAGGAAAATCTCCCCTAGACGCACTGACTATCTCTTTGCCCGCCACCTTTGCCGGCACCTTGGCCTCCAGCTTGACGACAGCCGTTGGTTTTGCAGTTTTGATGTTTACCGACATTCGCGGATTTTCCCAATTCGGATTCATCGGCGCGATTGGAATGTTTTGCTGCTGGATAGCAACCTACACCTTGTTGCCGGCCTTTTTGGCCATTACCGAAGAGATCTGGCCTGTCGTCAATCCCAGGAAAAAAGAAAAAGTCCGTCTTTCGATGATGGTACCTTTGGCTCATCGTCTTCCTCGGTGGGCCAGTCGGCTTACGTTTGCGGGGCTGATTCTCTCGATTTTATCTGTTCCTCTCATGATCTATTTTGTTCCGCGCTCGCTGGAGTACGATTTTACAAAACTGCGAGTAAAGGCAAAAGGTCAGGCTATTACGGAAGACGATGCGCTCAATGCACGAGTGAAAGCCGTCCTCACCAAGGCGACAGCGACCAGTGCTTTACCTTCCATCATTTTAACCGACAGTGTCGATCAGGTGATTCCTTTATGTCAGGAAGTGATGCGTAGGAATAACCAGGATTCTCCGGAAAAACGGGTCGTCGAAGATTGTAAAACCGTCTATTCTTTCCTTCCTCAAGATCAGGACAAGAAGCTTGAGCTCCTGGCGGATATGCGCCAGATGCTCGAGTCGAACTCGCTGAAATTTCTAAATGAAGAGCAGCTCAAACAGGTGGAAAAATTCAAGGCGGAGTTTCAAAACAAACCAGTGGAACTCAAAGATCTTCCTCCCACCATCCTTAAAAATTTTGAGGAAAAAAATGGCGAGGTGGGTCGCATGGTTCAGGTGTATTCTGGCGATCGTGTGCCGCTTTGGGATGGAAAAAATCTGATTCGGTTTGCCAACATTATCCGTGAAAATACCTTGCCTACCGGAGAAAAACTCACGGGTGCGGGAGATTCGGTTATTTTTGCGGATCTGCTGCAGGCAATCATCAACGATGGCCCCTGGGCGACACTGCTTTCCTTTGTTGGAGTCTGCGGGGTGGTGGTTTTGCTGTTTCGCGAAGTTCGCGCCATCATCTTTATTGTCGGGACATTGGTGTTGGGAGTGCTCTGGATGGGAGGAGTGATTTCTCTTTTTCAGATCAAGATCAATTTCTTTAATTTCATTGCCATTCCCACGACCTTTGGAATCGGAATCGATTACGGCGTGAATATCTACCAGCGCTATCGGCTTGAAGGCCCTGGCTCACTTCCGAAAGTCATCCGAACGACCGGAGGAGCGGTAGTGCTGTGTTCAATTACGACGATCATTGGTTATTTCACCTTGATCATCGCCAAAAACAGGGCCCTGGTTTCTTTTGGCTGGATTGGCATTATCGGAGAGCTTACGTGCCTTTTGGCAGCCATCCTGATCATCCCTGCCTACGTGATCTGGAGAGAAAAACATCAGACGCCGATGACTTGAGGATTGAGTGGCGTCTGAATTCTGACTTTTCTCCCCATCTTCTCACTCCTCTGAAACACGCGGAATAGCCAGGATGTGATTTTTGCCAAGTCTTTCCAGGGCCTCCAGCGAAATGGATTCAAAAGTTATGTGAGAGATATGGATTTCCCGAACAGCTTCTTCTGGAAGAGGAGTTTTTCCAACAAACCGCAAACCAATGGTAGGCTCCGACCCTTTTCTCTCGGGAGAAAGCACATAGTAGTCCCAGGCATTAATTGACTGTCGGTTGGCTCTTTCAGCTGGAACGACCAAGGCCTGGGTAGGAGGATTTCCATTCAGACGGATGGTGATCACAGGAAATTCGCTGGGAGAGGATGTTTGAATCGCTGCGTAAGGCAGGGGAAGCGTGGGCATTTCTTCTGGGTAGAGGACTTCGGTGTGTGCATCGAATAATCCGAGCCGGATCCGATTCATGATGCTGGTTCTTTCTTTCAGTCGGATCAATTCTTCATAGGTACGTTTCGCCTCAGTCGCAACAAAAGGATGCGAATGGGTCTTAAGTCCCTGAAGGGCTCGGCACCCTTTTTCGAATTCGATCAGGTCCAGGTTTGCTTCTGGATAGGAAAGAAAAATTCGCTCATACGATTTTATGACTTCTACCAAAAGGGCTGCATCCTCAATTTTAAATAATTTTCTTAAACTGCGTAATCCTTCCGCAATCCGTGGATCTTCTCCGGAAAAAAGAAGAATTTCCCGGGTTGCTTTTCCCAAATACTGAAGGCGCATACTGGAAGACATCTCTGGATGAGCGACCAGGTCCAGCGAGAAAAAAACACGCTCCAGGGTTTGCTCCGAAGGATGAACCCGATGAGGTTTCAGATCCTCAATTAACTCCTCCAGGATAAGACGTGTGCTGGATGAGAGACGAGGTTGGTGAAGAAGTTTTTGCAGGACCTGAATCTCTTGATCTGTTTGGGCTTGTCCTGAAAAATGGAGAATCAAGAGATCTTTGTATCCTTTGACGGCTTCAGAAACCACCAGGCGATCTGAATCTGAAAAAAGATCCCTCATCCTTGCTATCGCTACTTTAAGCTCGGGATGATCGTTAGGTAGAAGCACTAGCGCATCTCTTAGTTTTTGAAGAACCTCTCGCCGCTGTGAGGGTTTGGCTCGCGATTCCAAAACCTTAAAAAATCCGGAAATCTTATGCCCTTCTTGTGATTGATTTCCGGCCATCATCAAAAGGGTGGGCTTTGATCTTCCAAATCCCTCAATTTCTATGGGTTGCTTAAGTTTATTAACGCTCGCTGCACTGCTCGCAAAATGAGGGGCAAAGGCCAGGGCGGGGGGTGGCCCATCATCGCCTCCACCAGCAGAGAGCAAAGAGGTATTTAATTCTTTCAGGTTTTCAAAAATCGCAACATCGGTTCTTTCTTTAAGAAAACGGGAAGGCTCCAAGGGAAAGGTTCGGTGGACTCCTTTCATTCCTACGTGGATCGCTCCCATAAATAAAGTGGTGTCAGCAAGCCGATTGATCCAGGGAGATTTTGGAATTTCATGATTTAATAAAGGCTCGCTGAGCTGGATGAGACTTCCCGTGAGAAGGGTGTGAGCGGCACCCCGTGCCATGTGATCGATGGGATGGGATCCTCCAATAAAATAACAAGCAGGATTTTTGGTTTTGAAGAAAACGGGAAGGCGAAACCACAGATAGGCGGTCAGGTAGTCTTGCCAGCGCGATGATTTTTGATTTGAAAGTTTATGAGTAGCCTGATGAAAGGCCGCAGAGGCAGTCGCCATCGGGATTTCCTTAAATGCAAAACTTCCGAACGCCCGCATCCAGGGGCCGGGATGAATTCCCATGGCCTGTAAACGGACAGCGGTTTGCAAACCGATTTCTGAAAGCACCAGCTGCGAAAATTTTTGAGTGAGGGCGGCCGCGGATCCTCCGAGATAGGCAGTTAAGAGATTGAAACCATAAAGGCCTAGGGATTGAAAGGCCTGCTCCATACTCACCCGACTCATTCCTGTCCGATAGGCAAAGCTGATTTCTTCGGAGCGCTGAAGAATCAAAGCCGAACGATCCAGAAGTGAAGCCGCAAGACAGCCTCCAAAAATTCCAAGTCCCGTGACTTTTTCACCCATCACCAAACTCGTTGTCGCAATAGCAGCGGCTCCAATCCCGCAGGCTACAAGATCCCGTCCTCTTTCTTCTGAAAGTTGATGGAGAATCATCTTCAATGCCTCTGCACTTTCCCGACGATTGATCGATGGAGTGATCTCACCGTTCACATCCACCAGGCCATATTGGGTCGGCCAATGTTTTGGATTTTTAATCAGGAAGGCTGCAGGAGAATCCCAGTTTTCTTGATTGATTTTATGCAGCCATTGGAGGGCTTCATCCAAATGAAAGGTCCGTAGCATATAATACGCTTTGGCATGTTTTGATCTGCCAGCGGCTGCATGAAAGGTATCTGTTTCAGCAAGTGGGCCATATTCTGTTTCGATCTGATCAAAGTTTATAAAAGCCAATCGACGGGTTTGATAAGCGTTTGACCGCTCCCCCCGATCAAAATCGAGGAGGGCAAAATCGAGCTGTTTTTCCAAAAGTTCAGCCTGGGTAGTGAGTAGTTTTCCTGCCAGAATTTTTTTGTGAACAGGATCCTGGCTTTTCTGAATTTCGTTTTTGCAAAAATTGGACAGATTTACCCAGGGATCTGTCAGCATCAGTCTCGCCTGGGTTTCATCTATTTTTTTCTGACGCAAGTGCCAGTGGATTTGTTGCGATTTGAGTTGAGCCGTGAGCTCGAGGTTTTGCAGCTGCAGTAAAAGATGCGAATCCGCCGAGAGATTTTTTATTAAATCTTCTGCTTCCTTCAATACTTCCAGTCCCAGATCAAAATCGGTTCCTGCAAGGCTTGCCAGCCGATGCAAAAGATTGATTTTTAAGAGTGGATCTCCTGGCGTTTCTTTTCCCTTTTTTAAAAGATCAACGGCCACCGATAAATTTCCGAGAAATAAATGGGCCGATGTCTGATGCAGCGTTTTTTCCAAATCAGACAGAGGGGAAGCCTGAATCAGCCCAAGCAGATGGGTTTTCGTTTTCGTCAGATCGTTCTGATAGAAAAGCGCCTGAGTCGTTTCGGGTGAATGAAATCGTTGCGGTAGATCAAAAACCGTTTTTCGTGCTCGCTCAAAATCGAGTTGCAGACTTTTCAGACCCTCTCCGTTTTTCTGATACGTCCTTAAAAGAAGATGCAGGTTCTCTTCCGTTGGAGCGCTCTGATAAAGATTTTCTGCCTGAGAAAAGAAAGACGAATTTAAGATGGATCCGGGCAGGGAAGAATCCCGAGATATGGAGGGAATAGGTGCTGGCATAAGGTGAGAATTCTGGATCCCAAAGGAGGATCAGAAAAAGCATTGAGGAAGTTGTTGTAAAATGGACAAACAGAGAGGTCTAAAAGGACTGCGGGTCCGCTCTGAGCGCGGGTTGGGAAAAGAGAACTTTAGGAATGGATGAGTCGAAAATTCAATTTGCCTGTCTGTTGTCCTCTGGGAAAAAACTGAAAACCGCTCAGGTTGAGATTGATATCATTCATACGCAAACAATTTATGTTTTTGCAAGAGGGTTCAATTTTTTTAGATCTTTCTTAAGTGGGCGATCTGCAGCAATAAAATTCCTGCCAAAAATTTTCATGTAAATTATTGTGCGCTTAAGTTTTTATCAGGAATTAAAACCTCGCATTTCATTCTTCTTGAAAACGTACCTTGTATCTATCTTAATGGGACATCCTGATCCGACTTAGGCGGACACTTCTCTACCGGACTCTGTATTCTATATTCTGGATTTACTTACTCTACGTTTTCTTCTTTAGACTCGCCGGATTTGTCTTTTTCCAAAATCAGTTTGTTGGTGCGGGCATCGAAATCCAGAAGCCCGGCATATCGACCCCAGTTGACCAGGGTTTCAAAAAGATCGATCGGATTTTCGATAGGAAGACGAATCGCAAATTCTTCTTCAATGACCTCTGCATCGATCAGGTTTTCATCCGCTTTCTCAAGTAAACCCAGGACCAGATCAAAAATCCGAAGCTGTGTGATCTGATTGCGAAACAAAAGCTGCTGCTCATCGTGATCACCGGTGACGAAACTTCTTCCAATCGGAGTCAACGCCACCAGATGGCGGGGCGTATGGACGAAGTTAAGCATCTCCGCGCTCTTGGCCGTGAGGACGACTTTTCCAAACTCCTGACTCATCTCTTCGGCGAAATCAAACATGTCGATCTCACCTCCACGGGCATGAATGGCTTCGAGCAAAACCACGATGTCGGAAGCATCGACTTGAGGCAGGGGCTCGAGTTTGACGCTTAAGCGTTTTTTCTCAGGTCGCGGAGTGGCTTCGAGATTTTCATCGGGGATAAGGACATGGGTGATCAGATCGTGAATGCGATCGGTTAAGGCCAGAAAATCATAGGAGCGATAATCGCGTGGGTAAGGAAGGGTGTTGTCGACAATCGCGCGGATCTGACCTGGGTTTCTGCCCAGCACTACAATCCGGTTCGCCAGAAAAATCGCCTCCGAAATATTATGGGTTACAAGCAGGACCGCATGGGTAGGCATTTCCTGATCCATCCAAAGATTGATGATCTCCTGTCTCAGATTTTCGGCTGTCAGAACATCGAGTCCGGAGAAAGGCTCATCCATGCACAAAAGATCGGGCTCCACCGCCAGCGCGCGGGCAATCCCCACCCGCTGTTTCATCCCTCCCGAAAGCTCTTTCGGATAGGCCTCTTCATAACCGGTGAGACCGACCTGCGAGATGATCTGTAGGATCTTTTCCTGGCGCAAGGGTTTGGGTTCTCCTTTGGCTTCCAGGCCGAGCTCGATGTTTTCATAAACGGTGAGCCATGGGTAGAGCGCAAAATTCTGAAAAACCATGGCCACTCCCGGGTTCAGTCCTTCAAGCCGTTGTCCCCGATAGAAAACCTCTCCGCGCGTGGGTTTGATCAGACCGCTTAAAATGCGAAGCAAGGTGGATTTTCCGCAGCCTGAAGGACCCAAAATGGCAATGAGTTCTTTCTCACGAACGGTCAGATTGATGTTGCTTAGGATCTGAAGCATCTTTCCCGAAGGCGAAAGAAAATCCCGATCGACTCCTTTGAGCTCGGTGATCGGTTGCAAATGATTTTGAGAAAGGATTTCATTTTTCATGATCGATTTCCGGTTTTTCCCTGCATCCGTTTTTCCATGAAGCATTCCGCAAAAAAGGATGCTTACTTTACAACTCCAAATCGTTCCTGTGTAAAAAAGTAAAGTCTTCTCCAGAAGACCCGATTCCAACCCACCACCACGAGGGCCATCATTAAAACGCTTCCTGCCAAAAGAGGAAAGTTTCCGCGATCGGTCGCGAGAGCAATGGTCGATCCCAACCCATCAGCAATTTCGACAGAGCTGCCCAGGTGAATGTATTCGGACACAATACTTGCATTCCAGGCCCCGCCCGCGGCTGTGATCCAACCGGTCACCAAAGAAGGAAGGATGGAAGGAAGGATGAGTTTAAACCAGCGCTGCTTGCGGTTTAAGTGATAAACCGTCGCCGCTTCTTTTAAATCGTTTGGGATCGAGAGGGCTCCAGCGATGGTGTTAAACAGGATGTACCACTGGGTGCCGACAACCATCAGCA
>JBPOIC010000013.1:0-30599 GCA_052034865.1 Myxococcota bacterium | reverse complement strand
CTGGTTCACCTTTGAACCCTTTCTGGTAACGGGTTTTTTTCTTCCTCAGTAAAATTATCTGACCGATGCCACACGACTCTGTAAAAAATATGGCACGTTGCTGATTGCGGATGAAATCCAGACAGGGCTTGGGCGTACGGGCAAGTTTTTTGCCTTCGAACATTGGGGCTTAGAGCCTGATATCGTGACAATCGCAAAGTCTTTAAGTGGAGGCTATGTGCCAGTCGGTGCAATTTTAACCCGACGCGAAATATATGATTCGGTTTTTTCTAAAATGGATCGCTGTGTGGTTCATTCTTCTACGTTTGGAAAGAACGATCTCGCGATGGCAGCAGGACTCGCGACACTCTCAGTTCTCGAAGAAGAAAAGCTGATTGAGAATGCCGATCGGATAGGGCGTTATCTGATCGAGCGTCTGAATCATTTGAAAGAAAAATATGAGATGATCAAGGAAGTGCGCGGGAAGGGCTTGATGATTGCCATTGAGTTTGGCGAGCCCAGGTCTTTCAAATTGCGCATCGGCTGGAATCTCATCCACAAGGCTTCCAAGGGACTGTTTGGTCAAATGATCGTCGTACCGCTTTTTACGGATCATCGGATTCTTTCTCAGGTTCCCGGCCACAACATGGATGTGGTGAAGATTCTTCCTCCCTTAATGATTACCGAAAAAGAGGCTGATCATTTTGTGAATGCACTCGATGAAGTGCTGGCGGGTTGTCATAAATTTCCGGGATCTGCGTGGGAGGTGGGATACCGTTTGGCAAAACAGGCTCTCAAAGCACGCGGGAAAAGTGAAGTGGAAGAGCGTGAACTAGAAAAAATCCTCGAAGGATAAGATTGTTTAATGAAGGGACGACTCCGCTGCATGAAGGGAAGCTGAAATTTCCTCATGGTGATTTTGAAGCTCCCGCCAACTCCAGCCCGCAGCCTCAATCTTTTCAATCAAAGCAGGATCCAGACTTTCTTCTTCCTGTTGAAGAAGTGATTCCAACTCCTTGCTTTCATCGGCGATCCAATCACACAAATTGATGTAATGAATATCTTTGGAATTTGTTTCGTACAAATCAGGAGAGTGGTGAAAGCGTACCATCTGAATTACCGCTTCCGGAAACTTCCACTCGATAAGTAATTCGCTCCCGACCTCGGCGTGATGGACTTCTAAGGCTTCCTGCTCTTTCTCAATGGAAGGAAAAGGATTTTCATCGCAGAGCTCTTCATATCTTCCCTGAAAATATTGCCTTAAAATCAGGTGACCAATATCGTGAATCATTGCTGCCAGAAAAAGTTCATCGCGATGTTCAAGAGGTTCTTTTTTGGAAAGAATTTTCATCACCGCAGAAGATTTTAAAGAGCGATCCCAAACTGCCTCTATATAATCTTTTTCAAGCCCTGAGATATCTTTAAACACATTGAAAAGCATGAGTCCTGAAGTCAGGCTCTTGATCGTTGAAAAACCCAGAATGGAGATGGCGTGGCCAACGGCGCTGATTCTGCGAGGAAGTGCATAGTAAGCTGAATTCACCAATTTTAAGATGTGAGCCATTAAGCCAGGCTCTGTCAAAATCAGTTTTTCAAGATCATTGTTGGAAGTGTTGGGGTTGTTGGTCATTGCAAGAACCTGCTGTAAGACCGCCGACATGGCCGGGATTTCCGCTTCCTGAATGATTTTGCTAGAAATGGATTCCACAGATTTTCTCCGTAAAGATGGGTTTTGTTGAAGTTTGCTTTACCGAAAATGATAACGAAAAAAAATTGGAGGGGGAATAGTTTAGTTGAGCGTGTTATTTTTTAATCAATTTGTAAAGCCTTGTTAATTGACCGCATCTAACCTTTTCTTTCGGCTATCCGGTAGTAGTGGCGCTATCAGCACTGAAATTAGGGTTAATCCTGCATAGATCATAAACGCCATTTTAGAATCCCACCTTTCCCAAATAATTCCAAAAAAAAATGAGGCAGGGAGCAATCCCAAACCATAGGCAAAGGCATACCAGCCTAAGGCACTGGTACGTCCTTCTTCATCTGCGATGGAGGCTGGATAGGCTTTTTCTGCCGGCTCAACAATTCCGGCTTGAATTCCATAGAGAGCTAATAAAATCCATCCAACAATCAGATCGTGAGTCACCGCAAATCCAAAAAAGACAAAAGCAAATAAAAGCCAGCCACCCGCAAGAATCCAACGACGGCTAAAATGGTCGGCAAGGTGGCCGCCCACATACGCTGAAATTAAACTAAAAAATGTGATCTGAAACCAGGCAAGGGGAAGCAGATAGGTCGGGGCTCCCAGCTCTTGCATACGTGTTAGTAAAAACAGTTGAGAGGGTGTGGTGAGGGCGACAAATAAAATCAGCAATACATACGGTTTTAAATTTTTAGGAAGTTTTTTCCAGGAAAGTTTTGTCGGCCCTTTGATTTGAGGAGTTATTACTTCTGGAATTTTTCTGGGAAGCCAGAGAATTGAAAGAATTGCTGGGATACTCGCTATCAGAAAAAACGTGGGATAATGAACTGTGTATTTGGAAAGATAATAAGAAGCAATGGCCGCTCCAAGCAGGGAACCTGAATGATCCAGAGCGCGCTGGATACCAAAGGCGCGTCCCCAATCTTTTTGAGGGGCTAAGGCTGTGATGAGTCCGTCGCGCGGAGCGGTGCGAATTCCTTTTCCAATCCGGTCTATGCATCGAACCAAAAATACCGAAGTCAGAAGAGGAATTCCCAAGAAAGGCCGAATGAGGGCACACAGGGCATACCCAACCCAGGTAAGCTGTTTGTTTTTTCCATATTTTTCGGCATAGGCACCGGCAAATAGCGTAGTTACGTAAATCAGAGAATTGGCGGATCCTTCCATGAGTCCTAGGAAAAAAGGCCCAGCCCCAAGAAGGGTGAGATAGGCGGGCAAGAGAGGAATAATCATCTCCGAGGTCAGATCATTAAAAAAACTGAGCAGCCCCAGACGATAAATATGAGGGTTAAGTCTACGAGACATGCAGGTGGGGGTTATCCAACCATAACGAGCGTGGGGTTGGCCGAAACGTATTGGGTTGCAAAATTCAATTCTTCTTCTGTTTCCGCAAAGATCGAAAACAGGGGCTCTCCTAAGATAACTGAATCTCCTACTTTTTTGTAAAGGTAAACTCCGGCTCGTGGATCCTGTGGAGCCCCCGCCAGTTTTGCCACCTGAGCGATCTTGCGGTTGTGAATCGAAAGGACATTTCCTTGCTGGGCACTGAGCACAGCATACTCAAAGGGCGCATGAGATAGGGTTTTGAGGGGCCCTTGCTTGTGAGCGATCCTCATGAATTTATCATAGGCCTTACCGGAATCGAGAATTTCGCGGGCAATTTTTTCTCCCTCACCACAGGGGACCTTCTCACTGAGCTCAAGCAGATTTCCAGCCAGGAAAATAGACTTGTTGCGTAAATCGAGAGGAGCATCGGGGGCGCGTTTTAAAACCTTTAAAACATCTTCGGTTTCGAGCACAGGGCCAATACCTCGTCCGATCGGCTGGCTTCCATCGGTAAAAACAACCATCACTTTCATTTTTAAACGTGCTGCGATTTTTTCAAACAGAGTTTTTAAAATGACTGCTGATTTTCGCGTTTCAACCTTGGCGGTTGGTCCCATAGGGATATCGAGCAAGACGTGATTTGCCCCGGCGGCCTTTTTCTTCGAAAGTATCGAAGCGATCATTTGTGCTTCGGAATCGATATTAAGGGCGCGTTCAACTGAAATGATGATGTCATCGACTGGAGCCAGTGAGAGGGATCCTCCCCAGACAAGACAACCATTCTCTTCCAGAACGAGTTTGCGCATCTGCTCCAGACTTAAGCAGACGTTTGTGAGACTTTCCATTGTATCTGCTGTTCCAGCGGGTGAGGTGATGGATCTGGAAGAGGTTTTTGGAATAGGAAGACCAAAGGCGGCAATAATCGGAACCACAATCATTGTTGTCCGATTGCCAGGAATTCCACCAATGCTGTGCTTATCCAGAACCAGCGGAAGTCCCCAGTCGATTTGCTCACCAGTTTCGATCATGGCTTCCGTCAGATCGCCGACTTCCTCTTCACTCAGATTCTGACTGGAACAGGCGACCACGAAAGCCGTGAGCTCAATGTTGGAATAACGATGCGCCAGAATATCCTGAATTATACTGACAAAGTGGGCTTTGGTGAGGACTTGTCCTTCAAGTTTGCCACGGATGTAATCCGTTGAAATCAAAGGATCGGGGTGAGAAAGACGAATTTGATCTCCGACTTTTGCGCCTAATCGCTCAAAAGCGATATTGCTCAGACCGATTTCCCCCTCACCGACAAGTCCATTTTCGGTGATATTCAGGGTGGCAAGAATAGATTTTTTGTCCGAATGAATGGCAATCTTGGAGAGAGCTTTAAATCCCTGACTTTTACAAATCTCACAGCCTTGAGGCATGTAAGCAATATTTTCGTGGTAGGTATCGATTCCGGGTTTTTTAATCTTCAGAAGGTTCATTTTGGATTTGATCCAGTCGTTCTTTTATTTCTTTGATGGATTTTTCCAGTTTTTCCCGACCTTTTTCTTCCCGATCAACTTCGTCTTCCATCCATCTTGTGACTAGCACACCTGTAAAGGCGATAAACAGGATGGTACCCGTGAACATTAAAAAAATTCCGACCATTCTGCCGCCAAATGAAACCGGAATGGCATCTCCATATCCGACCGTCGTAATCGTGGAAACGCCCCACCATAAGGCATCAAAGAGCGTGTCCATGTTTGGATTATGATGATTTTCAAAATGATAAACAAGAAATACGGATATAAAAAGCGAGGTGTTTCCCAACAGAAGAAGAAAAAGGAAGGTCGGGTGTAAAAATGCCCGTCGTAATTTTCTGGATTCGCGTTTGATAATCTTGATCAGCAACAAGTCTTACTCCTTGCTTCCCATCAATTTGCCATTTTTGTTTTGCAGAAAATCAACAGGCCTGTGGATGGCATGACATTGAAAACAGGATTGAGTGAGGCGATCGAAGCTTTTGTAAATCTTGGGGTTTTTATTTCGGTTTAATGCCTGTATTTCAGCAAGTCGTGTAGTAAGTGTATCTGTATAAGACTTATAAATATTGTCAGTATCGGCTTTTTGAAGGTTTATCAGGACATCGTTCATTTCTTTTAAAGTCACTTCGATGCTTTCCCAATCGGGTGTTTTTTCCTTGATGCGTGAAATTTCAAGTCCTGCTACCAGGGTTCCAAAGTG
This sequence comes from Myxococcota bacterium, assembly GCA_052034865.1. GTDB lineage: Bacteria > UBA10199 > UBA10199 > JADFYH01 > JADFYH01 > JBPOIC01. Next base: position 25,372 of record JBPOIC010000013.1, on the reverse strand, counting down.
GTACATGTACTTTTTTAAATCTTTATTAGTCTTAATCGAATGTAGATTAGAGACGGATTCAGGGGCCCCTGCAAATCCAGCCGTTGAAACACAGAAGAGAGTGAGCGCCAGGGTTGCAATGATTACTGACTTGAAAAATGAAAGAATAAGATTTTTTTTCATGGGGTTTTTCCTTAAGAAAATGCATCGTCTGAATGTTTAGTCGGACTGTGCCTGACGGACTCGAACTCTGGCTTCAGCCAAAAGCTTTAAAGCGGATTCTCCCAATGGGTATTGAGTATTGTAAACCACTTCGAAAATACCCGCATTGATGATCATCTTGGTACATAAAAGGCAGGGAGAAAATGTAGTGTAGAGGGTCCCACCTTTAATACTCACTCCGTGATAAGCTGCTTGGGTGATTGCATTCTCTTCAGCATGTGAACAGTAGCAATCTTCCAGATTGGCCCCTGAAGCTCCAAAGCTGTTACAGCGCGGACAACCTCCTTCGTTACAATTGAGAACTCCCCGGGGCGTTCCATTGTATCCGGTCGAAATAATTCGTTTATCTTTTATAATGACTGCCGCCACCTTTCGTTTCAGGCAATTAGAGCGCAAAGAAACCATCCTTGCGATGTCCAGAAAATATTCATCCCAACTCGGTCGATTTTGCGACGAAGCCATGCTGCGGATCAGTTCTTTCAGGCGATCGCGCAAATGATCCAATGTTCCATTGTTTTCGATTTCGATATCGGCAAGCTGAGCGGTTGCCTCGAGTTGTTGCGCATTTTGATTTTCACTTTTTGCCTCAAGCGATTCCAACTTCTGGAACTCTTCAAAGGTTGTGGGGTCTCCTTCCCGCTTGCGATCACTAATTCTTTCGAAGCGAAATTGAGGGAGGGCCGCAACATGGATGAGTCTGAAGTTTTTCTGGAGTCTGAAGGTTTCAACTTCTCGAGGATTACGGAAGGAATCAATCACGTAGTTTTTATCCACTTCCAATTTTGAGATGATTCGCGTGGCAAGAATACCAGGGCCATGTTCAGTTCGTAGCTGTGTTCCAATTTTAATTAAATTATCTCGGGTTACAGGGAGTTTTCGGGCTTGAAGCTCTTCTCGCAAGATGTCTGAAAGAGAGTAATATTCAAAGCCTCCTATTTTCAAAACAGAAGCCACCTCGCCTTTGCCTGCAGCATTTTTTCCTGTAAGTCCAATAATCATATAGATGAGAGCCCTCCTAGCAGGGGATGGGGTGTGGATAGAAAATATAAGGTCAATCTCAGGTGATTTTGGGAATGTTAAGAGAAACTGAGTTCACAAGTAAGGAGACTCATAAAAAGTGTGGGCCTGTGTATCAAAGTGATACAAAAAAAGTCAAAGTGAATGTTTTTTGTGATTAATCTGAAAATTTTTTAATTATCTTATTGATTAATAAAGATAATTTCCAACTTTTCAACAGGTGTTGAAAAGTTGTGAATGGTCATGTCATGTAACATGTGGTCATTTTCTAAAATGAGGATGTGTCATTGACGTCCTAGAGTGCCCATGATAGCTAGCTCGCGATTTTTAATCATTTTTTGCATTTTTTATCATCCTTCCAATTTGTAAAGAGGATTTTGGCAGGGCAGTTGCCTTCCCAAAATATCATTTCCATGAGTTCAGTGAATAAAGTGGTTCTCGCCTATTCCGGAGGCCTCGACACCTCCGTAATCATTCAATGGCTTAAAGAAAATTACTCCTGTGAAGTCATCGCTTTCGTGGCCGATCTGGGCCAAGGCGAAGAGGTAGAACCCGTCAGGGAAAAGGCCATCAAAACAGGGGCCTCCAAAGTCTACGTCGAAGATTTAAAAGAAGAGTTTGCGAAAGATTACATTTTCCCCATGCTGCGAGCGAATGCAGTATATGAAGGACATTATCTTTTAGGTACTTCCATCGCCCGTCCCCTCATCGCCAAAAAACAAATTGAAATTCTCCAAAAAGAAAATGCCGAGGCCGTCTCACACGGAGCGACGGGTAAAGGAAATGATCAGGTTCGTTTCGAGCTGACCTACTTTGCTTTTGTTCCCAACGTCAAAATTATTGCTCCATGGAGAGAATGGACTTTCAAATCTCGCTCCGATCTTATCGCTTATGCCGAAAAACATGGCATTCCTGTCCCTGTTACCAAATCAAAACCGTACAGTTCCGATCGCAATCTCCTCCATATTAGCTTTGAAGGTGGAATTCTCGAGGATCCCTGGTCTGAGCCTCCTGCTGACATGTTTGTTCTTTCCAAATCTCCCGAACAAGCGCCCGATCGTCCCACTTACATCGAAGTTGAATACGAACAGGGAAATCCTGTGGCCATCGATGGAGAGCGTCTAGGTCCTTGTGCCCTCCTGACCAAACTTAATCAGATTGCTGGAGAAAACGGGATTGGTCGAGTAGATCTCGTTGAGAACCGATTCGTCGGGATGAAAAGCCGTGGGGTGTATGAAACACCTGCTGGTACGGTTCTTCACCTGGCTCATCGCGCGATTGAATCGATTACCCTTGATCGTGAAGTGCTGAAGATTCGAGATTCTCTCATTCCCCAGTATGCGGGTATGGTCTACAACGGTTTCTGGTTTGCGCCCGAGCGTGAATTGCTTCAAAAAATGATTGATGAATCCCAGCTTAAAGTGAGCGGGGTTGCACGCTTAAAGCTTTACAAAGGAAATTGTACCGTGGTGGGTCGTAAATCGAAGAACTCGCTTTTCTCCGAGGCCTTTGCGACCTTCGAGAAAGACACGGTTTACAATCAAAAAGACGCAGAAGGGTTTATTCGGTTGAATGCCTTAAGGCTTAGAATTCAGAGTTTGTTGCAGAAGTAAAAAAGTTGACTCGGTATAACCTTGGTTATACTTTACGTTTATGAAAACAGCGATTTCAATTCCAGATCCAATCTTCAAAAAAGCAGAAATTCTTGCGGATCGTCTGAAGATTTCTCGAAGCGAGCTCTACTCAAAGGCGATTCTTGAATTTCTTCAGGACCACTCAGTAGACCCCGTGACTGAAAAGTTGAATGAGATATACGCCAAAGAATCTTCTCAGCCGGATCCTGTTTTTAAAACGATGCGTGAAAAATTATTTCGGAAAGAGAAATGGTAATTAGTCGGGGAGAAATCTGGTGGGCTGATTTGCCTGCTCCGACGGGATCGGAGCCTGGTTATAAAAGGCCAGTACTAGTCGTTCAGTCGGACTCTTTTAATAAAAGCCCGATCGACACCGTTATTGTTCTTACTCTATCAACAAATCTTGCACTTGCCGACGCACCGGGAAATATCCTTCTCAGTACTCGCCAGTCTGGTTTACCAAAAAAATCGGTAGTAAATGTTTCTCAAATAGTAGCTGCTGACAAATCTTTTTTGACTGAGAAAGTAAAGAAAGTAGAAGAATCTATCATTAACGAAGTGGAAGAAGGGTTGCGTTTAGTTCTTGCATTACGTTGATTTAACAATTCATTAAGTTAAGTCTTAATTCCGTTCATATAATATTCATTCAAGGAGATCTCCATGTCTTTCTACAAATACCGTTTAATGGCCCCCGGTCCTACACCCGTGCCTGAAAAAGTATTAACTAAAATGGCCGAGCCCATTATTCATCATCGGACAGCTGCCTTTGAAGCCATCGTAAAAGAAGTGAAAGAAAACTTGAAGTGGCTTTACCAGACCACAGGCGATGTTTTGATTTTTGCAGCTTCTGGAACCGGCGCGATGGAAGGGGCGGTCACGAACCTCCTTTGCAAAAACGACAAGGCTCTTGTCGTGGATGGTGGAAAGTTCGGTGAGCGCTGGTGGAAAATCTGCAAGGCTTATGGAATTGCCCATGACGTGATCAAAGTAGAGTGGGGAAAGGCCGTTGATCCAAAAATCATCGAAGAAAAACTTTCCAAAGAAGACTACCGCGCTGTTTACATCACTGCCTCCGAAACCTCGACGGCAACCTCTCATCCTGTAAAAGAAATTGCCGACATCGTAAAAAAATATCCGAACACCGCACTGGTCGTCGATGCGATCACCGCCCTGGGAGTCGTCAATCTTCCTGTTGATGAATGGGGACTCGATATCGTCGTCTCCGGCTCACAAAAAGCCCTCATGCTTCCTCCGGGACTTGCGTTTGCCAATGTTTCTGCCAAGGCCTGGAAGCTCATTGAAAAATCCGACATTCCCAAATTTTATTTCGATTTCAAAAAAGAGAAAAAAGGCATGGATGAAAACACCACAGCCTACACTCCTGCTGTTTCTCTTATCATCGGTTTGAATGAAGTGCTCAAGAGCATGAAGGCAATGGGCCTGGAAGGTGTGTTCAAAAAACACGAAATGCTCTCCAATGCCTGTCGTGAAGGATTAAAAGCCATGGGGCTTAAACTCTATGCACCCGAATCTCCCTCGAATGCAGTGACGGCCGCGTATTCTCCTGAAGGAATCGATTCTGGAAAGATCGTGAAAGGACTTCGTGAAGAGTTCAATATGACGATTGCTAATGGTCAGGATCAAGCCAAAGGAAAAATTTTCCGTGTGGGGCACTTGGGTTATTACGATCCGATGGATATCATCAGCACACTTGCTGCGATTGAAATTTCGCTCATCCGCAATGGTTATAAGCTCGAAGCAGGGAAGGGCGTGGGAGCGGCACTGAAGGTGTTGGTGGGATAAATAGAGATCGAAATCGAAAAGGAAAATTCTTCTGATTTCACTGAAAAAGCAAAAAGGAAAAATTATGCCTAAAATTCTTGTCAGCGATAAGCTCTCAGAAGCAGGACTTAAAATTTTAAAAGATGGCACCGGCCTGGAGGTCGATGTCAAAACCGGTATGAAACCCGATGAGCTTAAAAAAATCATCGGCGAATATGATGGTCTCATCATTCGCTCCGGTACAAAAGTTACCGCCGATTTGATCTCGGCTGCCGATAAGCTAAAGATCGTTGGTCGTGCAGGAATCGGCGTCGATAACGTCGACACCGAAGCTGCTTCCAAACGCGGAATCATCGTTGAAAATACACCCGGTGGAAATGTGGTAACCACCGCCGAACATGCGATAGCGATGATGTTTGCCGTTGCCCGTAAAATTCCTCAGGCCACTGGCAGCATGAAAGACGGAAAATGGGAAAAAACAAAATTTGTCGGTAGTGAGCTTTATAACAAAACCTTGGGAATTGTTGGAGTGGGCAACATCGGCAAAATCGTTGCCGATCGTGCATTGGGTCTCAAGATGAAAGTGATTGCTTTTGATCCTTTCCTTTCTTCAGAAACCGCTGCGAAAATGGGAGTTGAACTGGTTGAGTTGAATGATCTTTTCGCCCGCGCCGATTTCATCTCGATCCACACCCCCTTAAACGATAAAACCCGTAACCTCATCGATCGTCCAGCTTTTGCGAAAATGAGAAAAGGTGTCTACATCATCAACTGTGCCCGCGGAGGCATCGTCAACGAAGATGCCCTTGTGGGAGCAATTCAGGAAGGTATCGTCGCCGGTGCAGCTCTTGACGTTTTCGTTGAAGAACCGATCAAGCCCGATCATCCTTTACTTAAACTCGAGCAGGTGGTTTGTACGCCGCACCTCGGAGCTTCTACCGATGAGGCGCAAGAAAATGTCGCTATCGAAGTGGCTGAACAGATGGTGGATTATTTTGTAAGAGGGGTTGTGCGTAATGCGGTCAATTTCCCTTCGATCAGCAGTGAGTTGATGAGTGTGTTACAACCTTATCTTTCGCTTGCAGAAAAACTGGGAAAATTTCAGGGACAGCTTGCCGATTCTTCTCCGCAAGAAATTACCATTGAATATTCCGGAGAAATTGCCGCTTATCCTTCTGCCTCTTTAACCGTTTCGGTGCTTAAAGGTATTTTGGAGCCACTCCTTGAAGATGTGAGCGTGAACTATGTCAACGCGCCTTTTATCGCCAAGGAAAGGGGAATTAAAGTCATCGAATCAAAAGCCAGTGAACAGCATGATTTCAAGAGCCTCATTCGAGTGACCGTTCAGTATGCGAAAGGTTCGCACTCGGTGAGCGGCACGATTTTCGGAAAGAAAAATCCAAGAATTGTTCGTATCGATGATTTCTATCTTGAGGTCGCACCCGAGGGAACAATCTTGGTCATTCATAATCAGGATCGTCCTGGCGTTGTCGGAAATATTGGAACTCTGTTGGGCAAAAATCAGGTCAACATTTCCAGAATGCAATTAGGTCTTGGAAAAACCCAGGGAGAGGCCATTGCACTTTATAATGTCGATTCTTCAGCACCCAAAACCATCGTTGAAGAAATCGCAAAACTTCCCAATATCATTTCAGTCAAACAAGTGAGCCTCTAATGTCAGGATTGGTCATCAACGGCGCCCAGTGGGGCGATGAAGGAAAAGGTAAAATTGTCGATCTTCTCACTGAGCGCGCTCATGTGGTGGTTCGCTTTCAGGGCGGAAATAATGCGGGCCATACCCTTGTCGTTGAAGGGAAGAAAACCATCCTTCATCTGATTCCTTCAGGAATTTTACATTCTGGAAAAACCTGCCTCATTGGGAATGGAGTCGTGATCGACCCGGTTGTTTGCCTCTCCGAAATCAAAAATCTAAAAAATCAGGGCTACTTAAAGCAGGATTCTCAATTGATCATCTCTGATCGTGCACATGTCATTATGCCTTATCACGTGGCGATTGATCAGTTGCGCGAGGCAGCCAAGGGAGATGGAAAGATTGGGACTACCGGTCGCGGAATTGGACCCGCTTACGAAGATAAAGTGGCTCGCCGTGGGATTCGCATGGCCGAACTTGTTTCTCCGGTTTTGCTTAAAAAACGTCTGGAAGAAATCCTGCCTCAAAAAAATCTCTATCTTACCAAAGTCCTTCAGGGAACTTCTTTTGATCTGGATGAAATTTTCAAACTTTATTCTGCCCTGGGTAAGCAGCTTAAAAAATATGTTTGTGATGGATCGGAGTTTCTCTACGAGCAACTTCAGAAAAAAAAGAAAATCCTTTTTGAAGGAGCACAAGGTACTTCGCTCGATCTGGATTATGGGACTTATCCTTTCGTTACAAGTTCGAATACCTTGAGTGGGGCTTCCTGTGTGGGTTCAGGAGTTGGTCCGAAATCCATCGAAAATCTTTGGGGAGTGAGCAAGGCCTACACGACCCGCGTGGGATCGGGTCCTTTTCCGACCGAACTCAACGACAGAATCGGAGATCTATTACGTCAGAATGGAGCGGAGTTTGGATCGACAACCGGTCGTGCCAGGCGCTGTGGATGGCTGGATCTTGTGATATTAAGACATGCCGTGCGCGTGAATGGTTTGACGGGACTTGTCGTGACCAAGATGGATGTCTTGAAGGGAATTGAAAAAATCAAAATCTGTGTGGGTTATCGTTTGGGAAAGAAGGTCCTTCAAACCCTGCCAGCGTGTGTTGAAGATTTGGTCCGATGCAAACCCATCTATAAAGAGCTTCCTGGCTGGAACGAAGATATAAGCCGTGCGCGCAAGATCAGCGCACTTCCCAAAAATGCCCAACGCTATCTTTCGTTCATAGAAAAAGAATTGAAAATTCCGATCACCCTTGTCTCGGTAGGTCCAGGACGAGAGGAGCATATTGTACTTCAGAAAGCGTTTTGAGTAGTCTACCTCTGCCAACAATAAAGTCCCCAACTTTTCCAACCTTTTACACTCAGTTAAAGAGATACCTTCAAGAACAGAGTCTGCAGATCATCTATCTTTAAAGATGCGATTAATCTTTTTTCATTCAAAAGAACAAACTCATCTTCATGGATCATCTCTAAAAAAGTTTTGGGTTATAAACGGGCAATATGATTCACAGCCCAAGCCGCTGTATAAGCCAAAAGCGTATAGATCACAAAAATCCGGGCAGGAAGTGCCCAGGAACCACTTTCGCGTTTTATGGTTGCAAGGGTAGCAACGCATTGCATGGCGATGGCATAAAAGGCGAGAAGACCGAGACCGGAAGCAAGTGTCAATCCAGAGGACTGAAGTCCAGAGCCTAAATGTGTTATGTTAGTATCAGCTCCTTCAATTCCAAAAAGTGTTCCCAATGTTCCGACAAAAACTTCGCGCGCAAGAAATGAAGTGAGAATGGCGACAGCATATTTCCAATCAAGTCCTAGGGGGCGGACCAATGGCTCAATCAAAATACCAATGCTGCCAAGCCAGGAAGCTCCCAAATCTTCTCCTCTATTGGGCATGTAACCCAAAAACCAAACAACAATCGTAACGATAAAAATAATGCCACCTGCACGCATCAGGAAGGATTGAGCTTTCTCCCAGCTGTGCCTTAACAACGTCCACCACATGGGTAAACGGTAAGGAGGCATTTCCAAAACAAAGGGGGTATCGTCTTCTTTTCGATAACCTGTACGAGAGAGAATTCCAGTTACAAGAAGAGCTGTGATGAGGCCAAAAAAATAAACTGCAAAAAGGGTTAATCCCTGCAAACCTAACAAACCTCCGAAGATCGTTTTTTTAGGGATCAATGCGCCAATCAGTAACCCGTAGACAGGTAATCGGGCTGAGCAGGGCATTAAGGGAATTGCCATATAGGTTAAAAATCTTTTCTTGGGAGAATCAATCGTTCGGGCAGCGTAAATTCCAGGGATCGCGCAAGCAAATCCGGAAAGCATTGGAACAAAGCTTTTACCGGTCAATCCAAAAAAACGAAGGGGACGGTGGCAAAGGACGGCAGCTCGGGCAAGATATCCGGAGTCTTCCAAAAAGCCTACAACGAAGCTCAAGATAAAAATTTGAGGAATGAAGACTAAGAAGGAACCTATCCCGCCAAAGATGGCATCTTTGACGAAATCAGACCAAAAACCTTGGGGAATAATATGAAGGGTCGTTTCAGCCAGAAGACCAATCAAAGACTCAATTCCATCCATCAGGGGAGAGGCCCAGGTAAAGATGGATTGAAAAAGCAGATACATGATTCCGAAAAAGGCAGGGTAGCCCCAAACAGAAGATAATAAAAACCGGTCAAATCGATACTGTGTTTTGATGAGGTAATCTCCCTTAGGTCCGTATCGTCGGGCTAATTCGTGAGAAAGACGGGTTAGCTCGTCATCCTCCATGAGAGATTCTGAGCCCGAAGTGGAGATATAAGCATCTTCTTTGATGAACGCCTCCAGCGATACAATCCCTTCTTTGGTTCGTGCAGAAAGCTGAAGCACAGGGCAACCGAGAGCTTTCGAAAGTCCCTGTGTGTCAAGACTCAAGTTATTGGACTTGAGCTCATCGAGCATGTTGGCAACGAAGATCATTCGGTGTCCGTAGGCACGAGATCTTTTCAATACCTGGAGTCCATAAAGCAGACTTCGTTCAAGCCGTGTGGCATCCAGAACACAAACCACACACTGGATGTTTTTTTTCTCAAGCTCGGATTCCAAAACGCGAACGGCAACTCGCTCATCTTCTGTGAGGGTGTTGATGCTATAGACGCCCGGAAAATCAATAAACTCAAGATTAGGATCGTTTCGACTCGTTCCCGAATGCACCTCGACAGTCACGCCCGGAAAATTGGCGACCTTTTGGTTAAGCCCGGTAAGGCGATTGAAAAGCAGGCTTTTTCCCGAGTTTGGAGTGCCAACAATCAGAACTTGTTTCAAAGCAAGTTTTTCATTCAGCTTCAGATTTGACGATGATTGCATCTGCGATATCCCTTTCGAGTGAATAGACACAGTTCCCGATTCGATAGAGGCGGGGTCCTCCGGCAATGGTTCTTTTGATACACGTAATCTTTTCTTCGACGTGAAACCCGAGATCCTTCAAACGCTTTTGATACGGGCCTGGAATTTTGCTGGAAAGCTCGCAGATAATGGCTCGTTGTTTTTCCTTCATATTCCAAAGGGTCAACGGATTATGATGAGAAGGTAAAGTCATAAGAAATTTTCTCCAAAGGATCAGAGAGAGAGCTCCCAACGAAGTCCTGCGATAACAGCATTGTTTAAGGTCAGATCTGTTCCCGGATTGAAAATATACTGAAAATCGGGTTGCATAGCTAACCAAGGTTTAATCTGGGCACGATAGGTGAGCTCCAGATTCACCTCTGCATCTTCGACAGGAAATCCTGCATTCGATTGTGCCTTTTTAAATGGAAGACCATTGATTGCCGAGGCTACAGCAAACCCCACACGATCTTTATGGCGATGGGGAAACAGACCTGTGTAGCCAAGACCTGCGCCCAAATAATATTGCAGTGGGTTGGTATTATCATCTGCATAACCCAATCGACCAAAAACGGATAGCCCCTGATCATGGTCATTTTTTTCGCGGTAAACCATGTGTTCACCCAACACATAGACTCCAAAGTTTCCGCGATGACGAACAGGGTTTCCATTGTTATCTGTTTTAAAAACATCATCAAAGCGAGTTGTGTAGATCCAACTCCCTAAAGCAAATTTGCCATAGTGTGCATTCTCATTTAGTTCTCCTGGCAAAAAACCAATCTCTGAAGCAATCAGGACTCCATCCTCTTTATGAAGTTGAATATGGGTTCCTTCGGGATTGATTCGATTGCCTGGGACGCCATCATAAACTGCACTTTGTAGATAGAAATAATTTTTGGGACTGATTCGAATGCGACCGGCCACAGAAGTGGTTGGAAAAATAGAAGGGCCATTGAGACCACTTTGAGCGTAATCAGGACCAATTCCATGAGAGCTGTTGATAAAAAGCCCGGCAGTTTCTATAGAATCGAACTCGGCGTTCAAATCCTGAAGACCTAAGCGAAACGAGAGAATGTCATTAAAAAGTTTTTGTTGATACCATGCTTCATAAAGTTTCCAGGTATCTGGCGCATCGATATTGCTGATTGTCTGAAGATCTCCTGCGTGTGCGCTGGGGCTTCCTCCATGATTTCCCAAAACATAGATCGAAAAACTGGCTCCTTTCCATGCAATCAGGGGTTCTGCATCGACATTTAGAATAAGGTCAATATTTCCAAGATAGGTTGCTTTTTTCGAAAGGCCCCCTTTCAGAATTCCAAACACTTCACCCGTATACACAAATTCAAAATCGATTCCTTTATTTTTCAGAGCGGTTCTTGCACCTCCCCAATTTCCAGTTAAAGTTTCCTGTTCTAAAAGGAAATCCATTTTTCTTTTTGATTGGCCTTTAGATGTCTCTTGGCTGGCATCAACATTTTGGATGTGAAGAAAAATAGAAATAATGATCAGGGCTAAACTCAAAAAAGCTGACTGAGCTTTTTTGAAGGGATCATTTTGTTCTCTCAGGGTAGCCCATTAGTTTGTCCAAAATTGAGGTTGAATCTTTCCGGTCGGGATTTAGCCAGGTAAAATGGATTTCCAATTCTTAATTGCAAAAAGGTGAGTGATTTGAGCTGATCTGTGATCTGGCTTGTAAAGCCATGAAAACCATTCCATGCAATTGCAAGTCACTTGCAAATTAGGTTCAGGTATCAATCAGTTGGTAGGCTGTCAATTATTAATACTCGTGCCTGAATATTATTTTCTTGTCGGGAGCCGCTGAGTAGCCCTGAAAAATGTACTTATGTATTTTATGAGTTAGGGGTGATGTGATTCTAAGGGAGTTGAGAGATATTGATTTTTCCAGATTTTTCGAAGATGGCAGGGAAGAAAATAGGACAGGAGTTTGAGCCTAAATCATTTGTTGCAGTGAGAGCACAGGCCGTAAAGCTCCATTTTGTGGTGTGTCAATTTGTAGCGATGCTTTTTGGCAATGACGCTCTGGCGGGATTCAATTTGTTCATCGATGAACTCCACAATCGCCCCACAATGAGTACAAATTAAATGATCATGATGGCATAAGGAAGAGACTTCAAATTGGGATTTGGTTCCTTCGAATTGTCGCTGGCTGATCAAGCCAGTTTCTGAGAGCGCGACCAGCGTACGATAAACAGTAGAATAATTGATATTTTTATCAGATTTCTGTGCCTTCTTGAGTATGTCCTCTATAAAAAAATGATGGTGAGAATCGGTGAAAATTATTTTGTAGATAATTTCCCTCTGGCGAGTCTTTTTAAGACCCGTCTTGGCAAGTGAATCGAAAATTTCTTTTTGCTGGTTTTTTTGTATCCGTGTCATTTTTTAAGCGTTATCCCATCAGATGTAGTTATTCAACAAAACCCATTTTCAGTGGATTAATCAGCGTCGATAAGATGTCTGAATTTCCAATTTTTTCCTCTGGTTTCTAAGTTTTTTAATATGTTTTTTTGGGGCCACAGGAACCGTTTATCCCATCATGATCTGCTAGCTTCATTCGAATATAGGCGCTGGATCTGATCAATTTTTTTGCTTTCTCAAAATCGGTACCTTCAAGATTTAAAATAACACGAATGGCGAGAAGGCGAACCATTTCCTCAGACATTTGATGATTGATTCTTTTCGGGTTTTCCCCTCGTTTTAAATTTGGATCGAGCAATCCTTTTAAGGCAAATTTTTTATATTCTTCTCTTAGTTTTTTTCTATCTTCCTTTTTTAATTCCAGAATTTTGTTTTCTAGCGCGAGCGTCGAATAAAAGTCGACGACATGTTGTTCGCCAAGCTTTAGCAGGTAGTTTGGCCAGTAAGGATGGGAGTAAATTCTTTTATCCATCCATTCTTGATAGCCAATTTTGAGTCGATCCATGGCCTTTGGACGATGGCCTGCCTGCCAAAGCACCATTCTAGCCCACATTTTAAAAGGAGAGTCTGAAAAACTGTTGTCGATGGATTCCAGTTTTTTGGGTTTTTCAAAAAAGGGAAAAAGCAATTCTCCAAACAGGGCGCCCATTTTGTACGCTTCCATCTCATTCTCGAAGTCGGACATTGAGCCACAGTCACGATCATTTTCCCGGTGTTTGGCTTCATGAGTAGCGGCGTTGAACCAGGAGTTATCAAAAAACCCTTCTTTGGGGTCTTCGAGAGTAAATGAAAGGGCGATTTTATTTACGTCTGGAAAGTAATTTCCCACAACAGTGCTATTTGAGGATGTTGCATTCTGAAGTTGTGAAGGAAAAATTTTCAAATTTTCATTTTGAGAGAAAAAAAGGCGGATTCCTAATTGGAGGTCTCGAAGGGAGCTTATAATGAGATCTTCCATTTTTTTCTTGTCTGGAAAGTCTCTTAATTTTTGAAGCTCCTCAGCAGTGATTGTCAGGAACGCTCCTAACAAAAAACTGTAAATCATGTCTGAGGGATCCTCGGGTGTGAAGGAAGATCCTGAAGTTTGAGTGGCAGGTGCTTCTCTCAGATGAAAAGCAGCTCTTAGAATAGAGGCAATTTTTTCATATTTTTCTGAACCAAACTCTATTGTGTGTTTACTCTGCCATAGTTTCCAGTTGGATAGAAAATTGGCCCAGTTAAATATTGGATTTGGTATTTCTGATGCAGGGAGGCTTTGAATATATTTTTCATATTCGGTTTTCAGGGCTGCGAGCTGAAAGTCGATCTCATGATTATTTCTCTGGGCAATGCGATAGGCAGGCGCTCGTTCAATCATCCATTCAACAGGGTTCTTATTAAAGAATTCGAAATTTTTTGAGTTAAGTGCACAATCGGAAGAAACACTTTTTTCGCAAAACCGGTTCCAGCTATCTATCCGAATGAAACGGTCTTTTAAAAATTGTTCGGCGAAGAGATCGATAGGATAGTTCGGATGATTGATTTTATGCGAATCAAGCTGATTGTTTAATTGAGCTGGATCGACTGGAAGCAGAGGTGGAATCGGTATTCCATTGCTATCTTTTGATTTTGGAAGAGAGGCACATCCAATCGCGGTAGTTGAAAGCAGTATACCTGCTCCAGCAATGATAAAAATAGGGAAGGGCATGAGATTTTAATATTTTCAGTTCCAGAGCTTTATCCGAGAGAAAATTCACATTTTTTCACATTCGCCTGTAGACTTTTGCTTGGCAGGGTTTTGCGCAAGATTTTTTCCATCCTCTTTGAGGTCAGGCAAAGTTTGTCAAAATCGATTCCCGTTTCAATTCCCATTCCATCCAACATATAGACGAGGTCTTCTGTGGCGAGGTTTCCCGCAGCCCCCGGTGCGTAAGGACAGCCACCTAGTCCACCAGCCGAACTGTCAAATCGATAAATTCCAGACTGTAGAGCAACCAGGACATTCGCCAGGGCAATCCCGCGGGTGTCATGAAAATGGAGTGCGACTTGATCGAAAGAACAAGATTTGGAAATAAGTTCAAGAAGGTTGGTTACAGTGTATGGGGTTGCAACTCCAATTGTGTCTCCAATCGAAATCTCATCCACTCCCATCCGTAATAGCCGTTTCAATACTTCAAGCACTTTTTGGGGATTAACCTCCCCTTCATAGGGGCAACCAAAACAGGTGGAAATATAGCCACGAATCCAAATCTTTTGAGGTTTGGCGATCTGTACAATCCTTTCAAAATCCTGAAGGGATTCTTCTATCGTCCGATTGATATTTTTCTTGGTAAAACTTTCGGAAGCGGCTGTAAAAAGTGCTATCGAATCCACCTGTGAGGCGAGGGCTTTCTCAAGACCTTTCTGATTGGGCACCAAAGCGATGGTCCGAACACCAGGACGCTTTTGAATGCCCGCAAAAATTTCCTTGGCATCACCCATTTGCGGAACCCATTGAGGGCTTACAAATGAGGAAGCTTCTATTTGGGTATGACCTGCATCCATCAGCGCATGAATGAAAGAGAGTTTGATGTCGGTTGAAACCAGCTCTTTTTCATTCTGAAGGCCATCCCGAGGTCCAACCTCAGTGATATAAACTTTTGAAGGATAATGCATGTAAATCTCGTTTACGATTTGATATCTATCAGGTCCTCTCCCTGACTCACCCGGTCGCCTTCCCGATAGCGGATTTTTTCAATTACACCTTCTTTAGGACTTACGATCTTGTGCTCCATTTTCATGGCTTCCAAGATCATTAACAAATCACCTTTTTTGACTGGCTCTCCCTCCTGAACACAGACCTTCACTACTTTTCCAGGCATGGGAGCATTCAGGTGACCTTCAGTGTGGGCTGTATTGGATCTTCTTGATTTGGGAGGTGCGTAGCGCACGCGAAAAGTTCCCATCGGAAGCTGGATGTCGATCCAGTCTTTTTGACGATAGAAAAGTCCTTTCAGAGTTCGTTGTCCTACTTGTAAAATAAAAGAGGGGGGATCCCATTTCAAAATTTCACCTTCGATTTGCTCATCTAAAAACCGTGCTATGAATTTTTTTTCATTATTTTCTAGGGAAGCTTCGAAGATTTTTTCACCATCCTGAATTTCTGTTTTCATGACGAATCTCGTTTTTTTGATTTAAACTTTTTTAAGTCTGACACGAATTCTAAAATGCTTATGAAAAATTCAAACATTTCTGAAACCGGCCAATCTTAGGATTGGATTCGATTTTTCATGAAATGAACCAGCCATTGTAGGCTGAGTAACGGGTTGCTGGCTCGCAAGAAGGGCGATGGCATGACTTAGAGACTTGTCTTTCTGGCGCGAGGATAAGAAGGAAGGCATCCATTCAGCCACCGAATGAGTATGATAGTGGCCATCTATAAACTCTTGCGACTCATGTACAAATTTTAAGAAATCAAGATTATGACGAATTCCCAGCAACGAGAAGTCTTCTAAGAGCATTCGCATTTTTTGAATGGCTTCCTGTCGATCAGATCCCCACACAATCAGCTTTGCAAGCATCGGATCGTAATAGGGGAGAACGGGTTTTCCCTGTTCCAGGGCAGAATCAATACGAATTCCTGGCCGGGCAGGCTCTTTCAGAATTCCTATTTTTCCTTCGGAAGGTAAAAAATGATTTTCAGGATCTTCGGCATAAAGACGACATTCAATCGCGTGCCCCCTTTGTGAAATTTGCGATTGAGTGATGTTTAAGGTCTCACCCGCAGCAATCCGGATCTGCGCTTTTACCAGATCAATACCAGTAACCATTTCTGTGACCGGATGCTCAACCTGCAGGCGAGTATTAACTTCCAAAAAATAAAAATGTGATTGCTCATCCACAAGAAACTCTACTGTACCCGCAGAACAATAACCCGCTGCCTGAGCAATTTTGATGGCAGCTTCACAAATTCTCTGACGAAGCTCTGCGCTAAGAGATGGGGAAGGACTTTCTTCAATCATCTTTTGATGTCTTCTTTGAACCGAGCATTCTCTTTCAAAGAGATGGATTAGGTTTCCGTGATGATCCCCTAAAATCTGTACTTCGATGTGTTTGGATTTTACAAAATAGCGCTCAATAAAAAGAGTTTTATCCTTGAAAAAAGCGAAGGCTTCCCGTTCGGCTCCTGCAATCATTTCTTCCAGCTCTTCAGGCCCATGAACGACTCGCATTCCTTTTCCGCCGCCACCCGCTGCTGCCTTGATCAAAAGAGGATAACCAATTTTTTCAGCCAATTCCTGAAGCTTTTTGCCATGGGGGATTTCTCCTGAATATCCTGGAACCATGGAGATGTTGATTTTTTTAGCGAGCTCTTTCGAAGCAATTTTGCTTCCCAAAAGGGTAATTACCTTTGAGGAAGGACCAATAAATTGAATTCCTTCCTGCTCACAGGCGTTTGCAAAATTTGCATTTTCAGAAAGAAAACCATACCCAGGATGAATCGCTTGTGCTCCAGATTTCTTCGCAATCGCAATCACTTTGGAAATATCAAGATAAGTTTCAGCGCTTTCAATTCCATCCAGCCCATAGGCTTCATCGGCCTCTATCACATGCAAGGCCTCAGCATCAGGATCTGAATATATGGCGACGGTCTTAATTCCCATTTCTCTGGCGGCAAAATTGATTCGACGAGCGATTTCGCCACGATTTGCGATGAGTAATTTTTCAAACATAAATATTGGTTTCGTTTCGAGTAAATTGAAGATCGATTTTATCTCTTGGTTATCCAGGCCGCTTTTCTTTTTTGGAAAAAGGCTTCCATCCCCTCCTGACCTTCAGCACTGATGCGGCGTTCTGCTAAAAAACGCGCTGTCACTTCGCTGGACCGTTCTAGATCGAGTGATTCAATTTCTAAAATCAACTGTTTGGTGCTGGCCAGTGCTTCGGGCCCACCTGCCTTCAATGATTCAATTTTTGATTGAACGAGGTCATCTATCTCCTGCGGTTCGCCGCAGTGTTGAATCAGTCCCATCTCTTTTGCCTGAACTGCTCGAAAACGCTCAGCGGTTAAGGCAAACTCTCGGAAAGCCCGAACTCCAATTTTGCGCAGTACAAAGGGTGAGATGACAGCTGGAAGAAGTCCAAGTCGTGCCTCCGAAAGACCAAATTGCGCATGGGAATAAGCAAAACTAATGTCTGCCGCAGCAGCAATGCCGACGCCTCCGCCGAGGGCAGATCCATTCACTTTGGCTATGACAGGTTTTGGACATTGGGCAATACTGTAGAGCATTTGATGAAGCTTTTGGGCATCTTCAATGTTTTCCTCTTTGGAGTAATGGAGCATTTTTTTCATCCAATTTAAATCCGCTCCAGCGCAGAAAGAGGGTGGGGTGCCTGTAATGATAACGACCCTTACTTCAGGATTCTGACCGATATTTTTGATGGCCCGATGAAGTTCGGAAATAAGGATTTCATTGAAAGCATTGTGAAGCTCGGGTCGGTTCAGAGTGAGGATTGCAACTTGATCTTTGATTTCGAGAAGAAGGGGCTGGAACTGTTCCATAATTTTTAGAAATGAATGGAGAGTGCGACAAATTGTTAATGGTTACATTCTGAAAACACCAAATGCCTGTGGCTTTAAAGGTGCGTTCAGTGCGGCGGCAAGGCCTACGGCCAACACGTTTCGTGTATCTACGGGGTCGATAATTCCGTCATCCCAAAGCCTTGCTGTGGAAAAATAAGCGCTAGATTCCTGTTCATATTTTTCCAAGGTGGGTTTTTTGAAAGACTCACTTTGAGCTGGATCCATTTGTGGCTTTCTTTCACTTCGAAGCTGGTCCTGTTTCACAGTCAGTAATACATTTGCAGCTTGTTCTCCACCCATGACGCTGATGCGTGCATTCGGCCACATCCAAAGTTGTCGTGGACTGTAAGCTCGACCACACATTCCGTAATTACCAGCTCCATAGGAGCCTCCAATCACGACTGTAAATTTCGGAACTCGAGCATTTGAGACAGCCATCACCATTTTAGCTCCATCCTTGGCAATGCCGGCATTTTCGTAGTGTTTCCCAACCATAAAGCCCGTGATATTTTGCAAAAAAAGAAGTGGGATTCCTCGCTGATCACAGAGCTCAATAAAATGAGCCCCTTTCAATGCACTCTCAGAAAAAAGAACTCCATTATTTGCTAAAATCCCAATGGGCATCCCCATAATGCGAGCAATTCCACACACCAGGGTTGAGCCATAAAGTTTCTTGAATTCATGAAACCGGCTTCCATCGACGATTCGAGCAATGATTTCTCGTACATCGTAGGGCTGCCGGAGGTCTTTCTGCAGAATGCCGTAAATTTCTTCTGCGGGGTAAAGAGGCTCTTCAGTTGCAACAAGGTCGACTTCACGTTTGGCAGGTCGATTCAAATGGAGCAGAATGTCTCGAGTGATTTCAAGAGCGTGAAGATCATCCTCGGCAAAATGATCTGTCACTCCTGAGTTGCGGCAGTGAACATCGGCACCTCCAAGCTCTTCAGCAGTGACTTCTTCTCCTGTTGCGGCTTTGACGAGAGGGGGGCCACCCAGGAAAATGGTTCCATTTCCCTTTACAATGACAGTTTCATCGCTCATGGCAGGCATGTAGGCCCCACCTGCAGTGCAGCTGCCCATCACAACCGCAATTTGAGGGATGCCCGCTGCACTCATGCGAGCTTGATTGTAAAAGATGCGTCCGAAATGCTCTTTGTCGGGAAAGACTTCTGATTGAAGCGGAAGGAAGGCACCTCCGGAGTCGACCAGGTAGACGCAGGGAAGATGGTTTTCAAAAGCGATTTCCTGGGCACGGAGATGTTTTTTGACAGTCAAAGGATAATAAGTTCCTCCTTTAACTGTTGCGTCGTTGGCGATGAAGAGAACTTCTCTACCATAAGCATATCCAATCCCGGTAACGATTCCAGCCCCAGGGGCTTCATTGTTATAAAGGCTGTGAGCTGCGAGGGTGGAAAATTCTAAAAAGGGAGAATTTGGATCGAGGATCTTTTCGATTCTTTCGCGCGCAAGAAGTTTTCCACGCTTAAGATGTTTCTCCGCTGGTCCTTTTCCGCCTCCTTTTTTGGCGAGATCCACCTGTTTTCTAAATTCATCATTTAGAGCTTTTTGGTGGCGAGAGTTCTCTGCAAAATTAGGGCTGCTTGGATTAATCTGGGTGTGTAAAATTTCTGACATACACCGCTTTTAGGTCATCAAAAAGAAGGGGGCAACCCAATTTTTAAGCTTGTTAGCGCAAATTTTAAAATGCACTCGATTAAATTTTAAAAATACACCTAAAGGGTCTGCCTTAAAGAAAGAAGACCTTATGGCGCAGCGGTTACCCGAACGATTTTCAGATGAGGATGTGAGAAGAGTGTATGAGAAGTATGAAGAAAGTTTTTTTAGAGAGGCCTAGGGTCAAAGCCCCTTACGCCAGCTGGAAGGATATTTTCTGTTGCCGTTATGCTCGGACGACCGATGCTTTATGATACGGAGTATGAGCGGAACTATAATTTGAACATTTTCTTATTTTGCAAACCTTTTGGATGATTTTAATACGCACAAAGCAGCTTCATTGTATGAGACTTTTGCTTCCGAGGAAGCCTGTTGAATTCTGGATCGATTGGAGATCCACTCACCTCCAAGCATGGAAGCTGGCTGAACATAGCTGAAATTGAGTTCTCTGTTTTAGGATGACAGTGTCTGGACCAAAAAATCCCCGATAAAGAAACTCTCAAAAGAGAAATGAGGGTTTGGAACCAAAATGAAACAGGCAAATGGGCAAGGTCGATTGACAGTTCACCATCCAAGAAGTGTGCGTGTGAAGCTGAATCGACTTTACCCAGTAACATCACTGTGACAGAGCACAAGGACTACTGATTGGCTTCCAAGAGCGGTTTTTGTGAGCTCTATCAAGATCGTGCTTCTCACTATTGAGCGGACAAGCCAAGCAGGGCAATACCCTGAGGAGAACGAAATAGCAAATCATCCGATCTTTATAAACCTTAGGGATTGGGCAGACCTTTACTCGTTCTCCCGAAGTTCACGGAAAGCGCCGTACGGCCTTTCTTCCTGTGGCAGGGATTAATTTATAGTTTTTGCTTTCGATTCAACAAGGCCTGAACGAATTGTTCGCAAGGTTATGCAATCACATACTAAAGATGTGACTCTTCAGATTTCTGAGAGACCTGAGAGGACGCATTTTGCGCCCTATTTGGTAACATTACATTTGTTATTGATAAGCACCTTTGGAATCGGCTGTCAGAGAAAGTTAAGGCCGAATACAACTCGGATGGCTATAGATTCACAGAAAGAAAAAGTAGATTACTCTAAAGCACAAAAGAACATCACTGGTTGTGCATGCGCACTATTTATGAGGTGAGGAATTTGCTCAGAGTCATTAAGAATAAATGAAAAAATAATCTTTTTCACAAATCATGTTGACTTCTATCTCAGGAAAAGCGATTCACACGCTCCTGTTCGGGAAGATAGTATGATTTCTTGGTCAGACCCGTTGACAATTTTGAAGTATGATTTCATATTTAGCTTCTGAGTTAATTGAAAAAATTAATGAAAATTAATTTTAGAGCTTGACTAAGAAGAGCGGTTAGATAATAACCGCGCCTCGCTTCGAGGTTCTCATGCAGTGACAGTAGAAACCCTTCCTGTGTGAAATAATATTGAAAGATTATTGTAGTTGTTAATGTTCATTTTAATGAACTGAAATGAATGAAGGATTTTTTTTGGTCTTTGAAAACTAAATAGAACGCTGAAATTGAGCGAGTCCTAATTAATTCCGCTCCGGAATTTTTCGGAGCAAATATGCCAAAGGCCAATCATTAGTGATACGTCTTTGGCGACCAGATTTAAACTGGAGAGTTTGATTCTGGCTCAGAACGAACGCTAGCGGCGTGCCTAACACATGCAAGTCGAGCGAGAAAGCCCGCAAGGGTGAGTAAAGCGGCGAACGGGTGAGTAATACGTAGGTAACCTACCTAATAGACTGGGACAACCTGTCGAAAGATGGGCTAATACCGGATAAGACCACGTTGGCTTTGGCCAATGAGGTAAAAGATGGCCTCTGTATACACGCTATCACTAATAGATGGGCCTACGCACCATTAGCTAGTTGGTGGGGTAATGGCCTACCAAGGCTGCGATGGTTAGCTGATCTGAGAGGATGATCAGCCACACTGGAACTGAAACACGGTCCAGACTCCTACGGGAGGCAGCAGTGGGGAATATTGCGCAATGGGCGAAAGCCTGACGCAGCAACGCCGCGTGAGGGATGAAGGCCTTCGGGTTGTAAACCTCTGTCGGAGGGGAAGAAATGCCTATTAACTAATACTTGATAGGTTTGACGTTACCCTCAAAGGAAGCACCGGCTAACCTCGTGCCAGCAGCCGCGGTAATACGAGGGGTGCAAGCGTTGTTCGGAATTACTGGGCGTAAAGCGCGTGTAGGCGGTCAAGCGTGTCGGATGTGAAAGCCCTCGGCTTAACCGAGGAAGTGCGTCCGAAACTACTTGGCTTGAGTGTGGGAGAGGAGGATGGAATTCCCAGTGTAGAGGTGAAATTCGTAGATATTGGGAGGAACACCGGTGGCGAAAGCGGTTCTCTAGACCATTACTGACGCTGAGACGCGAAAGCGTGGGGATCAAACAGGATTAGATACCCTGGTAGTCCACGCCGTAAACGATGGGTACTAGGTGTTGTGAGCTTAATACTCGCAGTGCCGTCGCTAACGCATTAAGTACCCCGCCTGGGGAGTACGGCCGCAAGGTTAAAACTCAAAGGAATTGACGGGGGCCCGCACAAGCGGTGGAGCATGTGGTTTAATTCGACGCAACGCGAAGAACCTTACCTGGGCTTGACATCTAGAGAATTCCCTAGAAATAGGGAAGTGCTCGCAAGAGAGCTCTAAGACAGGTGCTGCATGGCTGTCGTCAGCTCGTGTCGTGAGATGTTGGGTTAAGTCCCGCAACGAGCGCAACCCCTACCTTTAGTTGCCATCATTAAGTTGGGCACTCTAGAGGGACTGCCCCGGTTAACGGGGAGGAAGGTGGGGACGACGTCAAGTCCTCATGGCCTTTATGCCCAGGGCCACACACGTGCTACAATGGACGGTACAGAGGGTCGCAATCCCGTGAGGGGGAGCTAATCCTTAAAACCGTTCTAAGTTCGGATTGGAGTCTGCAACTCGACTCCATGAAGCTGGAATCGCTAGTAATCGCGGATCAGAACGCCGCGGTGAATACGTTCCCGGGCCTTGTACACACCGCCCGTCACGCCACGAAAGTGGGTTATACCAGAAGCCGGTGCGCTAACCCAAAAGGGGGCAGCCGTTCAAGGTATGGCTCATGATTGGGGCGAAGTCGTAACAAGGTAGCCGTAGGGGAACCTGCGGCTGGATCACCTCCTTTCTAATGGGTAACTCGTCAAAAATAGGCGTTCTATTTAGTTTTAAGATCAATATTGTGTTTGGATCTTTGAGCATAGAGTGAAGAGTCGAAGAGGCCGTACACGTCAGTCAGCTCTGAGCATGCTTTTTCTGTGGGAGGGCCTGTTCGGGCGTGTAGCTCAGTTGGTTAGAGCGTACCCCTGATAAGGGTAAGGTCCCTGGTTCGATTCCAGGCACGCCCATAACGAAAAGCAATATCATCAACTAGCTATTACAGAAGATGATCCGCCTTTTATATTGTTTATCGGTTAAATAAGAGGGGAAGTAGCTCAGTTGGGAGAGCGCCTGGTTTGCAACCAGGAGGTCGCCGGTTCGATCCCGGTCTTCTCCATGCTGATAATACATAGATCAAAAAAAATTTCGATCTTTGACAATTGCATATTCTAGGTATCTGTATACCAAACAATTTCATGTGAAGTCTCTTAGGTATCAAGACTAAATTGAGAGCGTTTTTAAGCTGGGAAATTTCCTAGACTAAAAATACTTAAAAGATTGGTCAAGCTACTAAGGGCATAGGGTGGATGCCTTGGCGAAAGACGGCGATGAAGGACGTGGTTAGCTGCGATAAGCCTCGGGGAGTTGCTAAACAAACTTTGATCCGGGGATTTCCGAATGGGGAAACCTAGCTTGAAAAATAGTTATCTTACTTTTATGTAAGATGCCAACGGAGGGAATTGAAACATCTTAGTACCTCTAGGAATATAAAGAAAAACTCGATTCCGAAAGGAGTGGCGAGCGAAATCGGAACAGCCTAAACAGAATGGACGTGATAGCTTGCAGGCGTTTTCCATTTTGAGTTGTGGGGCTTTAGGTCTCTTGACTGCAATCAGGAGGAGAAGTCAAAAACTAATCTCTTAGTTGAACGGCATGAGAAAGGCCGGCTATAAAAGGTGATAGCCCTGTAAATTAAAAGAAATTAGCTTCTTTCTAAAGTTCCCAAGTACCACGGGGCACGTGAAACCCTGTGGGAATCTGGGAGGACCATCTTCCAAGGCTAAATACGTTCTTTCGACCGATAGTGAACTAGTACCGTGATGGAAAGGTGAAAAGAACCCGGAAACGGGAGTGAAAAGAATCTGAAACCCTATGTCTACAAGCAATAGAAGCTCTATGATCTGCTTGCAGAAAAAGAGCGACTGTGTGCCTTTTGCATAATGAGCCAGCGAGTTATTGTATGCAGCAAGGTTAAGCCGAGAAGGTGTAGCCGTAGCGAAAGCGAGTCCGAAATGGGCGATTTAGTTGCATGTAATAGACCCGAAACCTAGTGATCTACCCTTGATCAGGATGAAGTCCGGGTAACACCGGATGGAGGTCCGAACTCGTGCCCGTTGAAAAGGGTTGGGATGAATTGAGGGTAGGGGTGAAAGGCTAATCAAACTGGGAGATAGCTGGTTCTCCCCGAAATATATTGAGGTATAGCCTCATATGATGAGCGTCGGAGGTAGAGCACTCGATGGGCTAGGGGAGTGAAAACTTTACCAAACCCAACGAAACTCCGAATTCCGATGTCTTTAATATGGGAGTCAGACTGTGGGGGATAAACTTCATAGTCAAAAGGGGAATAGCCCAGACCGCCAGCTAAGGCCCCCAAATCGATGCTAAGTGGGAAAGGATGTGGAAGCGCTCAGACAGCCAGGAGGTTGGCTTAGAAGCAGCCATCCTTTAAAGAAAGCGTAACAGCTCACTGGTCGAGTGAGTCCGCGCCGAAAATGTAACGGGGCTAAAGCATCGTGCCGAAGCTGCGGATGTAAAGATCTCTGCGGAGGTTTTTACGTGGTAGGGGAGTATTCCAGTAGCCTGTGAAGGTGCACCGAGAGGAGCGCTGGAGGCCCTGGAAGAGCTTCTGCTGGCATAAGTAGCGAAAAAACGCGTGAGAAACGCGTTCGCCGTAAGCCTAAGGTTTCCTGGGGAAGGTTAATCCGCCCAGGGTTAGTCGGTGCCTAAGTCGAGGCCCAAAGGCCTAGACGATGGAAAACAGGTTAATATTCCTGTACCTGTTTAGCTGTGCTTGATGCCAAGGAGTGACGGAGAAGGATAGATCAGACGTCCACTGGATGCGACGTTTTAAGCTTGTAGGATGGTTGGGTAGGCAAATCCGCTCAATTATATCTGAGAAGTGATGACAAGTTGGGAACTTCGGTTCCCTTCAAGTGATTGATTCCATGCTTCCAAGAAAAACTTCGTGGCTAGTAGCTAGATTGGCCGTACCGCAAACGGACACACGTAGGCGGGGAGAGGATCCCAAGGCGCTTGAGAGACCTCTGGTTAAGGAACTCTGCAAATTCACACCGTAACTTCGGGAGAAGGTGTGCCCATCCTTGTAATAAATTCACGCAATTTAGAGCATAGATGGGTCGCAGTGAATAGGGGGCAGCGACTGTTTAACAAAAACACAGGACTCTGCAAAGTCGTGAAGACGACGTATAGGGTCTGACGCCTGCCCGGTGCCGGAAGGTTAAGGGGAGATGTCATCCGCAAGGAGAAGCATCGAACCGAAGCCCCGGTAAACGGCGGCCGTAACTATAACGGTCCTAAGGTAGCGAAATTCCTTGTCGGGTAAGTTCCGACCTGCACGAATGGCGTAACGACTGCCCCGCTGTCTTGACCGGCGACTCAGCGAAATTGTATTGGCGGCGCAGATGCCGTCTACCCGCGGAAAGACGGAAAGACCCTGTGCACCTTGACTATAACTTGGCAGTGAACTTCGGGCCGGTCTGTGTAGGATAGGTGGGAGGCTTTGAAGCGCGGGCGCCAGCTCGCGTGGAGCCACCGTTGAAATACCACCCTGGCGGTCTCTGGCCTCTAACCGCGATCCGTTATCCGGATCCGGGACCCTGCAT
>JBPOIC010000023.1:0-112972 GCA_052034865.1 Myxococcota bacterium | reverse complement strand
ACAGTTTCGCATGGGTGAAGTCGGTCGCGCTTTTGTAAATCGAAACGACACCTTCCACCATTTGCTCGCACACGCGCACGACCGCACGCCGTGCATTTGCATGCGTGGCGAGATAACCGGCCGCCATGCCGACCGCAGACAGCGCCGCACCCGCGAGGGTCGGGTGACCCGTGACGGCGATTTCTAATAATGTAGGGAAGGGTACGTACGCGGGGAGGGGGGAGTAGTCATTTGAGGGATCACCTGAGACTAAACCACCAACATTTCTTAATCTATCAATAGGAATAACTTCAGCAGGTATAGGAGCTTTTGCTCGGGGTTTTTTAGTTAGGCCTTGCGGGGGAGAGATTTCTTTAAAGCTTGAATCAATGGCATATGAGAAAAGTTGAGTAGATAAAATCTCAGTGTCTGGAGCGACTCCGTAACCTTGAATGCAAACAGGGTTACCAGCAGGATCGATGATGAATCGAAGCTCAATTTTTTCATGTTGTGTTTGCTCAAGAGCACGATTCGCCAACTGTTCTTCATAGAACGCTTTGATCGGGCCTTCTCTTTCACCGATATCATGATTGTTAGGACTTTGAATCAAGAGGATCAGTTCGTGGGTATAATGATTAACAAAGTTATGTGCGCGTTCGCCTGCTGTTTTAGGAATATTTTCTATAAAAAGATCTAGTTGATTATCGGCCAAGATAACGGTGATCCTGATATTCTTTTTATTGTAATTAAAATCTTCTGTGTGTGATGCCAGATTAAATAAATGGATTGGTCCATGGGCGCCTTCATAATCCCAATTAGGTTTCAAAGAACTCATTAGCGACAACCCACCATTTTCAAGATGGCTATCATTCAAAACGCGATCATAACCTACAAAGGAACAGGGCGTGTTTTCGAGGACCGATACAAAATCTGATTCTGAATACCCTTTGCTAACCAGCAAAGCGGCTGTAATGGCTTCTACCCTGGCCCTGGCAAAAAGCATGTTTCTTGCTGTTCGAGGATGTGAATTCTTCTCAAAGTAATCCTTCCATTGCTTTTGAGCCTTACTTAAAGACGTATTCCACACAGACATTTCAGATTGCTCACTCCACAACCTCCGCTCAATTGCCAAAGATAAAACCAGCTCCTGCTCTTCTAATTTTTCTAATTGGCGAATAAGCACAGTATTAAAAGCTTGCTTTGTTTGCCGTGCAAGTTGATCTCGTGTAAATCTTACATTGCTTAATTGATTTTGCAGATTTTCCAGAGTTGGAGAGCCATTGCCGAGAGCTGTGATTTGTATTTCTTTGATCACAAGCCCCAAGTACCAACTTTCCAGTTTATTCCCTTTAGCAAAGTGTGCTTCGGCAAGACCTGACAGTTTAGAGATCCTTTCTTTGGCTGGGCTTTTATCATTCAACAATAACACCTGATCCAAAACTTGCTGATATTCTTCACTTCTGTTTGGCGCTTCTCCACCGCTCGAAAATAAATTTTCTACCCTTCCAATCTCTCCCACCCCACCCGCCAAGGCAGGCTGAAGGCCAGAGAGCGCGGCGGCAGCGGAAGCGAAGGTTTGTTCGATGTGGGCAAGGCGAGCGTGCACGAAGTCGGTTGCCTGAGCGTAGAGCTCTAAGGCACCTGCGCGCAGGCGTGCGGCGGCACCGCTCAGGGCGACTTGCAGGCCCAAAGCGCCCGAGAGAATCGTATCGCGGGTGATAGGATCGGCCGCAGCATGGGCGAGCATAATTTTGAGGGCAGAGAGCACTACGCTGGCAGAGGGCACAGAGCCTGCGCTTGCGGGATCGATGATTAAAGGAGTGGGGATGAGGGCGGAGAGATCCGATTTTTTGGATTGGATCAAACCCTGTTCGGCCATGATCTCGAGAGTGGCATCGATGAAGGTGTAGATCTTTGAACTACCGGCATTGGCAGGATCCAGCTGGTAAATCAGGGCTTTCAGAGTTGAAGCACGGGCGATCGTTAAGACCAGATCCTCTATAGCCAAGGGATCTTTTAACAAATCAGGAGACAAATCCTGCGTTCTTAAACAGGCAATCTCTTCTTTGAGTTTTTCTCTAATTGAATCGATGTCTTTGGTCGACTTTGCCGATAATAAATGTCGCTCTTGCGACGCAAGCAAAGCAAGCTTGTGCTCGCGAATCCTTTCCACAAATTCGCGACTTGCTGCCAGGTCGTAAATTTCATTCCCAAGATTATCTAATACCTTCCAATCATGATTCAGCAACTCGAGGTTTGATTCAGTATTCCTGTTTAAGACAACAGGATTTTCAAATGGAGTAAACGCACCTGTTTTTGCCCGAGCTAAATTAATAGCATTTCCGATTTCATTTGGCAGATTGATGACTGTATCTTCCACCAGCAGGCGTCTTTCAAAACCTGTAACGCTCAATAGTAGTGAAACAACAGGATGAGCAGGGGCGAGATGCTGCGAAAGGGCCGTCCAGGAAGCTGTTTCCTCTTTCAATCTCTTTTCGAAGGTCTCAACACTTTCATTCTCACCCCGCAAACCCAGGCTGGCACGAACAACACCCTCGGGGAGAAAGGTGCCTCCCTCCGAAGAATCTGTAAATCCCAAGGCACCAGCAATATTTAATTCAAATGGAGTATCATCAATTTCTCGATGGCTATAGAAAGGGAAAATGTCTTCAACTAAATGCTCAATTCCGCTTCTTCCTTTTATTCCTTCCCGGTCTTGGAGAGCATCGATTGCAGCCCTGCAGCGCATGGCCAGTTCAAGATTTCCTTCTTGCACGGCCTCTCTGGCCCTTCTTTGATATTCTTCAATGGGTAAATATTCAGTCAAAGAAAGGGCATCCAGTCGCGCCTCGTGGAGTTTGAGGGCGAGAAGATCTAGCTCATACTTACTTTCTAATAACCGAGCTAAAGGTCCTTTAGTTTGTTGAGCCAATCTTAACTCAACTTTATATTCTCTTTTAAGCTGAGCGATTTTTTCCCGGACTTTTGAGATATCTGTATCGAATAGCTCGCGATGATCTTCCATCATTTCCTGACGGGCTTTTTCGGCATCAAGATAATGAGCAAATTGAGTAGGAATTGGTGGGCGCGACTCTTCTCCTGCTCCAAAGATCAGACTCAATTCACGTTCACTGTATCCCCCTCCCCCATCTCCTCCCGCTGCAAAAGCAGGGGCGAGTTTTTCCGGTTTGAGGCCGACAAACTCTTTATCCCCATCCACAACTTTGTCTTTTGGATCCGATTTCCTTCCAGCAGCTTTTTTGGCAGCGGCTCGACCCTCAGCGCCGGCAACCAGGCCTGCGGCAAGGGTTTGCGGGGCGTCCGGTGCTTCTGGAGTGTGAGGAAGTTCAGGGACCTGCGTTATCAGCTCAGGATTGTTGGCTGGATCGAAAACTTTTTTTGCAAATTCAAGAGTTGGTTTTGAAATGATGGGAGCCGGCTTAGGCTCCAGATTTGTCACAGGCGCAGGTGCGGGAACTGCGTGGGTTTGCGCGAGAGGTGAAGATTTATCCTCTGGCAAAGAAGAGGCCGATGTGTTGGCAGAATCCGAAAGGGCTGGCAAGGCAAGGGCTGCGAGCGTTGGGTGATCTTCTGAAATCTGAAGAAGGGCTTCGCTCACCTGCGCGAAGGCCTGCTTAAGATTCTGAGAGGGTTCAGAAAGGGGTGCGAGAATTTTTTCAACCTCGGCGCTGGCCTCGATCAATTTGGGATCAAGCCCTGCCTCGCTCAAACGATTTTTTAGCGAGATTTTGCGCTCCTCGGGTGTGCGTTCAGGAGAGCGCAGACGCGCTTCGTGCTCCTGAACCAGCAAGACAGAGGTCGTGAGTGAATCCACCATTTTTTGGAGGGCAGGATGCTCGGCCAAAACGGGATCCGCCTCGAGATGATCGGCTACAAAACCACGCACCTGTTGAGCGATCTCAGCCGGCGATTTCGACATGAGAGCGGGCAGATCGGAGTTTAAAACCGCGCGCACATTGAAGGCGATGGTGTGAAGGCGTTGATGTAATATTTCCCCTTGCAGGAGCGATGGATGCGTCGCCCGTTCAGATTTGGGCGATCCGACAGATACAGACGTCTGTATGTGATCAGGTGTGTTCGGTCCGCCTGAGGCGGATGCACCCGCAGGATTTGGATTCTGATTTGCGCCGGCGTTTTTCTTCGCAATCTTTTGGATGCGGGCGATGGCTTTTATAACAAGCGCGTCGGATCTATCCTTCAGATCCACACACTCGTAAATCAGCCGCTGCTTTAAGGTGATCACGTCTTTGGGCTCTGAACTCTTCCCCAAAATTTTCTCAGTCGCTTCTGCCAGGGCCTTTTCAATTTTTTCAGAACTTTCCCGAAGCGCCTCCACCCGCACCGATAATTTTTCAGGCGATTTCAAACTTGTGTCGGATAAGGCGTTTAAGGCCAGGGCGCTGATCAGACGGACTTGTGGAGAAAGGGCTTCGTGAGAATCAGGGTGATCGTTTTCCTGCGCAGTCACCCGCTTTACAAAATCCTTAAGTCCTTCATTCAACAGGCGCAGGGCCTGAGGGAGATTTTCAATCAGGCGAGAAAGATTTTGCGGATCAAAAGCGGCTTCTTTCGATGCCATCGGCGAGGCCAAAAGTCGGGTGAAAAGCTGCTGACGCAAGGAAAGATCGAGATTTTGCCACTGGGCCAATTCTTCAGCTGCGTGAGGCGCCTTGCCGATGAGATGCCGCGAGGCCTCTGTTACGGCCGCCGAAAGGGCATCCATCCTGCTGCTCAAATGCGTGATCACACCAGCCGTTGAGTGTGTAGAATCCGTATGATCGATGGCCCAGAGCGCAATCTGGGCGAGCATTTGCTGGCGAACCTGTACCTCCTGATTTTCGCGCGCCTTAAGGGCTTCAGGGGTTTCGTCTACCTCCACCCTGCCGGCGTTTCGATATCCTCCCTGAAAATCCTCATTCCGAACTCGCACAAATGCAGAAACTCCTGACTCTATAGAAGAAAGATTTGGCGGATTTTCAAGCAGGTGGCTTAATTGAGCTTGAGTCAAATGACCCTGCAAGACCATCGTGCGCAGATGATCTTCGATCGCACGGGCATCTTCCGGGTTTGAAAGCTTTAGGTTTTCAGCGAGTTGATGAACCTGCTGGTGAACATTCTTAAATGCCTGGTGAAGTTCATGATCGTCTAAATTTTTCCCTAAAGCTTCCTGACGTTGGGCATAGGCGTAGAGCTGAAGGGCACGCTCGTGGATTTTCTCAGGAGTGAGCTCGCGACCTTCGGCTTCCAACTGGTGGCGGGCACTCTCATGCAAATGTTCGGCCTGGCGCTCGGCCTTGGCCTGCTCGATTTGCTGAGCAACGGAATGCTCAAGGGAGGTCCATTTTCCGCGCGTGGCGACGTTGGCTACAAAGTGAATGTGACGACCGACCGCGTGGATCTCGCGATCCATTTTCATCGAATGAATAAAATGCCCCAACAGAGACTTCTGTGCTTTGGGTGCCCAACCCAACTCTTCGGCCATGATATCGGAAACCACCATCGAGGTGATGTTGGCCTGATAGGTCAAACCCTTCATCACACGGCCGCTCCACTTGCCCAACTCGCGCTGACCCATTTTTCCTGCCTGACCGAAAGTCTTCGTCCTGGCTGCGGCCTTTCCAACACGCCCCATGCTTGCGCCCGCCAGCCGGCCCATGAGCGACTGCAAGATGTTCTTTTTAAGCTCTTTGGCAAACGCACCTTCTTCAGATGGCAAGGCCTCAGGATCCATCAATGATAAGAAATGATTGCGCAGGCCCATTCCAAAAAGATTGGCGGCTTCTTCGGCGGTAAAAATCGCGGCGCGACCGGCCAGTGAACCTAAGGCTTTTTGCCCGAACTTTTTGGTAATCAGGCTTGCGATTTTTCCTGCGACCGCAATTTTTGTCACCGCACCCAAGGCAAAATCGACGGCCTGATCGCCGACGCTATTTCTAAAATCACCCAAACTTTTAATCGTAGAGGCTGAGGTGAAGGCCATCACCATCGGGTTGATCGCCAAAAAAATTCCGAGGGCATCTTTACTGAGCGTAGCCTCCGAAAGTTGGGCTTCAAACCCCTTGATGATTTTCGCCACCTGCTCATCCTTCGAGCCGGCAAAAAATCCCATCACCTCGCCGCTGATGTCGTAATCGCCAAAGGTTGCCAGCGAAACAGCCAGGCGTGTGGTAGCACGGGCCAGATCGGTTTCTCGAACATGGGGACGGGAAATTTCTTCCAAAAAGGTTTGCAGACGGGAACCGGCATTCGATTCTGAAAAACTTCCAAGGACGGCCTGAAACTCGGGTTGCATCTTAACCTGATGAAAAGCCTCGGCCAGGGTTTTGGTCTCACCCGAAGAAACCAGACGATCCATCTGAGCCAGAATAAGTTCCTGCTGAACTTCGAGCTGATCGCCGGCAATTTTCGAACCGAGCTTTTTTTCCTGACGGGCATACGAGGCCATCACCGAGCGCGCGATCTGCAAACTAAGCGCAACTTTCTGATGCTTCTCACTGGCCTCAAGCGCATGCAGCAATGACACCGCCATTTCATCCTGCGAAAGCCTGCGTAAAACATCCTTCGCCTTTTCGACACTGCCATCCAAGAGCAGGGCCATCGCGTGAGCCAGATCCTGAACGGATTCCAGTCCATCGCCAGGCATTTGATGAACCTGATATAAAAGCGATCGACATTCGGAAAGCATGCCGGCCTTGCGATACACTTCGGCGACTTTCAAGAGCAGATGGGCTTTTTCGGGTGGAGCAATTTCTTCGAGCTTGCCTAACTTCAGGTGAGCGTCCATCGCCTCTTTCACAAGCTCAAAAAGCCTAAGCTCAGAAAAGTGCTCTGCAAGTTTTTCGAATTTTTCCAAATACGTCTCAAGCTCGCCCGGGCGTGCAGTTTTAAGATCGAATTTTCGATATTCGGCCTGAAGCTCATGAAGATGGGCGCGCGCCAGCTCATCCTTTTGGACAAACAACTGCAGGGCCGAGAGAGAAATCTCTTCTAAAAACTGAAGGGTTTCTGGGCGGGCGGAATCGATCTTTTGTAGGGCAGACTCAAAGACTGTGAAGGCATCCTGAACCAGGATTTCCTTCTCCTCCGTCGCCAACTCTGCTTTCAGCCTCGACTCCACTCCCTGGCGAATCAGCGATTTGAGAAGGCTGGTCACCGATTTTAACTCAGTTTCAAAAACGCTGCTATCCAGCAGGGCCGCACGAGTGGTGGTGAAGGCCTTGTAAGCAAGCGTCGATTGCAGCAGGCGCTTTCCAAGCTCCAGCCGTCTTTCAACCGGCAGAGACTCGGCCGATAAAATTTCTTTTTTCCAAAGAGCTAAATGCTCCATCCTGCGAGCCATCACATTTGCTTTTGCCTGCTGAAGGGCCTGGGTGTTGAGTTCAGCGGTTTGAGCGGAGTGCGCCTCCATGCGCCGTTCTACGGCATCGCCAAAGCGGTTCGCCTGGCGCTTTGCGGATTTTAGCCTGGCGCACTCTTTGGTAATTTCTTCATTCGGATCCAACGAACCGTTGGTTTCTACTAGTCGCTGGGCGATCTCCAAACGCTTCTCCAAATCGATCGAGTACGTGCCGTTTTGGGCCTCTGAAAGTTTTTGAGCGAGCTGATCGCGCACCTCTGTCAGCGCGCTTTCCATCTGTCGCACCAAGCCTTCTTCATGGGCCGTTTGGGCTAGCTGGCGAGCGGCCATCAAGCGCTCGGACTGAATCATCGGATCTACATCCGCAACTTTCAGAATGTTTTCGATTTCGGATTTTGCCAGCGAGCGCAGAGCGATCAGGGTGGCTTCCTGGCCGGTGCCTTCGAGGGCTTCCAGAATGTGGGTGAGTAAAAGAATCTGATCCTTTTCATTTTTTTCGGACGCCAGTTTTTCGAGGAGCGAGGAAAGTACGGCCTCCATCTTCTCGTTTTGATGCAGGCTGGCGGTTTCATGGAGGGCGGAGAGCCGTAAAAGTTGACGGGATTTTAAATCCTCCGTCTCGTATGCCTTTTGTAAAAGTGCTTCAGCCTGCTGGCTGTGCAGGAAATAATTTTTGAATCCTTCGACGGAAAGATGGGCACGCAGGGCCGGATCGCCACGATGGATCAAACCTTCCAGCATCTCCCACAAAACCTGGGAGGAAGTCGGGTCCGAAAAGGTTTCTGGGTTGAGCTGCAGAAGGCGCGACTGAATCTCTTCCATCCGGATCATCATTTCCTGAAGTTCCGGAAGGGACTGCCAGACAGAAACCTGATTTCCTAAAATGAGCTCTTTTTGATCTCGAAGAAGACTCCATTCCTTCAAAATCTGGGCATAGTGATCAAAACGCTCGGTCGCTTTCAGCTCACCATCCGCTCCATCCAAAATCTCTGTGAAAAGTCTCAAGTCCTCGCTGAAGGCCTTTGCATCTTTTACTTCGCGGTCGATTTGAAGAAGGGAATTCAGGCGCGCGAGCTTTTCTTTGGTCGTTCCCGACTTTTGTATCTCCTGGCGACATTCAAGGCCTTGCCGGTTGAGCTGTTTTTCAAATGTGCGACTTTTACTTTTCAGCGCGGCCATTTCCTCCGAGAGTTTGGAAAACCGCCCCTCGAGCTGATATTGATTTTGCCATAAAAGCTGCTGCTCATCCGTCAAAGAGCCACTTCCCCGACCGACGAGAACCCCGCTGATGATTTCTGCCGCCCGTCCTGTCAGCGAAAGCTCTTTACCCAGCCCTTCGAGGGTTTGAGAGATCCTGTCTTTTTCTGCCTGTTTCAGATCAAGCTGGGCCTGCAGAGATCGCAAATTTTGGGCGAGATCTTTTTGAGCCATTTCCAAAGGAAGAGAGGCGCCAAAATTTTCAAGACCTGTTTTCAGAAGTTCATTCTGAGAGAAGGTTTCTTCGATGAAGGCAAAGAGGGTTGGAGCATTCTGGGTTTCAGACAAAGCCTGGTCGATCTGCTTTTGGTGAGAGCGGATCTGATCGATCAATAGTTTTTTGGCTTCGTCTGATTTTCCGGCCATTGCCAAAAGCTGTGCTTTTAAAAGGAGAAGCTCGGAATGATCAGTATTTGCCTGAAGGCCCAAATCCGAAAGACGCAAACTTTCCTGATGCAGGGCTTTTCGCACGTCGGGCGCAATCACCGACTGATCGGCCCAGGCCTGATGCGCCCGGGCGGCCTTCAGCCAAAGATCCGCCGATTTGGGCTTAAGCTCGGCTGCGCGCGCATAAAGACGCGCGGCATCCTCCAGATTTCCTGCGTCGCCTCGACGCTCGGCTTCATTGGCGAGCTGCTCGCTTTTTTGCTCGGGAGACAGGCTTCCGGAATTTTCTTGCATCTGCTGAAAATACTTCTCGGCCCCCAGAACAGAAAGTGGCGGTTGAGGAACGAAATGAAATTCGGACCCGGCCGCAACCTGAGACTCGGCAGGTGTTGGGACGGTCTCGGGTTGAGATGCCGGCGGCTGACTTTGCGCCGGTGAGGTTTCAGGGGTGAGATGCGGCGGCAGGCCGGACAGATGGTTCGAGATTTCGCGACTCAAGGGACTCTCCTTCGGGAACAATCGACTTCCAAATGTGATTTATCAGATTGAAAAAAAGTAGCAGAAATTTCCTCTCCCTACTTTTGAGTTCAG
Source organism: Myxococcota bacterium (assembly GCA_052034865.1). GTDB lineage: Bacteria > UBA10199 > UBA10199 > JADFYH01 > JADFYH01 > JBPOIC01. The sequence continues at coordinate 103,380 of JBPOIC010000023.1, read as the reverse complement.
CAATCAAGCCGATGCGTATGTTGAAGAGAGGATAAACCCAAGAAGGTTATCGTTCCCTCTTATAAGAAGTTGCGAGAAATTTGACGCTTTGTTGTTTAGAGGGCTTTAAGCGTTAGGGATATAATTTCAATTAGTTGGGACTTTCTTACTGGGTGATCTGCTTCGTTAAAATTTATTCAGAAAATTCTCACGAATATCGCTGTACGCTCCGGTTTTCTTCAGAAATTTCGCCTTGTATTTCATCCCATTGAGAAAATCTTATTAGTTAGATCTTTTTTTGGAAAGACCGAGGAGAAATTATCTGATGATTAAGAAGGAGTGGGCAAGTTCTGAGAGGTTTTTTAAGACGGAAGAAAGATTTATAAGCGGCTGTCAGTTGGGTAGAAAAACAAATGATTTCAAAGGGATAATCTCCTCCGTCTTCCATTTTTATTCCCGCTCGGAAATGCTCCGTCTTCAATTTCACTCTTCTGATGTTGAAAGGCTTTCAGGTGGTAAGCAAGAGAGGACGGAGGAGATCAACATGTTGAAATCAATCGTCTTTTTTTAAATGAGCAAATGCAGATATTTTCTTGGCAACTTTCCTTTTAGGCTTCCGATAAGAAGTCATCTTTATAAAATTATTAAAAATTAAATGATAGGGCGCGCGTGTCATCTATAGGTAGAGAATAGAGCCCTCTTTGCCCATCGTGAAAGTGAACATCGAAATTTTTTGAAAAGTGTGATTCAGCGGTTTGAGGAGCCTTAATAAATAAGGGGATTTTATGGCGGATTCAATTTGTAAAGAAGTAGGACAATATCCAAATTTCAACTACGCCCAATTCGATGCTCGGCTCGAGAAGAAAATAGATGACATCTTGAGTGATGGCCAGGTTGAGAATGCGGAAATCAGGTCATTACTTGAATTCACTGCCAGCTCCATGAATGGGGTGAAAGATTCTGACTGCTCTCAGCTGGATCGTTGGCAGAAATTAACTCTCGTTCGGCATATCCAGGATCATACAAAACAGCGCTTTGCTTCCAAACTTAACGAACAACGTGGGATACCTCATCAAAACACTATCTTAAGATATGTTCAAAAATGGCTTGATGAGCAGGGTTATGATGCTTCTTGCGATTTGGCCCCGATACCCTCCACTCAAACCTATAATTATTTTCCACCATTATTTGGAATTCTTGGAATTTTAGGGGGAGCCAGTCTGGCTTTAGGTGTAGCCACCACCTTGGGGGCGAGCGTGGTGGGTTTTATGTTTGGTGCCACAGCCAAAAGCATGGCTTTGGAAGATCAGAATGAACGACGCCAGAAAGCCTTGGCCAGCCGAGATTCTATCGTGGTTCCCAGTGAAGTGATGATTCCGGGCCGGGATTAAACGTAAACTCCCACCCACCCCTTGACCTCCCTCATGACTCCCGCTACTCCTCTTTTGTGCTCTCAGCCCAAAAATTAATCCATTCCATCCTGCTGAAATCCATCAGCATCTGCCTGATTTTGCTGATGGCGGCCTGTGCTCCCAAGCATGAACCCCAGCATGCCACGCGGTCTGGGTTTGTCCTCCTGCACGATTTCGAAAAAGATTCTCTGCTCAAACAGGTGCAGACTTTTGCAACCTCGCTTGAAAACCTGAATGCCCTGAAGGGCTATGCGAAAATCGGTCTGGAAATCAAAAAACGAAAAAGAAATGTTGAAGAGACGGTGTTTATCCAACTGCCGGCCTCCTTTCGATTCGAAACTTTAGATGATCTTGGAAATCTTAAGTTTACGCTGGCATCCGACGGATCCACCCTTCAGTGGTTTGAGAACGGCGATCACAAAATCCACACTGAGGCGCTTACCGAAAAAACACTTTCACGCTACCTGCCTTTTTTAGACAGTTTCAGCGAAACCCTGGGCCTTTTTTTCGGTCGACTCCCAAACCCAAATTTTCAGCCAGATGCGGTTGAGGTAAGAAAATACGAAAACGGCGAGGTGTGGCTTGTGGGAGAAAACGATCGCTGGCTGTGGAATCCTTTAGATCAAAAGATAACCCGGTGGGACCGGCTGAGTGCGCGGGGAAAAATTCTTTTTCACGTTGAGGTGAGTGAGTTTAAAAATTTTGTAACCTCTTCCGAATCAAAGTCGAGAGAGACGTATTCTCTTCCCACACGGATTTTAATTCAGGATTTGAAACGCAAAAACGCGATTCGCATTCATTATCTGGACATGCAGCCTCAAAAGGCTTTGCCGGAAGCGCTGTTTCAAATTGAGGTGGAGGGATGAGAATGCAAGTTTTGAGAAGACCTGCTTTTAAAATTTTTTCCCTGCTTGCCTTTCTTTCCTTCTCTGCCTGTCTGGGAAGGCTTCCCAAAGATCCGACATGGTTGACGACGAATCTGGGAAATGAGCCCCCGACTTTAAATCCCATCGTTTCCAGTGATGCTTATGCGGGAGAGATCGAAGCTTACATTTTTGAAAGCCTCATCGATCGTGATCGCACAACCCTCGAGTTTATTCCCAAGCTTGCAACGTCCTGGGAAATCTCGAAAGATCTTCTCACCTACACGTTTCATCTGCGCACCGATGTGAAATGGCACGATGGATCTCCTTTCTCGGCAGACGATGTGATTTATTCTTTCGAAAGAATTCGCGATCCCAAAGTCGATGCCCCAAATTTGCGCTCCTATTACAAGGATATTTCAAAGCTTGAAAAGCTCAATGACACGACGATCCGCTTTACCTATGCGACGCCTTACTACAAGGCCTTTGAGATTTGTGGAGGGATGCCGATTGTGGCCAAAAACGTGTTTGAGAACGCGGGCGATTTTAATAAGAATCCTTCCAAAAGACATCCCATCGGGACGGGGCCTTACCGGTTTGTACTTTGGGAAACTGGCAAGCGCATTGTGTTGGAGCGTAACGAGGCGTACTGGGATAAAAACAAACTTCCGGAAATTCGGGGATTGAATTTTAGAATCATCACCGATTCGGCGGTTGCCCTCCAGGAACTTAAAAAAGGAGAGCTGGATCTCGAATCGTTACAGCCCATCCAATGGGTGAAGCAGACGACCTCTGATCAGTTCCAAAGAGATTTTGTACGTCACGAGTATTACCAGCAGATGTATCGCTATATTGGATGGAATCTGCGCCGACCTGTTTTTCAGGATGTGCGCGTGCGCAAGGCCTTGACCCTTCTTGTCAATCGGCCAGCAGTTTTGGAAAAGCTGGAGTTTGGTTTTGGAAAACTTGTGAGCGGTCCTTATTTTTTCCAAAGCGATGACGCCAATCCGGATGTCCTGCCTGATCCTTATGATCCTGCCGAAGCCAAACGTCTTCTCTTTGAGGCAGGCTGGGATGATCATGATGGCGATGGCATTCTGGATAAAGATGGAACACCCTTCCGCTTTACCCTGCTTATTCGCGCGGGCAATCTGTTTTACGATCGTCTGGCAACGATCATTAAAGAGGATTTCAGACAGGCAGGCATCGATGCCCACATTGAATCGCTGGAGTGGGGCACGTTCCTCCAAAGGGTTAAAAGCAAGGAACACGACTTCGATGCCGCTGCCCTGGGCTGGTCGATGGGATTTGATTCCGATCAGTACCCGATCTGGCATTCCTCCGAGCAGACAGGAAACAACTTTGTTGGCTATGCCAATCCTGAGGTCGACAAACTTCTGGTAGAAGCGCGCAAAACTTTCGATCGAAAAAAACGGGCCGAGATCAATCGCAGAATCCACGCCCTGATTCATGATGATTATCCTTATACCTTTTTGTTTACGCCTTCGGCCCTGGTGGCGCGCTCGGCACGATTTAAAAATGTGACCGTGTATCGCGGGGGGTTAGATGTTCTGGAATGGAAGTTGTGAATCAAAAAACAGGAAGCAGAAGTGGGGAAAAGGAGTGAGGGGTTATTGGCGACAGATAAGAAATCCAGAATCCAGAAGAATAACCCTGACTCTCTCGGTAGAGGTGGGTTCTCCAGACAACAAGTCCTCCTGCGACGATCCTGTATTTGAGAAAAAGAAAACGAAATAAGCACTTTATTAAACAAGGATCCATCTTGCTGACCTATCTTGCCAAACGAGTTTTTCTGATGATCCCGACCTTGATCGGCATTACGCTGATCACGTACTTCATCATTCGCCTGTCACCCGGCAGCCCTTTAATGATGAAGCTGCACGGGGCAGAAGGTTTAAAAGCCGAAGGGACTTCAGTTGCTCATTACCAGGAGTTTGAAAAACTTTACGAGCTCGATACCGATCTTCCCGCCTGGTATGAGGCCGGAATTGTAAAGATCAACCAGCGCGTTTTTCATGTGAGCGCACCCGATGATAAGAATATGTTTCGGTCCGTGGCAGAGACCGTGGGAAAAAATACCCTTTTATATGGCAAGTGGTTGCAGCGGATTTTAAAGCTCGATTTTGGAACCAGCTTAAAAGACAGCAACCAAGTGCGTGATAAAATTCTGGCAGCGCTTCCCATCACCCTTACCTTGAATCTCATCGAAATTTTCATTGTCTATTTTATCTCGGTTCCATTGGGTGTCTGGTCCGCTTTAAAGCGCGACAGCCTTTTGGACAGAACCGTAACGGTGCAGCTTCTCATTCTTTATTCTCTTCCCACTTTCTGGGTGGCAATGCTGTTGATGATGCTTTTTTCCAGTGCAGATTTTTTCAACTGGTTTCCTATGGTGGGTTATCAGTCGGATGGAGCCGAGCATCTGATATGGTATCGTTGGCTGGCGGATGTGGCCTGGCATCTGGTGTTACCGGTGATCTGTATGGTGTACGGTAGCTTTGCCTTTCTTTCGCGTTTTACCCGCGTGAACATGCTGGAGGTTTTAAAACAGGATTACATCCGAACCGCACGCGCCAAGGGTCTGAGAGAAAACACCGTCATCTGGAAACATGGATTTCGAAATGCCTTGATTCCCCTGGTCACCCTCATGGGAACTCTTCTTCCCGCACTTTTAAGCGGGAGTGTAATCATCGAGCAGATTTTTTCCATCCCGGGCATGGGAAAGCTTGGGTTTGAGGCTGTGATTTCTCGCGATTATCCGACGATCATGGCATTAACTTCCATCCAGGCCCTGCTCACTTTGCTTTCTTTGCTTTTAACGGATTTGATTTACGCCTGGGTGGATCCGCGGATTGCGTACGAGGGTTGAACGGAAGGAGTTTCTGTCTTCTGAGTACGTATTGTTTTTATTTCCCTCAGGAGGAGGGCCCGTCAGAGCGGGGTGGTCCTTAGGAGGGGATGAGTGGAAAAGCGAATTGTCAGCCTCTTCCAATTCCACTTTTTTCGACGGGCCAAGTCCGCCAGAGGCGGACTGAGCTTGCCGAAGAGTCGAACCATGATCGAAGATCATCTCCGATAAACAATATGAAACCCAAAACCTCTTCTTCATTTTGGCGCCAGGTGTGGCTGGAATTTTCAAAAAGCCGACTGAATCGTTTCGGTTTGATGATCATTGCCCTGAATTTTTTCTTCGCCCTTTTTGCGCCCTTTCTGGTGGGCGATATTCCCCTGATGGTGAAGGTGGACAATCACCGCTATTTTCCCGTCCTTCAGGAAATTCTTCCCAAAACCCTCGCTTCTCATTTTTCCAGCCTGTCACTGAATCAGATGGCCGATCCTTCTTTCATGCTAGGAAAAAAAGTGAGCGCGATCTGGCCGATCATTCCTTACTCGCACACGCAGTACAACCTCGACGCCATCCTCCAGCCTCCCTCTGCCCAGCACTGGTTTGGAACCGATGGTCAGGGGCGCGATGTCGCCAGCCGACTTGTTTATGGCTCGCGTGTTTCGCTTTCGGTCGGCTTTGTCGCTGTCGGAATTTACACCCTGATTGGTATTTTTCTGGGGGCCTGTGCCGGATATTTTGGCGGGCTAACCGATCTGCTGATCAGTCGTCTCATAGAAGTTACGATCTGCTTTCCGACATTTTTCCTTATTCTTACGGTTTTGGCCTTTATTGAGCCGTCCATTTATAACGTCATGATTGTCATCGGCTTGACGGGATGGACAGGGATTGCACGCCTGGTCCGGGGTGAGATTCTCAAACAGCGCAGACTCGATTACGTATTGGCTGCCCGGACCCAGGGGGCGGGTAGTCTGAGAATCATCTTCAGGCATCTGCTTCCAAATTCTTTGGCCCCGGTATTTGTTTCGGCGACTTTTGGGGTGGCGAGTGCGATTCTCATCGAATCCTCGCTTTCGTTTTTGGGCTTTGGCGTCCAGCCGCCAACACCCAGTTGGGGCGAGGCACTTGCCCAATCGCGGGAATTTATCGATATCGCCTGGTGGCTGGCCTTCTTTCCAGGACTCGCGGTGTTTTTCACGATCACCTCCTTTAATCTGGTGGGAGAAGGATTGAGGGATGCGATCGATCCGCGGATGCGGCAGAGGTGAGTAGAGCAGGAGAGAGAATGCAGAAGACAGAAGTAAGAAGAATACCCTGAATCCAATTTCTCGGCAGGACCGCCTCACCCTGACGGGTACCCCTCCAAACAAGGGGAATAAAAACAATAAGAATCCAGAAAAAACCTTTAATCCAAATTTCCAGAAAACCAATTTTTAGCAACATCTCAGATCATGCTCAAACTTCTTGAAGTTAAAAATCTCATCACCGAATTTCATCTGCCCGGAGGGATTCTGCGCGCGGTAGACGACGTAAGTTTTTCCATCCATCGCGGACAGGTGTTAGGGATTGTCGGCGAGTCGGGTTCGGGAAAGTCGATGATGGCGCTTTCGATTCTCAAGCTTGTTGATCGGCCTGGAAGAATTGTTTCCGGAGAAATTCTTTATTATCCGCAAATCGATCCCAGCCAGTTTCGGCGCGATGAACCAACAACCCTGCTCCCACCGATCGATCTTTTAAAACTTTCTTCAGAAGATTTGCGCAAAGTTCGCGGCAATCGGATTGCCATGATTTTTCAGGAGCCCATGACTTCTCTGAATCCTGTTTTTACGGTGGGTGATCAGATTCAGGAGGGCATTATACTCCACCAGAATCTTCCTCAGAAACCTGCTCGGGAAAAAACACTGGAGCTTTTAAATGCGGTGGGAATTCCGGATGCAAAAAAACGTCTGCATGATTATCCTCATCAGTTATCCGGAGGGATGCGCCAGCGGGTAATGATTGCCATGGCATTGGCGTGTGATCCGGATCTGATCATTGCCGATGAGCCAACCACTGCGCTGGACGTGACGATTCAGGCCCAGATTCTGGATTTGCTTCGCCGTCGGATCGAAGAAGAAAATCGTGCGATGATTCTCATCACCCACGATTTGGGCGTGGTGGCTGAAACCTGCGATCGCGCGCTGGTCATGTATGCAGGAAAAATTCTCGAAGAGGCACCTGTACGACTTTTGTTCGGGCGCACCAAACATCCGTACACCCTGGGCCTGATTGCCTCCTCGCCACCTCTGATTCCCTCTTTAGACCGCGAGCTTAAAACCATCGAAGGCAGTGTGCCGGATCTTTTGCGTTTGCCCGAAGGTTGTCGTTTTCAGGAGCGCTGTTCCAGACGGGCGCGCGCCTGTGGCCTGAGAGTTCCCAGGATGAAATATGTCGGTGAGACTCAGTCGGTGCGGTGTTTGAATGCATGAGGTGAGGAATAAAAAGAGAATGATACCCCTTTTAGAAATCAAAAATCTTGTGAAACACTTTCCCATCAGCCACGGTTTTTTGGGTAAACCGAAGGCGTTTGTGCACGCGCTCAATGGCGTATCGCTTCAGATCGAAGAAGGAAAAACCCTGGGGCTGGTCGGAGAATCCGGATCAGGAAAGACGACGCTCGGAAAACTGATTTTACGCTTTGATGAGCCGAATGCAGGAGAAATCTGGTTTGAAGGAAAAAATCTTTTAAAGGCCAAACGGGCCGAGATGAAGCAGTTCCGAAAAAAAACCCAGATGATTTTTCAGGACCCTTATTCGTCGCTCAATCCGCGCATGAGCATCAAAGACATTCTCTCCGAAGGTCTTTTCATCCACGGCTTTGGAAATCGTATTCAACGCGCCCAGCGTGTGGCTGAATTGCTTGAGGTGGTTGGCCTGACGCACGATGCCATGCTGAAATATCCACATGAATTTTCTGGCGGTCAACGTCAGCGCATCGGCATTGCACGTGCGCTCGCGCTTACACCCAGGCTTGTTGTCTGCGACGAGCCAGTCTCTGCCCTCGATGTTTCGATTCAGGCCCAGATTTTAAATCTGCTTGTTAAACTTCAGAAAGAATTCAAGCTCGCCTATCTGTTCATTTCTCACGATCTTAAAATCATCCGTCACTTAAGTGACCAGATTGCAGTGATGTATTTGGGAAGTCTGGTGGAAATTCTGGAAGCAAATTCTCTTTCGGATTGTCGGCACCCTTACACCCGATCGCTTCTCGAAGCCGCTCCACGCTTGGACCCTTCAACCCGAAAAACCCCGCGCCAGCTGCTTCAGGGAGATCCACCCTCACCGATTCATCTTCCCTCCGGTTGTGCCTTTCATACGCGATGTCCCTGGGTGCAGGAGGTTTGCAAACTTAAAAAACCCGTGTTAATGCCGGTGACTTCAAACCATCAGGTGGCCTGTCATCAGGTCGAATCCTCTTAACTTTTCAATTAGGAAAAGGAGGGAGCTTGCCCACCTCCTTTTTTAAACTACATGTTTCAAAACAGTCTGCGTTTTTTTACAAAACTTCTTCTCATCCTTCCAATGATTCTGTTGTTCAGTTGTGCCTCCAGCACGCAGAGACCTATCAAGACCGCCACCCAGGCGCGGGTAAATTTGCCAGGAGAAGGCGTGACGATTGATGCAACTTACGACACGAAACTCGATGGAGTCGTTCCCGGATATAAAATTCTCACTGTGGCGCTGACTAACCGTTCGGTCGACGTGATCAAGCTCGATCCCGTCCATGATCAATGGACGATCGAAGATTCGCGGGGTCAGAAACAAAAGGCGATTGTCTCGCTTCAGATTGCCGATCCGGATGTTTGGAACCTGCTTCCTTCCAAGGTAAAGGATCTGGTGGATTATCCTGCCGGTGTGCAGATGGGTTATACCCAGACTTTTGATCTTTTCTTCCCAAGTAAAATTGATCTGGAGCGTTTTCGCTCGATCAGTTTTTTCTCGGCCACCCAGAAAAAAAACTATGATGCCCTTTCTAGCTCCTCGATGCAGCGTGCAGTACCCGCCGATAATGTGCAGGAGCCGGAGCCTTTCGACAAATTTGCCCCCCAGAATTTTCCCACACCAAAACGCAAATAAGCCGGAATCTTTTTAGAGAGAGGGCGTATCCAGTTTTCAGAATTCATTTCAATAAACCTCAGGAGGATCTCACTTATGAAGCGCTTGTTCTATTTCTTGTCAGTCCTAGTTTTTTCTCTCCACCTGTCTGGCTGTAAAGGTCTGGTGGAGAAATTCAGACACTTAAGCGAGACACCTCCTGCGGGGCAGAATGTTTCTCCTTCAGATTCTTCTCAGTCGGCTCCTCCAGCCAATCAGGGCTCATTGCCTGTGCAGTCTCCGCTTCCCCCTCAGGGATTTATTCCTCCTCTTCCTCCGCCACCCCCTGCCAATAATGATGAAGACAGCCAATTGGGAAATCGCCTCGATTTGGCCATTGAATGTTACAACAAAACCTACCTCAAGATTGCAAACACTCGGCGCGAATACCTTTATGCCCTTAAAAGTGCCGAGCCTGTCTGCAAAACCGGCCACCAGAATTTTCCCGATTTTCCCTTGGCGCAAGGCGGATCGACCGATCCCTTTGGACTTTATACCCTCGCACAAAATTCTACCAACATGAGTCTATACACAAATCCATGCAACAAGGCCGCTGAGGCAGGTGTGCAGCCTCTTGCCTCGACACAAAAGCTGGATTCCATCCTGAAAATCTATGCGCCTGGCTATACCGATCTGGCGACAAACATCGTGAAGACCCGAGATTATTTTGTCCAACAGGATTACAAGGATGATCAGTGTGTGAAAGGTCGTGAGATGCATGCCAGGCTGATGCCTCTTCTCGATCAGCTTGAAATGCAGGCGAACGCTTTTGGAACAGAGCTGGATGCGTTGAAAAATGTGTTGGATCAACGTGAGCTTTTAAAACTCGAAAAGACAAAAGGAAAAGCCTTCGATTGGCATCTGCTCAACTATGCCATTCAGATGAAGGCCGTGCTGGCGAGTTTGCACCTTGAGGAAAATGGCAAAGTTAATCCGACAGAATTCAGTGCGGGTTTTGCTTTACTGGATAAGGCTTATACAGATCTGGAGGCGTATCTTCAGGCTCATCCTGAAGATACCTCAAACTCGTATTTCTCAATGTTTTCTTCAAACCTAAAAGATTACTACGTCAAAACAAAGCTTTTGAATCGGGCCATCACTTCTGGCCAGATGCCTAAAGCCAATGATCTGAATGATATTGTCGTTACCTATAATCGCTATATCGAGTGGAGTAATCGCGCGAAGGGTTTACCCAGGTTCTGAATTTTGTTTCCAATTTTAAGTCTCTATTTTGCTTGAATGAAAATGGAGTTGAAGCGCCTTCGTTTTGCAGATGCTTTCGATATCTTCTCCTGGCAGATATCAGCCAATTCACAAGGCCTGGAGTGAATACAAAGTCTGCAAAAGATTTCGCTTCAAGGTGATTTCGAGCACAAACTGAAAAGCGCTCCGTCAAAATAATGGGGTTTACGTCAAATCCTTGACCCATCGCGTCTTTAAAAACATAGGCAATTTTAAACAGTTCGATATTTTGATTTCGCTGTGAAATAAAATTTTTGGAAACTTCAAAGAAAGGGGATTTACAGGAGATTTCTCGAGGCTTAAACTTTTAGAAAGTCGAGCACGAAAGTTACTGAAAACGGCAAACCTGCTGTAAAGCAGGGACGCAAAGCCACTGGTCCGCCGCAGGCGGATAGCAGGGTTACCAAAGGACTCCTCATGACGATTTCATTTTTATGATCTATTGAAGGCCCTTCATTGCTTTATGGCAATGGGGCCTTTTTTATTTTGTGCCGACAGAAAGGAGGATGTCGTCTTCTAAACCATCAAACAAAAACTGATTATTAACCATCCTCTCTTTTGAGACGGATCAAGCAAACCCCGGCGCCAAGGCAATGAATGCTTTGGTGGCTTCAGGTATTTCAGTTTTTAGTGGGAACGAGAGTGCCCGCTAAAATTCAGAAATACTGAGGATTGATTCACAAATCGGATTTTTCAAATGTGAATCGATCCTATCATCATCAAAACACAAGAGGAGGCTCCCATGATTTTTCTGCGTTCACTCTTTTCGAGTCTTGGAAAAAGAAAAGGGATCTCATTGCTCACAGTGATCTCCCTTATCATTCTCCTGTCATCGACTCTGCACGCCATCACCCTCAACGAGCGCAATGCACATTTCTCGGATTCACAAAAACCCTTTATCGGATTTCTGCAGACTCTTGTTTCTGCCAGCGTAGATGATCTCGGCTCGGAGATCAGAGGCTTTCGGGATGAAAGACTCTTCTCCGAATACGATCAATTACGGAAGTCTTCAGAAAATCTTAAGTCCAGTATTGGTATTTGGGTGTCCGATGGTAAAGAACCCTCTTTGTCAGAGATCGAGGCCGATCTGAACGCGATTCTTGATCACAAAAACAATATCTTTTCCATTTCCGGTCTCAAGTCCGACAATTCGCTGGTTGCATCGGCGACCCTTGACTTGGCCTCCAACTCAACCGTCAGCATTCTGGAAACCCCTATCATAACGGTTTCTGATAAAAAAACGGATGAGATCTTTAAGGTCATTCTCAGTGGTTATGATCAAGTGGATAGCCTGTTTGCCGAAGGGGACTGCTGGAGCGACAAGACTCCTTCGCTAGCTACTTTTATTGGCAAGCTTATCGTGACGGATCTGACCCCTGCGGTAAAAGCCATCGCTGAAGAGAAAGATCCGATTTCTGCCTTGAATCAGGCCGTGCTTGTGAACCACACCCTCTCCGTTTTAAGTGGGGAAAATTCTCCGATGGGATGGATGAATGAAAAAGGCAGTGACACATTAAAGGATCTTTTATCCAAACTCGATCTGGTGGCTCATGAGATCATCGTCATCAATCCTCCTCCCAAAGAAGAAACGGCCATGGAGCCTGTGAAACCGACGGAAACCGAATCCACCATGACACCAACTAACAATGCCGTGGTTTCGACTTCAATGACTCCAACCAATAACACTTTGACCTCCAGCACGATGACTCCAACAAACGCCACGAGTGTGCAGTCCACAATGACAACCAGCGCCAGCCTGAGTGTCAAATCGTCGATGAAGTCGACAGCGATCAGTACTTCTGTGCAGATGATCCAGACTCCTTAAGCTATCTTAAGGATGGTCAGCGGCTTTTGAAACCATGACAGGCAACTCCCCTTATCAGGCCCTCTATGTGAGGGCCTGATTTTTTTGTTAAGGGAGTCTCTAAAAATATACTTAAGTTTTTTTTAACCTTTCCGTTCTCTTTAAATCAGAAATGTTTTCCAACCCTCACAAGGAAAGGAACCCTTATGAATTTCGATGAAGCCATTCGTGCCCACAGTGACTGGAAGGTCAAACTTTCACTCTATCTTAAAAAACCTGATCATTCGCTCAAGTCAGGTGATATTCAGATCGATAGTAAATGTGCTTTGGGGCAATGGATTTATGGAGAAGGCGGGAAGTATTCTCAAATGTCGGAATTCCAGACCTTAAAAGCAGAACACGCCCATTTTCATCGGGCCGCCGCTCAGGTCGTTCAAAAAGCCGATGCGGGACAGAATGTCGGCGATGATGTTGCCATTGGATCTGCCAGTGAATTTGGCAAGGCCTCCAGTACAGTCGTGAGTGCGATCATGCATATGAAGGCAAAAGTACATTAAGCTTGAAGCGATAAAAACAAGAAAGGAGAGCGCAATCGCTCTCCTTTCTTTATTTATGGACTGACTCCTGGATTCTGAAGGGCGAGGCATGTCTCGCCCCTACAGAAAATTATATTCTATCTTCTGGTTGCTTTTATTCTCCTCCATGGAGGGGTGCCCGTAGGACGGGCTGGTTCTGGGAATGGATGCCCATGGCTCGACCCTTCACCAACTCCTCTTTCAGTTTTCTAGGCAGCGCTTTGACCTGACATTCCCGCGAGAGGGCTGCAGATTTATCCTCACAAATTTCCTGATAAACAATTTTCACTGGTCGTCGTGAGCGCGTGTAGCGCGCGCCCTTGCCGGTGTTGTGATCCTGCACCCGTTTTTCAGGATTCGGACTGATTCCTGTGTAGAAAGTTTCATCACAACATTCCAAAATATAGAGATACCAAGGGGGATTTTTGTGGGAAGGCTTTGGCTTCATGGCGATCGTGACAGACTCAGATCTTCTTTCGGGTTTATCCAATCAGCTTATATCCTCTTTTAAACAAAATCAGACAAACGGCGAATGAGAGCACGGCCATGCCGAAAACGACACCGAAAGAATAGAGAAAAGCCACATCGCCGTGACCCAGGGTTGAAAAACGCAGGGCGTCAACCATGTAGAAGATGGGATTACAAAGACTCACCTTTAACCAAATGGGAGGAAGCATTTGAATCGAGTAAAAAACCCCGCCCAGATAAATAAAGGGCGTGATAAAAAAATTCGTGAAGGTCGCGATTTGATCCCAGCTTTCGGCCCACAGGGCAGAGATGATTCCCAGGGCAGAAAAAGTCACGGAATTTAAAATCACGATGAGAGCAGTTAGGCCCCAATGTTCTAGCGGCATATGAACGACGGTCGTTGAAATGAGCAGGGAAATGCCACCAATCACCATTCCTCTTAAAACTCCACCAATCACAAACGAAGTAACAATCTGCAGATAAGACAAAGGAGACGAAAGAATGTTTTCGATCGAGCGATCCATGCGCGCCATAAAAAGTGAGGTCGAGGTGTTGGCGTAAGAGTTCGTGATAATTCCCATCGCCGCGAGTCCTGGCAGGATAAAAACGATGTAGCGAAACCCTTCGACCTCGTGAATGCGCGAGCCTAAGGAAAATCCGAAAATAAAAATATAGAGCAGGTTAGTGATGATGGGAGGAGCAATGGTTTGTTTGGAGAGTCGTGCAAAGCGGTAGTACTCGCGCTCAATCAGGGTTTTGAATCCAACGGCAGGAGAGGTTTTCATAGGATGCTCCTGTTATTTTCAGGTGATTCCGAAGGCGCTTCTTCTAAAGTCGATTGAAGCGATAGACCCGTGAGTTTGACGAACACTTCCTCTAGACTTCCGTGTTTGACCTGAATGTCTTTCACCTGGGCACCGGCATTCACTACGCGTTTCAGGATTTCTCCGGTGACAGGACCAATACGATTTCCATGTGCACAAAGCCTATTTTTAAAAACCTCCACAGAAGCAAGATCTTCAAAAAGTGAAGCTGATAAAGATTCTGAAATTTCTATCGTCACCTGTTGCTCACAATGCTTTTCGATGAGCTCTTGCGGTTTTCCTTCTTCGACAATTTTTCCGTGGTTGATGAAAGCCACCCGCTCGCACAGGGCCTCGGCCTCATCGATGTAATGGGTGGTAAGCACGATCGTCGTCCCATCGCGATTCAGATCCCTCAAATATTCCCAGAGCTCGCGTCGCTGCTCAACATCGATGCCTGCCGAAGGCTCATCCAGAATCAGAATTTTTGGTTTGCTCATCAGCGCGCGGGCGATGAGCAGTCGCTTTTGCATTCCACCCGAAAGTCGGTAAAAAGGTGCATCGGCTTTGGAAAGCAGCCGAAATTGCTCGAGCATTTCCTGAGCGCGATCGCGGGCAAATTTTTTGGAATACCCATAAAAGCCTGCCTGAAACTCAAGGGTTTTACGCAGATTAAAAAAACGATCGACGTTCACTTCCTGAGGCGCAAAGCCAATACAGGCGCGAGCCTGTGTCGCCTTGTGACTCACTGCCTGATTGAAAATGCGAATCTCACCGGCCTGTGGCTTGACCAGGCCTACAATCGAGTGGATCAAGGTTGTTTTTCCCGCCCCATTGGGTCCTAAAAGTCCAAAGAACTCGCCCTGGCAGATTTGCAGATCCAAACCGTTTAAGGCGCGCACATTTCCGTAAGATTTTTGGATGGATTGGATTTCGATGGCGTTCATCATTTAGTCTCCTACCCCACACTGCTTTAAGATTTCCAGGGAGGCATGAGGTTTGGCCAGGGTCTTGGCATTTTCACTCATCAAGCTCAAAACTTCTGGATGGGTAATCATCTCTTCAATTTGATCAAATAACAGCTGTGAATTTAATTCGTGATTTAAAATCATTCGTGCTGCTTTGGCCCGGACCAACTCGAGGGCGTTGTAGCGCTGATGATCATCGGCGGCAAAAGGATAGGGAATTAGAATGGAGGGTTTGCCGCTATTTTCAAGCTCGGTCACGGTTCCGGCACCGGAGCGGGCAATCACGAGATCGGCCCGAGCGTAATACTCCGGAATATTTTGAATAAAATCGAAGACCTCGGCCTTCACTCCTGCCGCCACATAGGTTTTTTCAAGATCTTCTTTATCGGCTTTTCCTGTTTGATGGACAATGTAGAGTCTATCTTTCAGCGCAGCCAGCATCGGCACGGCCTCTTTCATCGCCTGATTGATCGAATGAGCGCCCTGAGAGCCTCCGAGGATAAGGAGGGTAAAGCGATCCTCTCCCCTTACATCGGGGAGGGAAAAAAAGTTAAAAAACCTCTGCCGCACTGGATTTCCCGTCAAAATGGTTTTCTTTGCCGGAAAAAATTCGCGCGCCTTTTCGAAGGCGATGAAAATATGGTGGACGAATTTTCCTAAAATCCGATTGGTAATCCCGGGATAAGAATTCTGTTCCACAATCGCCGTGCGAATTCCCATGAAGCGCGCGAGAAGTGTGAGAGGCCCAGAGGCGTAGCCGCCGATTCCAATCACCAAGTCCGGCTTTTCATTTCGCAACAGGTTGCGGGCTTTTAAAAAGGCCTCGGGAAGTTTAAGAAAGGTTTTTAATCGGTCCAGAATTCCTTTTCCTTTTAACGGACGCACGGGAAGAAATTCCACACGATAACCCTCCTGGGGCACAATTGTTTTTTCCAATCCATTTTTGGTTCCCACGAACAGCACTTCGCGATTTTGAATCTCCGACTGCATTCCCAAAAATGTTTCGGCGAGGGCAATTCCTGAAAACAAATGGCCTCCCGTTCCACCGCCGGCAAAGATGATTTTCATATCGGCAAAACTCCACGATGCATGGGAAGGGAAGAGTTGGATGCGGGTCGTTCGACTTTTATTCCAATTTGGGAGGCAATGTTGAGCAAAATGCCCACCGACAACGACATGATGATGAGCGAGGTTCCACCATAACTAATGAAGGGAAGTGGCAATCCTTTCGTCGGTAAAAGTCCCATCACGACGCCAAAGTTGATGAGGGACTGAACGGCAATGAGGCAGGTAATCCCCAAGGCAAGATAGGTTCCGAAAAGATCCGGTGCACGCAGGGCGGTACGAAATCCTCTCACAATGAGAACGATAAAAAACAGGAGGATGACCAGCACGCCAATCAGTCCCAATTCTTCTCCCACGACCGAAAAAATAAAATCGGTGTGGGCGGCGGGTAGAAAGAGAAGTTTCTGTTTTCCCTGACCCAGACCCATTCCCCAAATTCCTCCACTATTAACACCAATCTAGGATTTAATGATGTGAAAACCCGAGTCCGCTATTTGGCTCCTGGGATCCAAACACGCCAGGATACGCTTGCGTCGGTATTCAACCGAAAAAACCAACAGATAAAGAATGGGAATGGAAACGAGAATACTTCCAGCCAGATAGGAAAGCCGCGTTCCACCGACAAACAGCAAAATCATGAAAACAACACCCAGCGTAAAAGGAGTTCCAAAATCTTTCTGAAGCAACACAAGACCCATCATCAGTCCGGCAATCATCACGTTGGGCAATACGCCGATCGAAAAACTTTCCATCTTTTCGCGCTTTTTGGCCATGGAGTAGGCCATGAATAAAAGAAAGGACAGTTTGACCAACTCGGAAGGTTGAAACGTGAAACCAGCAATCGACAGCCAGCGTCTGGCTCCACCGACCTTGATGCCGATTCCGGGAATGGCTACCAGAATGCAAAGTCCCAAAACCAGAAGCATGAAGGGATAAACCATCTTCCAGTAATGGTGATAATCCAGACGGGAGGTGAAGAGGAGAACAGCGATTGCGATGCCCGCAAAGACGATTTCTTTTTTTAAAAAATAATAACTGTCGTGATAATTCTCATTCGCCAAAATCGCCGAGGCCGAGTAGACCATCGTGATTCCAACAAAGATGAGAAAAAAAGTGGAAAAAAGAATCCAGTAATCCATTTTTCGTGCCGTCATAGTTTTTCCATGAGTGAGAGTAGGTAAGCCGTTTTAGAGGGATCCTATCCTCATAACGCCTGTACCCATTTCTGAAATTCGTCTCCGCGATGTTTGTAATCGCGGAACATATCAAAGCTGGAGCAGGCTGGAGAGAGCAAAACCACGTCGCCTGTCTGAGCCAGCTCATGCGCTTTTTCAACGGCCTCTTTCATGTTGCTCACTTCGCAGGTGGGCACCAGGTTTCCAAGTGCCTCCCGAATTTTATCCTTTGCCTCTCCCAACAAAATCAGCGCCCTGGTTTTATGGCGGATGAGTCCTTTTAGAACTCCATAATCCCCGCCCTTGTCTTTTCCTCCCAAAATCAGAATAACCGGATCCTCAAAGCTGGCCAAAGACATCGCGACCGCCCCAACATTGGTTCCTTTCGAATCATCATAATATTGAACTCCATCCAGCTCGCGCACCCACTCCAGTCGATGAGGAAGCGGACGAAAACTTTGAAGCCCTCGCTGAATCACATCTGCCTCAACGCCCACGAGCTCGGCAGCAGCAATTGCCGCCATCATGTTTTCGATGTTGTGGAGACCTTTGAGCGAAACTTCCTTGAGCGGATAGGTTTGAGGAGAAGGATGCAGCAGCGACTCGATTAGGGTTTCCTCTTTCCAGAAAACTCCCTCGACATTTTGCGTGGAGCTGAACGGAATTTTTCTGGCCTTCGCAGATTGCAGAGCCTTGAGCACATGCACATCGCCCGAATTATAAATCACAAAATCTTCCGGGATCTGATTCTCACAAACTCTACCTTTCATTTTTATATAGGTGTGCAGGTCGTGGTGACGCTCAAAATGATCGTCCGTGATGTTTAAAAGAAGGCTAATTTTAGGATGAAATTTTTCGATGGTTTCGAGCTGAAAGCTGCTGATCTCCAGAACCGTCCAGTCGGGGTTTGGATTTTCTTCAATCAGCTTCACCCAGGGGGTGCCTAAATTTCCACCGAGGGCGACATTTAAGCCAGCCTCTTTTAGAAGATGTCCAATCAGCTCGGTGGTCGTCGATTTTCCATTCGTACCCGTGATGGCAATAATCGGGGATTTCGAAAATCGGGACGCAAGCTCGATCTCGCCGGTGATGGGAATTCCAGAGTTTTTGGCATCCAGAACCAGGACATGTTCCAGAGAAATGCCTGGGCTTAAAACCATTTCATTGATCGGATAATCCAAAAATCCCTGCTCTTTTTCGTGTAAAAATTCGGAGGTCGAATAGATCTCTATCCCGCTTTTCTCCAGGGCCTCTACCTTGGGACCTAATCTCTTGGCCGGAAGATCATCCACACCCCAAACACGGGCTCCACGCTTTTGCAAAAACTCGCACAGGGCCACCCCCGTGATTCCAAGGCCGACGACGAGAAGGGTTTTGTTTTCGAGTGAATCAAAAGATGAACTCATAGAAGCCTGTTTGGGGATAGAAAATACGATATTTTATAACTTATTGATAAAAATGTTCTTTTTTAATTTCTGATTTTTATTTTCATGGGGGGTAGAAAATAAAGAAACCTGTTTTCCCATTCCTGGCTTGGATAAAGGGTTCCCTTTTTACCTCATCTAATCTTCAGCGTCGCCAACGATAAGATCGCCAGGATGATGCTGATAATCCAAAAGCGCACAATGACTTTGGGCTCGGCCCAGCCTTTGAGCTCGAAGTGATGATGGAGGGGGGCCATTTTGAACACGCGTTTTCCGGTGAGCTTGAAAGAAAGCACCTGTGTGATGACCGAGAGGGTTTCGAGAACGAAAATGCCACCGACCAGCATGAGTAGGATTTCATTTTTGGTCACAACCGCCACAAAACCCAATGCGCCACCCAGCGACAGCGAGCCCACATCGCCCATAAAAATTTCTGCAGGATAGGCGTTGTACCAAAGAAATCCCAGCAGGGCGCCTACGACGGAGGCACAGAAGATGGCCACCTCTCCCGCGCCCGCCACCTCGGGAACGACGAGATAATTTGATAAAATATGATTGCCGGCAACGTAAGCAAACACGGCGAAGCTTGCAAAGGAGATGATGCTGGGGACTGAGGCAAGTCCATCCAGTCCATCCGTGAGATTGACCGCATTGGAGGCCCCCACGACAACGAGCATGATCAGCGGAAGATAAAGCCAGCCTAAATCAGAAATCAGCGGATTTTTAAGAAAGGGAATATAAAACTCGTGGGTGTATCCTTCATATTGAAGCAGACAAAAACCCACGATAAAAGCGCACAAAAACTGAAGGAGAATTTTCTGCCGCCCATTCAATCCTTCGTTATGCCTCTTTCTCATCTTCAGATAATCATCCGCAAATCCAATCGCCCCAAACCCCACCCAGATGGCAAGACACAACCACAATAAAATATTTTCGGCATTTCCCCACAAAAACGAAGAGAACGTGGCTGCACCTACGATGAGAATTCCACCCATCGTCGGCGTTCCTTTTTTAACCTGATGGCTCTCGGGGCCTTCTTCACGAATGACCTGACCGATTTGCTGGCGGGTGAGGAGATCAATGAGTTTTTTTCCAAGGAGAAAATAGATTACCATCGAAGTGAGCAGGGCCGCGAATGAGCGAAAGGTAATGTATTTAAAAAGATTAAAAATCTGGATTTGATATTCTTCTTTGTAGAAGCGCAGGTAGAGTTCGTAGAACATAAGGTCTTTCTTTTATCAGTAACTCACCTTAAGCGATTTTTGTCATTTGGGATGAGTTCTTGTGGCGTTTTCCAAAGGCGGATCTGTCCGCAGGAGGCGGAAAATAGGTAATTCTGGGACTCCTCTCCTTTGTAAGGAGGGATTGTAGGAGGTAGAAATTCAAAAAACTTTGCTACACGCGAATTCTTCCACCCCACCTAACCTTCCCTTACAAAAAGGGAGGAGCTCCTGACTTCTGAATTTTCACCTGATTTTGGATCAGTCACTATAGGTTTTTCAGTTTTTCCGACACTTTCTCCATTCCGGCTCCGCGCGAGCCTTTCACCAAAATGGTTTTTGCACGCAGGGCCCAATCTTTTAGAATCGGTTCGATTTCTGCCTGGGTTTGCGTCGCAAAACAGCGATCGTTTTCCATGCCAGCGGCGCAGGCTGCCGCCACCAGATCGTTTGCATAAGGTCCCACCGCAATTAGAGAGCCAATCTGATTTTGGGCAACGGCTTTCCCAACCTGACGATGACCCTCCTTCGCAAAATCTCCCAGCTCCAGCATTTCACCCAAAATGGCAAGACCCGGAGTCTGCTTTTTTAAAGCGGACAAGGTCTCCAAGGCGACCGCCATCGAGGAAGGATTGGCGTTGTAGCAATCATTTAAAAGCAGGAGGCCATTTTTGATGGGAAGGATTTCCATCCGCATCGCGCGAACTTTGAAAGCTTTCAGGGCTTTTCGAATCGCTTCGGGCTCAACTCCCAGGGCAAAACCAGCGGCGATCGCTGCCGTGGCGTTTTTAAGACCAGAGCGACCCGGCACGGGAGAGTGAAAGCGGTAAGGTTTTCCCAAATACCGAATTTCCAGATCGACACCCTTTTCTCCGAGTTCGGCATGGGTGCAGCAAATCTGGGCATTATGCTCGGTGGCAAAGGAAAGCGGATAGGCATCGACTTTCATGCGAGCAATCAAAGGATCATCCTGATTGACAAGCGCTAGGGCCCCGCGCGGAAGTCTCTCAAAAAGTTCTCCCTTCGCCCTGGCGACTCCCTCGAGATTTTTCAGTTTTTCAAGATGTCCATAGCCTACGTTCGTGATGAGCCCAACCGTAGGTTCGGTGATTTCGGCCAGTCGGGAAATTTCTCCAAAATCATTCATTCCCATTTCAATCACGGCTGCTTCATGCTCGCTCCTAAGACGCAGCAAGGTGAGCGGAACGCCGATCAGGTTGTTCAGATTTCCTTCTGTTGCCAGTGTTTTATATTTTTGGCTTAGGATGGCCGCGATCATGTCTTTGGTCGTGGTTTTTCCATTCGTGCCGGTGATGGCCACCACCGGAATCGCAAATTTTCTTCTCCAGGCGCGCGCGATATCACCCAGCGCCTGCAAGGTGTCTTCCACCCCAATCCATACCGCTGAATATTTTTGAGCCAGTGATTCATTCCACCTGTTTTTCTGGATGAGAATCCCGTGAGGTTTTTTTTGAAGAATTTCTTCGAGCAAATCATGGGCATCGAAGCGCTCGCCTTTTAAGCAGACAAAAAAATCTTTCGCTTGCATCGTGCGGCTATCGGTAGAAAACGACTGAAACGTCTCTGTCGGATTACTAAAAAGCAGACGCCCCTGCGTGGCCTCAAGAATTTCATGAATGGAAAGATTCATCATGTTTCTGTTCCTGCAATTTTCTGATGTGCTTTGTTTTCTCCCCAAGGAGAATTCGCGAGAGGACTCAAATACCATTTCACCTGCTCTTAAAAAACTCTTTCGCCACTTCCCGATCATCAAAATGAAATTTTTTGTCTCCGATGATCTGATAATCTTCATGGCCCTTGCCAGCAATCAAAACGACGTCCCCTGGATGAGCCAGGTTAAGAGCGCGCTGGATGGCCTTTTTTCGATCGATCTCAATTGCAAAATCCTTTCCTGGCTTCCAGCCCTGGCGAATACAACCTGGAACGATTTGATCGAGGATCGACTGAGGATCTTCCGTGCGCGGGTTATCGCTTGTGATCATGGCCCAGTCGGAGTGACGTGCGACTTCTTCACCCATGAGAGGGCGTTTGGTTTTGTCACGATCACCTCCACAACCGCAAACGGTCAGTAAACGAGGAGGATTACCCTGCCGTCCTTTCATTCCTTCATTGGGCCGGCTGGAATGAATCAGATTGCGTAAGGCACTCAAAACATTTTTCAAGGCATCCGGAGTATGGGCGTAATCCACAAAGACATGAATGCCCTCGCGATTCTGAACGCGCTCCAAACGGCCGGGAACGGCGTGAAAGCGGCTGAGGGATTCGGCAATGCGGCGTATGGGAATTTTTAGAAAACCTCCAACAGCAATCGCCGCCAAAAGATTGGAAAGATTGAATGGCCCCAACAGCGGACTGTGAAAAAACAGGGTTCCCCAGGGAGTAACAATCTCGGCTTCGATGCCATCCAGTGAAAATTTTGCCGTGCGAGGATAGATGGCAGCATGCGCCTTTGGAGAGAGCGAAAAGGTTAAGGCCTTGATTTCCTCGGATTTTGGAAGGAGGGAATTCGCAAAAGGGTCATCGATATTTAAAATCACCGCACGGTGTTTTTTGGCGCTCTTCATTAGAAGATCGGTAAAGAGGCGCTGTTTGGCTTTGAAGTAAGTTTCAAGATCTCCATGATAATCCAGATGCTCTGGTGTCAGATTCGTAAAAAGACAGGCATCAAAATGAATGTCATCCACACGGTGTAAATCGATGGCGTGGGAAGAGACCTCCATCGCGACGCTGTCACATCCTTCCTTTTTAACCTGATCCAAGAAAAATTGAAGATCGCAGGATTCGGGCGTCGTGTGTGAGGCGCCTTCCACGCGGTTTTGGTGGCGATAATTGATCGTCCCCAAAACGGCGGGAGAATGGCCCGCCTCTTTAAGCAGGGCTTCCAAAAGATAAGTGATGGTTGTTTTTCCGTTGGTTCCCGTGACTCCCAAAGTGATCAGGTTTCGCGTTGGCTCTTTTGAAAAAATGGCCGAAAGTTTTGCCAGGGCTTTTCGCGCATGAGGAACCTGAAAGATGGGATGATTTTCAAACCCCGGAATCGGCGAAGAGGATTTTTCTGAAATTGCCGCGACCGCACCCTGCTCAAAAGCCTCTCGAATAAAGCCGTCTCCTTCCGTCTTAAGTCCTGGAATGGCGACAAAGAGAGAACCTGCTTTGATTTTGCGTGAGTCACAAGCGATCTGATCGATCGAAAGAGAAGAAAGATCGGCTGGGAGAGAAAGACCTAAATGTGACAAAAGCTCAGACAGTTGCATAAAATTTATTTTTCTGCAGCGGATCACACAGACGACTCATTTTATTTTCAACCCGGTGGTCTGAATGACAGATGAATGGGCACTCCCTTTTTAATGATCTGTCCTGCGGCTGGAGTTTGAGAGCGGCAAATGCCGGAACCATCGATCACCAGCGGGAGGTCTTCCTCCTGCCAGTCTTTTAAGACTTCACGTAAGGATTTTCCGGTAAAATCAGGAAGGCGATAGGTTCCATTCGCCGCTTCCATAAGCACTGCGGGCGCTGCAGCGATGCTTGCCAGCTGAATCTCTTTTTTCGCACGGCCACCTTCCACTTCTCCTTTTATTTTCTTTGCAGGAGAAGTGGAAAGAGAAGGATTTTTGGCCAGAGGCTTTGAAGGAACTGGTGCGACTTCGTCCTTTTTCGTCAAAACAATCGGGGCAGCATTGCCGCGAGGTGGGACGCGCAGATAAGGCAATGTTTGTCGGATGATCTCACGAAACGCAGGAGCCGCAACGACGCCACCAAAATGGTTTCCCTTGGGTTCATTGATAGAAACGAGGACAGTGATGCGGGCATCATCGGCTGGTGCGTAACCCACAAAGCTCGCGATGAATTTTCCTTCCGCATAACCCGCCTGACCTTCTGAAACTTTTTGAGCCGTTCCTGTTTTGCCGGCGACCCCATACTCTTCGACCTGAGCCGCTCCTCCCGTGCCTCCTTCACCGATAACCCCTTTTAGAATCTCGGTTAGCTTTCTGGCATTCTCTTCACTCAACACTCGCCGAATCACTTGCGGCTGATTGTCCTGAAGAACATTTCCTTTCGAATCGATGATTTTTTTGACGACGAAGGGCTTCATTAAATTTCCACCATTCGCGATGGCAGCGTAGGCATTGACGATTTGCATCGGCGTCACTGAGATTCCCTGACCGAAGGCGATCGTCCCCTGTTGCACCTCCGACCAGCGGGCAGAGGGAGCAAGAATGCCGCTTGCCTCCCCAGGGATATCCACGCCTGTTTTGCTACCAAATCCAAACTGAGAAATGGTTTTGGAAAATCCTTCACGACCTACAAACTGGGCTATTTTGAAAGATCCAATATTGCTAGAGACCTTGATAATGTCCGATAAATTCATGGCTCCATAATTTCCATGATCATGAATCGTAAATTTTCCCACCTGATACGCCCCACCCTCACAATCGAACTTCTTCTCTAGATCGATTCTGCCACTTTCCAAAGCTGCGGCTGCCGTGATCGCCTTAAAAATGCTGCCTGGCTCAAAACTATCTCCGACCACGCGATTTCTCCAGTTTTGCAAATCATAGCTGGAATACTGGTTGGGATCGAAATCAGGATAGGAGGCCATGGCCAGGATTTCTCCTGTGTCGTTGTTCATCACCACGGCAATGCCACTTTTGGCCTGGGATTGGGTGACAGCGTGGGCCAGGGCTTTTTCGCTAATAAACTGAATGGTTTTATCCAGGGTGAGTACAAGATTGTGCGGCTCTTCGATTTCTTCAAAAGCATAGGGAGAGTAACTCTGCCCACGCGCATCCTGATCCAGGATCAAAGGTTTGGTGACCGATTTCAGGTTCTTGTCATAAAAGATTTCCAGACCCGCGAGGGCGGTAGAATCAAATCCAACCGCGCCCAGGGTGGTCGCCGCCAGATTTTTATTGGGATAAGAACGCTTGTATTCCTTGACCATGGCCAGGCCTGGAACCTGCAATGCCTCGATCTTGGCAGATTCCTGATCGCTTAACTGGCGTTTGATCCAGACAAATTTTTTATCCTTGCTGAGAAGACTTTTCAGCTTTTGGGTTTCCAGGCCAAGAATGGGAGCGAGTTTGCCTGCAACTCCACCCGGATCAGATAAGGTTTTGGGATTGGTGTAGAGCGAGTCGACTTTCATATCAACTGCCAGCTCTTCATGGTGGACATCGAAAATGGTTCCTCGCCTGGGAGCGACAGCAACTCTTTTTTGATACTGATTTTGAGCGAGCCTGCTGAGCTTGGTGTTGTCGACCAGATGAAGCTCGAAAGTACGCCCGAGAATAATGCTGATAAGTAGGAAGTAAGAGAAAAGAATGAGAAAAATCCTGCGCCGGATCAGGCGTTCAGAAAATGGTTTTAAAGGGGGTTTCTTGAAAGGATTCCTCATGTTCTGCCGCATCGAACCTTAAAAATTATGAATTATGGAAGGGAAGGAGTGGAAGAAAGAGCTACAGATTTTGACTTTGCTGCTGTTGTTCTCAAGGGCGGTGACGTTCGGGTTAAGGTCTTTTTTAAGGCAGGAGCAGGAGGGGCTTTTTTCTCTGCTGTAGCGGGTTTTGCAGATAAAGCCGTTGCCTGTGATTTTTTGGGTTTCACTTCTTCTTTTTTCAGTGCTTGTGTTTTTGCAGCCACAGTTTTGGATGCTGAACCTGATCGGGCCGAGGAGGTGGTTTTCGATGCATTCGCACCAACTCCTGGTTTTGCCAGGGCCAATTTCCGGGCGGCCGTTGTCGCAGCGGATGTTTTTTGCGGTGTAACAGGTTTGCTAGAGGAAGCAGCGGAAGCATTTTGCGCCAATACAGTCTTTTCTTCAGTTACTGGAGGGAGTGTCACAGAAACCGAGCTTAGAATCTGTGATTTTTGAGGAAGATCCATTTTGAAATCATTGCGTGCCAGACTTTCCAAACGCACGGGAGATTTCAGGGTGGCGATTTCCAGGACCAGACGTTTGTTTTGCTCTGTCAGATGTTCTTTCACAGCCATTTCACGATTGATTTCGTATCCAACACTAATGACCTCGCTGCAGGACCAGATGTAGAAAAGACAACAGACAAAGGTGAGTAAAAGGAGAGTAAAAAGATAGCGAAAAACCAGGCGCTTCTGTCGGTGATCAGAAGACACCGGTTGGGCATAAGAGTTGCGGGAGTTGGAAATCCAGTGCGCGTGGGCTGCTTGTGTCATGGCACTTTACCTTCGTGATGATTAAAAGTTTCTTGCTAAAAACCGGATAGGATCCAACCGCTTAAATTCCTAACACCGAAGCCTTAACTTTTGAACTTGGGAGGTTGAGAGGGAGCGGAAAGGGTTTCGTCCATTTTCTCAGCCACCCTGAGCTTGGCACTTCGGGATCTCGGATTTTTTTCCATCTCTTCTGACTGGGCGATCACCGGTTTTTTGGTAATTACCTTCAAAATCGGACTTGAGCGAAAAACATTCTTTACCTGTCGATCTTCCAGCGAATGAAAACTGATGATACAAATTCGTCCGCCAGGTTTAAAAAAACAAAAATCGGAATTTAAGATCGATGCCAGATGGTCCAGCTCGCCATTCACTGCAATTCTCAGGGCCTGAAAGATTCGTGTGGCAGGGTGGATGCGCGCGCGCGGAATGCGAAAAGGCCCGGGAACTGACCGCTGAACGAGGTTGGCAAGATCGCTCGTTGTCAAGAACGGTCGGGCGCGGCGAAATTCCTGGATAGCCC
Source organism: Myxococcota bacterium (assembly GCA_052034865.1). Classification (GTDB taxonomy): domain Bacteria; phylum UBA10199; class UBA10199; order JADFYH01; family JADFYH01; genus JBPOIC01. Next base: position 76,652 of record JBPOIC010000023.1, on the reverse strand, counting down.
GGGCGATACGCCGCGCAAACCGTTCTTCCCCAAAATTTTTAAAGATGGATTCTAATTCTTGCTCGGATAATTCATTCACCAGATCGGCCGCGGATGTTAAAAGCTCCGGATCCATTCTCATATCCAGAGGTCCTTCTTTTATAAAACTGAACCCGCGACGGGGGTCGTCCAGCTGGAAGCTCGAAACCCCCAAATCAATTAATAGCCCATCGATTGCCTCGATCCGATGTTCTTTTAAGACATGGGGAATTTGGGAAAAAACATCCTGAACAAAAAGAACCTGACTTCCAAATCTTTCCAGCCGCTTGCGTGCGCGATTTAAGGTTTCAGGATCACGATCCAGAGCGATATAAAGCCCCTGACCCTTCATTTTTTCCAAAATAACCTCAGCATGTCCGCCCCCACCGACGGTGCCATCGACATAAATTCCGCCGGGCTTCACCTCTAAAAAATCTAAAACTTCATTTAAAAGAACAGGGGTATGGACATACTCTTCATTCACTTTAAGGCTCGCCCTTTCTTAATTAATGCCAGGTTCGCCACGTAGGACGAAACGCCAGGACGGCTTCGGGAACGGTATCAAAGTTTTCAATAAAATCCTGAGCGCCCATGAAACGGAAAATCATTTTGGTGTAGTCACTCATGCCAGCAAATTTCAGATCTCCTTTATAATGCTTTAATCTTGCCATGGCATCGACCAGGGGACGCACACTCAAATAATGGACGTGCTCTACCCCTTCGAAATTAAGAACCAGTTTGTTTTGACGATTCCGTATGAGGGAAAAAAGGGTGCGCGTGACTCTTTCAATTTCTGAAAGCCCCAGCTCGCCTTGCAGGTCGATGACAGCGACATCTTCGTAATGGTGGAGGTTTAACATCGTTAAATTCCCAAATTAGCCAAATTTTCAATCGATTCAGAGATCATGGTATGCGATTTCTCGAATTCGTTTGCCCAGCGGTTCTTCGCCCATATTTCAATCCGTTGAACCATCCCCACAAAAACCACTTCTCGCTCGATTCCGGCATATTCCCGAAGGGAAGGAGGGATGAGGATTCTTCCCTGTTTGTCCAAAGGGCATTCGCTTGCTGCCGAGATAAACACGCGCTGGAGTGCGCGAACTTCTGCTTTAAATTGGGGAAGGGCCGAGACTTTTTCTTCGATGATTTTCCACTCCGGAACGGGATAGGCCCAAAGACAACCATCAAAATTAGTGATGATCAGACGCTCATCATTATATGCAGTAAGGGTTTCGCGGAATTTGGAAGGAACAGAAATCCTTCCCTTAAGATCGATGGTGTTTTCGAATCGGCCGCGAAACATGAAGTCCTCTTATCCATCCCACAGGGCACCTTTTTTGGGGATCTTTTTGCCACTTTTTGCCACTTTTTGGTCAAAGTAATCCACTCTTCAGGTTGTGTCAATTGGGAATCCCCCCTGGAGATAAGAAAAGATAAGTTTTTGAAAGATAGGGTTAAATTGGCAAATGAGCAGGAAGATTTTCCAAAAAAAAAAAGCCCCCAGAGGGGGCTAAAAGTAGACATTGAATGGATCAGGTTCTTTTATCCGATGTTGAGAGATCAGATAGGATTTTTTGATGATTGAGATTTGTGCAGGATAAACCCTTTGGCTTCTCCCGCCCGAAGATCAACTCCAAAAAGTGCGAAAAGAGGATTTCACTTCACCTCGACAGCAATTTCCTTCGCTTTCGCCTCCGGAAGTTTTGGAATGGTAATTTCCAAGACCCCATCTTTCATGCTGGCCTGAATGTTTTGGGTGTCTACCTTGCTGGGCAGGGTAAACGACCTGGCAAAGGCCCCATTGTTTCTCTCGATGCGATAGTAGTTTTCGCCTTCTTTTTTATCTTCTGATTTTCTCTCACCGCTTAAAGTGAGAATCCCTTCCCGAACATTGATTTTAAGGTTTTCCTTTTGAATACCTGGCAGATCAGCATGAATGCGCAAATGTTCGTTATTCTCAAAGATATCGATTGCCGGGTTCCACGTGGTCGCTGCTGTCTCTTCGCCCGCGTCAAAGCGGCTTAAATTCCAGAAGAGACGATCGAATTCATCTCCCAGGCTGAAAAGATCGGGCAGTGTTCGACGAAGGGGTTTTTTAAAGATTTGCAGGTTTGCCATAAGTTCTCCTTGTGAATGATAAAATGATGATCGTTGAGGAGCGCTCTTAGATAAAGAGATAAGATCGGTGCAAAAACAGTCAAGGGAAGCTCTCAAAATTCCGGCTTAAGCTCCTCGCTTCACTCATTATTAGGAAAGATTGGGAAGCTCATCTGCAAGCTCGGCCAGGTTTTTGGTGTTGAAAACATCTTCAGGGGTCAAACCTCCTTTGCGCGCAATCCCTACACCCAAAAAAACATCGGCAAGAGCTTCAGGTGTGTGCGCATCCGGGTGAATGGAAAAACGAACACCCGCCTGCTTGGCCTGTCGCAGATAACGCCAGTCCAAATCCAGTCGATGGGGATTTGCATTTATCTCAATCATTTTTTTGTGGTGGGCAGCCGCTTTGAAAACGCGCTCAAAGTCCAGAGTGTAGGGTTCTCGGGCGAGAAGAAGACGTCCGGTGAGATGGCCTAAAAATGTAGTGTAAGGGTTTTCAAGGGCACGGATGAGACGCTCGGTCATTTCTTTTTCAGACATCTGAAAATGAGAGTGAATAGATGCAATGACGAAATCGAATTTTTTCAGGATTTTCTCAGGATAGTCGAGCGATCCATCCGGCAGAATATCCGACTCGATTCCTTTGAGAATGCGAATCCCTTTAAATTTTTCATTCAGCCGATCGATTTCTTCATGCTGGGCAATGATCTGGTGAAGGTTCATCCCGCCGGCATAATAAGCGCTTTGGCTATGATCAGAAATTCCAGCATACTCAAACCCGAGTTTTTGTGCAGCCCGCACCATCGTTTCTATGTCGGCCTTTCCATCACTCCAGGTCGAGTGAAAATGAAACAGACCTTTCAAATCTTTTTTTTCTATCAGGATGGGTAATGTGCCGGTTGCAGCAAGATCTATCTCACCTAAACCCTCCCGCAACTCTGGAGGAATATAATCCAGCCCCAGTTGCTGATAGATTTCCCGCTCATTTTGGCAATGGATCCGCCGGTTTTTTTTAAACAGGCCGTATTCGTTGAGTTTTAATCCCTTTTCTTTCGCAAGGATTCTAAGTTGCGTGTTGTGGTTTTTATTTCCCGTGAAATGATGAAGCGCAAAAGGGTATTCTTCATCTTTCACAATCCTCAGATCGACCTGGATCTGCGACTGAAGGCGAACACTCGCTTTGGATTCCCCCTGACCCAAAAGGCTATCGACGGTTTTAAGCTCAGTAAATGCCTGTAAAGCAGCTTCGGGATCTTTTGAAGTTGAAGCGACCAGATCAATATCGTGGATGATCTCCTTGCTGCGCCTTAAAGAACCTGCGAGCGAGCCCTGCGTGATGTGCGGTATTTCAAGCAAGGCCTTCAAAATCTCTTCACCTTCTTTTAAGGCGACATCCAGTCGGTAACTCCCCTCATTTTTTCTAGCAAATCGAATTCCCTGAAGGATTTTTTCCTGCGTTTTTTTGCCAAATCCTTTAAGACCCAACAATCGATTTTCACGACAGGCATACTCCAGCTCTCCCAGATTTTTAATCCCAAGCTTTTCATACAAGAGTCTGATCTTTTGAGGCCCCAGGCCCGGGACTTCTCTGAGCTTGAGCAAAGAGGTGGGAAATTTTTTTCTCAACTCTTCCAGATATTTCAGATGCCCGGTCGTATTAAGCTCCAGGATTTTTTCGGCAATGCCAGCTCCAATGCCCGGAATGCTTTCGAGCTCTTTTAAATCCAAAAACTGATCCAGATTTTTCTCAAACCCTTCCACCACCTGAGCGGCAAACAGATAGGCACGAATCCTAAAAGGACTTTCTCCGGAAAGCTCAAGCAAAGTGGCAATTTCTTCAAGATGTTTTGCCAGCTGGGCGTTGTGCATGGGATTTCTCCAAAGGGTTTTAATTTTTAACGCACCTGACACGATTTTTGTCATTTGGGATGAGTTCTTGTGGGGGCGGCGCTGGGTGGCCGCCCCCAAGTGTTTGTAAAGATTCGAAACGTTACAGGGCAACCACATAGGATTGCCCCTACAATTCATCGGACTCGTAAAATCGCGTAAGATGAGTTTTTAAAGTACGAAAGTTCATTGGGTTTCGGAAGGGCATCCATAAGCAAACAATGAAGTCCGACGTTGACTTCAATAAATACGAGGGCATAATCCGTCAGATGAAGAAAATCTTGCCGATTTTAGGACTTCTGATTTCTTACCCTTCATTTTCAGGTTTGGCTCAAACCCTTCCTGCGTTTCCGTCATCTCCAACCTCGCAACCTTCCTTAAGCCAGCCCACGCCTCCAGCCACCTGGCGGGTGACGAAAGAAAAAACTTTCCCTCTTTATAAAGTGCAGATTCTGACGCTTGATAATTCCAGGGCTCCGTTGGGGATCGAAGGCTCCAGGGCTGTCATTTCAGATTTAAAAAGCAAAACCCTTGCAGAAGTCAAAAGCCTGTTGGTCGAGCCGGATCCGCGCGAAACAGTTCGGGGGTGGGTTGCTGGCACACCCTTGGATTTGGATAAAGATGGTTATGAAGATCTTCTTTTGCGCAGTTTCACCGGCGGCTCTCATTGCTGCTACAGCTATCAGATCTACTCATTGGGAAAAGTTCTTAAAAAACTGGGGGAGTTGAAGCTCAAAGACTCTGAGCAGGTGATGCTGAAAGATTTGAATGAAGATGGCGTGTATGAAATCTTGGGCGACAATCCGAGCTTTACCTATTTAAAAAACCTTCCCTATTCCGGCAGCCCTTTTCCTCCCGAGGTTTTTGGAATGGAGAAGGGAAAGTATAGCAATCAGGATTCAAAATATCCGGCTGTGTTTGATGAAGACATCGCAAAGCAGAAAAAGCTTTTGGAGCAGGGTTATAGTGATACTGCCGCCATTCAGATTGTTCTCGATTATCTGTTGAGTGGTCGTACCGATCAGGCCTGGCACGAGCTGGATCAAAATTATAAATCAACCGACAAAGACGCCCGGCGGCAAGAGATTCAGGAGCGATGGGAAAAATTCACAGGCATTGCTTCTGGCCCTGCAAACACGGAAATACCCAGCACCAAACCCATTCCAGGACTTCTTCCATGAGCACATTGCTTCAGGTTCAAAAGCGGGCCTTCATCCTTTTTTTGCTGGCTCTTCTCATCCTCTTCCTTTTTCTTCTCAAACCTTTTCTGCTCTCCATTACCCTGGGAGCAATCCTCGTCATTCTTTTCTATCCCATCTATTTGAGACTGTTACGTGCGGTTCGCGGACGACGCTATGTTGCCAGCGCATTCACCACTTTTACGATGATCGCTTTTTTGGTTCTTCCCGCAACGATCATCACGACACTTGTCATTGACCAGCTCAGCAGTGTCGTCGATCGGGTGATGCACTTTGTGGAAACCGGTGAGCTGATGGCCCTGCTTCAGAAATGGAATGTCAACGGGCAGCACTATTTACAGCTCATAGAGCAACGGCTGAACTTTCCACTCAATATCAAGGGAATGGTGGGGAGTACCGTGCGTGCGATTTTTTCTTCAATTCCGCAATATTCACCCGCGGTGCTTGGACAAACCGTAAGTTTTATTCTTCAAGGCTTCATCACCCTCATCGTCGTATTTTTTCTTTTTGTGGAAGGCTCTGCGATCTATCATGAGTTCATCGCCATTTCTCCCTTAAAAGACAGCCATGAAAACGCCCTCGCGATCGAGACACGCAACATGATTTACTCCGTCATTTACGGCTCGTTTTTTACGGCCCTGGCTCAAGGATGTCTGGCTGGAATCGCATTTTATTTTTTAAAGATTGAAGGGGCTCTTGTGTGGGGCTCGGTGACCTTCATGTTCTCTTTCATCCCCCTCCTGGGAGCCACGACGGTGTGGTTGCCGGCATCGATCATCCTCCTTCTTCTGGGAGATATGCGCGGGGGAATTTTTCTGATGATCTACGGAGTATTAGTTATTTCTGGAATCGATAATATTCTAAAACCCATGCTCATGAAGGGAAAAAACCAGGTTCATCCAGTCCTGCTTTTTCTCACTATCATGGGAGGACTTAAGCTTTTTGGTCCCTTGGGTATTTTGCTCGGGCCGATCATTACCGCTGTCTTCATCGCCGCGATCAAAATTTACAAACAGGAATATCTTCCCACCGATCACTCCTAAAACACAAAGCTTGCCATGCACTCACTTTCCATTTTTTGCTTATTACTCTTTCTTTTCTCTTATTCCGCTTCTACAGCTTTTTCGCAAACCCAGATTCGCTACTATTTGGAAGGCGACGGCGTGCTCTGGATCAAAAATAATAAATCAGGTCTGGGAGGCCGCTTTGAGTACCGAACAAAAAAGGGCGATTATCCTTTAAAAGCTCAAAATGAAATCAATCGTGTCTTTGGAATTTCTTCCTCCGAGACTTATACTCCGGCCATTTCCTTGCGCCTGATCGCCCTGCTCGATTATTTGCAGGATGAATTAAAAGGAGGTCAAATCCTGATTACCTCGGGATACCGGAGCCCATCCTACAATGCGGGCATTCGAAAAAAAGGTCGCCTGGCGGCACGTACCAGCTTGCATCTCGAAGGGATGGCGGCCGATCTCGAAATGAAAGATATCCAAGGCAAAACACTTTGGGAAGCGGTGCGAAACCTGCATTGTTGTGGAGCCGGTTATTATCACGGCAGTGGTATCCATCTCGACACGGGCCCAGACCGATTTTGGGACGAAACCTCGACCAAGGTAGAGCAGGATCTGGGAGCACACAACAAACTCATTCTGTTAAGAACTGATCGGGATATTTATTCTCCAGGAGAAACGATCCACTTAAGTCTTCATCGAATCACGGATTATCCGATTGGAATTCAGGAACAGCTGAGCGTGATCCAGCTAGAAAAAATACTCAATAAATCAATGTGGACCGGAGCGATGGCGGGTTGCAATCTTCTGAAAGACAGATCTCAAACTCAAAATATCGAATGGAAGATTCCAGACAAAATGGATCGATCCGAAAAAGTTCAAATCCGGCTAAACCTCTGTGAAAAAGGGTTTGCCGAAATGCCAGACGAAATTCTCTCAAACCCGTTTTCGATCCGGTAAAATCCAAATCCTCTATCACAGAGGTCCAGCAGCAAGCCTGATCTTTCAGAAAACTCCTCTATTTACTTCACAATTTTTTTTGAAATAAACACGCCCTATGAAAATCACGACTTTAAAAGGCATGCACGATATCAAACCCCCGGAGATTGCCGTATGGCACTGGGTGGAAAAAACCATTCGCGAGGTTTTGGAGGGGGCTTTTTTTTCCGAGCTGCGCACTCCGGTGGTGGAGGAAGAAGCCCTGTTTACCCGAAGCATTGGAAATGCGACCGAGATTGTCGAAAAAGAGCTTTATCATTTTACCGATCGCAAAGGTCGCAAGCTCGCCTTAAGGCCCGAGGGAACGGCCTCGATTGTGCGCTCTTTCAACGAGCACTTTGCAACAGCCGGCGGAAAGACCCATCGCTTTTATTATTTGGGACCGATGTTTCGCTATGAACGACCCCAACAGGGCCGCTACCGACAGTTTTATCAAATGGGGGCCGAGGTGTTTGGATCGAAAGACCCCCGCACCGATGCCGAACTGATCTTTCTCGCCCACGAGATCTTCAAACGCTTAAAACTCACGACGACCGAGCTTCAGATTAACTCCTTGGGTTGCAAAACCTGTCGTCCAAATTTTCGCGAAACCCTCTCTCAGTTTTTAAGCAGCAGGATTCAGTCCTTGTGCGCCGACTGTCAGCGTCGCATTCAGAAAAATCCGCTGCGTGCGCTCGACTGTAAAATTCCGACCTGTATCGAAGCAACAGCCGGAGCGCCTTCTTCTCTCGATCATCTTTGTTCGGATTGTCAGACTCATTTTGAAGGGCTGCAGCAAAGACTTACGCTTCTTAAAGTTCCTTACCGCATTCATGCGCGACTGGTACGCGGGCTGGATTACTATGAGCGGACCGCATTTGAGTTCGTCAACACCCAGCTGGGGGCTCAGAATGCAGTGGCGGGCGGGGGGCGCTACGATGATCTTGTTCATGATCTCGGCGGACCTTCCACTCCTGCTGTAGGTTTTGCGATTGGGATGGAACGTCTGGTGAGTTTGGTGAGCGGGTACTATCCGGTCGAGGAAAGGCGGAAGAAAATCTTTTTTGCCTGCTTGGGATCCGAGGCGCAAACGCGAATGATTCCACATATGATGGAGCTTCGAAATTTGGGTTGGGCAACTTTGATGAGCTACGAAAATGAATCGCTGAAATCGATGCTACGTCAGGCCGATCGTTTGGAAGTCGATTACACGGTGATTGTCGGGGAAGAAGAAATCCGCCAGGGCCTTGCTCAAGTGAAAGAGATGAAAACAACAGGAGGACAGAGTTCGGTAGGGCTTGCGGATTTGGCAGGGTATTTCCTCCGTCTTTGAACCTCTTGATTGTTTATCCTCCGTCTTGGGGACAAGTCCGTCTCCGCTGGATCGTCCGTAAGAATCCAGAATCCAGAAGTCAGAAGAAAACCTTGAATTCATTTTTCTGGATTGCCGCGTCGATACACCCCGGTGCCAAGCACGCTGGGAAGTGTTTGAAAAGTAATAAGAATTAAAGAAATTTTTATCAAATATCTGTGGATTAGTGAGAATGGTAGATTAAAACTCATCCCACACATCAACCCTTATCGTATCCGAGTCTGTGGAGCGCTGAGGACGTGAGTTCGTAGAAGAGACAGGTGGAGTGATGAAATTGTGAGAGGGCATGGGGAGGATTTCTAACTCTGATTTTAAATCTGAAACCACAGGAGAAGGATAGGTCGATGTACTTCCTGCCTGGAGGGCCGAGTCGGAATGTTCGTTCAGGGGTTTGGGGGCGGGTGACTCCAGTGGACGGGGCTCTTCTTCTGTTGGTGAAGGATTTTTGATTTCCGGTTTTGGCTCGGGTATCGGAGTTTCTTTGGGGGCCTCGGGGAGGGCCGGAGAAGGTTCTAAAGTTTTGGTAATGTCCGGAATGAGAACAGATTCCGAGAACTCCGAGGTGTTACGTTCAAGAGCCGTTGCCAAAACAAAAATTTTGGTCACATTCGCAACAAAACCTTTATCTTTTGTGCGGAAAACAAATTCAGGGGTTGTGCTTGTAAACGAGGCTAAGGGGATGAGTTTTTCATCCGAATCTGTCGGAGTTGAGTAGTAAACCTCGATCTGTCCAGGCTCTGAAAGGGTTCCTGAAATCAAAAAATCTTCTCCGTCTTTGACGATCGGTTTGAGCAGGGCGCGCGGAGTTCGTAAAAGACCTTCATTGTTATGGATGGGTTTTTTGGCATTTCCCTGAAACTCATTACTCACCCATTTATTTTCAACCCCGGCCTGGGCAGAGACAGAAATTCCTTCCTGGCGATTACCAAAAAATCTGTTTTGCTCGATGAGGTTCTCAGAGGCGAGTGTATCCAGAAAAAGACCGGCACCTTCATTGGGTTGTAGATCATCCATATTTCCAATGCCAGGTGTGGGTGGTTTTGGAAGCGGTGATTTTGGCAAAAGGTGACCAAAAGTATTATTTAGAATCTGATTCTGATTTCCTGCCACGATGACACCGGGACCTTTAAACCCTGCGATCTCACATCCTTTCAGGATATTTCCATTTGATTTGAAAACAAGCCCTGCCGCGGTTTCTCCTTCATTCAAAGACCCGGGATCCATTCCAAACCCATCAAGAATAACCTGCTGGGCGCAATCAATCGTCGTGAATCCTTCTTCAACCGCCGGAAGATTTCCATACACCACGCGCACCCGTTTGACGTCTGGCTCAAAGGTGATTTTTACCGTTTGGAAAGAATTGTTGTGGCGCAGGCCAGCCGCCTGAAAAAGGGCCGAACGTAAAGTTACTTTGCCGGGAATCAATCCATCCTGTTCGGTTGTGACGGTGAGATTTGCTTCAGAAGAAAAGCGATCGATAAAGCTGGGCTGGGTTTCTGGTGCTTGAGCCCATGCGAATCCCAGGAACAGAGCCATCCAAATTCCAAAAAGAAGATTAAAGTAGGATAGACGAAACTTCATAGATTTTCTGGTTCAAAGTTGAGTTTTGGAAAGCGGTGTCACTCAATGATTTCATTCTTATGTTATCGGAGAGAAAATGGGAAGGTTGTGTGAGGAAAGGATCTACAAAAAAACAGGGGCAGCTTAGGCTGCCCCTGAAGGTAAAACGGTTTGACCCAACTTCAGATTTTACTCCTGGGTTTGATTTTTTGCCTGACGAAGAGAACGAGTGAGAAAAAGAGCGCTGAGGACAAATCCAAACAGTGCCCATCCTGTGACGCTTGAGGTTGCTGGAGTGGCGCTGAGGTTGCATCCAGCACTGCCAGCGGATGGTGCAGGGGTTTGTCCTGGATCCTGACCTTTTAAGCTGCAGACATTATAACTCTTGTCGTTGGCATAGAGGGTTCCATCGACTGAAGCGGCAAGACCGGTCCACTGGAGGTTGCCATTCATCAGCTTCACCCGTGGAATTCCGGTGGTATCGATGACCTCGGCGTAATCACCACAGCTATCCTCATCGGTTTGTGCCTTGGCAGGATCGGTCCCGATCATATTCTCGAAGGCATCGGTAAGCCCGTCTCCGTCCCCATCCTTAAACAAGGGAAGCAAAGGGGTATTTGTATCGAAAAGGAGAATGTTTTTACCGGGGGCTTTGACGGTGAAGAGGACATTTTCTGTTGGAACAAAACCTTTGAGGATGCCTCCATAAATTGATTTACCCGCGTCTACTTCTGCTCCTGTGACATCCAGGACCTTGGAAACTTCCAAGGTAGTCATGGGAGGATTTTCCAGATCAGCCACCTCGAGGTAGGCTTCCTTTCCAATGAAGTCCTGGGTATTGCTAGCAGATGTCCGATAGGCGCGAATCGCATGAGCGGTTTTATCAGAGGGAAGATCTTTGGGAAGCAAGGCATACGCGACAAAGACACCATCGGTGACATACGGTCTGACAAAATAGAGGGCCTTGAAGTCTTTTTGATCACCGACATTATTGAAGGGTCTTACTGGGGATGAAATGTTCTGAATGTCGGTATCGAGGGCGGTATCTTTGAGAGAAATGGGAGCGGTCATCGTGGAGTCGCCATTAAAGACCAGATTTTTTAAAATATTGGAGGTTCCGTCGATCTGGAAAGCAGCAACCCCCGCCTTCGGTTTGAGAGAGATGCGGGTGGCTCCACCATCGATGGTGATGGGTTTTTTCCCGCTCACGGTTAAGGGAGCTGAAGACAGGGCAGCGAGATCGATCTGTGTAACTCCTTCGAAAGTGATGGTTGACGGGACATCGCAGTTATTGGCCATGGCAAGAGCGGCATCAAGTCCACAGCCATTGTTTCCGCTGACACATTGGGTCGTGCTGTTTGATGAGTTGACCTGAATGGCGCTGCAGGTATGAATGGCGGATTGAGCTGGTGAACAGTCCCCGTTGGAGCATTCGCCGATAGTGACTCCACCCGGTTCCTTAAACGAGCCGATACCAGTATTATTGTTATTGTTGTTGGAGGACGTGGTGGTGTTGTTGCAATTGCTTCCTGGGACGGAGCAGTCCTTGATCTCGAAGCTTCCGGGCAAAGAGAGTCCGGCAAAGCTGACGGTTGAGGAAAGAAGGGAAAGACACAGAATGAAAAGTGTCGCATGGATCAGTGGAAACATGGAAAGGGCTCCTTATAAGTGAGATGAAAAAAGTTTGGAGATATTATCGGAAAGTTGGTTGAAAAAGTTGATTTCTTTGCGAGTGCTTCAGAAATTTTTCATGACCTTCAGAAAAATGAATGAAAATTTTCCAAGTTGAGTCGTTTTACATAAACTTCTCAATTTCACTCTTCTTCTTTGACTCCTTACGCACTCATCAAGAAGTCCTTGCTCTGTTAAAAAGTGTCACGATACCCTGTCGACCCACAAAGTGGGTATGGGTTGCCAATATTAAGCGCTTGCAGCCTGGATTGAATTGGATTCTGAATCCAGGGATGAAGGGGAGGATGAGCGTTTGAGCTTTCGCACGATCTCTTCGGCCAAAGCTTTATAGTCGGCGGCTCCCGTAGAGTTGGGCGCAAAGTCAAAGATAGGTCGTCCTTCAAGTTGGGCTTTGTTTAAGGAAGTGTTGATTCCGATCTGGGTTTTAAGAATTTTATTCTTGAAGTAATTACGTAAATTTTCTTCGATGACCCGATTCATCGAAGTATTGCGGGTATCGACTCGAGTCATCACAACTCCCAGTAAACTTAAGTTTTTGTTCAGCCGCTCATTGACCGTATCCAGCGTTTCTACCAGGTCGCTGACCCCCTCAAAAGCCAGCACGCTCATTTCACAGGGCACGAGGCAGAAATCCGAAGCGACGAGTCCATTCAGGGTTAAATTTCCAAGATTGGGAGGACAATCAAAGAGGATGATGTCGTAGTGAGTGCGGGCGGTTTTTAAACTTTCGGCTAAAATGAATTCTTTTCCAATTTTTGCCGCCAGGATGTTTTCGGTTTCGTAAAGGTTTTTATCGCCTGGGGTAATGGAGAGATTTTCAATTTCGGTTTGGATAATCCCCTCGATAAGATTGGCTTTTCGGCTGGTCAAGAGGTTTGAGAGAGGAGTGTACTCAACACCTTCTGGCATGATGGCCCCAATCGATTTTTCGACATGACCTTGAGGGTCGAGATCGCAGATCAGAACTTTTTTATGAAAGAATCGGGCGAGGGCACTTCCCAGATTGACGGCGGTGGTTGTTTTTCCGACGCCGCCTTTTTGAGAGCAGATGCTGATGATGCAGGCCTTGCGGTCACCCGGTGAATACTTGAGGTTGGGCTCTAAGGATTCGACGGAGATGATTTCCTTGATCTTATCGGTGAGAAGAGACATGGGGGACCTCGCGGGTTATAGTGTATTTGGAAAGGGTTTGAGTGTTATGCAGATTCTTTCCAAAGAGATTGATCCAAACAGATGTAAGTGAGCAGAAAAATAGTCGATTTTTTAGATCATGACAAGATCGAATCCCGAGAAAAAACAATCCTTTGATAAAAAAAACTCCGTCGACCAATTGACGCTGGACGCGGGCTCGCTTCATTCTTCAAAAAAAGCGGATGAAACCCTGCTTTCTCTCTATCTTCATTTTCCATACTGCCTTTATAAATGCCATTACTGCGATTTTAACTCGTATGCCGTTCAGGAAGTGACCGGTCTGGAAGCGTCTTATGTGAAGGCCTTGATGGCAGAGTGGGATTTGTATCAGCGGAAACTTCATCCTTTTCAAATCCGCTCGATTTTTCTGGGAGGTGGAACACCCTCTCTGTTTTCAGTCTCTTCCCTTACTCATGTGCTGAATTATCTTCGAAGCACGCTCCCATTTTCTTCCGACTGCGAAATTACCCTCGAAGCCAATCCAAAAACCCTAACAGCAGAAAAAATTGAAGGCTTTGAACGTGCTGGAATCAATCGTTTCTCAGTAGGAATTCAAAGTTTTCAGGATCGTTATCTAATTCCTTTAGGTCGCATTCACAGTGGTCTGGAAGCGAAGGAGGTCCTGATGCTTCTTAAAAAATCCAGCGTTCGTTTCAGTCTGGATCTGATCTACGGGTTTCCCCAGCAGTCTGTTGAAGAGGTGCTGGAGGATTTGAAGATCGCGATCTCCTTTTCTCCTTCCCATCTTTCTTTCTACAACCTGACTGTTGAGAAAAACACGCGACTTGCTCATGAGGTGGCGCTCGGTCAGAAAACCCTTCCCGATGAAGAATCCCAGATTGAAATGTTTCAGATGGGCGAGAAGTTGTTAGAAAAAGCGGGCTATTTTCCCTATGAGATTTCCAATTTTTCCCAACCCGGTTTTGAATCCCGACACAACCTTAATTACTGGAGATATGGCGATTATCTTGGGCTTGGGGCCGGAGCGGTTTCTTTTTTAAAGATGGGTTTTTTTAGGGATCCGACTTCATTGGAAGGATACGGTCTGCGCTGGACAAACCCCCTCACACCCAAAGACTATTTAAAATTTATCTCTGAAGCTCCAAAGCTCTGTCCCAATCCTGAACCGATTGACTTTTCCACGGCCCGTTCTGAATTCTGGATGATGGGGGCCAGGTTACGGGAAGGAATTTCCAGGATGGAGTTTGAGAATAGATTTGGAAAAGGATCCTTTAACGATTATGCCCTGATTTTAAGCGAGCTTCGTCAAAAAGACTGGATTGTTGAAGAAGACGGGTACGTCCGTTTAACCGAACAGGGACGGCTTCTAACCAACGAGGTTGTAGCTTGTTTTTTTAGATAGAGGACTATATATCCTGCCCATTCGGGGGTGTTTTTCCATCCTTTTCGAAATTTCCATCGAAGAGATCCCTCATCCCAAACAGGATGGATGGCAGAAAAAACTCAGGAGTTTATGTCTATGAATCACAGTAAGGTCGAAGAGCTTAAAAATGTTCTGAAGGGTAAAAAGGAATCCGAGGGCCATTCTTCTCCTCCCTCACATCCTTCTCATCCGCACTCTTCTCATGCTTCCTCACATTCTCATCCTGCTCAAACTCCACGTCCTGCCAGTTCTGATGAAGCATCGACTGCTGTTCATGCAGAAATGAAGGCCCTCGAAGAAAAGCTCAAGCAGACTCAAAGTCTGGCTAAGGAAAATGAAGAGAAATTTATCCGGCTGTATGCAGAGTTTGATAATTTTAAAAAACGCTCCGAGAAAGAGCGGCGTGAGGTCAGCCAACATATACGCGCCGAGGTGTTGCAGGCAATTTTAGGAATTGCCGATGATCTGGACCGGGCCCTGGACCATGCCGGAAATAATACGGATCCAAAAGTTTTACTTGAGGGAATCCAGCTCGTTAAAAAACAGCTTCAGGGAGTTTTGGGACAGTTCGGAGTTTCCATCTTTAAGAGCCTGGGAGAGCCTTTTGATCCCCACGTTCACGAAGCCGTTTCGCAGCAGGAATCTGAGCACTATCCACCCAATACCGTCGCGGTGGAGTATCGCAAGGGATATAAAATTCAAGACAGGCTTTTAAGGCCAGCAATGGTCGCCGTTTCCAGCGGCGCTCCTTCCAAAAATTCGTGACCGTATCCAGGTACCATAACATTTTAGGAGTAGCTCCCGCCGCAAGTCTTGAAGAGATAAAGCGTGCCTTCAAAGAGCTTGCCTTCCAGTATCATCCTGATCGAAACCCCCACAATCCTTTGGCCGAAGAGCGATTCAGAGAGATTGCAGAGGCCTATGCCTCTCTTACTCAAAACCCCGAGCTGTTAAGGGTCGTACAGTCTTCTCAGAAAATCCGCGTTCAGGATGATCCGGTTTTTACCGATATTTTCGATCAGATTTTCGAAACCAACCTTCAGGCATTCGCTCCACCCGGAAAAGATCTTTATGAAACCCTCGAGCTGAGTCTCGAAGAAGCCTTTGCGGGTTCTGTCCAGAAGTTCAAAGTGACTCGTGAAAAACCCTGCGAGGATTGTCAGGGAAAAGGAAGCAGGTCCGGGAAATCCTTTACCTGCACGTACTGCTTTGGACGGGGAAAGGTGACGATTCAGGTTCACGGGGTTTCCAGCGAAAAATCCTGTCCAAAATGTCGGGGACTGGGGCGTATTCCGCAGGATCCCTGCCCCTCCTGTCGGGGGAGAGGTGTCACGGCCTTTTTCGAAAAGATCACACTCAAACTTCCTCCCAAAGTGACTCACGGTCAAATTTTGCGCTATCCCGGCCTTGGCTCTATGCATGCCAGAGGCCAAAATCCTGGAGATTTGATTGTGCAGATCGCTCTCAAACCCCATGCCAGGTTTACATTTGACGCCCTAGATGTTCTATGCGAACTTCCGCTCACGTTTTCCCAGGCAAAACAGGGAGGAAATTTTCAGGTGCCCACCCTTGCGGGCCCACGAACTTTACAGATCCCTCCCCTCTGTCGCAGTGGACATCTTTTTCGTCTTCCGCAAATGGGACTGGGAGGGGATCAGATCATCATCGTGCGGGTCCTCGAAGATCATACATCTGCTCATCCCCTGTTGATGGCTCCTAAAGAGAAAAAACAAACCTTAAGTCCACTCAAACGTCTCTTAAAAAAAATCACAACCCCTCGTTCAGGATCGGATTTATGAAAAACCTCCTTCGTTCGCTCTTGCTGCTTTTTCTCCTTTTTTCTGCCGCCTGCAGTACCCTCACAACTGGTCCGGTTCGGGTGAAGTATCCAAATGCCGTGAGTACCGAGGCTCGGGAAGAATTCAATGCCGCAGAAAAATCTTTTGAGGCCAAAAATTACGCGGCTTCCAAATCCCTTTATAAAAACTTCCTTCAGAAATATCCCTACAATGAGCTGAGTGACAAAAGTGAATTTCGCTTGGGACAGATCGCCATGCTCGATCAGAACCTGCCTCAAGCCATTCAGATTTTTAAAGCCCTCATTCAAAAATCTCCCGACGGAGCTATTCGCTCAAAAAGCGGTGTCAAGTTGGGGCTTAGTTACTACCGACAAAACGAATATGGTCCGGCCCTGGCTGCCTTTGATGCCGTTCAGGCAAATGCCCTTGATGAGCGCGAAAAAGCCAAACTTGCTTCTTTCGCTCTAGCCTCTGCCCAGGCCTTGCAGGAAGATCTGAATAAAAAATCCTATTATTATCTCATTCTTTTTGATCTCTACGAGTCCTTGCCGGAGAGCGAAATTACCTCAAAATTTGGATCCGAAACACCTGCCAAATCCGATGTGGTCGCAAAATTCAAAGAGTGGGTGAGTGGTGCGACTCCGATCGAAGCTCTGGATCGCCGCATTCCGAAGTATGAGGGAAAATCCCGTGCCTCCTACGTCGAATTCAAACTCGGAAAATCCTACTACGAATCCAAAAACAATCCGAAGGCCGAGCAGGCTTTAAAGCGCTTTTTATCCAAAAATCCCAACCACGAATTTGCTCAGGATGCTACTCGGATCCTCGCGAGCCTGGGTGGAGGAGGGGCTGTCACAAAACAAAAATCGAATGCCATTGCGGTCGGGGTCATCCTTCCACTTTCCGGAAAATATGAGCAGTACGGAAATAATGCCTTAAAAGGGATGGAATGCGCCGCCTCCATAAAACCGGAGTGCCATGGCGTGAGCAATATTCGACTCATTGTGAAAGACAGCGGGGGTGATCCGGAAAAAGCCGCTCAGTTAGTGGATGAGTTGGTTCAGAAAGAGAAGGTCGTTGCGATTGTGGGACCATTACCTTCCTCCGAAGTTGAAGCCGCCGTCAAAAAAGCCCAGGAGAACGGCGTGACTCTTTTGGCTTTATCCCAAAAGAAAGGCGTGCCTGCTCTGGGTGAGAATGTGTTCCGATTCAGCTTAACCCCAACCGCTCAGGTCAGGGCCCTGCTCGAATACATGACCAAGCGCCAGGGTATTAAAAACTTTGCGGTGTTTTACCCCAACAACAATTACGGGCAGGAGTTTTTAGGAGAGTTTCAAAAAGAGGTTTCGGCCTTTTCAGCCAAGATCAAGGCCAAAAAGGGATTTGCCCCTTCCAGGTCTGACTTGTCCGAAGATTTGCGAGAGCTGAAGCTTTCCATCACAGAGCTTAAGGCCGGAGAAAAACCCTTCGATGCGATTTTTATTCCTGACTCTTATCTCACGATGGGAAAAGTCGCTCCCGCCTTCATCAATGCTGGACTAAGCGAAATAGTCGCTTTTGGGACCAACGCCTGGAATGACAGCTCGCTTCCGCAGAAGATTGGCTCCTCACTTAAAAAAGCCTTCTTCGTCGATATCTACTTCCGGGATGCCGAACAGGCAGCGGTGAAAAGTTTTGTCCATGATTTCCAGCTCGCTTATACCTATCCTCCGTCGACGCTCGAGGCGATGGGCTACGATGCCATTCGGATTTTGGGACAGGCCCTGGCATCGAAGAAAAATCCCAAAAAAGATGAAATCAAGCCAGCCTTGCTTCAGATTCATGATTACCAGGGTGCGACAGGACTGAAAGGATTTCAGGAAAGTCGCGAGGCTGAAGTCCGACCTTATATTTTAGGAGTGGATGGGTCGGGGATAAAAGAATTGAAGTAGTACCCCCATTTAAAAATTTTCGGAACAGACAACAATCCTCAGGGTTCTGCCTCAAAACAGGTTTTACTCACAAAGTTTTCAGAGCGGTCGCTGATGGCCATTTTATCAGACGGATTTTAATTCCATGCCTATCTCAACCCATTCTTTATTTCTGGATGCCTGTTTTAAAAAACCAACACCTCGTGCACCGATCTGGATCATGCGCCAGGCAGGACGGTATTTACCTGAATATCGTGCCGTGCGCTCTCAGGTCAGTTTTTTAAAGCTTTGTAAAACACCTGAGCTTGCGGCCGAGGTTACGCTTCAACCGATTGATATTCTGGGGGTTGATGCAGCAATCATTTTCTCGGATATCCTCATCGTTCCCGAAGCGATGGGACAGACGCTCACCTTGAAAGAAAAAGAAGGACCCAGGCTTTTTCCAGAGATCCGTTCCGCCGCTGAAATTCAGAAACTCAAAAGACCCGATCCGGAAAAGGCTTATCGCTTTTTAGGAGATGCCATCCGCCTTGTGCGAAAAGAGCTGACGGGTCGTGCTCCCTTGATTGGTTTTGCGGGCTCTCCCTGGACACTCATGTCTTATATGGTTGAGGGGCGCGGGAGTCAGAATTTTCTTTATCTTAAAAGTCTTATTTATCAAAATCGGGCATTGGCCCATCGCATGCTTAAAAAGATTACCCAGGCCGTGACAGACCTGCTCAATTTTCAGATCGAAAGCGGAGCACAGGCGATTCAGATCTTCGACACCTGGGGAGGGATCTTGACTCCCGAGGATTATTTTGAGTTTTCTTTTCCTTATATCCAGCAGGTGATTGCTCAACTGAATCGAAAGGGACTTCCGGTCATCTTTTTTGCCCGAGGCCGGGGAGATCAACTGGAATCGCTCAGCAAATCCGGAGCCGATGTCGTCAGTCTCGATTGGACGGTCGATCTCAAGCAGGCCCACCGTGTGATGCATCAAAAAGTCGCGCTCCAAGGAAACCTGGATCCTATTGTTTTGTTCTCAAAACCTGCCCATATTCGCGAGCGCGTGCAAAAGATTTTGCAAAAGGTGAATCCCAGGCGCGGTTATATCTTTAATCTCGGGCATGGGATTTTGCCGAACACCCCGGTGGAGCATGTGAAATATTTGGTGAAGACGGTCCAGAGCTTGAGCCGGTAGATGGGGGAGAAGGCGTGGTGAAGGAAGAATCCCGAAGAAAACCTTGAATTCAATTTTCTCGGTTAGACCACCCCGCTTTGACGGGCACCCCTCCAAAGGAGGGGAATTAAAAAAATGAGAATTCAGAATCCAAAAGATAGAAGACAGAATCAACTTTCCTTTTCTGCTCAGCATCCTCCAGCTCCGTCTTTCATAATAAAAGAGCTGCAAAAAAACAGATTCATTAGATCCTGATATATATGTCCTTATTTTCAAACATCGATATTTCTCTCCTAAAACGCTACGACCGCCCGGGCCCGCGCTATACGAGTTATCCCACGGCACCTCTGTTTCATAAAAATTTTACCTTTCAGGATTTTGAAGAAGAGCTTCGCCAAACCAATCCGCCTGAAACCCGCGAGCCCCTCTCGCTTTATTTCCATCTGCCTTTTTGCGACACCCTTTGTTATTTTTGCGGCTGCAACATGATCGTTACGAAAGATCGCAAAAAGATCGCTGATTATCTCAGTGTCCTTAAAAAAGAGATCGACCTTTATTCGCGTCTTTTAAATCCTCAAAGATCGGTTCGTCAGCTTCATTGGGGCGGAGGAACTCCAAGTCACTTGACTCCTCAGGAAATTCTGGATCTGGGGCTGACCCTTCAAAAAACTTTTCGTTTTTCACCCGACATCGAAGCTTCTTCCGAAATTGATCCGCGTGAGCTGACTTTTGATCACATCAAGGCTTTTAAAGAGGCAGGATTTAATCGACTTTCGATGGGGGTGCAGGATTTCAATCCTCAGGTTCAACAGGCGGTAAATCGCGTTCAGCCCGAATCGATCACCCGCGATGCGATCGATTGGTCCCGTCAGGTAGGTATTAAGAGTCTCAATCTGGATTTGATCTACGGACTGCCCTTCCAGACACTTCAGAGTTTTGAAGAAACCGTTGAAAAAATCATTCAAATCTCTCCGGACCGAATTGCGGTGTTTAACTATGCCCATGTGCCGTGGCTGAAAAAACACATGAATTTGATCCGCGCCGAAGATCTGCCCACTCCCGAGGTCAAATTAAGGCTTTTAAAAATGACGATCGAGAAATTGACAGGAGCAGGTTACGAATACATTGGCATGGATCATTTTGCCAAACCCGATGATGAGCTTGCAATTGCGCAAAAAAACAAAACCCTTTACCGGAATTTTCAGGGGTATTCGACTCGCGCGGGTTGTGATGTGGTCGCTTTGGGGATGAGTGCCATCAGTCAGCTCACAAATGTTTACGCCCAGAATGCGAAAACACTGCCGGAATATTACAGTGCCATCGAAGGGCATCATCCAGCCATTCACGTCGGCTACCGGATGACCAAGGATGATCATCTTCGCCGCGAAGTGATCATGCGCCTCATGTGTCACCTGGAGCTCGATGAAGAAAAGATCGAGAAGGAATTTAATATTGATTTCAGTAACTACTTTGCACCTGCCCTTGAAAAGCTGAATGAATTTGTCGACCAGGGATTGGTCATTCGAAAAAACAAGCTCATCCAGATTGTGGGGATGGGCGTGCTCTTGATGCGCAATATCGTGATGGTCTTTGATGCGTATCTTGAGCAGATGATGAAAGAAAGGCCGGTCTTTTCCAGAACTGTATGAACTCTTCTCCTCCTCCGATTGGCGTGGTGCTTTTCAACCTGGGTGGACCGGATTCGTTGCAGGCGGTTAAACCCTTCCTCTACAACCTGTTTTTAGATCCGGATATTTTCACCTTTCCATTAAGCTTTTTATTTCGAAAACCTTTGGCTTATTTCATCTCTTCCTTACGGGCACCCAAAAGCCAGGTCTATTATGAGGCGATGGGTGGGAAATCTCCGATTACCGAATTGACACTTCAACAGGCGAGTGCGCTCGAGACGAAGTTGAATGAATCCTCTCACGAAGGGCGTCGATTTAAAGTAGTCGTTGCAATGCGCTATTGGCGCCCTTTTACACAAGATGCCCTGCATTCCCTTCAAAAAGAAGGAGTCCGTCAGGTCATCCTTTTGCCGCTTTATCCGCAGTACTCTTACACCACCACACGCTCCAGCGAACGGGAATGGGAGCGCCTAGTTCAAAAATCAAAGATCTCCTTTGATCGGGTGGATTTGGTGAAAAGCTATCAGGATCATCCTTTTTATATCCGCGCGATGGTCTTGCGCATCCGCGAGGCCTTGAGCCGGTTTTCAAATGTCGAAGAAAAAGACATCCACCTGCTCTTTAGCGCCCATGGAATTCCCATCCGTGAGATTGAGAAGGGCGACCCTTACGATCAACAGATTCGGCAAAGCATGGAGCTGATCTTAAAGGAGCTTCAGGTTTCGTGTCCTGCGCATCTTTCCTATCAGAGTAAGGTGGGCCCATTAAAATGGCTCTCTCCGAATACGGTCGATACGATTCAGCAATTGGCCGAAAAAGGTGTGAAAAATATCGTGGCAGTTCCCATCAGTTTTGTATCAGATCATTCCGAAACCCTGTATGAGTTGAAAATGCTTTATGGAGATTTGGCGCTTCGGTTGGGAATGAAGCAATATGAGTTGATGCCCGCCCTCAATGATTCGCCAGTTTTTATCGAGGCGTTGCGGGATTTGGTTCTCATAAAGACTTTGTCTGGCGCCCATTCTTAAAAATATGAAATTTCGAACTGCCATTTTTTTTCCCATCTTTCTTCTCTTTCTTTTTTCAGCGTGCGCTCATCGTTCTCCCGGACACACCCGCAAACACAATCACGATTTTTCCTCCGAAGCCGCACTTGAAAATCCTAGGCCCAAATACCATGAAGAAAAAGTCAGTTTTAAAGGCAATCGCTATTATTACTACCTGCTTGCCAAGCTGAACGCCTTTGAGGGGAATCAGGAATTTGCCCTGGAAGATCTGAAGCGTACGGTGGAAGTCGATCCGCAATCCTCTTTTTTAAGAGAGGAGCTGGCGCGCGGAAATATTGAGGCAAATCGAATTGAAGAGGCCTTAGGCGCCGTACGCGAGGCCATTCGGCTGGATCCTAAAAATCAATCGGCCCATTTAACCCTGGGTAAATTATACTCGGCGCGCAAAGAGACGGCTTTGGCAATCGAGGAATACCAAAAGGCCATCCAGCTCAATCCCAAGGATGAAGAGGCCCATGTTTCTTTAGCCCGTGAGTATCTGGGACAGGATAAAATTGATCGTGGTATTGAGGTCTTGCAGCGCCTCAAAAAAGAAGTTCCGACCTCCACAACGGGGTCTTTTCTTTTGGCGACAGTTTACTCTGGTTTTAAAAAGGACGCACCCCGCGCCATTGTCCTCTATGAACAGGTTTTATACGATAATCCAGACGACGTTCGCACCTTGCAGGCCTTGGGTCAGCTTTATCTCGATCAAAAGCGTCTGAAAGATGCAGAACGCATCTATCAGGAGCTAAACAAAATCCTGCCTGAAGATCTCGCTACGAGTTTGCGGTTGGGATTATTAAGTTATGAAAAACAGGATTACCCTTCAGCGATTCACTTTTTTAAAAAAATCCTGGAAAAAAATCCTCAATCAGATCGGACCCAATATTATCTGGGAGTCACTTACCAGGCCCAAAAAGATTATCCAGCCGCCCTTGATTCACTCAGCCAGGTTTCCGAAGATTCTCCTTTTTATAAAGATGCCATCCTTCACAGAATCATCATCCATGAAGATCAACATCAGATAGAAGAAGCCCTCGTCCTTATTCAAAAGGCCGTCGTCCTTCGGGGCGATGTGCCGGAGTTTTATGCGGTCTGGGCAGCACTTTATAACTCCGGGAAAAAGTACGATCAGGCGATTGAAGTTTTAAATCGGGCCATTCAAAAGTATCCAAAAGATGAGCGGCTTCTGTTTAGTCTGGGTGCCACTTATGATAAGAAGGGGGATTCCTCGCAGGGTCTTAAAACCATGCTCAGCCTACTGGCGCTGAATCCTAAAAATGTGGGCGCCATGAATTATGTCGGCTATTCCTACGCAGATCAGGGCATTCATCTCGAAGATGCTCTCAAGCTTGTTTCACAGGCCGTCCTTCTCAAGCCAAAAGATGGCTACATTCTCGACAGTTTGGGTTGGGTTTATTTCAAGAAGGGGGAAACTCATCGGGCTTTGGGATTTTTGTTGAAAGCCATAGAGCTTGTCCCTAATGAGCCCATTGTTCTCGAACACCTGGGGGATGTTTATTTAAAGCTTGGAAATCCGCAAAAAGCCTTGGGCTATTATGAGCGTGCCCAGATCAACCTGGAATCTCATCCGGACAAAGACTTTGCCGATCAAAGAGATCTTGGGCGCATTCAAAAAAAATTGGGACAGCTGCGAAATGGAAATTAGGATGGCAATTCTTTCAGGGCAATCTCACAGGACCTACAGAAAATTCGATTCAAGGTTTTTTCTATCTTCTGAATTCTTTCTTCTCCCCACTTCCCAAAATCATTTCTCGTTTTGCTTTCGGATAAATTTCAATACCCGGCGAGCCACCAAATCCCGCTCATAATCCATCGTCACAATATGGCCGGATTTTTTTAAGGTGAGGATTTCGGTTTTTGCAGAAGTGAGTCTTTCTCGTAACTGCTCGAGGTTGGAGTAGGGTACGGTTGCATCCTGGAGGGCATGGGCGATCAGGGTGGGGACCGTAATTCTTTTCAGTTCCTGTTGTACTTTTACCTGAAGCTTCAAAAGCTCGATGACAGAGGCAAGAGGAATACGATCATACGATTGATAGTTTCGGGTTTCGGTGGGATCAAGAAGAGAGGGTCCTGATTTTTTTACAAACCGGTAAAAAAAACGCAGAGGGGTTTTCCATAAAAGTGGAAGCAGGTGAATCAGACTCCATTCTTCCATAAAAAGTGGGGTTGCCAAGAGGGTGAGGCTTTTGACCGAATGTTGGTTTGCCAGATGCAAGGCCAACAGTCCTCCCATCGAGAGTCCGATGGCGTGAACCTGTTTGCAGGTTTTCTTGAGTTTCAAATAAGCTTGCTCGACACTTGAGTACCAATCCTCCCAATGAGTTTTTTCCATTTCTTCCGGTGTGCTTCCATGACCTGCCAGTAAGGGGGCGAGAGCAGAATATCCTTCCTGGGCAAGGGTTTGTGCCAGATATGCAAGCGAGTGTGGAGTTGCAGTAAAACCATGAACTAGCAGAACTCCTTCATCTCCCTTGTGGAGCTCGATCGATAAGGTTTTCTGAATTTTGGGTTTTGGGTTGTTCATGGGGCCTTATAACAAGCGTAAAGGAAAGGTTGGGAAGCCTCAAGCATGAAGCCAGAGGGGTGTCTTTAGGCATTAAACAAGTTTTCACTTCCTCCATTTATTCAAACAAACCTTGCCTGAAAATTCATTCAACTTTCATAAAACTCATGAATTTCAGGGGATTGAATTTGCAGGGTAAATTTCTTGACAGAATAAAAAACCACATGTTAACTGCACGCGCCTTTCAACGTCGGGAAGGCCCGTGAAATCAGGATTTGCGTGGGTTTAAGCCCGAATCCGAGACACAAAATCCAAACAGAAATTTTTATTCTCAAATCAAAAGCCGGGTAATCCCCCATGGGACTAGAACTACAACCAGATCAAACCTTCTTTATTCAGCTGGCCCTGTTTCTTGTGGTTTTCTTTTCCCTCAATTCTTTAGTCATTCAACCCGCCCTCCGCGTTTTCGAAAAGCGAAAAAATGCTACCGATGGCGCTTCCGAAGCTGTCGACTCTCTACGTGTCCAAATTGAAGCCCTCATGAAAGAGTATGAACAGAAGATTCAGCAGGCGAGACTTCAGGGCATCGAGATTAAAGAGAAGATCCGTCGTGAAGGTGAAGCGGAGGCTGCCAAAATCATGGCTCACGCGAAGGACGCCTCTGAGGCCTACCTAAAGCAGATTCGGTCAGAGGTGAGGTGCGAGCAGGAAGCGGCTCAGATTCAGATTAAAAAAGTCATCGAAGAAGTTGCTCAAAAAATGGCGGATCGTGTTTTTGAAAAGGATGTTGCTTAAGGTTTTTGAAGCCGGTTTACATCTCATTTCCAATTTTTATTTTCATGATTAAAAAGATTTTTACATCGGTGTTGTTTTTTTCCATTCTTTCCTCCTCGACCCTGACGCTGTGGGCTTCTGAGGCGGAAGGTCATGGTGGTCACGCCTTCGATCCCGTTCGTGACATCGTTTATCCCTGGATCAACTTCATCCTTCTGCTCCTTCTTCTCATCTTTCTTCTGAGAAGGCCCTTGAAAGATTTTTTGGCTTCTCGCTCTAAAGAAATTGCCGAAAAAATTGAACGTTTTGCCAGAGAAAAGCAGGAAGCCCAGGGTCAGCTTCTTCAGTATCAAAAGCGTCTTGAGGTCATTCAAAAAGAGATGGAAACGCTGATTGCTTCTTTGAAAGAAGAAGGGGAGATGGCCCGTAAAAAAATTATTGAGGAAGCCAGGGCCGCTTCGGCTCGAATGGATCAGGTTGCGAGATTGGTTGGAAGTCAGGAGTTTACAAGAGCCAAAGAAGCCTTACGGGAAGAAACTGTTCGCTTGGCGGGAGAATGGGCCGAAAAACTCATTCGAGAACGTCTGACCCCACAAGATCAGGCTCGGATGGTTCATCGCTACATTCAGCAGATGGAGAGGCTTTCATGAGTATCGGATCCTTAGGTCGCCGTTGGGCCAGAGCCTTTCTTCTGGTGGCCATTGAGCAGCGGAAAATAGATGCCTATTTAAATGAGTTGGCCCTCTTTGATCAGGCCTTGCGCTGTTCGCGCGAGCTTAAGATTTTTATGACCGATCAGGCTTTTGAGGCTCACGAGCGCAAAGCAGCTTTGGAAAAGCTGGTTCAACCTTTAGGACTTTCTTTAAGTACGCAGCACTTTCTTTCACTCCTGATCGACCGCGAACGCATGGCGTTTTTTTCAGATATCTTTCTTTCTTTTCGTGATCAGGCGGATGAAGCCTTAAACCGAGTGCGCGTTCAGGTGAAGGTGCAGAGCGCTTTGGAGGAATCTTCCCAGGTCCATTTGCGAAGTGTGCTGGAAAAAATGACTGAAAAAAATGTTATTTTGCAGATAGCAGTCGATCCATCGATCCTGGGGGGTATTGTGATTCGGATTGCAGACCAAGTTTTTGATGGCAGTGTGAAAACGACCCTTGTTCATATGCAGGAAAAAATGAGACATGCGGTCATTCTTTGAGTTGTCAGGTTAGCTCTATATTTTATCAGAAAAAACAAAAAGATTGTCCCATACGAAAGATAAAGCATCTGAATCCCAATTTTAAAAATTGACGATTCAGATCAGACCCCTGATTAAGGAGTAGAACATGCAAATTCGTCCGGAAGAAATCAGTCAGATTATTAAACAGCAAATCGATTCCTATGGGAAAAGCATCGAGCGTGCTGAAGTTGGTACAGTGCTATCAATCGGTGATGGAATTGCCCGCGTTCATGGGTTAGGTAAGGTGATGGCTGGTGAGCTGGTCGAGTTTTCCCATCAGATTTATGGCATTGCCTTAAATCTTGAAGAAGATAACGTTGGTATTGCGGTCATGGGACACGACGCCGAGATTCGAGAAGGCGATACCGTCAAGCGCACCAATCGCATTGCCGAAGTGCCCGTCGGTGAGGCCTTGATGGGCCGAACCGTCAATGCCCTGGGGCAGCCTATCGATGGGATGGGTCCTCTCAATACCCAAGAAACTCGCCGTATTGAAGTTAAAGCCTTGGGGATTGTTGCCCGTGACCCAGTCCGTGAACCTTTACAGACAGGGCTCAAGGCAGTCGATGCAATGATCCCGATCGGACGGGGTCAGCGCGAACTCATCATCGGTGATCGCCAGACGGGTAAAACTGCCATTGCAATCGACACAATCATTAACCAAAAAGGTCAAAACGTTTTCTGTATCTATGTTGCGATTGGTCAGAAACAATCGACGGTTGCTCAAGTCGTCGACAAACTGCGCAAGCATGGAGCCATGGAATATACCACGGTCGTTTCTGCCAGCGCCTCTGACCCTGCCCCTCTGCAATTCCTTTCCCCTTACTCTGGTTGTTCCATGGGAGAATATTTCCGAGATAGCGGTCGCCACGCCCTGATCATCTACGATGACTTATCCAAACATGCGGTGGCTTATCGTCAGCTTTCTCTTTTGCTTCGCCGTCCTCCTGGACGTGAAGCCTATCCCGGAGATGTTTTCTACGTCCACTCTCGCCTGCTGGAGCGTGCCGCAAAGCTTTCCAGCGAACGTGGGGGTGGATCCTTAACGGCCTTGCCGATTATTGAAACCCAGGCAGGCGACGTTTCTGCTTATATTCCTACCAACGTGATTTCGATTACCGACGGGCAGATCTATCTGGATACAGATCTTTTCTATTCAGGTGTGCGACCGGCCATCAACGTCGGTCTGTCTGTTTCACGTGTCGGTGGTAACGCTCAGATCAAGGCGATGAAGCAGGTCGCTGGGACTTTGCGTCTGGAACTTGCCCAGTTCCGTGAGCTTTCGGCTTTTGCCCAATTTGGATCCGATCTCGACAAAACCACCCAGGCTCAGTTGGCCCGAGGTGAACGTTTGGTCGAAGTTTTAAAGCAGGGGCAGTATCAGCCCATGCCTGTTGAGCGTCAGGTTTTTTCGATTTATGCGGCCACCAACGGTTGGATGGATGAGTATCCCAAAAACAAAATCGAGAAATACCTTTCAGAAATGCTTTTGTTTGTCGAAACCAAGCACCCTGCCATTCTTCAGAATCTGGTGACGAAAAAAGCCTTTGATGAATCCTTAAAAAAGCAGGCGAATGATGCCTTGGCCGAATTCAAGAAGAGTTTTGTAGCTTAACACCGTACAGGATTGACCTTCCATGGCAACGCTTAAGGACATACGAAAACGAATCGGGAGTGTGAAAAACACCCAGAAGATCACCAAGGCCATGAAAATGGTGGCTGCGGCGAAGATGCGCCGTGCTCAAAACGCCTTGATGCAATCCCGTCCTTATACCCATCATCTCGAAAAAATCCTGGGACGTCTGGCGGTTCGACTCAACGAAGAAGTTTCTCCCTTTTTAAAACCCCATCAGCCCGAGCTTCCAGCGGTTCTGCTGGTTCTTACTTCCGATCGAGGGTTATGTGGCGGATTCAATTCCAACCTTCTTCGGCGGGTGCAGTATTTCCTGGAGGTTGATTCAAAAAAACATGCGCGTGTCGATGTGCAGGTTATTGGAAGAAGGGGACGTGATTTTCTAAGAACCCGGAAAGTTCCTCTTCAGAAAGAAATTACCGGAGTTTCGGGTCAATTCAGTTTTGCGAATGCCCTCGAAATGGCCAACGAAGTACTGGAGTCTTATCGCAATGGAGAGATTGGAACTTTCTACATTGCCTACAATGGGTTCAAATCTGCCATCTCTCAGGAAATCAGAATCAAACAGGTCTTTCCCTTGAGTTTGGATCGCTCGGATATCGAAGAAAGTCTGGCGATGATCATTGCGGAGCCTTCCGCGCCAGAGTTGTTTGACCAGCTTCTTCCGCGGGCGATTGCCAGCGAGATTTATCTTTCGATGCTGGAGTCGCAAACCTCTGAGTTGGGGGCTCGTATGTCTGCCATGGAAAATGCGACGAACAATGCCAAGGAAATGATTTCTCTTCTGACCCTGCAATACAATCGTGCCCGCCAGGCAGCGATTACGAAAGAATTGATGGATATCGTTAATGGAGCAGAAGCATTGAAGTAGTGTCATCCTTAAGAATTTGAGGATGCGAAAAAGAAAGATGAGTTAATCCATACGGAGTCTTTATGAGTGACAATCAAAAAATATCTCAAGGTGAAGTGCTTCAGGTCATCGGACCAGTAATCGACGTGCGTTTTCCAGATGCCGGCCTCCCTGAGCTTTATACCGCCCTAAAAGTGACAAACCCCGCGATTGATAATCGTCCCTGGAATCTCGTCGTTGAAGTGGCTCAACATTTGGGAGAAGCGACTGTCCGCTGCGTCGCGATGGATTCTACCGAAGGTTTGGTTCGCGGCCAGCCCGTGATGAATACCGGAAAGCCAATTCAGGTTCCTGTTGGAGCAGGAGTTCTAGGTCGTATTCTGAATGTGACCGGTGAACCTGTAGATGAAGCGGGGGATATTTCTGCCAAAAAAACTTATTCGATTCATCGGGATGCTCCTCCTTTCCTGGAGCAGAGTACCGAAGTGAAAATGTTTGAGACCGGTATTAAAGTCATTGATCTTTTGGCACCTTATTCCAAAGGAGGAAAGATAGGTCTGTTCGGAGGCGCGGGTGTTGGTAAAACCGTTCTTATCATGGAACTTATCAACAACGTTGCCAAACAGCATGGCGGTTATTCCGTGTTCGGAGGAGTCGGCGAGCGTACCCGCGAAGGAAACGATTTATGGCTTGAAATGAAAGAGTCCGGTGTTATCGAAAAAACCGCTCTGGTTTATGGACAGATGAACGAGCCTCCGGGAGCGAGATCCCGCGTCGCTCTTTCTGCGCTTACGATCGCTGAGTATTTCCGTGATGAAGAGCATCAGGATGTGTTGTTGTTCATTGACAATATCTTCCGCTTTACCCAGGCAGGCTCCGAAGTCTCGGCCTTGCTTGGTCGCATTCCTTCTGCCGTCGGTTACCAGCCTACGCTTTCAACCGACCTGGGAGAATTGCAGGAGCGTATCACCTCGACCACTCGTGGATCCATTACCTCCGTCCAGGCGATTTACGTGCCAGCGGATGATCTCACCGATCCGGCCCCAGCAACGACCTTTACTCACCTGGATGCGACCACCGTTTTGTCTCGTCAGATTGCTGAGTTGGGAATTTATCCGGCCGTCGATCCACTCGATTCAACTTCGCGTATTCTCGATCCTCAAGTCATCGGTCAGGAACACTATCAGGTGGCCCGATCCGTTCAGCAGGTACTGCAACGTTATAAAGATCTTCAGGATATCATCGCCATTCTGGGTATGGATGAGCTTTCAGAAGACGACAAGCTCGTCGTTTCACGCGCGCGAAAGATTCAGCGTTTCCTCTCACAACCTTTCTTCGTAGCCGCCCAGTTCACCGGTCTTGAAGGAAGATTCGTGAAACTGGAAGACACCATCCGCGGGTTCAAGGAAATCGTCGAAGGTAAACACGATGCCATTCCGGAACAGGCATTCTACCTGGTTGGGACGATTGAAGAAGCCGTGGCCAAGGCGGAAAATCGGCCTGTTTCTAACTAGAGGGATTAAAGTTGAACTTTCTTAACTGAGAGATCTTCGTGGTTAAAAACACTTAAGAATGTCCTCGCTTATCTTCATTATAATTGAAGTATAAGTTTTTGGTTTTCCAAACACGCTCTTACTGAGCAGGCTTGAATTTATGCAACTTCACCTAGCAAACCCTCATCATCATTTTCCTTCGTTAGAAGTCGATGAGATCCTCGTGCCTACGCTTCAATCCGGTGAGATCATGATTTTGCCAGGGCATGCCCGTTTGGTTTCTCAACTAGGAGCTGGGACGATTACCTACCATTCCCGCTCTGGAAATAAGTCGCTTGCCATTCAGGAAGGTCTCGTTGAAGTTCATGGGGATGAGGTGATTATCCTCTACGAAGAACCTTCTGAATTAAAATCACAGCTCTAAAACCCATTGTTTTTCCATCCTTAAAAACCTGATGAAGCGGTGAGTCTGCTTATGGAACGATTCCTCGCAAGATTGGAGAGCCGGTTTGGGCGCTACGCCTTGGGCAATGCCACGTACTATCTTGTAGCGGGTCAGGTCCTTGTTTTCATTCTTCTTCAAATCGATCCTAAATTGCTTTTTTCGATTACCCTCGATTCCGGTGCAATTTTGCAGGGTGAATTCTGGCGGATCTTCACCTGGATATTCATTCCACCTTCTTTTGATCCTCTCTGGATTCTTTTCTCCCTCTATTGGCTCTACATTATGGGAACCAGTCTGGAGGCCCATTGGGGGGCGTTTCGTTTTCAGATTTTTTGGGCGATGGGTATTTTGTGCACGTTGATCTTTTCGGTGCTTTTTCAGCTCAGTCCATTTTCAACCGACAGAATCTT
The DNA here is from genome assembly GCA_052034865.1 of Myxococcota bacterium. GTDB lineage: Bacteria > UBA10199 > UBA10199 > JADFYH01 > JADFYH01 > JBPOIC01. The sequence continues at coordinate 45,365 of JBPOIC010000023.1, read as the reverse complement.
AGAATCTATTGCACAGCACATGGTCATGCCCATGATCACCAATCAGTATCTGCTTCTTTCCCTTTTTTTGGGATTTGCGACGCTGTGGCCCGACTATCAGATCATGGTTTTTTTCATCCTTCCGATAAAAGTGAAATGGTTGGCACTGATTTCTGCGCTCGGGTTGGTCTACACGATAGGAACCCTTTCGGGGCTCTATAAGGTTCTTCCAATGATCGCGGTTGGAAATTATCTTCTTTTTTTCTCATCCCATTTGCTTCAATTACTCAAACGCTCGAAATTTCAGGCCACTCGTGCGCGGGCTTTGCATCAATACCGGCAGATGCAAAACACCGAAGTTACGACTCATCGATGTCCTGTGTGCGGTATCACCGATGAAGATCCGACGGTCGAATTTCGGTTTTGCAATTGTGAGAAATGCGGGGAGGGGAAAGAGTTCTGCTTAAAGCATGCTTGGGAGCATTGAGAGAAGTTTTCACGTGATTGGCTAGGATTGCATAGATTGTAGAAATTGGTCCGCTATTCCTTTAACTCCTCAACCGGCGAGAGCAAATCCTCGAGAAAAAATGCTGCAAATGAGGCCCGACCGGAAAGATGGGATTTTCGGTAAATCTCCAGCGCCTGTTGGCGGACCGTGCGCTCCGAAGTCTTCCGCACCTCGGCAATCTCCTTAAAACTGAGTCCCTTCAACAATAATAATCCAATCTCCTTTTCTGCCGGAGTCATTTTCCAAAGCTCAAACTGATGATCGATCGAGGCGCTCAGCTTTGAGATCCATTGCTTCGACTCGGCTTTCCAGCGCTCCAAATCCTCTTTTGCCTGCTCAAGATTTTGGCCCAGCTCCCGATTGAGTTGTCGACTTTTGCGATATTCCGACAGCAAATAAAAAAAACCTGAAAATGAAAAAAGAAAGATGAGGGCTTCCAGGGTAAGATGAAAGTACGATTCCTTCGGGCGATAATCCTTCCAAAGATCCATAGCGGTTAAAAAGGCGACACATAAAAAAAGAAAGAGTGTAAATAGGCGTGTGCGGGTGGACATCCGATTCCTTTAGCAAAGCTTAAAATCCAAGTCTAATTTCTGAAAGGCCTGGGATGAAGACGGAGGAGAAGGAATATAACCGTGAAATCAAGACGGAGGAAAAATTTTAAGACAGAGTATTCCCGATCGGGAATAGAGGATGAAAATAGAAAATTGAATGAGCGTAGTTTCTAGATTCGACGTCACTATAAAGTGAACGCTTTTTTCAAGACGGAGGAAATCAAATCCACAGGTCGTCAAACAGCTCAATAAAACAACAGATCAAAACGGAGGAGCTTGTATCCTTCATTTAAATTGTAAATGGTAGCTAACAATTGACAGGTTTTGATAGTAAGCCTTTGGAATCAAGTCTGTTTTTTTATCCAGCATCTGACGGATTGTCGATTTTCATTTTTTCTGTACTCTAATCCAAAATGAATTCTCACTTTCGGGAATTCTATCTTTCAGGAGGAAATTATGACCCCGTTACACCCTGCCGTAGTTCATTTACCCATCGCCCTTGTCTTTATCATGCCCCTCATTTTTATTTTTCTTTTGTGGGCCGAGCGCAAGGGAATCGTGACATACAAAGCCTGGTATTTGGCCATTGCGCTTCAGGTGATCATTGTAGGAACCAGTTTTGCCTCGGTCTCTTTGGGCGAGCGCGAGGAAGAGCGAGTGGAAGATGTCGTCGGCGAAGTAGCGATTGAAGAACATGAAGAGTGGGGCAAGATTGTCCCGTGGGTTTCGCTGGGTGTCCTTTTGTCGCTCTCGGCATCGGTTGCTTTAAAAAATAAAACGGCTATCAAAACAGGAGCCCTGGTTTTAAGCTTGGGAGCCATCGTTCCGGTGATCATGGCAGGACGAACCGGAGGAGAGCTGGTTTATAAGCACAATGCTGCAAGCGCGTACCTTCAGTCAGGTATTGGTTTGGAAAATAAAAGTCAGCCGGCTTCCTCTGTCCATGAGAATAAAAAAGATAAGGATGGGGATGAAGATTAAGTCAGCACACTAAGGAGATTTATGAAAATTGAAGGAGAAGGTCAGCTCAGCGCTCTTCACAAAGCCCTGATAGAGGCAAAGTTTCATCCCGACCCCCATCATCCTGAGATCGCCTGGAGTCCGATTGTCGCGGAAATAGCGAACAGGGTCCAGGCAGCTTTACTGGAGGAGGGCGAGGGGCTGCTAAAAAACTTGCGAAAGAAACGCTGGGAGGAGGGTCGATTTTTGGATCTGGAACACCCTTACGTAAAAGTTGCGGCTCTCCGGATTCGCGAGGTCGAACAGTGGCAAGATCTTCCAGAGGATGAGAAAAAAAAGCGAATCGCTATTTTGCTAAGTCCCTTTCGAGCAAATCCGGAGGCTGAAGCAAAGTTAATCGAAATAAAAAATACAGACGGAGGAGATGTATCCTCAAGAAATAACTTTATTTTTTAGTTTCAATTAAATTTTTAAATAGTCGAGCAGGAGTAATGTTGTTTTGTGACTTCCTAAGTGAGAAACAAGACGGAGGAAAGTTCTCGTGTTGCTTATTCAAGAAACTGAATCTTTAAAATAAAAGCATATGTTATTTATTCGAGTGAGAATCTTTCCCTCAAAACAGGTCGGAGAATCGCGCCCGCCATTTTGAATGGCAGGTGAGGAAAGTCCGGACACCGCAGAGCACCGTACAGGGTAACACCCTGGCGTCGGCTCACATCGAGTCGATGACGGAAAGTGCAACAGAAAGTATGTACAGGTCCGCCCTTGGCGGATGCTGTAGTGAAATCCGGTAAACCCTACGGGGTGCAAGACCAAATAGGCTGCGAATCTGGGTGGCTCGCCCAGGCAAAGACGTAGCGGGTAGGTTGCTGGAGCCCTCGGGTAACCGGGGGCCTAGAGAAATGATTCTCTCTTCGCCAAAAACGAAAAGACAGAATCCGGCTTACAGACCTGTTTTGAGGGAAGGGATTTTTGAGTGGTTTCTTAAATCCAGTCACAAAGTTAAAATATATAGAACATGGTGAGCCTAAAGATGGAGCATGGTGATCCGCCACAGGCGGATTTTGGCCCGTCGAATCCATGCAATGAAATTTTTATTTCCTAGGAATATGAAAAAACTTTTCTTCATTCCCTCACCCTACTCCTTCAATCGCTCTAAAATTCTCTCTCCTTCTTCTTCATCCATCACCACAAACTCCCGACGCTCAGGCTCGTAAGCGTAAACATTGCCCGTGGCGATATCAAACCACCATCCGTGCAGGCGTAAAGTTCCGGTACTGATTTTTTCGGTGACACCCGGATAGGATTTTAAGTGATCGATTTGTTGAAGGACGTTTAGCTGCGATAGTTGATCTTCGAGCTTGAGGGAAGCATCGGGGGCAAGACCGGCATCCAGTTTTTCTTTGGCCGCGTGAGCGTGATAAACCCAGCGTTTCAGACTGGGTGTGATTTTTTCTTCTTCAAGCAAGGCCGCCATCCCCGCACAATGGGAGTGGCCGCAGATAATGATGTCTTTGACTTGAAGCATGAAGAGGGCAATTTCGATGGCGGCGGCCTCCGATTCTCCAGAAACCTTTCCATCCTCACTTGAAAACGCAGGAATGATATTTCCCGCATTTCTCACGACAAATAGATCGCCAGGATCGGTGGAGGCGAAAAGATTTGGAGCGACGCGACTGTCGGAGCAGGCGATCATCAAGGCATCGGGGTATTGGCCTTGAGAAAGCTGATAGAACTGCTTGCGCAAACCAGGCAGGACATTTTGATGAAAATTGACGACGCCTTTCACGAGTTTGATCATAAATTTTCCGAAGCGAAGAGGTTAAAAAACATAGGAGTGGATAGATCTTCGATGAATAAACAATTCAGCAGATGGGTGAAAGAAAATTCAGTGAGGGGGCGAATCTCAATTTTTGGATTTTGATTCCTGGCTTCTCTCCTCCTGAGCCATCACTCTTCACGCTTCTTAGCTCTGGATTGCTTCGCTTCACTGCGTTTCGCTCGAAAAGACGAAATCTAAGCCATTGCGAGGAGCGTAGTGACGAAGCGATTCGGATTCTGATTCTTGCGGGCGCCCGCCTCAGGCGGACGCCCCTACAAGAAGATTGATTCTAGAAGTATTTCTTCTGTCTTCCGAATTCTAAATTCTGCCCTCTTCTCCATCACCCCAACAACTCTAAACACACCCCCGCCCAAAAAGCCTCATCCTTCGCCGCATGAAATAAAAGCTCTAGCTTGCGAACGATCTCCTTAAAATCTCCTGAAAGATCCGCTCCGGACGAAAAAAAATCGATCTGATTTAAAAGCAAAAACCCTTGTACGATCGGATGAAAGAAATGCTGATAGGTTTCTCGGTCTTCTGCATAAGCGGGGTTTTGGCTAAAGCGGGTGGCGTAATCGGCAGTTTCTTTCAGAAAGGCTTTGTATTTTTTCTCAAAGCACTCCCAACGCTGACTTGCAAGATCGACATCGAAGCGTACGGATTTGCATCTTAGCGAAAAATGAATGGCGTCTTTTTGAAGACGTTTCAAAACACGTTTTGCACAAACAATTTTATCTTCCAGTTTTTTTCTTTGAGATTCCTGGATCGAGAGGGATGGAGGCGTGAGTTTTTGCTTCAGCCGATCCAGAACGTTTCGATTCTGATTTTTTAGTTTTTGATCCATTTCTTCAGAATCGATTCGGATCGTTCGATCGATTCTTACTCCCATCGATTCGGGAATCACATTGTAGATTTGTCCCTTAAAGCGCGGAAAAAGTTGCTCGGTAAAAGTTTTCAGATAGGTAAACCAGAACAGATTGGTTTCAACCAGCTTACCATTATTTCCCTCTAGCTTAAAAATTTTAGAGGAAGAGTCTTTGAGCTGACTCATCGCCCGAGCCGATTCTTCCCAAACTCCTGGCGCATGACTTTCGTCGCCCTGATAACTTAAATCCTGTCCCACCAGAAAAATCGAATCGCATCCGAGCCGAGTGAGCACCTGAAAAGCAGCGTGCGCTGAAGAATGGCCGAGATCGCTTACGACTCCTTCCAGGGGCAGCCAACGGGTTTGAAGACTTGCGCTTAATACATAAGTATTGAGGCCTCCATTGTAGTCAAAACAGTCGGGATGAACGTGCGGTGGAGCAATAAAAACATGCGGCGGTTTAGGATGAAGATCCTTAAAAAATTTTCCCTGTTCGCTGGGGCGCTCGATGTTGATCCAAAGATCCGGCGAAATCCCATTCCGCAACAACTCGGGGAGGGCGGAAGGACAGGCGATCATCACGGCACGTTCCTTCATCCTTTTTAAAACAGGGATCATTTCTTTCAGCGAAGGTCCCGAGGCAATGAGGATGCCGGGCTCGTTTTGAAAAAGACCCTCTGCCTGATCGAGGCTGGGCATGCTCGCGAGGCGATCAAAATTGTTCAGAATATTCTGAGCTCCTTGATATGCATCGTAAGGATCACTGTAGATCCTGTTGAACTGATGAGCGATGGCCTGGGGTAGAAGCGATTTAAGTTGTTCATAAAACTGAGGTGACATTTCGATAGCGAAGGGAAGGGGAACAAATTCGATGGCATTCGCAAAACTGAGATGTGGGGTGTGAGAAAAAAACTCGGCAAAAAACCGAGCAAGATCCTGAGGATCGTTACCGACAAACCAGTGAACCGCAGGGGATTGAAGCAGTGGACTGAGGTCGGTTGTTTCGAGCGCTTTTTTGAAGACCTGTGGAAAAACCTCAATGACGAGGATTTTTTGATTTAAGGAATGCGGGTTGCGCGCGTAAGCGAGCAGGTGATGGGCGAGACCCAGGCCACAAAAGACAAGAACCCCCGGATTTTTAAGACGGAGCTGAGAGATCAGTTGGTTGGAAAATTGAATTGGGGAGGCTCCCGCATGATAGGGTTTTGAGCTCCCATCAGAAAAATTGCAAAAAATTTCACATTCAGGAGAAAGATTTTCTTTTTGGATTCGTGAGATGGAGATGGCTGGGATATCTGGAGTTGAGAGAATCTGCTCCGCTAGTGCGGGATGATGAAGTCGGAGGAAGTTGAGATTTTTTTCAAGGGTCGGGTTTGAGGACATGGGTGATTCTTCTCCTTACTTAAGAGACGCTTCCTCCGTCTTGCATTTTTTGCATTTTCCTCTTCATCTTACATTTGAGTCAGGAGCTCAGCAAACTCGATGAGCTCGATGAAGACGGAGGTTCGAATTTCGAACACAATTCGAACGTTTGGATTTTAAAACCATCCGATTTTCGGTCCATTTTTTATTAAGGTTTTTATAATCCCATGATTTTTCAAGGGATCAAAAGATGGCCGTTTTCTTGCTTAAATTATCCTTCATGGCATCCGTTCCTAGATCCGCAATTTTAGAAGATGATTCTATTTTTCATGTCACTTGGCAGTGTCACAACCATGAATGGTTATTGGAGCAAGTCTGGGCGAAAGAAACTTACTATGAGCTCCTGCTGAAATATAAAAATCGCTATCAAATAGAGATCTATTCCTACTGTTTCATGGATAATCACCCACACCTTACAGGGCGTTTTAAATCTTTAAAATTGTTTTCAGATTTTTTTCGGGTTGTGAATTCTGTTTTTGCAAAAAAGTATAATAAAAAAATGAAGCGTAAGGGGCAGGTGGTCATGGATCGTTTTCGATCCATCAGAATCGACAAGGATCAAGCCCTTTTAAAAGTGATGTTTTATATTGATTTAAATCCAAAAAGAGCTGGCAAGGTTTCGCATCCTTATAAAAACAGCTTTTCATCCTATTTGTACTACGCAAATGGAAAGCCCGATCCTTTGATTACTCCTGCTCCTTCTTATCTTCTATTGGGAGCAGATCTGCAGGAGCGCCAAAGGGTTTACACGGAAATGGTCGAACAGATACTCAAAGACGACTGGAAAAAGAAAGAACCTTATTCTTCTATTCCCTATATTGGAGATCCAACCTGGGTTACTTTAAGAGTGGCTCAGTTAAATCAAATACGCAGTGAGAAGTTTAAGTATTGGAAGGATGCGTTTCGAAAGAAGTTTTCTTAAATCCAGATTCAGATCATTAGTTTTGAATTTCTACCTACCCCAACCAAGATCTTTTGCTTTCATTTTGAGAAATCATAAAGAAAGCACTTTTGTAATTCTACCCCATTCAAGTTCACCCTCGATTGAGTGAAAATTTCTGTAAATTGGATATTCTATCAAAGAATGAGAGGAGATTTGATGGGGTTTGAACTTGATAAAGGATGATTTTCCTTCGTCTTCACATGTCTCTATCTCGATTAAAGACGGAGGAAAAATAGAGAAATAGGGCACCTCCGTCTGCATCCTTTCAAAACGCGCTGAAGGTTTGAGATTTTGCCACATCGACGATCGCTCCAACCGCAGGATGCTTCAGTTTCCTTTCCATAGAGAGGGCGTAGAAAGATTCTTTCACCCCCTGGATATCGCCCACCCATTTAACTCCGTAATCTCCTTCGATCTCGCGCTGAAGGAATTTCGGAACGACAAATAGCCCAATTCCCTGATGTCCAAAGGCTTTGAGCAAGGCACTGTCTTCAAACTCCCCACAAATGTGTGGTTGAATCTCAATTTTTTCAAACCAGCGGTTGATAGATTGGCGCAAGGTTGTTCCTTCGAATGGCAAAAGAAAGGGTGCCTGGTTTAGGGATTGAGGAAAATTCTTACGATAGCTCTTTGCGAGTTTGGGTGCGCCCAGGACACAAACATCGGATTCGCCGAGAAAATGACTGAAGCCCTGGATACGCATTGCAGGTGGAATGGGGGCATCCGAAAGGACAATGTCAATCTCATGTAAAACCAGAGCAGACATTAATTGATCAATACGATCCTCCGAACAAATCAATTGAATAGGTTCACGTAGCTTAAGAGCGGGCTTTAACAAATGAAAAGCAACATTCTTTGGAAGAGCGTCTGTCACTCCAACACGTAATTTGAGGGGCTTTCCGGTAGGTCTTCCCCGGATTGCCTCAAACATCTCCTGCCCTAGACTAAAGATTTCATCGGCATAACGATAAACGAGTTGGCCAACGTCCGTTGGGACCAATCTTCTACCTTCCCGCTTGAGAAGTTTTTCTCCCAAAAGGGTCTCTAGAGCCTTTAATTGAGTGCTGATGGCTGGCTGAGTGATATGCAGTTTTTGACAGGCTCGCGAAATACTTCCTTCCTTGAGCACTGTTCGGAAATACAGAAGATGATGGTAGTTGATCCAGTTCATAGAATTTTTAAATATAAATTTAAATTATGAATATGTTAAAAACATTCAATTTGTAAATAAATTCGTTTCTCCTTAAAGTTCAGAACACATAAGGAGGAATTATGAAAATCCAGATTTATAACAAACTTAAAAACAACAAGCAGAAAGTGATCGACCACGTTCAGAGACGGTTACATTTTTCCATCAGTAGATTTGAGAAGTATATCGAATCCGTACGTGTCCGGCTTTTCGATATCAATGGACCGCGGGGTGGAACGGATCAACATTGCTCGATTCTGGTTCGCCTCGGTTTTGGTAAAAAAATCTTTATCGAGTCGACGGGAAGCACATGGGTAGAAGCGGTTGATCTCGTAGCTGACCGGACGGGGCGAGCTGTATCACGAGCTTTTCAGGCGAGGCGTGCCCTGCGCTTTCAATCCGGCATGGTTCCAAGAGAATGGGGGATGAAGTCATGAATGCTCAATTAAAAACCATTTTTTTATTGAGCGTCTTGAGTGCCATCCTGATTGGATTTGGATCTTTGTTAGGATCCGGATTTTTATACGGATCCATCGCCATTGCGATCCTGCTGAATTGGATCTCTTTCTTTTATTCTGATCGGATCGTTTTAAAAGCCTATTCGGCGCGTGAGTTGCATCCCCATGAAAAACCCTGGCTACACGAGATGGTTCAGGAGTTAGCGATCTCTGCAGAGATTCCAAAACCCAAGCTCTTTTTGATTCCGTCTCAGGCGGCCAATGCCTTTGCAACCGGAAGAAATCCTTCAAAGGGAGCTGTTGGAATTACAGAAGGAATTGAGCAGTTGCTCAGTAAAAGAGAATTGAGAGGTGTATTGGCACACGAAATTGCGCACCTTAAAAACCGTGACACACTTGTGGCGACCATCGCAGCCATTCTGGCAGCATCAATCGGTTACCTGGGCAATGCCATACAGACTCTGGCCTTTTTAGGCCTCCATCAAAATGAAGAAGAAAATCACGAAACGGGAGCAGCAGGATGGATAATGGCTATTGTGGCTCCTCTGATCGCTGTTCTTCTTCAGTTTGGAATTTCCAGGTCCCGCGAATATCTCGCAGACGCTGAAGGCGCAAGAATCTCGAAAGATCCCGAGTCTCTCGCGCTGGCGCTTGAAAAACTGGAGTTATTTAAAGAGAGCCAAAAAATCGGGGAGGAAGATCTTGCCACCTCCTCTCCTTCAACCGCCAGCCTTTTCATCCTCAATCCACTGTCTGGAGCTGGAAGGGTGATGAAGTTATTTTCAACACATCCTCCCATCACTGAACGCATTTATCGTTTGAGAAAAATGGCCATGTTGAGCTCGAAGGCCGCATAAAGGAGTTTCCATGCAGGAAATCATGTTTCCCTTTGCACAGTACTGGTGGTTTTATGGAGTTTTTATCCTCTTTGTCTTAGCCATGCTAGCCATCGACTTGGGTGTTTTTCATAAGCATGCTCATACGGTCTCATCTCGAGAGGCCCTGTTCTGGAGTGGGGTGTGGATGGGTCTGGCTCTTGTATTTAACTGGGGTTTTTATGAGTATGTTTCCTGGAAACACTCGCCTCAGATGGGTCGCGAGTTGGGACTAGAATTTTTAACCGGTTATTTTGTCGAAAAATCACTCGCCGTCGATAATATTTTTATCTTTTTTGTCGTGTTTAGTTTCTTCAAAATTCCTTCTCAATATCAGCATCGCATTTTGTTCTATGGCATCCTGGGGGCTCTGGTGCTGCGTGCCCTGTTTATTTCGGTCGGGTCGGTACTTATGCAATACCATTGGGTTGTACTTATCTTTGGCGGGGCTCTCATTCTCACTGGAATCAAAATGTTTTTTACGTCGGAAGCCCCCATCGATCCTGATAAGAATTTATTGGTACGGGGCCTTAAAAGGCTTATCCCTTTTACACCCGAAATTCGTGGTCAGGATTTCTTTGTAAAAAAAGAGGGAGTTTTGCACGCAACACCGCTGTTTGTAGCCTTGTTTTTTCTCGAATTTACCGATGTGATTTTTGCGGTCGAATCGGTGCCCGCGATCTTTGCCTTAACCGAGGAGCCTCTGATTGTTTTCACATCGAACATCTTTGCTATTTTGGGCCTACGCTCCCTTTTCTTTCTTATCGCCAGCACCATCGAAAAATTTCATTTGATAAAATATGGCCTGGCCCTGGTTTTAATTTTCGTCGGGTTTAAAATGGTCTGGCTCAATGAAATGTTTGATGGAAAATTTCCGATTGGTTGGTCTTTGGGAATTATTGGCACTGTTATCGGAGGCTCAATTCTTGCCTCCCTTACCTTCCCTGCCAAAAAAACAAACTGAGTCCATATTCCTCCGTCTTTCATTGTCCTTCTAAATCTGCATAAAAAAAGGGGCAGCAAAAGCTGCCCCTTCGAAAGATTGAAACCGCAAACGTCCGTCGTTTTTATCTTTTGTGTAACCGAGCGCGCATGCGTGCGATAAACAGCGAGCCTAAATGAAGCGAGAAGGGAAAAAGTCCTGAAATCCCTGATGCGATGGGGGGATGCGTTGAGGCTGCAGCCACCGCCTGATACGGGAGAAGGAAATCCTCCCGGATTTGGGTCTTTCAGCTGACTGTAGACACTGAAGCTTTTGTCGTTGGCGTAAAACGTTCAATCCACTTTGGCCGCCAGGGCCGCCTACTGAAGATTGCCATTCAACAACTTCACCCGAGGCACGCTGGTTGTAAGGAAATGAAAGTTGAGACCTTTTTTTCTTTTTTGGGATCATAAGGAGTGGGCCTGATAGTTCAGCAAAGGTTTTTAGGGAAAGAACAAGAAGATTGATTTTCAATGTTTTTCTTCTGAATTCTGGCATCTGAATCCTGTGTCCTGAATTCTGTCTTCTGGATTCTGATTTTCTTACCCTTCCTTAATTCCCGCCCATCAAGGGCGGGAGGGTGTTAGTTTTGAGGAAGAGTATTGGGGTTGACCCACCTCAGACGGACGCCTAAGATTTACTGGTCTCCTAAAATCACATCAGGTGAGGTGATAAAATTGCTCCGCCTTAATATTATTGTTTGAAAAATTTATGAATCGAATCCTCTTATTTTTTAAACCGACTTCTTTTCCAACTTCCATCTCTCTCGCCCTTTTCATCTTGCGTCTCATTGTGGGTGTGGCGTTTTTGCACCACGGCTGGGGAAAGATTCAGCATCCCTTTTCCTGGATGCCCGCAGGGGCTCCTGTCCCCGGTGTACTTCAGTTTCTGGCGGCTCTTTCAGAATTCGGCGGTGGCCTCGCCCTCATCCTGGGATTACTCACCCGTTTAGCCATGGTCGGATTGATTTGTACGATGACAGTCGCCGTGCACATGCATGGTGTGGTGAGGGGAGATCCCTTCGTTAATCCAACAGGCGGGATGTCTTATGAGCTTGCTTTGGTTTATTGGGGGATTGTCCTGCTGTTTCTTATTCTGGGGGCAGGCAAGTTTTCGTTGGACCGAATTGTGTTTGGCGAAAAGTAAGAGCCGGCAAGATTCATCCTCATTATTCTTCTCTGCTCCCTCCTTGCGAGATTCCTCTCTCACAGAGGATAATGGGTGTATGATGTCACCAAATTCTATCGATCAGTTTTTCAGCTCTCCCTCCTTCGGTGTTGTCGGCGCCTCCAGCGATCCAGCCAAATATGGCAACCGGGTTTTGCGGGCTTATCTCAAGCATCAACTCACCGCATACCCCATCAATCCCAACTGTTCAGACATTGATGGGCTAAGATGCCTGGCCTCCGTCAAAGATCTCCCTGATCAAACCAAAAGTCTTTCGATCATCACACCACCCTCCGTCACCGAGCAGATCGTGCGCGAGGCGGCCGAGAAAGGCATTCAGAATGTCTGGATGCAACCCGGTGCGGAAAGTGAGGCGGCGGTTCGATTAGCTCAAGAGCACGGGATGAATGTGATTGCCGATGGCAGTTGTGTGATGGTCATGCTGGCGCAGCGATAGGGAGCAAAGGAGAGGGCGTGAGACAATTTGAAAATCGCGAAGAGGCAGCCACGCTTCTGGCGCACACCCTTGAAAAGTTTTGCGGAAAAAATCCTTTGATTTTGGGAATTCCGCGGGGCGGCGTGGTCATGGCTCAAATTCTGGCAGAGCAATTAGAGGGTGAGATGGATGTGGTTTTGGTGCGTAAGCTGAGGGCACCTGATCAACCTGAGCTGGCCGTCGGTGCGATCGATGAAAACGGGACCGTGTTTATGGCAGATTTTGCTCAGACGTTAGATTTACCTCCGTCTTACCTTGATCGTGAAATTCAAACCCAACTTGAGATCTTAAAAGAAAGGCGACGGCGCTACACACCTTTCAATACCCGTATTAATCCGACAGGTCGCATTGTGGTGGTGGTCGATGATGGGATTGCGACCGGATCGACTTTTCAGGCCGCGCTGCATTTCCTTCGTCTTCAAAATCCTGCGCGCCTGATCGCAGCGACGGCAGTGGCACCGGCGGAATCCCTTAATCACATCCGCCCCCTCGCGGACGAAGTGTTTTGCCTTGAAACGCCTCATACCTTTTCGGCCGTCGGTCAGTTTTTTAAGGATTTTTCCCAGGTGAGTGATGAGGAGGTGGAGGAGGTATTGAAGAGAAAGGCTTCGCCTTCGTCTTCCATTTTTCGAGAGTGAAATTTACCTCCGTCTTCCATTTTTCCTCCGTCTGCACATTCCTTCCGCTTCCGCCAATCCATCCGCGTGTGAAAACATCGGCAAAAAATGACTAATGCCTAAGGGGGTTATTTTTTTAACCAGTTGAAATTAGTATTTATTATAAGGAAGGTTGGTAAAAACAAGATCGGCAATTTTCAGTGTGTTTCAGCCTGGAGTTACTGCTTTTTCAGAAAGATCATCCATCGACCCTTCATCTCTTCGACGAGCTAAGTCCGCCGATGGAGGTTCATAGCTCAGGGACAAGTCCACATTGAAAATCAAGACGTCCCTGCCACTCCCTACTGATTCAGCACACAATCCCCCGTGTAAGGAAAGCGAACTCCTCCATCAATCATTTCAAAATCAGTCACCAAAAGCGTTTGAAGGGAAAGCGAATCCAGCAGACCTTCCCATTTCGTCTGAGTGAAACGATCGCTGTGTGTGCTGAGAGCAATGTTTCCTCCGTCTGCCAGGATCATGCCGTATTTTTGGAGGGTGCGTGCCATCACGCGTGCGCCCTCGGTAGGAAGAGCGGCGATTTTTGCATTGGTCGCAACATCATTTTTTAGTCGCAGGCGCGCACCGTAAGGAACACCGTTGACTCCGCCGCTTGTCGCTTTGGTGGTGTGGGTCGCAGGGTGGACATAAAAATGATTTCCCGAACTGCCGGCGATTCGATTGTTAGGAAGGATAAATCGGATGGCGTGATTGAGAGAACCCGAGACCTTGGCGGCCTCCGAAACTTCATCCGCACTAAAAAGAAGAGGTGCGATCGGCATCCCAGACGCATCGGCACTCGTGCATTGCTCACCACGGTTGGAAGCTGGATAAAGCTTAGTCATATCCCACACGGCAAGACAGCCTCCATAAAAGACATTGTTTTGAATATTTGCCCGCCACATTTCATAAAGTGTCTGGGTCGAGGTGTCGACGACGATCAGATGACAATCTCCATTTTGCGCACAGCGATAATCCTGCTCTCCCTCCAGGGCACCACCTGCAGGAACAGGGATGAGGGCCGTGTCACAATCCGAATAAAAATCTTCTGTTGGAATAAAAGAGAGTTTGGGAGTGGTCGCGTCTGCTGAGAGAACCTCGAATGAAAAATCGATGCGCATTTCTCCGGTTCCCCATCCTCCGCGCGACTGCAGAGTAGAGATGATGATGTCCGATTTCGAATCCACACTTGCTTTAGAGATATCCTGATACCAAAGCGAGCCGGCAGGAAAATATTGGAAGGGGGTTGCGGAAGGAGGATTTTTTCCTCCGTCTGAATTACCTCCCTGGGGATCTTCAGGAGTGGGGGAGCCCGCAGGAGGAGGAATCGTGGGTGTTAGAGGTGGATTGGAGGATCCGCATCTAAAAGTGAGGAGTGAGACCAAAAGACAGGTTGCCACTAAAAGTAAGCGCGAGGAGCAATGCATTGGGAGAACCTTTCAGGTTGAGAAATCAGAGCTGTATTGGATTTATCGGCAGATCTGCCAGAGAAGTTGATTCTAAAGTGAGTTCCACAAAAAAAATCAGGACGAAGGCCCGTCCTGATTTTTTTATAAGAGAAAAAAATAGATTATTCCTGCATCAACGAAAGCGATACGCTTTTTTGTCGAGCGAGAATTTCTTCTTCGGTTTCTTCCAGAATAATTTCATCCGGTTTTACTTTGAAGAGGGGCTGGCCTTTCGCGATGATCTTGCCATCAGAATCTTCCAGATAGCTGCTCACAATCGTTCCGCTAAAGGGTGCAGAGATCTGATTGAACATCTTCATGACTTCGATGATAAAAAGCGGTTTTCCAGCATCGAAGTGATCGCCCACCTGGATCATCGGCGGACGGCCTGGGGCTTCGCGGGAGTAATACATTCCGCCCATGGGTGCAACGATCTCATCGGATTTCGCCTTTGGTGGAGGGTTTAAAGTTTTGATCAGCTTGTTGACGCTCTCCGATTGACTGAACTTTTCCGGGACCACTGCATTCAGCTCTTCGTCGATTCCCAGCCCCAGAAAATCCGAGCGAGCTCCGACGCGGGGGAGAATTTTTAACAGCTCATTCCCGGCCTGAAATCCTTTATGGGAAGCCACACAGCGTTTCCAAAGATCATCCGAAAGTTTATGAGGCTCTGGATTTTTTCCCTCCTGGAAGGCCTTGTCCCAAAAGGCATAGTCTTTCTGAAGTTCGGTGTGCTTTTCAAGCTCGTCATAAAAATCCAGGGCATGATCCAGAATGGTAGCATCATGATCCCAGATTTTATGCGAAGGATCTTTGCCCGGCTCATCTTCGAGATTCAGGTAGAGATAGAGATCTTTTAAAATCTCAACAGGATTTTTAAGAAACGTAACCTTGGCGTTTACCATCTTCCAGGATTTGCCGTCGTAGCGTCCCAGAAAACCGGCCAAACGATGCGGCTGTGAGAGAATGATTTTGAGTGGACGGGTGAGCAGGGTGTGCTTTCGACGCAACACCTTCGCGACTTCGGCAGAAGGAGTCTTCTTTAAAAGATCCTTCCAGACTACTTCGATATCGACATCACGTGCGATTTCTTCGAGTGCGCCCACAGCCGCCAGATATGACATCATAAAGCGCGTGTTGGGCTTGAACATCACGTCCTTCCCCAAAATCCAGTTGATCAAACCATAGTGGACGGGAAGATTGGTTTGAAGATCCTGACCTCTTAAGGCCGTGACTTTTAAAATGTGAGAAAGCCTGAGCAGGTTTTCTTCTCTCGAATTTCCATAGCTCACCAGCAGGGCAATGTTGGAATCGTAAGCGCCTGCCAGACGGTAATGCATAAAAAGATTTGTGTCTGGATCGCGCAGGCCAATGCCCTGGTCATCGCGAATTTCATGTTCAACAGGGTCGGACCAGCTATGGATGACACCGCCCGCATGGGGTTGCAGGCTTTGATTGGTCGCGTTGATGCGCACTTCGCCGCCGGCAAGATTTCGTAAAATTCTTTCAGGTCGCGGAAGTTTTTTCGCATGAAGAGAAAGTAGGGCCATCGCCTCGATGAGGCTTTCGACATAAAAATAATCGTCTCTATTTTCGGGATGAGTGAATTTGAGTTTGTACACCATTTCCGTCACGCGGTGCTCCACCTGGATACGGGTATTCACTTCCATGAAGAAATGATTTTCGCCGTCCACGATCGATTCAAACGTCGAGACGCTATTAAGCCCAATCGCCTTTCCGAAAATTTCGGATTGCTCTTCCATTTCGGTGAGTACTTTCAAATCACCCTTCAGCACTTTTTCTTTCGGCGTGCCTTTCGCTTTTTCAATCTCGGCGTTTAAAAGCTCGCGAGTATTGGAGAGCTCTAAAAGTTTTTGCTCATGCATTTGAAGTGAGCAATCGCGACCTCCCAGGGCCATCACCCAATCGCCGTTTCCAATCAGCTGGATTTCGTTGTGACGGGTGTTTTCAATGTTGAGCTCGATCAAAAAATTTCGGTTCGAGCCCGGCGTCAGCACCTTGGACTCAGCCAGAATTTCCATGACCGCGCCTTTGACTTCATCGGCAGATTTTACGACGCGCTGACCTTTTCCACCGCCACCGCCAATGTATTTGAAGCGAATTCTGTTTTTAGGAAATTTTTCCCAGATCTTTTTGGATTCTTCAAAAGCCGCTTCCTGCAGTTCGGCAATGTTCACGAGCTCTTTCGTGGCTGCATATCCGAGTGCCAATAAATTTTCGGCGTTTTCTTCGAGCGTGAGCTTGGAATTATATTGAAATGAAAGGGCATGCTCCCGAGCGATTTTTTCAAGTCCGGCAGCGTCCTTCACTTTTTTAAGAAGGGTTAAGGCCGAGATGTTATCGACTCCAGGAGTGACCGATACGTTGAGTTTGCGTGCAATTTTTTTGGCCTGATCTTTGGCGCCTGCCTGTTTGGCAATCGAAGAGGATGGCCCCATGAAGGTAAGGCCCGATTTTTCAATGGCCTCAATAAACTCGGCATCTTCGGCCATAAAACCATAACCCGCGAAAAGATGGGTGTAGCCGTTAGATCGAGCGATCTCGATGATCTCATCAATTCGACGAATTTTTTCTTCCTGGCCGGCCCCCATGTAGTCGGGCACGCGGTGAATATTATTTTTAAAACGAAATCCGCGAAGCTCCGGAGCGAGAGTCATCGGATAAACGACACTGTCTTTTTCGGAAAGCAGGATGCCGTATTCGCGAACGCCGATGGCATCGAACACATCCATCGCCTCTTTGCGGACTGGGCCTCGGCAGACGATGAGGCATTTGATAGGTCTTAAATCAAAGGAGCGAATCCACGTGGAATCGGATTCATGAAATTGGATGGATTTACCTTCTTTTGAAATCATGCGGCATTCACCTTAATGAATCGGGTTGATAAGGATTGAGTTTGGTTTTGAACTGGTTTCCATTCGCCAGATCATCGCCCATCAGTTCGGTCGTAGGGGGTTATTGCAATAAGCCAACTTTTAAATTCGAAAGGGTGATCCGCCTGAGGCGGACGGCCCTCCAGGAAGATTGAAATTATGGATTGCTTCGCTTCACGGACGTTTCGTTCGCAAAGACGCTGCGGGCGTTATTGCGAGGAGCGTAGCGACTCAGCAATCCATGGTATAAAAGAATTTGCAGGCGATCCGCCTGAGGCGGACGCCCCTACAACTAAATTGGATTCAAATTTTTTTCTGACTCCTTTATTTTCCCCTCTCCTTTTCAATGGGAGAGGGTCTCGCCGTAGGCGAGGGGTGAGGGGGAAATTAAATTCCCACCCTCCCTCCAACTCCCGCCCATCAAGGGCGGGGGCTATTCTCCCGAATTCTTCCTTCTGTCCCTCTTACTCAAACTCTCGCTGCACGCCACCCATTGGAGCCGGTTTGTATTTCGACATGAGATATACAATCGCGTTCCCAAGGACTTTGCGGGAAGTTCCGGGCATGACGACGCTCGAAACTGATCCCAAAGAAAGCGCTTCTTTCGGATTCATGAGTGTCGCTTCATATTTTTTCGAAAGCTCTGCAAGACCGGCATCCCGAATCTTTTTTGCCTCGGCCTCTGGCATCCCTTTTTTCAGATCTTCCTGGTAATGCCGATGCAAGGCATGGATTTCATCTTTATAGACATAATCTTTTCCGGCAGGGCCCATCACGGCGATGCGCGCGGTGGGTAGGGTGTAAACCACGCTTGCGCCCGTGAAATAGGAATTGAACGAGGCGTAGGCCCCTCCAAAGGCATTGCGGATGATGAGGGTGATACGCGGGGTGCGTACATCGATTATTGCATCGAGCAGACGTCTTCCTTCTTCGACAATTCCTCCGTGCTCTTGTTCTTTTCCAGGTAAAAAGCCCGTCGTATCTTCCAGAAAGATCAGAGGAATATTGTATAGATTGCAGAAACGCACAAAGCGCGTGCCTTTGCGGGCCGCGGCCGTATCGATCTGACCCGAGCTCACTGCAGAGTTGTTCGCGACAAAGCCGACCACGTGTCCGCCCAGCCTACCAAAGGCGGTAATTAAATTGCGTGCGCGTGTAGGTTGCAGCTCGAAGTAGGCGCCGTTATCCGTAATTTGCTGCATGAAGAGGGTAATATCAAACGGCGTGTTCATTCCGGTGGGAGAGTTGAAAGTTTTTCTGAACAGGATTTCTTCTTCGTAGGTAAAGCGATCCAGAGGATCTGATGTGGGAGCAAAAGGAGCAAAGGTAGCGTTGTTGTCCGGCAGATAAGACAAAAGTCGTAAGGCCCCTTTTAAAGAGGCCGATTCATCGGAAGTCACCAGATCCACCACACCACTTTGGCTGTGGACTTTGGGTCCACCCAAATCATCTGCCGAGATATCTTCGCCCAACACCGTTTTCACAACGCCCGGTCCGGTCAGCCCAAAAAAGGTATTTTCGCACTGGATCATGAAGGAGCCCTGGCGGGGAAGATACGAACCACCGCCGGCGTTAAAGCCAAACATGAGCATGATACTCGGGACCACTCCGCTGATTTTTCGAAGGGCGGTGAAGGCTTCGCTGTAACCATCGAGCCCACCGACACCCGCTGGCACATAGGCACCCGCCGAATCGTTCATGCCAATCAGCGGAATGCCATGCTCTCCCGCCATATAAATGAGTCGTGCGAGTTTGCTGCCGTTGGTGGCATCCATCGAGCCGGCTCGGAGGGTAAAATCGTGACCGTAAACCGCCACATCGCGGTTTCCGATCTTTAAAATTCCCGTGACGATCGAGGCTCCGTCGAGGTTACTGCCCCAGTTTTGATAAAGGATGTTGGGCTCTTTATCGGTGAGAACCTTAATGCGCTCCCACACCGTCATGCGATCTTTGGAATGTTGAACCTGAATGCGATCCACCCCGCCGCTGCGTAGAGGTTTGTGTAAAAGCTCTTTACCCATCTCGATGGCGGATTCGTAGATTCCACGCGATTCGTGGGCGTGCGTGTGCTCGCTAGAAAAAGGATTTTTAAGGGATATATTTTCCATAGTGTGAGGGACGCCTATGTCATAACTGGTGTGGGTTTGAAAAGTAAGAAGTTGGGGGAGGGAGGGGTGGGGGTGCAAAGAAAAACTTTCACCTATTTTTGGTGAAGAGGTTTTCTATAAAACGATGGTTTTAAGATTGAATTTAAATCGGGGAGACAGGATTTGAACCTGCGACCTCCAGCTCCCAAAGCTGGCACTCTACCGGACTGAGTTACTCCCCGAGCGGAATTTTCAAGATCCACATGCGAGCGTGGATCCAAATCCAAAAAAGCGTTGAAGCAGTAATATAAATGTCTTTACGACGACAAGATAAAAAATGGTGGAGGATTATTTGAGTGTGGACTCTTCGATGATCACCCGAGAGCCGCGATCGAAAGTAAAATACGCCCAGGCCCACTGGATAAAGACCAGTATGCGGTTTTGAAATCCAATCAAAAAGAAGATGTGAATAAATATCCAGACGAGCCAGGCAAAAAATCCTGAAAATTTTACTCTCCCAAACTCTGCAATCGCAAAGGCGCGTCCTATCGTAGCGAGCTGGCCTTTATCTTTATAAACAAAAGCGGCGTGAGTCACTTGTCCTATCGCTCGCTGGTGAATCAGTTTCGCCACGTATTCTCCCTGCTGCATCGCCACAGGGGCAAGGCCAGGCAAGGGTTTGCCGTTTTGTAGTAAAAGGGCTGCGTCTCCGATCACAAACACCTGCGGATGGCCAGGCAACGAAAGATCGGGCATGACTTCTATTTTTCCACTTTTATCGATTTTGCCAGGAAGTTGTTTAAGCAGAGGCGAGGCTTGAACCCCCGCTGCCCACAAGACGGTTTTCGATGAAAGAAGCTCCCCGTGAATCCAAATCCCGTCCGCATCAATTTTTTCAACCATTGCGTGGGTTCGAATTTCAACCCCCAGGTTTTCAAGGGCCTGCCTGGATTTTTCTGAAAGTTCGGGGGTGAAAGGGGCAAGAATTCGCGCAGCGGCCTCGACTATAATCACGCGTGCGGAGGCGGGATCTAAGGTTCTGAAGTTGCGTCGAAGCCCTCGATGAGCAAGTTCGCCAATCGCTCCCGCCATTTCCACGCCAGTTGGCCCACCGCCGACAATAATAAAAGTCATCCAGGCCCGTTTTTTCTGAGGATTTTCTTCCATCTCGGCCTGCTCAAAAGCGCAAAGAATTTTGGTTCGAATCGCCAGAGCATTTTCAACCGATTTTAAAGACGGGGCAAAAGTGCTCCATTCTTCATGACCAAAATAGTTGTATTGAGAACCGGGGGCCAGGACGAGATAGTCGTAGGATAGAATGCGAGAGCCGATCCAGATCTGATGGTTGTTGACATCGATTTGAGTGACCTCACCCATCCAGACATGGGTGTTGGTGCTTTTGCATAAGATTTTTCGGATGGGTTCTGCAATGTCTCCTGCAGAAAGTCCGGCGGTTGCAACCTGGTAAAGAAGAGGTTGGAAAAGGTGGTAGTTGTTACGATCGATGAGGGTGATATCGACCGGGGTTTTTCGAAGATGTTTGGCGACCTTGAGTCCTCCAAAACCCGCTCCCACAATGATGACATGAGCCCGGCGCGAGGAGGGATGAAATCCAGTTTTCATGACTTCAACGTATGCTATTTTTCAAGACCTTCCCAGAGTACATCCGGAACTTTTGCCCTGGAGTTTGCCAGGCGGGCGAGGACAAACAGAAAATCGGAAAGGCGGTTGAGGTAGACCATGAGGTCGGCGCGAATTTCCTGATGATGGGAGAGCTTCACGACGGAGCGTTCTGCGCGCCTGCAAACCGTGCGGGCAAGGTGCAAAAGGGCCGCGGCCTTGTGTCCGCCTGGCAGGATGAAATGTGTCAGCGAAGTAAGTTCGGCCTCCATCTGATCTATCTGCTTTTCGAGTTTGTGCGTATGGGAGGCTTGAATAAAGCCCTCAATCATTTTTTCAGAGGGGTTTAAACATGCCAGCTCCGAGCCAGCCTGAAACAGCTCGCGCTGAAGGGATTGCAACACATCCCGAACGGTGAAATCTTCGGTTTCACAAAGCGCGCAACCCAAGACACTATTGAGCTCATCGACCTCACCATACGCCGTGATTCGAAGATCGTCTTTGGGATAAGGCCCGCCTCCAAAAAGCCAGGTCGTCCCTTCGTCTCCTTTTTTAGTGTAGATTTTCATAAGCGTATTCCAGATTTATATCCGCACAGATAAAAAGGATGGAGAATTTCGGCGGCCTGCAGAAATTCTTCTTTCAGATGACGGGATTTTGGATCGAGATCCAGTCCCACATCAAAAAGAGCGGATTTTAAATTTTGTAAGCGGGAAGTGGTTTCTTTCAGATAAGCTGGAAGATCTTCAATCACAAACGGTGCGGTTTTTCCTGGTAAGGAAAGATAGCTTTTGAGCTCTTTCAGTTTTTTCTGATGGGCAAAAAAATTTGAGTTCTTAAGAAGATTCTCTGCAAGCATGGAACGATTGGCGGATTCATCTTTCATGATGACACGCGCCTGAAGGCCTTCTTTTCCAATGCACAAAGAATAAAAGATATAGGCTTTGTAACCACGCTCGATGGGGCCCAAAGCCACCCACGTTTCATCGGGAGGATTGATTTTGCGGCGCAGGTGTTTGGCCGTGTGTGCAAAAAATTCCATCTTGAATTTTTGTCTTAGAAGGGGGGCGCATTCTTCTCCAAACAACGCAAGCTTGGGCCGAATTTTTTCTTTCAGTGCCTGCATGCGCTCTTTGAAGCCCGAAATTGCAAAGACATTAAAATCATCCTTAGAAAAATACATGGTTTTTCCCTGTGAGATAAGTGATACGAAAAGGAGTAATCGTAGAACTTGAATAGGGTCAATTGAAAACCCCCTCAATTTTAATCTTCAAAAATTTATGAGCGAATGCCTTTCTTTAAGACAACAGAGCGATCTGCTTTGGAGCAGTTGCGTTTCTTCCTGTGAAAATGGTTTTTCGAATGCGTGCGCTTCCGTTCCGGGATCTCCAACTATAAGGAACTTTGATGTCGCGACCCCTGAGCTCAGCGAAGTGTGCGAATCTCACTGCGAGCCATTAAAAGAAAATGTAAATGCAGATGTTAAACCCGAAGCATTTGCCCAGAATTTCTTTTCAGCCTACAGCGTGCTTTGCCAGGATATTTATGAAGGATTGTTTATGGATCAGAAAATGGCTCGGGAAGAGGAGATCCACCGCCAGATGCATCGACAGGGAATCGCGGGCTTGTTCAAACCTTTGATCTGGAATCGCTCTTTTGCAGGGCTTCCGAATGGATATGAAGTGGATGAGGAAGGTTTGGTGTATCAAAAATCCAATCAGATATTCTACCAGTTTGAAAGATCGCTGCGGACGTATGTGGTTTTGGGTAAGTTTCAGTTACGTTGCATGGCCCTCGAGAATGAGCGGCGCATTTTCGTCGATGCGACATGTCCCATGACGGACACTTCTTTTGTCTATCCCTATCTGAAAGGAACAGAGTTCTGAGTAAGAAAAAAACGTTAAACCTCCAGCTCCAAAAACTGCTTCGCCGAAGGGACCTTCACGTTTTTAAATCCTTTTTCCTGAATATGATGGGCAAGGGCGAGCGATTGTTCTTCATCGCCGTGCACAATAAAAATTCCTTTTAGTCGCTTGCCACATCCTTCTACAAATTCGATCAACTCCCCTTTATCTGCATGGGCTGAAAAAGAATTAATCACCTCCACGCGCGCATTGAGCTCGCGCTCGATGCCAAAAATACGCACCTTGCGCTTGCGTTCCACCAGCCGGCGACCAAGAGTGTGTTGGGCCTGATAGCCAATGATCAAGATGGTATTGTTCGGATTCTCGATATTATTTCTTAAATGGTGAACGATGCGTCCGCCCTCACACATCCCCGAAGCAGAAATGACGATCATCGGTTCGGTTTTGTAATTCAAGGCACGGCTGGATTCGGTGTCGGTCAAATACACCAGATTTTTAAATCCAAAGGGATCGCCGTTTTTCTCAATAAATTTTCGCGTGTTTTCGTCCAGGCAATCAGGATGGAGCTTAAAAATATCCGTAATCGAAATCGACAAGGGACTATCGACATAAATGGGAATTTCCGGAATGAGTTTTTCGCGGGTGAGCTGGTGCAGGGTAAAGACTAAAAGCTGCGTGCGCTCGAGGGCAAAAGAGGGAATGATCAATTTTCCACGCCGGGCATAGGTTTCGTTCACCACGCGTGCCAGCTCTTTTTTCATCGTGTGAATGGGATCGTGCGAGCGATCGCCGTACGTGCTTTCCAGAATGAGGTAATCCACTCCCTCAGGAATTTCGGGGTTGCGCATCAAGGGCATGTTTTTGCGACCCAAATCTCCAGAAAAGGCGATGCGTGTTTTCTTACCGTTCTTTTGAACATCGAGGACCACAATGGCCGAACCGAGCACATGACCGGCATCGACAAATGAGGCCTTCACCTGGGGAGAAATCTGAAAAGAGCGATGGTAATCGATGGAGACAAACTGTCGCATCGAGGCCACGACGTCGTTTTCGGTATAAATGGGTTGAACGGGTCCCATGTCCGGATCATATAGTTCCCGTTTATTGATATATTCGGCATCCTGCTCCTGAATATAGGCAGCATCCATGAGCATGACCGAGCAAAGATCGCGCGTCGCAGGTGTTGAGAAAATATTTCCCTCAAATCCTCTTTTACAGAGCGTGGGTAAATTTCCCGAGTGATCAATATGGGCATGGGAAAGCAAGACGGAGTTGATGGATTTTAAATCGAAGGGAAAGGGGAGTTTGGAGTTTTTTTCGTAGGCCTCCTGATGACGTCCTTGGTAAAGACCGCATTCCAATAAAATACGCTCGTCCCCTGTTTCCAGGACGTGCATTGAGCCGGTAACGGTCCGAACTCCACCTAAAAATAAAAGTCGCATGGGGTGTGAGTGAGATTAATTCGGGTGATGACAGGTTCAGGGTTTAAGAATTTCTGGGCTGAGGGTCTTGAATTTTTAATCCACAACCCAATTAAAACCTTCACAAACTCTCACCAGAACGTAAAAAATGGGTTTAATAAAATGGATCAACCTTCCATTTTCATTTTGGTGAAGAATTAAAAAAGAGTCCAGTCTTTTGCCCGTAAAAACAGACTTACACAGGAGATTCTCTTGGAAAAAAAGACTGTTTCGTTGCTTTCCCATCCTGCAGAAAAGGATTTAGATCGAGATTATCACTGGATGAGTCTAGCCTTAAAAGAGGCCAGGAAAGCCATGCTTAAAGGAGAGGTTCCGATTGGAGCCGTCGCGGTTTATCAGGATCGCCTGTTTGCCCGTGCCCATAATTTAAGGGAGAGCCGGAGTGATCCTTTAGGTCATGCCGAGATTTATCTGATTTCCAAATCTGCCCGTAAGTTAAAGGAATGGCGATTAAATTCCATCACCCTTTATGTCACTTTGGAGCCTTGTCTGATGTGTATGGGTGCCTTGCTCCAGGCGAGGGTGGGAAGGCTTGTGTTTGGGGCCTTCGACCCCAAGGCAGGGGCTTGCGGATCGCTCTACAATTTATCCGAAGACTTGAGGCTCAATCACCGGATTAAAGTGACTTCGCGCGTTTTAGAAGAAGATTGTGGAAGGATTTTGAGCGAGTTTTTTAAGAAAATCCGGCTCAATCAGAAGAAAAAAGCAAATTCCGTTTGAGTATTTTAAAAAGGTCGGGGTATAGGACGGGCCCTCTGTTTTTGATCTTGGGTTGATTTGAAAAGAGAAAAATCCGATCATGGCAGAGTAAAAATTGTTTTTTTATCCTTAGATAAGGAGAGGTGCTCGAGTGGTTGAAGAGGCACGCCTGGAAAGCGTGTATACCTTAACGGGTATCGTGGGTTCGAATCCCATCCTCTCCGTATCAGTTTATAAAAAAGCCCCAGTGAATGGGGCTTTTTTATTTTCTCATCTTTTTAAATCCTTCCAGCGCACGTGCCCGGGCCCAGGCGTGATTTACTATTGGCGTCGGATAAGTTTTACCAAGCTCGATCCTGGCTTTTTTTAAAACCTCCTCGGGTGCCTCCCAGGGTTTATGAATCCACCGGTTGGGAAGAGCCGCGATTTCTGGCACCCAACGTCGAACATAATTTCCATCTCCATCAAACTTCTCTCCCTGCAACACCGGATTGAAAAACCGAAAATAAGGCGCGGCATCGGCTCCACAGCCAGCGACCCACTGCCAGCCGAGGGTGTTATTCGCCAAATCCGCATCGAGTAAAGTATCCCAAAACCACCTTGCCCCTTCCTGCCAGGGGATGAGTAGATGTTTGACCAGAAACGAAGCGACAATCATACGCACACGGTTGTGCATCCATCCCTTTTTCCAGAGCTCGCGCAGGCCGGCATCTACGATTGGATAACCGGTTCTGCCACGTTTCCAATCCTTCAAAATCCGCTCTTCCATTTCCCAGGGGAATTTTTCGAAGTCTGGTTTTAAGGGCTTTTCGGGGGTGTTTGGAAAATGAAAGAGAAGATGTTGGGCGAATTCTCTCCAGCCAAGTTCCCGAAGATAGCAAAGGATGGATTCCCGATCGGTCGCGGACGAGTAGGTGGAATAGGCCTCGCGCAGGGATTTTAGTAAAAAATACGGGCTGATTTCTCCAAAGTGAAGATGGGGAGAAAGCTGGGATGTGAGCGAAAAGCCGGGAAGATCACGGCCGGTTTTATATTGGGTCAGGGCCATTTCAAGAAACGTAGTCCATTTTTTTTGTGCACCAGCCTCGCCTGGCTCCCAATGTTTTTGAAAGCCCAAGGTCCAATCTTCAGTTTTAAAGACAGGCAGAAGATTTAATTCCTCTAACTTGAGAGAGGGAGGCATTTTCTCCAGAGTTCGAAGTGAATCAGAAATCGAAAAAAAAGAACGATGGGGAAGTTCTGTCTGAAGCCTTTCCCAGAAATTTTTAAAGACCTGATAGGGTTTTTGGGATTTGTTTAAAAACTTTTCGGGAGGGATCCATCCTCCGGTATTGAATCTTAAAAACTCAACGGGAAGCTCTGCCTGAAGGCGTTGATCCTGCCCCAAATGAAAAGGCTCAAAAACCGTATCCACATACAGTGATTGAGCACCTGTTTCACTCTCAAGATCCCTCAACACTTTCAGTGGATCTCCCTTTCGAATCAGGAGAGTCACACCTCGCTCTTGAAGGTCCTGACTAAAAAATTTTAAAGAATGATGAAGCCACCAGCGTTGAGCTGCACCTGTTGGCCAGGGCTCAAAATCTGCCCCATCGATAAAAACCGGTACGATTGGCCGTCCTGTCTGGGCGGCAGCGGCGAGGACTTCATTATCGTGCATGCGAAAACTTCGACGAAACCAGAGAAGGATGGGAGTCGGCATGGATTACCTTTTATAGCGCCACTTTTGCCGATGGAAAGTAAAAGAAAACTTTTTAGGAAAGTAGAGTTGATTTCATTTTTATTTTGAGCCAGAAGGGCTCATGCAATTAGCGGACAAGAAAGAGACCTCACCTCTCAAAGCAACGCCCCCCTGGGGAATGTGGGAAGTCTTGCTCGATGAACCTACCTATAAGGTCAAGCGAATTACCGTCTTTCCTGATCGCAGGCTCAGCTATCAGAAACATTTCAAACGCCAGGAACATTGGTTTATCGTCTCGGGAGAAGCCCTGGTGACTCTCGAGGGTCGAGAGATTTTATTAAAGACCGGCGAGGCCATCGATATCCCCAAAGAAGCCGCACACCGGATTGCCAATCCAGGCAATGTGCCATTAATTTTTATTGAAGTTCAGCAAGGAGAGTATTTTGGAGAAGATGACATCGTTCGTCTTCAGGATGACTTCGGAAGATAGTCGTCCACCCCCAACATCCCTCCATCGTTTGGATATCCTCAACTCAATCAACACTTATGGAACTCCTTCCTGCCATTGACCTAAAAGACGGAAAAGTCGTACGCCTGACCCGTGGAGACTACGAACAGGTGCGAATCTATTCAGAAGATCCTCTCGCCATCGCCCAGCAATGGGTCGATCAGGGAGCAAACTGGCTTCACCTCGTCGATCTGGATGCTGCCCTGGCCGGAAAACTCGTCAATTTTCCTTCCATCCAAAAAATCGGTCAGTGGTTATCACAGCATCAAAAACATTTTGAAGTGGGGGGTGGGGTGCGAGATCTTTCCATGCTGAAGGCATACATCGAAGATGCTCAGGCGAGTCGCGTGATTTTGGGGACGATCGCCTTTCAGGATCCAGAGTTTGTCCGTACGGCCTGTAAAACCTATCCCGGAAAAATTGCTATCGGCATGGATGTCAAAGATGGAAAAATAGGCACGCATGGCTGGACAAAACTCGAAGAGCTTTCTCCTTTGGAGTGGGGGAAACGATTCGAAGAGATGGGAGCCAGCTGTATTGTTTATACCGACATCCAAAGGGACGGAATGCTGTCGGGTCTTAATTTTGAAGGAATTCAGAAATTTACCAACCAGGTTTCTCTTCCGGTCATCGTTGCAGGTGGACTGAAAGATCAAAACGACATTGAAACCATCCTCTCAATGAAGTCCCATAAAATCCAGGGGGCGATTACCGGCAAGGCCATCTATGAAGGAACTTTAGATCTGCAGGAGGCTTTCAGGAAGGTAAGGGGGGCTTCAGAAAGCAGCAGTTCTTTATAAAAGGATAGGTTTTTTTTCTTGATCTTGCCTTTAGATGCTGTAGGAAGCGCCCTTTCCATTTCAAATTGATCAATTTCTATGCTCGCCAAACGAATTATTCCCTGTCTCGACGTCAAAGAAGGACGTGTGGTGAAAGGGACCCAATTTTTAAACCTCAAAGATGCAGGGGATCCCGTTGAGGTGGCCGTCGAGTACGACCGCCAACAGGCCGATGAGGTCTGTTTTCTGGATATTACGGCTTCCTCCGATGAGCGAAAAATCATTCTCGATATCGTGAAAAAAACTGCCGAGCGGATCTTTGTTCCCTTAACCGTTGGGGGCGGGGTGCGTACGCTCAAAGACATTCGCGATTTGCTCAAGGCAGGCGCTGATAAGGTTTCGATCAATACGGCTGCGGTTCGTGACGAAATCTTTGTGAAGAAAGCGGCCGAGCACTTTGGCTCTCAGTGTATTGTCGTGGCGATCGATGCCAAGCGTTCATTAGATAGCTGGGAAGTCTACACTCATGGTGGACGAACGCCGACCGGGCTCGATGCCATTTTATGGGCGCACAAGATGGAAAAATTCGGAGCGGGTGAGATTTTGCTGACCAGTATGGATCGTGATGGAACCAAAGACGGTTATGATCTGGAACTCACCAAAAAAGTCGTGGAGGCAGTGCACATCCCTGTGATTGCTTCCGGAGGGGTTGGCACTTTGGAGCATATCCATGAAGGATTGACGACCGGTGGCGCTCAGGCGGCTTTGGCAGCTTCGATTTTTCATTATGGCCATCACACTGTTGCTGAGGTGAAAAAATATTTAAGCGATCGCGGGGTTGTGGTCCGCCCCCCTGTTTAACTCGGACCTCAAGGAGATTTATGAGCACACTTGATTCGATTCTTTCTTCCCTGAAATTCGATGATAAAGGCCTGATCCCTGCAGTGATGCAGGATATTGAAAATGGCGAGGTCTTGATGGTTGCTTTCATGAACCGTGAGGCGGTTGAAAAAACCCTCACCTCAGGTTTTGCGACTTTTTATTCCCGTTCCCGCAACAAAATGTGGATCAAGGGAGAATCTTCTGGTCATACTCAGGAAGTGCGTGAAGTTTATTTCGATTGCGATCATGACTGCCTGTTGGTCAAAATCAAACAAAATGTTGCCGCCTGCCATACCGGTTATCGGAGCTGTTTTTTCAACAAGATCGAAAAGGGTCAGGTTGTTACGGTTGGAAACAAGGTCTTCGAAGAAGAAAGCGTTTATAAAAAATAAGCCTAATTCGATGAGGTCAGGATGGCGGACTGTATATTTTGTCAAATTGTTGAAAAAAAAATCCCCTGTCAGACTCTTTACGAAGATGAAACGGTGCTTGCTTTTCGGGATCTTTATCCGCAGGCCCCCACTCATGTGCTCATTATTCCCAAAAAACACTTTTCACATTTAAATGAGGTGGAATCCGACTCTGCCTCCATTCTCGGCCATTTGCTTTTAACAGCTAAAAAGCTGGCGAAAAATTTGGGAATTTCCGAAAAAGGTTATCGCTGTGTTCTCAATACGTTATCCGATGGAGGACAAACGGTTTTTCACCTCCATCTTCATCTGTTGGGAGGACAACCCTTAGGCCCTTCGCTGGCGAGGTGAAGATCGATCTAACGTCCTGAGATTGTTTGAGAAAAGACAAAGAATTTTTTATTGACAGGATGGGGGCTCTTCCTATCATGTCGCATTTTTCAATTGCCGGATGGGGTTGAGCGCGTTGTTTTAACGGCTTCTATCCTTAAGGATTTAGAAAGGGGTTTTTAGAATTTATGTCGATCGTCAAGATAAGAGAGGGCGAAACCTTCGAAAGTGCAGTCCGTCGTTTTAAAAAACAATGTGAAAAAGCCGGGATTATCTCAGAGCTTCGTAAACGTGAGCATTATGAGAAGCCCAGCATCAAGAAAAAGAAAAAGGCGATCGCCGCGCGAAAACGTTCTCTTAAAAGAACCCGTCCTTTCTAAAACAGTGATCTGGTTTTTGGCTGTGACTTTCCTCTTATAAGAGGTCGGAGAGTCTTCCCTTGGGAATAGTCCGATTTTTGTGAAATGAGAATGTATTAGAAACTCGGCTGGTATCTCCACCAGGTGAATATCGGCGGGCGCGTTGTTTTTCCTTCCATCAATACGGGGTATAAACAGGCCTTGTTTTCAGAATCCATACTGAGTGAGATTAAAAGTCGGATCGATCTGATCGACTTGATCTCTGAATATCTTCCCTTGAAAAAAGCAGGTCGGAATTTCAAAGGGCTTTGCCCCTTTCATTCCGAAAAAACTCCCTCCTTTGTTGTCAGCCAGGATAAACAGATTTTTCATTGCTTTGGATGCCATGAAGGTGGTGACATTTTCGGATTCGTTTCAAAAATGGATCACTTAAGCTTTCCGGAAGCTGTTGAAAAGCTGGCGGATAAAGCAGGGATTGCGTTAGAGGATTTGGCTCACCCCAAAACCCATTCAAAAGATGAAAAAGAGATCTTATTTCGAGTCAATGAAATCGCTACAGCCTATTACCAGGAAGTTTTGCAGAGTGCTTCAGCAGGAGAGAAAGGTCGACAGTATCTTTTAAGCCGTGGGCTGACGTTGGATGAATCTCAAAAATTTCGTTTGGGATTTGCACCTGCTCAGGGCTCTGAACTCATCAAACGACTAAGGGCTGATAACATCCCGCTCGAAAAAGCGGTTTTGGCGGGAGTTCTTCGCGAAGGTGAGTATGGTCCTTATGAAAGTTTTCGGGGACGGTTGATTTTTCCTATATTAAACCCAAATAAACGAGTGGTTGGGATGGGGGGACGTACCCTGGACTCCCAGACTCAGGCAGCCAAATATATCAACAGCTCTGATTCTCCCATTTACGACAAAAGTGCTATCCTTTTTGGTTTGCCTTGGGCTAAAGAAGCCTTTCGCAAAAATAAACGTGCTTTTGTGGTGGAAGGCTATCTCGACCTGATTGCCTTGCATCAGTTTGGATATGAAGAGGCTGTGGCTCCTCTGGGGACGGCCTTAACACCCAAACAAATCGGGTTGCTTAAGCGCTATGTAGATGAAATAGTGGTGCTTTTTGATGCGGATGAAGCCGGAATGAAAGCAGCAGAGAGGGCCCTGGATCTTTTTTTGGATCAGGAAACTACTCCCAAAGTGCTTCTGTTACCTGCAGGGGAAGATCCTGATTCCTTCTTGAGAAAACACGGAAAGGTCGCCTTTGAAGAAAAGTTGAAGGAAACACGAAACCTTTTCTCTCTTGTCATCGATAAGGTTCTCGCCCGCAACTCAAGTGACATAGCCGGCAAAACAAGGGCTTTAGAGCAGCTGAGGCCTTATTTTGAAAAACTGATTCATCCGGTAGAAAGAAATTTGCACCTGCGAAAGATGAGCGAATTTCTGAATATTCCGGAATCCTGGCTGATAGAGCAGTTAGGAAAGAAAAAACCAGCCGCGCTAATGACCGCCCAGGGGCAGCCGTCGCGTGAAAAGATCAGTGCCGAAGATCTATTGCTGGAAATTTTTCTACGTTATCCCAAAACACGGGACGTCATCCTTAAAAGAATTTCCTGCGAGCAGTTTGCTGGCTCCCCTGTCCAGAAAATGGTCGATTTTTTTTGGGGACTCGATGGAGTAAGAGGAATGACTCTTTCAGAAATTCATCGCAAAGCCGAAGAGGCAGGTTTGGCCGGAGCCGTCACCCGACTGGAGCTCAACGAAAACCCTCTTGAAGAAGACAGTCTTTCTTCATGTATTGAAGGATGTATCAAAAAAATTCGGACACGCTTTTTGAAGCACCAGCTGAAAGCCCTGTCGCTTCAGATTAAAGAGGCTGAAGCCCGCAACGATTTGGAGCGGGTTCCTCAGCTGATTGAGCAAAAACAACAGATTTTGGATTCGATGAATCATTGATAGTTTGTTCGTACCTTTTCTGCTTTTAAAAGAGAGGATGCAGTACAAGTTCTCTCACTGCGCTATCTATTAAGTGAGGACGCAGTATTTCCTCCGACTTTTTTAAAAGCAGTGAAGCGTGTTCAAGTCTTTCTGATGCTGAAGAGATCTCCTCTGTCTGGCAAGAGAGGATCTTCTTGAGATAAACCAGCACGCAAAACAGGATTGGTTGCCCAAAATTGAGAGAGTGAATAATAGCCTGTTTTCTCTCATCCATTATTTGGGCACCGGGAGACCCGCCGCTTATGCAAAAAGAAAAGAACAACAAGGAAATCCAGCAACTCATTAGTCTGGGTAAGGAGAAAGGCTTCCTCACCTATGAAGAGGTGAATGACATCCTGCCTGAAGAGATCACCTCGGCTGATGCCATCGATGACGTGTTATCGATGTTCGATGAAATGGATATCGAAATCGTCGAGCATGAAGACGATTCCAAAACCTCCAAGAAAACGGTCTCTCCTGCAAAACCATCCGGAGAAGAAAAAAACAAAGATGACGATGAAGGCGACGAAGAAGAGGAAAGCGCAAAAGAAAAAGAAGAAGCCGCTGCGGATACCTTTGTAAAATCGACCGATCCGGTGCGGATGTATTTGAGAAAAATGGGAACTGTTCCACTGCTCACCCGCGAAGGGGAAGTGGAGATTGCCAAGCAGATCGAAAATCATGAAGATGCGGTTTTGAATATTCTTCTCACTTCACCCATCGGAATCAAGGAAGTGCTGGAGCTTGGAGAATCGCTTAAGAAAAACAAACTCCGCATTGTTGAGGTCGTCAAAGATCTCGAAGACATGACCAATGAAGAAGAGTTTGATGAGACCGAACATCGCAACCGGCTTATGAAGCATTTTGCGAAGTTCAAACTTCTATCTTCCGCTCACGAAAAGCTCACCCGCAAGCTTGTTTCTTTAGAAGGAAAAGACAAGGCCTACCAAAAGCAAAAAACCCTGGTGACAGAGTCTCAGGGCAAGATGGTTCAGTGCATCAAGGAAATGCGCTTTAACCGTAAAACCATCAACCTCATCACCCATCGATTTAAGGAAATCATCGATCAGATCGACGCAGAAGAACGTCTCATGCGCGATCATGCCCATAAATTGAAAATTCCCTACGCCGAGTTGCGGGAGCGGATCAAAGTCGTCAAGCGCAGCGAGTATGCTTTGCGTAAGCTTGTAAAAGACTCCAAACTTCCCAAAGAGAGCGTCTCTGAAATTCTAAAAAACATCGCCACTAGCGAGAAAAAAATCCACACCCTGGAAATGGAGTACGGGCACTCTGCCGAAAACCTTCGAAAGATTTATAAAGAAATCAATCGTGAAGAATATCTGGCCGATCAATCCAAATCAGAATTGGTAAAGGCCAATCTCAGGCTTGTGGTGAGCATTGCCAAAAAATACACCAACCGGGGCCTTCAGTTTTTAGATCTGATTCAGGAAGGAAACATCGGCCTGATGAAAGCTGTCGATAAATTCGAGTACAAGCGCGGCTATAAATTTTCGACCTACGCGACCTGGTGGATTCGTCAGGCGATTACCCGTGCGATTGCCGATCAGGCCCGCACGATTCGAATTCCGGTCCACATGATCGAAACGATCAATAAGTTGGTGCGCACATCGCGTTATCTCGTCCAGGATCTTGGTCGCGAGCCCTCTCCGGAAGAAATCGCCGAGAAGATGGAGATGCCGCTTGAAAAGGTCCGTAAGGTTCTAAAGATTGCCAAAGAACCGATCTCTCTCGAAACTCCGATCGGTGAAGAAGAAGATTCTCATTTAGGAGATTTCATTGAAGACAAGTCGGTGATCAGTCCTTCAGATGCCGTAGTGAACATGAGTTTGTCGGATTCGACAGGCAAGGTGCTTTCAACCTTAACTCCGCGCGAGGAAAAAGTTTTGAGAATGCGCTTTGGAATTGGGGAGCGTTCAGACCATACTCTTGAAGAAGTGGGTCGCGATTTCCAGGTCACCCGTGAGCGTATCCGTCAGATCGAAGCGAAGGCCCTCCGCAAATTGCGACATCCTTCGCGTGCAAAAAAACTCAAGAGTTTTGTCGATTGGTAAAAAACAGGGTTATAAGATCTCAGTTCAATGGGACACCCAGATCCTCCTGCAGGGGATTTGGCTTGTCGAAGGGTATTGGGTTTTTTTGTGGTACCCCAAACTAAAGAGTACGAATAACAATTCGTAAGGAAAATTTTCTTTGAAAATTTTCGGGCCTATAGCTCAGTCTGGTTAGAGCTCCCGGCTCATAACCGGGCAGTCCCTGGTTCGAATCCAGGTGGGCCCATCGATGGATAGATGGGTAATGAAAAAGAAATAGGAGCTGTTTTTCATTTCTTATTTCCTCCAAGTTTTAAAAATAAGTTCTCGTCTTCAATTCAATCTTTTAAAGAAATCGACGGAGAAAAAAATGAGTCCCATGAGTCCAAGGGAGTTGCAGGATAATTTGCTGAAGTTGTCAGGTCTTACCGAGATTGAAACTAGGATCTACCGTTTTCAATCGCTTCTTCAAGAGCTTCCTCAAAACTTAAAAGAGATGGAAGAAAAGCTGGTGGCTTTATCCCAAAGTTTTTCTGAGAAAAAAAAGCAGCTGGATACCCTGGAGTTTGAAGCCAGACGTCTGGAAAGTGATTTGATCGATGCGCGTGAAAAAATAAAAGAGCGTGAATCGAAAACGTATGAGCTTAAAACCACCAAAGAGTTCCAGGCGGCCGGCAAGGAAATCTCTACTTTGAAAAAGCAGAGCATCGATAACGAAACCCGTCTGATGCAACTGATGGGTCAGATTGAAAGCTTAAAGACAGAAGTACTTCCCCTGGAGCTGGAAACACAGGCAATTCAGGAAAAGGTGACAGTCGAGAAAAATAGAATAGGCTCCGAGATTGCAGCGCTTCAGAAAGATTTGGAGTCTCAGATCGATTTAAAACAGAATTTATTAACAACTCTCGATTCAGAGCTGGTCGATCGATATGAACAGGTTCTGCTTCGACGCAGGCCTGCGATTGCCAGTGCGGTTGCGGGTGTCTGTCAGGAATGCAATATGCATATTCCTCCTCAGCTTTTTATCGAGATGCAGAAGTTTTTGGAAATTACCGGCTGTCCTTCCTGTAATCGAATTTTGTACATTCCTGCTTCAGCTTAAATAATTTGTCCAAATCGCTGGAAATATCGCCAGCATCGGTGGAGATTTTATGCTACCCAAAGATACTTTGAGCGAAATTCTTCTTTATCTGGTCGAACATGAGGAGTTCAAATCAATCGACAAACTTGGCTCTCTTTCACAAAAGGAAGTGCGGGAAGGATTAAAAGAGCTTGCGTTCTCACTTCGCCAGGAAATTGATCGTGAACAAAGTGGAACGGTAGACATCAAACACATGCAGGAATTATCTCCCAAGGTGAAACACGCCCTGTCCACGTTAACCAACCGCGAGTTGCAGACCTTGATCAAATCTTTCGGAATTGAAAAATAATTCAAGATAACCCCTATAAAAAAACCCCTCTGGAAATATCCATGAGGGGTTTTTTATTTATCAGATTTTTAGACCTTCTTTATGAATGCCTCAGAAGAGAGGCTTTCTTTAACCGTCGATAGGTTTCAATAAGAACGAGTCCTGCGAGTGGAAAGAAGAGAAGTCCGATTTTGGAATTTGCAGAAGAATTCAGGTTGCATCCGCCTGAAGAGCTCGTGGTTGATGTCAGGTTTTGGGTGGTCGTGTTGTTGGTTGAATCACTATCACTCGATCCATTGGCACTGAGGGTCACTATATTGGAAGTTTGGGATGCGTTCGCGACGGAAACAATCAAGGTGACGGTTGCTGTCTCTGCATTCTCAAGTGCTCCAAGACTGCAGGTAAGAGTGGTTGTCCCCGTGCAGGATCCTGCCGAAGGGGTAATGCTTGTGAAAGTAAGTCCGCTGGGTAAGGTATCCGTCAAGGTAATGGCGCCGCTGGCATCCGGTCCGTTGTTTGTGATGGTGAAAGTCAGGGTTACCGAATCGCCAAATTGAGCTGTCGATGGGGTGGCGGAGGCTGAAATTTCAAGATCGGCGCTATTGCCACTCAGGCGTGCAAGAGCAAAGTGTGATTGAGAGCCTTCAATGCCGGCACCAGCAAGAACAATGTTTCCGCTGCTATCCACTCCAATGGTCCAGGAGATTGCGGTTGTGAGATCCGGATAATTGAGATTCACTTTTCCAGCGGTTCCGAAAGTTTCATCAAGAGAACCATCGTCATTAAGTCTGAAAGCCGAGAATTGGGAAACGGAGGTGCCAGAATGATAATGGACAAGCGAGGCGACGATTTTACCATCCGCCTGAAGGACCAGACTCGAGAGCTCATCTGTGTAACCAGTGCCCGGATTCCAGGTTGTAAACCCGTTAGTTCCATAGCTGGTATCCAGATCTCCGGAGGATGTAAGCTTCACAACCAGGGCAGAGTCCTGGCCTGCTTTATTTGTTACGCCTCCCACAAAAATTTCATCCTGATTTCCAATCTGAAGACCTGTCGCATATTCTCCGGTAGCAGAAAGAGTGGGAAGGGTGGCGTAACCATTCAATCCAAAAGTCGTATCCAGGTTTCCATCGCTATTCAGGCGGGCAAGGCTGATGTGAGCGTTTGAGGTCCCGCTACTGTCGTAACCAGCGATCACAACCTTGCCATCCGATTGCAATGCGATATCTTCGATTTTCAATATTCCTGTCCCTGGATCGGCCAGAAAACCCGAGACTCCTCCTGATCCAAAACCAGAATCCAGCTGGCCATCGGAGTTCATCCTGAAAACATAACTTTGGCTAGAGGTGGAACTGTATCCACCGACGATTATTTTCCCATCGGATTGAATTTCAACAGCCTCGCCGAAATCCTCCCCACCGGAAGGTCCAACAAGATCGGCTTTTCCATCCCCTCCTCCAAAGGAAGTATCCAAAACCCCATCGACAGTCAGGCGGGCTACGCCGACCTGAAAAGTGGGGCCACTCCCATCAGAACCGATGACAATAATTTTTTCATCCGAAGGTTGTAAGGCGAGGTCTTTCAGAATTGCCTGATTTCCTCCAAAATTGAAAAGATCCGTTTTGCCACCTGTTCCAAAATTCTCATCGAGGGATCCATCGGTATTCAGCCTGGCAACAGCAAAATGGGCATAGGCGCTTCCATCCATCGCATAACCTCCTACCACGATTTTGCCATCTGAAGGCTGTAGGGTAATGGCATAAGGCATTCCATAAACTACCGATTGATTGAAGTCGATTAAAGAGGAAAATCCCCCCGAACCGAAGGTGGTATCGAGATCGCCAGGTGAGGCATGGAGAGAGGAGGCTGGTAGAAGCAAAGACAGTACAAGTAATAATTTTGAAAAGGATTTTTTCATAAGGACTCCTTAAGAAATGTCGGATTAAAAGTTCTTTTAAAAAGAGGATGGATTTATTTATCTAAAAACAGGGTTTTATCATTCCTTTGTGGAAAACATTACTTGAGCGTTATTCCCACCGGGCAATGATCGGATCCCAATACTTCGCAGCGGATAAAGGCATCATTGAGGATGGGACGGAGCTCGGTAGAAACCAGAAAATAATCGATTCTCCATCCAATATTTCGCAAACGGGCGCCAAAGCGGTAGGTCCACCAGGTATATTGACCTGGCTCCTGATTGAATTGACGAAACGTATCGAGAAAACCTGAATCTAGTAGGCGGGAAATTCCATGGCGTTCTTCATCGGTAAATCCGGGATTGCCGCGATTGGCCTTGGGATTGGCCAGATCGATTTCCTGATGGGCGACATTCAGATCGCCGCATACAATCACAGGTTTTTTCGTCTCCAGTTTTTTTAAATAATTAAGAAATTCAAGATCCCACTCCACGCGATAGCCCAAGCGCTTCAGCTCTTCGCCGGCATTGGGGGTGTAGACGTTCACCAAAAAATACTCAGGGAATTCAAGAGTAATGACCCGACCTTCCTGATCATGTTTATCAAGACCGATCCCGTAGCTCACTTCTTTAGGTTTGTGGCGGGTAAAAATTGCGGTGCCGGAATAACCTTTTTTGATGGCAGAGTTCCAATAGGCAGAATAACCCGATGGGATTTCAATGTTCACCTGATCCGGATGAGCCTTGGTTTCCTGCAGACACAAAATATCGGGCTCATGGGTTTTAAAAAATTCCCAAAAGTTTTTGCCTAGGACGGCCCGGATGCCGTTAACGTTCCATGAGATGAGTTTCATGCGGATCAGTTATTCTTCTTCTTTTGCAGGGTTAGAGGGAGGCAGGCTCATTCCACGCTACTAAAAATTCGATGCTTGTTGAGATGTGGGGATCATTTCTGTGGAATTCATTCACCTTGTTGAGCCCCCACTCCAGAATTTCGCGTCGTTTCTTTTTATCTTTCATCCTGAAAAAATAGTTCGAGAGCCAGCCCGCAGAAATCAGAAAACTGGCGGCTTCCTCTCCATCCCTAAAGACCAGTGGGATTTTCTGGGCAATCACTTTTGGATTCTTAAACCCGGCATTCTCCATTCTGATTTTCATATCCTCGGCATTGACCGGCAAATCAGGAATTTCATTGATCTCAAACGCGCTCGCCTGGGTACCATGTTCCTGGAGAAAATCAAAAAACAAGGGCATCCACTCTGTGAGCGAATTCATCGAGCTTGTCGTGATGCCCACCTGTCCGTTTTCGCCCAAAACTTGCCTGAAAGAATCGAGAAGAAAAGAGCAGCCTAAATACGAAAGGGCAAAGCAACTCACACCCACCTTAAATTCACCAGGTTTTACCGTCGGCAGGTAGGCTCGGATATCCTGCTCCAGAAACACCGCGTTTGTGATTTTCTGATCTTCTGCATCCACACGTGCACGCGAGAGCATGAGAGTCGAAAGGTCCACACCGACTACTTTTCCCTGAGGAACTTTTTTGGCAATCTCCAGGGCAATGTAGCCCGTCCCACAGGCCAGATCGAGGACGTTGGTGCTTGGCTTCAGATTTAAATGGTTCATCATCTCTAGATTGGCACGGGCGTAGAAGTCGCGGGTGATTTCATTAAACTGATGGGAAACTTCATTGTAGAGATCTTCTTCGCTATCGATTTCGACGAGATAATCGAGATCGAAGGTTTTCGGAAGTTGGATGGGGTCTTTGATATGGAGTTCGGTACTCATAGCGTTGGTTCTAGAAGAGAAGGTTCTCTCGGCCTTCTTGTTTGGTTGATTATTTTTGCACCTTGATTCCCAGCTCGAGCAGCTGTCGGGCAGAAACCTCGGAGGGGGCCTCGGTCATCGGGCACACCGCTTTTTGAGTTTTTGGAAATGCAATGACATCGCGAATCGAATCGGTACCAGTCAACAACATGACAATACGATCCAGGCCAAAAGCGATTCCGCCATGGGGTGGGGCACCAAAACTTAGGGCATCTAGCAGGAAGCCGAATTTTTCTCGGGCTTCTTCTTCGGCTATTCCCAAAAGTTTAAAGACCTTGCTTTGGATTTCAGTTGAATGAATTCGAATGGAACCTCCACCGATTTCATGTCCATTTAAAACCAGATCATACGCATTGGCGCGGGCTTTAAGCGGATCAGTTTCCAAAAGAGCCAGATCGGTTGGTTTTGGAGAAGTGAAGGGATGATGAATCGCCACGAAACGTTTTTCGGTTTCATCATATTCGAACATGGGAAAGTCGACGACCCAGACGAAGTTGAGTTTCGTTGAATCGATGAGTCCCAGTTTGGCGCCCAGATGTTCGCGTAAGTTTCCCAAGGCGGGATGGACAATGTTTTTCTTATCGGCCCCAAAAAGCACGACATCGCCTGGCGTTAAATTCAGTTTTTCGCTCAAGGCCTTCTTTTCTTCTTCGGAGAAAAACTTCACGATCGGGGATTGCCAGTTGCCCTCTTCAATCCGAATCCAGGCCAGCCCTTTCGCTCCATAAATTTTTACAAAGTCGGTCAGATCATCGAGATCTTTTCGCGAAAGATCTTTCTGTTTCAGATTCTCCGCCGGAATCTTGATCGCCTTGACGACCCCACCGCTCTCAACCGCACTTTTAAAAACCTTGAAGGCGGAGTTTGAGAAAATAGAGGTGAGATCATTAAGCTCGAGCCCAAAGCGGGTGTCGGGGGCGTCCAGGCCGTAACGATCCATCGCTTCATCATAACTCATGCGGGGAAAGGGAAGGGAGAGACTGACACCCATGCTCTCTTTCCAGATGAGAGCCACCAGACCTTCCATCGTTTGGAGGATGTCTTCCTGCGAGATAAAGCTCATCTCCAGATCGATCTGAGTGAACTCGGGCTGGCGATCAGCACGCAGATCTTCATCGCGAAAACAGCGCACGATCTGAAAATAACGCTCCATGCCAGCGACCATCAGTAATTGTTTGAAAAGTTGTGGAGACTGAGGGAGGGCGAAAAATTTTCCAGGATAAATTCGGGCGGGTACCAGATAATCGCGCGCGCCTTCGGGAGTACTTTTGGCCAAAAAGGGAGTTTCGATTTCCAAAAAACCTTGAGTATCGAGATAACGGCGGGTGGCCTGCATGGCGCGGTGTCGGATTTTGAGCTTTTGCTGCATTGTCGGCCGACGCAGATCGAGATAGCGGTATTTGAGTCTTAAATCTTCATTCACATCCAGATTATCTTCGATCATGAAGGGTGGGGTTTTGGAGGAATTGAAGACTTCAAAGTCTTCCACGATCACTTCAATCCCACCGGTTTTCAATTTTGTATTTTCCATGCCGGAAGGACGAGCCTGAACTTTTCCCTGAATACCCAACACAAATTCCGAGCGTAAATCCTTGGCAAGCTCGTGAATTTTTTCATTGTTTTGCGGATTAAAAACCAGCTGGGTGATGCCTTCGCGGTCGCGTAAATCAACGAACATCACTCCGCCGTGATCGCGGCGGGTAGCGACCCATCCATATAAAACCACCGTCTGTCCAATCGATGTGGTATCGAGGGCATTACAATGATGGGTGCGTTTGATTTCATGAATGAATTTTTGCATAAAATTTGATTTTAAATCTGATTTTTTATGTGAGCGAAAGCACGAGTAGATAGCGTTTCCTTTTTTAAACGGTCAAGAACAAAGGCAAAACCATGATTTTACCCGCTTCTCCATTGGTTCTCGCTTCTACCTCCCCCCGGCGTCAGCAGTTATTAGCGCTTTTGAAACTTCCTTTCCTTTCTCAGGCGCCTCTCTTTGAGGAGGTTTCTCATCCTCATCTTTCTCCCAAAGAAGAGGCTCTTTATTTTGCTTCGCAAAAAGCCCTTTCTTTAGCGCCTCATTTTCCAGACAATCTCATTTTAGGAAGCGACACCCTCATCGAATGGGAAGGAAAAAAACTTGGAAAACCTTCCGATCTCAATGACGCCCGTCGGATGCTTCTTCAACTGCGAGGCAAGATTCATCAGGTTCATACGGCAGCGGCCTTCATCTTTCCTCAAAATTCAAAATCTGTCTGTCATTTGGAGTCGGTGAAAATTCAGATGCACAATTTTTCTGATGCAGAACTTGACGCTTATTTAAAAACAAAAGAGTCGCTCGATAAGGCGGGTGCCTACGGCATTCAGGGAGAAGGTGGAAAACTCATTGAAAAAATCGAGGGGGATTATTGGTCGGTCGTAGGCCTCCCGCTGGGGTGGGTCGCCGGGCAGTTGAAAAGGATGGGATATGAGCTTTCATCTTCTCTTCCTCAGATTTTATCCTCAACCATTTTAAATCAAAGGATATCCAGATGATGAATGATCAATACGTGAAGAGTGTACGCGAGCAGTACGAGAATTTTCCTTTTCCTCACCGCGATCCTGAAGATGAAAAAAAACGTCTGTTCGCCAAACCTTCGGATTATCTTGAGAGGATCAATCACTACTGTTTTCGTGGAAAAGAAAATTTTCGAAATGGTTTTCGCGTATTGGTGGCAGGGGGAGGAACGGGCGATGCGACGATCTTTCTAGCCGAGCAGCTGCGCAACCTGGGAGGGTATGTCACACATCTGGATATGAGTAGCGCCTCGATTGAGGTAGCCAAAAAACGTGCAAAAATTCGAGGTCTTTCCAACATCGATTGGATTCACGAATCTATCCTCAATCTTCCTAAATTAGGCTTGAAACCTTTCGATTACATCAATTCCTTGGGTGTCCTCCACCACATGGCCTCGCCCGATGAAGGGCTTTCGGCCTTGGCCCAGGTTCTGAAAGAAGACGGAGGCATGACCCTCATGGTGTATGGCACTTACGGTCGGACGGGGCTTTATCAGATGCAGAAGCTTTTGCGGCAGATCAACGCGGGTGAAACATCCATCAATGATTGTATTCAAAATGCTCGCGAGCTATTACCTCAGCTTCCTATCACCAATTGGTTTGTGCGATTTAACCGCGATCAGAATATTCGGGAAGTTCTTGAAAATGATTCGGCCGTATACGATGCCCTGCTTCATTCTTGCGACCGGGCCTATACGGTTCCTGAGTTATATGAATTTGTGCAAAAGCCGGGTCTTCATCTTGTTGAGTTTACAAGCTTTGATACCGATGATGTGGAGGCCAAGCTTCTTTATCGTCCTTCCCGTTTTTTAAAACCCTCACCCTTGCTTGGTAAAATCCTGACCCTCTCACGGCCTGAGCAACAGGCGATTGCAGAGATTATCGTGGGCACGCGCTCGCTCCATACCTTTTATGTCTCCCGCCGCCAAGGTTCGGTCGCCACGCTGGATGATTTAGATAATATTCCTTTCTTTTTTCTACACCCCGCTCAGTCTCACGGCCTCATCGCCCAGATTCTTGAAAAAGATCCAAAAACTCCCATCGACATCAAGCATTTTTATAATACGCACATTCGCTTTCAGCCCGGTCCTCATACCGGTCCGATCTTTCGATTTTTGGATGGAAAGAATTCTTTGCGTGAGATCTTTGAAAAAGTTCGCCAGCACACAGGCTCATCTATCAGCGATACCGAGCTTCTCACCGAGTTTCGACCGATCTATGAGGCCTGTTTTGAGCTGGATGTGCTGTTGCTGAGGGATCGAGGAGTGCCTGCGTTTCAATAAAAGAAGTGGATGATGTCTAAAACGTAAACAGCCCCAGGCCGCCATCCACCTCAATCACCTGTCCTGTTACATAACTGGAATGCTTCGAGGCGAGCCAGGCGGTGAGGCTGGCGACTTCGTGTAACTCACCCAAGCGTCGCACAGCGATTTTCTGATTCATCCGATCAAGCATATCCCCACGAATAAAACTTTGAACGGCATCCGATTTCATCACGCCCGGGGCGATGATGTTGGCGGTTACATTGGCGCGCGCCCCTTCGAGGGCCAGACTTTTTCCAAAGCCAATCAGCGCCGCCTTGGTTGCGGCATAACTGGTTTGGCCGGCCCCGCCGTGGGTGCCTGCAAACGAAGAGATAAAAATCACACGACCCCATTTTGATTTTAACATCTTGGACCATACGACACGGGTGACCTGCACGGCTCCCAGGAAATTCACCTCGACATCCCGAAGAAATTTTTTAGGATCCAGATCGGCAAACATCCCGACAGTAGTCAAAATCGACGCGTTGTTCACCAGAATCTCAATCAAACCTAAGTCCTTCTCAATCTCGGTAATCGTTTGTTTGACGGCATCTTCCTGGCTGATGTCGCAAACATAGCCTTGCGCCTTGACTCCGAGGACCCGAATTTTTTCGACGGTTTCATCACACGATTGGATATCTATCACGGCGATATTTACCCCTTCCTGCGCGAGCGCTAACGCATGGGCTCGGCCGAGACCATTGGCTGCAGCGCCGGTAATGAGAGCGACTTTTCCTGAAATTCCGAGATCCATAAAATTCTCCTCAATGTTTTGAAGGGTTTAAAATTTCACTTTTGCAATTTGTTTTTGGATGGCTTTGCTTGACTTTGTTTCGCTCGCAAAGACTACATCATCGTCCTTCCGTCTCCTGAGTTCTATCTTCTTTCCCTCTTCTGTTTTCTTCCTCCGTCCCTCTCCTTGACATTCCTGGCTTATAACCCATAACTCATCCCTCATAACCCATCACGCATTTATTATTTATGTACACCCATCTTGAACAAC
Organism: Myxococcota bacterium; assembly: GCA_052034865.1. Classification (GTDB taxonomy): domain Bacteria; phylum UBA10199; class UBA10199; order JADFYH01; family JADFYH01; genus JBPOIC01. Next base: position 1,416 of record JBPOIC010000023.1, on the reverse strand, counting down.
ATTTTCAGGGCTCCAAAAAAATTCGCGAATTGGTGATTGGCATTTCGGATGGTTTAACGGTTCCATTTGCTCTCGCGGCAGGTCTCACCAGTGCCGGGACCGATCATTGGACGATCATTGTCGCTGCAGCGGCCGAGATGGCGGCGGGTGGAATTGCCATGGGACTCGGTGGTTATCTGGCCACGAGAAGTGAGGCCGAGACTTATGCCGCCGAGCTTGCGCGTGAGTATCGCGAGACGCGCGAGCTTCCCGAGCATGAAACTCAGGAAGTCCGCGAGGTTTTTTCCAACTACGGCCTTACAGGCGAAACCCTCGAGGCAGCCGTCACCGCGATTACTTCCGATGAACATGCGTGGGTGAAATTCATGATGCGCGAAGAATTGGGGCTTGAGAAAGTTGATTCCGGCGAGGCCTTGGGAAGTGGTGTGCGTATCGGCGGTTCTTATGTGTTAGGCGGGCTTTTTCCGCTCTTTCCTTACTTTTTTTCAATTCCACTGCGTCACTCTCTTTTATATTCCGTCTTCATTACCCTTCTGGCCCTGTTTGTTTTTGGATGGTTCAAAGGCAAATTTATTGGCACCCGTCGAATTAAAAGTGCTTTGCAGATGGCTCTCATCGGAGGCTGTGCGGCGGGCGTGGCGTACATGATCGCCGGATTGATTACACAATTTTCACCGGGAATTTAAAATCAGCAAAACTTTTTCATTGGATCCGATTATGGCGCACTATCTCTGGCTCAAATCCTTTCACATCATCTTCATGGTCGCCTGGTATGCTGGGCTTTTCTATATTTTCAGACTTTTTGTATATCACGCAAAATTTAAAGATCAGTCCAATATGCGGGAGGCTTATACCCTCATGGAGCGCAAACTTCTGAGAATCATCATGTATCCCGCGATGATTCTCACGATTCTTTTTGGAATTTTGATGATTGTTGCCAATCCGTATCTGCTTCAAATGACCTGGCTTCAGGTCAAAATCGGTTTAGTGATTCTGCTGATGGGTTATCATTTTTATTCCGACTTTGTGCATCATCAGTTTGCAAAAGAAAAATTTATCCTCACCGAGCGTGCGTGCCGGATGATGAATGAGATTCCGACCCTGCTTCTTTTTGGAATTGTGTTTTTGGTGATTTTAAGACCGTGGGGATGAGGGCGAATTTTATTAAAGATGGGATAGGCTAATCCACCTCAGGCAGACTTAGACTCGTCGAACCATAGGTATGTGGAAGACTCGAGCCTGGTTAGAATGGTGAATCGCACAAAATCATACCCGCCTAGGCAAGCGAATACCTCGAACCTTTTTTAAAAGATGACGAAAGTATTCTCCCGGTTCGCCTTCCACTTGAAATCGATTAAAAAAGAGCGCCGAAAAATCTGCCTTCGTGATTTTTCCAGACAGCAATCCGTAATAAAG
>JBPOIC010000008.1:0-58188 GCA_052034865.1 Myxococcota bacterium | reverse complement strand
CGCTGTTCCTTCCCGCCTGAGCACTGGCACAGCAGCTCAACCACCGCTCCATGGCCCGTATTGACTGGCCAAAGTGCTTTTAATTTGATAGCTGCTAGCGCTTACCCAGCAAGGGCTATAGCCACTTTTTACCTGTATTTTAGACAGGCCAGGCGTCAGCTGCTGCCCCGCTCGCTGGCGGCGCGGGCCTGGGCGTTCAATTCGGCGGCACGCTGGCTGGCCATTTGCTCGCTGTTCTGGCGCGTCTGCGCCTGCTCGGCGGTGCGGCGGGCATCCTCACGCTCGGCATTGGCGGCCAGTTCCAAGGCGCGCGGGCTGAAGGTGACGGTGGTTTCATTGCGTGCGCTGGGGACGGGTGCAGATGCAGCCGCCTGCTCGTTGCTGCGCCGGTTGGCCGCTGCCACCGCAGCACGCTCTTGGGCACCAGCGTTGACAGCAGCGCTGGTGTAACGGCTGGCGGCGTCCTGGTTCAAGGTAATGGTGCTCATGGGATTCAACCTCCGTGCAAATGAAATGTGCAGGCACCATGGTGTTGCAAGCACCAGCAAAAGTAAAGGTGCGCCGCACCCGATTGCCAGCGCTACAGAAAATCCAGCAACCGCTGGGCATCGGTCTGCACCAGGGTTTGGCGCCCCAGGGCCGACAAGGTGTGTGCCGCCTCTGGCGTGGCAATGTCTATGCCCAACCCGGCCCGGGCAGGCCAGGGGGCGTCCAGGCGCAGGTAGCGCTCTTGCAGGCGGTCTTCCATGACGGCCTGCACATGCTGCTGCTGCACGGCAATCATGGTGAGGATCAGGCAGTTTGCCGGTCCGTTTTGAACCTGGATTCATCCTATCCGTATTTTTAGCAACCCCAGCGCTTACTTATCTGGCTTCCATTTATCCTGCCAGTCGTGGAGAAAAATTTGGGATCGCTGAGGCCTTGAGGTACGAGTAACCATGTCTCTTTCATTTCAGATTGCTCTTCGCTCCCTGTTTTCGCGGCGATCCCGTCTTGCCTTATCGGCGATCGGGTGGGTGGCCATCTTCGGTTTGCTATTGGGGACGGCGGTACAAACCCTGACCCTTGCAGTTCTGGACGGTTTTGAAAAAAGCATCACCCGCTCGATTCTGGATTTTAATGCCCATCTGGTCATTATGGGTCAGGAAGAAGTGCAACTTCCTTTCCCCGATGAACAATTCAAACCCTATGAGTCACAGGGGTTGGAGGCGTGGACTCCCTATCTTTATCGAGTGGGGATGATTGCGCATCACTCGAAGGTGAAGGGTTTTGTTTTAAAAGGAATAGATCCTCAAAGTTTTTCGGGTGTGTATCGAATGGAAATAAAGCCTTACCTTGCGTCTCCCTCCTCTCCCGACTGGACTGCTGTCTTTCAGGACACGGGGGAAATGCCGACGGTGATTTTGGGTGCTGATCTTGCCGAGGCTATGGGGGTAAAACCTGAAGATCCTGTGGTTTCAATTCTTTCTCCCAAAAGTGATGTAAAAAACATTGCGGATGCCCGTAATTTCAAGCGGTTTAAAGTGGTCGGGACCTTTTCCACTGGAATTTACGAATACGATTCTCAGTTTTTGTTGATGTCGCTTGCACAGGCACAGGATTTTTTTCAAGCCAAAGAAGCGGTGAGTGGTTATGGATTGCGTTTTAGGGATCCAAGTCAGGTCCATCCGATAGCCAGGCTTCTTCAGGCAGAATTTGGAAACACTTTCAGTTTTTTGACCTGGGATCAGCTCAATGCAGAGATTTTTTATGTTTTGAGTCTTGAAAAAACCCTCTTTTTTCTCATCATGGGACTCATCATCGCGATAGCCGCCACCAATCTGATTGGGCTCACCCTTATTTTGATGACCCGACAGTCCAAAGAGATTGTCATCTTAAGGGCTTTAGGATTTTCTCCCAAAGCCTTAAAAAGGATATTTCAGATTCAGGGCCTTGTAATTGGAGGGCTCGGGGTTTTTTCTGGATGTTTGTTGGGCGGGGCGATCTCTTATTTTCTTGCCCATCATTCCGTTTTGACTCTTTCGAAAGAGTGGTATCAGGTCTCTGCACTACCTGTTTCCTTAAGCTGGAAAAATATTTTGAGCGTAGCGGTTTTTTCTTTTTCAATGGCTTATCTGGCAACGACCTTTGCGGCACGAAGGGTGATGAAAAGGATTTAAAACTCAGCAACAAAAAATCCAATCATCCCAATCCATTCCACTTCGGACAAATTTATGCCTCCTATTCTCGAAACACAGGGACTTTATAAATCCTATCAAAAAGATTCCCAAAAGATCGAAGTTCTGAAAGGCATTGATCTTTCAGTGGATGCCGGGGATCAGATCGTGCTGCTCGGAAGTTCTGGGGCTGGCAAATCCACCCTGCTTCATTTGTTGGGGGGGCTCGATAGACCCGATCAGGGAGAGGTCTTTTTCAGAGGAGAGAATCTTTTTCAAAAAAGTGAAGAGGACCTGGCCCTTTTCAGAAATCGTCATTTGGGCTTCGTTTTCCAGTTTCACCACCTTCTTCCCCTTTTTAATGCCCTGGAAAACGTGATGATGCCTCACTTGATTGCGAAAACTCCACGCTCTCAAGCCAAAGAAAAATCCCTGGAAAGTCTGAGTGCCGTTGGGCTTTCCCATCGGGCCAATCATCGCCCCCAGGAACTTTCGGGGGGGGAGCAACAAAGGGTTGCCTTGGCGCGGGCTTTGACTTTAAAACCAGAGATTCTGATGGCCGATGAGCCAACAGGAAATCTCGACACAGAAACTTCGCAAAAGGTTCTGGATCTGTTTCTGGATTTGAGTCGAGGCCTAAACACCACCCTTGTCGTTGTGACCCACAACGAGGAAATGGCCAGGCACTTTCAAAGAAAGATCCGGGTCCAGGATGGAAAGATTGCTCAAATCGGGTAAATAAAGTACGTAGCCCCCGTTTTGATCGGGGCCTGAATTTTATAGACTGGAGACTTCACTTAAGATGCGACACCTTTCATTTATCAACCCACTGCGCAAAATCGGAATGTCGGTCTTTTTTTTCATTCTGCTTGCGTTTGCCTTTCCTCCAATCCTCCAGGCCGCCGAAACTATTCATTCCCTCGAAGTTGTCGGCAATGTGAAAACCGATTCAGAAACCCTCCTTAAAAATGTTCAGAGCACCGTCGGCTCATCCTTTTCCAAAGACCGCATTCATGAAGATATAAAGCGGCTTTATCAGATGGGAATTTTCTCCGAGATTCAGGTCGAAAAAGAAAATCAGGCAGGAGGGTTAAAACTTCTCATTCGTGTGAGGGAAAAACCCGATGTAGGCCGCATTGTTATTCAAGGGGCCAAAGAAGTTTCAGAATCGAAAGTTCGGGATGAGATCGTTCAAAAACCTTTTCAGATCCTGGATGAAAACAAGATTGCCGAATCCAAGGCCAAAATCAAAGAGCTGTATGCGAAAGAAGGAATGGGATTCGCTTTAATCACCTCCGAAGTGGAGCCCTCCAAAACCCAGAAAAACGAAGTCGATCTGGTATTTCAAATCACTGAAAACAAAGCTTCGAAGATTGAAAAAGTTACCTTCGAAGGAAACAAGGCTTTTTCCTCTCGCAAACTCCAGGGTTTTTTAAAGAGCAAACCGAAAGGGATTCTTTCTTTTTTGACCGGCTCTGGAAAATATCGTGATGAAATGATTGATCGTGATGTGGCCTTTTTGACTTATCAATATCTCAATCAGGGCTATCTGAAAGCTCAGGTTGAAAGACCGGAAGTGATTCCCATGCCTTCCGGCAAGGGAATTGAACTTAGATTCCGAATTCATGAAGGTCAGAAATACCGCGTAAATCAAATCACCGTTGCGGGCGATGTCCTTACCACTTCCGAAGAAATTCTTTCCCACTTTGAAAATTTAAAAGGAAATTATTTTTCTCAAAAAGTACTCGAAGAAGATCTGCTGGGTGTTGAAGAGATGTATGGCAATCAGGGCTATGCCTTTGCCAATATTCGCCCTCGTCCTTTTCCGGATGATGCCAAAAAAGAAGTCGATATCGAAATCAATATCGACAAAGGACAAAAAACCATCATTGAAAAAATCAACATCACCGGCAATACCGTCACACGCGATAAGGTCATTCGCCGCGAATTGATGGTGAAAGAAAACAGCCTCTACAATGAAACCCTGCTTCGAAAATCCAAGGCACGGGTCGAGGCCCTCGGATTTTTCGAAAGCGTGGAATTTGCGACTCCCAAAGGATCTGCCGAAGATCGTCTGGTGCTCAATATTCACGTGAAGGAAAAATCAACCGGTTCTTTCTCTGTGGGAGCGGGTTTTAGCTCTGTTGAGAGTTTTCTTTTTACGGCCTCTGTCTCCAAGCAAAATTTTTTGGGTCTTGGCATTTCGGGTTCACTGCTTGCCGAACTTTCCAAAAAACGCCAGCAATTCTCATTGCAATTTACCGACCCTTACTTTCTGGATACCCGCTGGATCCTCAATGGAGAATTCTCAAAAATCCTGGTTCACTACGATGATTTCGATCGTGACTCTATCGGGGGAGAGCTCGATTTGGGACACCATCTTTTTGAACATTCTTCCTTCAGCCTTGGATACCGATTTGAAGACGTAAAGGTGGATAGTTTCTCAGTGATTGTGCCGGAATTTTTCAAAAAAGATGCAAGCGGGATTACCTCGAGTCTGGTTGCCAATGCCCAACGCGATACGCGTAACAATCGGCTGTTTGCCACCAAAGGGTCCTTCAATCAGGTCTCTCTTGAGTATGCTGGATTGGGAGGCGATAATGATTTTCTACGTGTCGATGGTAGCTCGCGTTGGTACATCCCGGTTCCCTTACCTAAAAACTCGGCAATCAAGGCCAATGCGAGGATCGGTTATATCAAGTCCTTAAACGATCGGCCGGTTCCCCTTTTCGAGCGCTATTTTACCGGTGGGATCAACTCTCTCAGAGGGTTTCAGCCGCGCACGATTGGTCCTTCCCTTCAGATCCCCTCTTCTAGTACCGGCGCAGACGAAACCTTTGTATTTGGCGGGAATAAGCTTTTACTCTTTAATCTTGAGTATGAATTTCCACTCTACGATGCTGCCGGTTTTCGAGGGGTGATATTTGCAGATGCCGGGAATGCGTTTGGAGAAGATGAAAACTTTAATTTGCTGAAGCTGAGGGCGAATTATGGATTTGGTTTGAGATGGATTTCTCCCTTTGGCCCTTTGCGTTTTGAATGGGGACTCCCTTTTAAACGCAAGCCGGGAGAAGAGAAGATGGTCTTTAATTTTACGATTGGTTCACTTTTCTAACTGTGTACTTTTAAATGGGTCCTGTGTTTTCGCTTGATTTCAGGCTTGATTGCACTAGGCATGGGATACGAAAGTTCCAGGCAAGGAAACCCTTGTCTAATCATGGCGTTCAGTTTATAGCGTAGCGAATTCAAAACCTAACAATCATGGAGGCTTTCACAATGAAAAAGCTTGTTTTAATTCTCAGTTTTTTTGTCGCACTCTTAGGCACCCAAAAGCTGGTCGCCCAGGAACTTAAAATTGGAATCGTCGATTTTCAAAAGGCTTTAAACGATGTTGAAGAAGGAAAAACCGCTAAAGCCCGCCTCAAAACAGAATTTGATCAGAAACAAAAATCCCTTGATGCCCTTCAGAATGAATTGAAAACCATGAAGGACAATCTCGAAAAACAGAAACTCACCTTAAGCAAAGAAGCGATGGCTCAGAAAGAAGAAGAGTATCGCAACAAATTCGTTGAACTTCAGAAAAAACTTGCTGATTCGCGTGGTGAGCTTCAACAGAAAGAAGCCGAAGCCACAGGCAAAATCATCACCAACCTGCGTCAGATCGTTCAGGAAATTGGTCAGCGGGACAAATTCACTCTGATTTTCGAAAAAGGACAGGATGTTCTTTTGTACTCCTCCTCAGCGACCGATTTGACTTCTCAGGTGATTTCCACCTTTAATTCCCGTCCTAAAAAGTAATGAATTTGCTCTCAAATTTAAGAGAGATCATATTGTATTTGGCAGGGGCGTTCGCCTAAAGGCAGACGCCCCTCTTTAGTTAAATTGAAATTCAACAGCTTGATCACAGACCCTTCTTGCCTGACATTCAATCCCTTTCTGAAGTCCTTGAGAGTTGGCCATATGATTTAAGCAAGATTGAACATCATGCGGGAGTGGAAGTAGGAAGATAGAGCTAAAATCCATGCCCACCCTTTCTCAACTTAAAGAAATCCTGGTGTGTCCCAAGTGTAAGGGGAATTTTGGGGAATCTCCCCAGAAAGAGGTCTTGGTTTGCCCTGTTTGCCATCTGGCCTATCCTCTTCGAAACGGTATTCCCATTCTTCTGGAAGATGAGGCCCTGGAAATTCGAGAAGGAGGTCAAATTGTGACAAAGACTGCCAAAGCCCCTGCGGCTTATTTTAGAATTTTGAGTGGATCGATTGCCGGAGAGGTCGTGAGGCTTCCTTTGGGAAGTTGCAAGGCCATCGGCAGAAGTATTGAAGACCTCAATAAAACCCAGGTTTTTAATACCGAGACTACCGTCCCTCTAGATGATTTTACAAAGAAAGTAGTGATGAATTATCTGGGAAAAAAAATGGGAAAACCTGTTCCCGCTTCACCAGGAAGTGCCGGGTTGGGTTCTTTCAAGAGATTGGCGGATCTGGTTTTGAACGACCCTGCCATCTCTCGCCTGCATGCGATGATTTTTCACGATGAAACAGGGGCAGGGGTGCTCGATTTAGTTTCGCGTAACGGAACCTTCGTGAATGGACAGGAAGTCGAATCGCGAACCTTAAAAGAAGGAGATTTGATCGAAGTTGGGGGAACCCGGCTGCAATTTAGCTACGCAGCTCCTCAGGAATAATAAAGTAGAGAGAGGAAAACAAAAGACTCCAGTCCTCTTTTTTCATCAATTATCATTTCCAAATTCTGCATGTGTTCTGAGTGCAGGTAGACTCCATAGTGTGTTGAGATCATTTCAACAGGTGATTTGGCAATAGTCCTTAACCCTTAAAGCCTGGTTTAGTTATCCAAAGCGGATTCTCTCCGCATCTATAAATAAGGAAAGCTTCATATTCCATAATCTTGATGAGCCAAGGATCTTGCTATGTTTCGTGCTGTTATTTTTGATTTCAATGGGGTGCTGGTCGATGATGAGCCCCTGCACTTTGCCCTTTTTCAGCAAACCTTAAAGAAAAGAAATATTCCTTTAAGTTCAGCAGACTACTACGAAAAATATTTGGGTTATGATGATCGTGACTGCTTTGCTGCCATTTTAAGTGATGCGAATTTAAATCCCGATTCCAAACTTATCGACGAACTCATCTTGGAAAAATCATCACTGTACGATGCCGAAGCTCAGCGTAAAAGCCTGTTTGTGGAAAATGCGGTTCAGTTTGTAAAACAGAGCGCACAAAAGTATGTTTTGGGAATTGTCTCGGGCGCGTTAAAGCAAGAGATCGTTGAATGGCTGGATCGCGGAGGAATAACGAGCTGCTTTCGAGTTATTATAGCTGCTGAGAATGTGACTCAGGGCAAACCTCATCCAGAAGGTTATTTGAAAGCCCTCGCTATCCTGAATCTTGATTTAGGCAAAGATCAGCCTCTGATGCCTCACGAGTGTTTGGTAATCGAGGATTCGATGTGGGGGATTGAAGCTGCTCATGGAGCGGGAATGAAATGCATTGGTCTGACAACCTCCTACACCCGGGAAGAGCTTAAAAAAGGCGATTGGGTGTTTGATAAGTTTTCTGAAATTGAGATTGAAGCATTGTCTTAGAGCATCGACGAAGGTCCAGGTTTCGTTTCTTGTATCCCAAAATTTTTGGAGAGGGTTTCATGAATCACGATGGTTTTTTGGTTTTTGATCTGGAAACAAAAAAGACTTTTGAAGAGGTTGGAAGTCGAAGTCCACGCGATTTAGGCGTTTCGGTATGTTGTCTGTATACCTATCAAAACAATACCTATAGCGATTTTTTAGAGAATGAATTGAGCCGAATGGAAAATTTCTTTCTCGATGCCAAACTCCTTATTGGATTCAACATCCGTCGCTTCGATATGCCGGCCCTCCAACCTTATTTTTCACACCCTGTCGAATCGCTTCCGATGTTCGACATTCTGGAAGATCTTACCGAGCGTTTAGGCCACCGTGTCAGTCTTGATTCAGTCGCGCAAGCGACTCTGGGAGCGTCGAAGACAGGATCGGGTCTTGATGCCATTCGCTACTATCGAGAGCGGAACTGGGAGAAATTGAAATCTTATTGTCGTAACGATGTGAAGATCACCAAAGAGGTTTTCGATCATGGTCTTAAGAATGGAGAGATATTTTACCTCTCACGCGAAGGATCAAAAAAAATTCGCGTCGAGGTGAACTGGATGGATAAAATCTCTCAAACCCAGCTTTCTCAGGCTCCCGCCCAATATAAACTCCTCTAATATTTCCTTCTCAAAAGGATACCCTATGAAAAACGATTCCATTCCCATTACACCTCAAGGACTTCAAAAACTTAAAGACGAACTGAAATATTTAAAATCCGTCGAGCGACCTAAAATTGTGCAGGCGATCGAAGAAGCCCGCTCGCATGGCGATCTTTCGGAGAATGCCGAATATGACGCCGCCAAAGAACGGCAAGGGCAAATCCATTCGCGCATGGTAGAGCTGGAAGACCGGATTGCCCGCGCTCAGGTCATTGATCCTTCCACTTTGAGTCATTCCAAGGTCGTCTTTGGTGCAACGGTTCGTTTGCTCGATCTCAACACGGGCGATGAAACGGTTTACCAAATCGTAGGTGAGGACGAATCGAATGTGAAAGAAGGAAAAATCAGTGTTCATTCAATGATTGCCAAGCACCTGATCGGAAAAGAAAAGAAGGATGTGGTGAGTGTCGTCACTCCGCGTGGAACGCGTGAGTATGAGATTTTGGAAATTAGTTTTGGGTAGGGGGCATAAATGCCGTGCGGGCACGTTTGCCACAACCCAGACGTAGGGTTTATCGCAACCCTACAAGAAAAACGGATTCAGGGTTTTGCTTCTGTCTCCTGGATTCTGTATTTTGATAGTTTTTATTCCTCTCCATGGAGGAGTGCCCGTTAGGGCGGGGTGTTTCTGGCGAGTGAGGGTGAAAAATGAATGATATGCCTCTTCCACTTTACATCCTTCGACAGGCTCAGGATGTCCCCTCTGTTTCTTCTGTCTTCTGCATTCTCTCTCCTGAATTCTGATTTCTGGATTTATCCTTTCAACTCCTAAACTTATGACAATCCTATCCCTTCAACATCAATTCATTCGCGCATATTGTGAGTTCCATCCAACCACTTCCACTTCACTGGGCTTTACCGAATTCAACACGCAGCTGGCGGATTTTTCTCCTCAATCCATCCGCAGCTATCTGGCTCAGCTCAAGAAAATAAACAGCGATCTTTTATTGCTAAAAAAATCTGCTAATTTAAAAATCCAAAATCATTTCTGCCTATCGCCAGACGATCATATCGATCTAGCCTTGATGGAATCCAAGATCTTGCTTGAAAGACAGGAGTTGCTTTCTGTGCGCACGCACGAGCGCGATCCGAGTGTGTATGTGGGAGAAGTCATCTATGGGCTGTGGTATCTGATGATGCGGCCGTTTGCGAAATCTGAAAAGTTGCGCGGCATTCTCGGACGGCTGGAGTCTACGCCCGCGCTTTTTGCTCAGGCGCATCTTCAGCTTAAAAAACCACCCCAGCTTTGGCTTTCGATTGCCCAGGAAGAAATGAAAGGTTTGTTTGAATTTTTTAAAGACGCGCAAAAAGAGCTCGTGAAAGAGTTTCCCAAGGCTCGCGCCGAGCTTGTAAAAAAATTTAGCCAGGCAACTTATGCCGCAAATCAGTTTCAGAAATATCTCATTAGACTTAAAAAAAATGCCGATGGAGATTTTGCTGCAGGTACAAAGCAGTTTTCATTTTTGCTTAAAAATTATCATGGGTTTTCTCAAAGCCCGGAACAGATTCTAAAAACCGGTCAAACCCTTCTTGAAAAAACACTGACAGAGCTTGAAGAACAGGCACAAAAAATCGACAAGAAATCTTCCTGGAAACAGCTCATCCTCCAGATCAAAAAGACTCATCCCTCGCAGAAAAATCTTTTGTCTTCCTATCGATCCGCTGTTTTACAAACGCAAAAGTTTATCAGGGCTCACCACCTGGTTTCGATTCCGAAAGGTGAAAAACTGCAGGTAATTAAGACGCCTGTTTTTACCCGTTCCACCATTCCATTTGCCGCCTATATCGATCCGCCCCTGTTTGCCAAAGGGCGTACAGGCACTTTCTTTGTCACTCCTGTCGAATCGCAAAATCCAACGATGCGAGAAAAACTTCTGCAAGAGCACTCAACGGCCTCACTTTCGATCACCGCCTTGCACGAGGGTTATCCGGGTCATCATCTGCAATTTGTCTATCAGGCAAATCTCACGCGTCCGATTCGCAAGATTTTTAATTGCTCCAGCTATTACGAAGGTTGGGCGCTTTATTGCGAAGAGATGATGTTTGAAGAAGGATTTTATTCGCCGCCTGCACGGCTTCTTCAACTTAAAGATCGCCTGTGGCGGGCATGTCGGGTGATTGTGGATGTGGGAATGCACACGCAGGGGATGAGTGATGGGCAGGCTACTGATTTTCTTTCCCATAAAGCGAAGATGGCAAAGGCGTCGGCGCGGGCGGATATCAACTGGTACACTAAAAGTCCGACGGTGCCGATGTCGTATCTTTTGGGAATGCTTAAGATCAAAGAGTTGAGAGGGGTGGCGGAAAGAAAATGGGGGGAAAAATTTTCGCTTCAGAAATTTCACGAATGGTTTTTAGGGTTTGGTGCAATTCCTCTCGTTCATTTGGAGAAGGCGCTGGAGGAGGAACGGGTGTGAGAGAAGAAGTGGAAAGGGAAGAAGGCAGGATCCAGAATACAGAAATTAAAAGAAAAAAATGAAAATCAATCTTCTTGTAGGGGCAACGCATGCGTTGCCCGTAAAAAAATCTGGAAGTCAGAAGAAACAGATGGGACAGGGTGAGCCTGTCGAACCCTGTCCATCCTTCATTTAATAAAAATACAATCGTCACCGATTCAAATTGCATCACGATTTAAAATACACAGTCTTTGATCCACTTTCCTAATAGGAGATTTTTATGAAAACATTTTATCGCATTTTACTTCCTCTTTTCCTTCTCGCTTTCCTTCTTCCTGGCCTCTCCGAAGCTAAAAAGAAAAAGGAAGAGACGGCCGTACCGATTGTGCGAGAGGTCGCGCAACCTTTGAACGCTCCGCTATTTGCCGTCATCAAAGGAGTTTTTCCTACTCAGGCAAAAGCGTTATCGACGCAGGCGTTTATCCAACAACTTTTGGTAAATACCCCTTCGGATGGGCTGATCGAATCCGCAAAACTTTCCGGCCTTCCCAAAGGAAAATGGGTGATCGCTTCACTGTTTGATAGCGAGGAGAAAGCAAAGTGGTGGCTGCATTTTTCAGATCGCAACAATAAACTCCCGCGCCCGCAGATCAAGCAAATTCAGCTAGCCGAGAGCGCTCCCAGTCTGCCGTATTTTCCAGAAGCGAAGCGGGATGAGGTCCAACGCTTTCACACAGAAGAGGAAGTTCTGATTCGCCTCAAAGAATTGCCCGATCTTAAAAAAATGTTGGAGAAAGATAAAAAAGAGCTGAAGTTTATTTTTACGACCTATCCGCGTACGAATGATTTTAGATACGAAGTCGAGGTGATGGAACCCTTACCGAATGGCAATTTTGTGGCGTATGATTTTATCAATGTCGATGCTTTCGATTTGAATCATTTTACGCGCTATTTGGAAGGCATGGAGAGCGGAAAAGAAAAGGAGAAAAAATGAACTTATCCACAGATTTTTTAAATTTTTACGATCGATTTTCCTTTTTTTTAAAACCATTCTATTCGTGCCTGGCACTGGCTGCTTCTGGACTCCTCCTGTTTTTTATTTTCTTCACTCCTTCTGCTTTTGCACAAAAAAAATCAGAGGCGCCTATGCCTTCATCTATCCTTCCTGAAAAATTTACTGCGAGGATTGGTGGTTTTTTGGGACCTACCTTTGGGGTCGAATGGAAAGACAATGCGCTGGTGTACCACGCCCTTGATCGTACGAAGCAGCCCAATGAGAGCACTCAGAAAATCACACCAACCGAAAAGCAGTGGGAGGAATTTTGGAAAAAAATCGATCAGGTTCATCTTTTTGACTGGAGCTCTGATTATGAGAATTGGCAGGTTGCCGATGGGACCCAGTGGATTGTGGAGATCGAATATGGAGGGAAGAAAATTGCAACCAAAGGGAGTAACAGCTTTCCAAGGGATGGGGCAGTGAAGAAACCTTCGAAAGATCCTGAGCCCACGAAGGTATTTCGGGAGTTTTTAAAAGCCGTCGAAGATCTTTTAGGTGGGAAAACTTTTGGGTAAATTTTTAAGACGAAGGTGCGAAGCTTTTCCTCCGTCTTCCATTTTCTTATCAGACGGAGGTCCAATCATTCTCTCAAACCCTTCCACGCTGCCTGGCACCGGGAGCATGGGGAGGGGAGGTCTGAGAGATAGGTTTACAGGAGTAAAGGTAGGGAAACGGGCAAAAAAAACCGCCGATAAAGACCCATTGGGAGATGGGGTTATCGGCGGGAAAATCAGAGGAATTCGTGATGTCGTTTTAGGATTTATCTATTATCCATAATGATTTGACCAAAATTCTCTGGAAGAACAGGTTCTGCAACAACTCTTCTGTTCTGATCTTGAGCTCTTTTCAGCCTTTCACCGCTCAGAATTAATTTACCTTTTTCGTCTCTTTCTGGTGTTTCAGGTTGGTCCGGACCATAACCTTTCCACTCAATCGGTCCTTCATATCCGAAAAGAATAAGCGCCGCAGCTTCGAGTTCCGCACGATTTTGCGAGAGGATAATATTATCTTCTCTCTTTCCGTTACTATCGGTATGGCCACTGATAATTAACTTTGTTGCTTTGGAGAGTGCTTCCAACTGTCTTTGGGTAAATTTATCATTGTTCTTAGTTTTTTTAATGCCCTTCACTTCCTGGACCCAATCAAAAAGCTTTTTAAGCTCGGTGTCTGTATTTAGAATGGAATCACGCGTTCCAATTTTAAAGGCTTTTTTGATTTTAGGGTCATCAAAGCTAAAAGGCTTTCTTTGTGCAGGATCGGTTGCCAGATATTCTTTAACTAACTGGCGAATGGGATCCATATCCTTTTTGTTGGTTCCTGGAAAATCAGGTCTTCCTGAAATGAACCCAATTGAGGGAAATGAGCGGGTATAAATGGAAACAAAACCAAGTTGCTGGTTGATAATATTTTGCTGCTCCGGTTTTAACGCTAATTGATTGAGCAGACCGAGATTTTCCAAGAGTGTTGTAAGTCTTCGTAGCTGTGTCACAAGGTTGGTGCAATCCTTGCCTTCACCTTGAAGGAGGGCAGAGATTTGTTTAGGATCTGCCAAGCGCTCGATTTCCATCTTCTTGAAACTGTTGGTGAGCTCTGTCCCTGCAATCAGAGAGGCGATCTGTTTTTGCTCTTGTTTAAGGTTGTCCAGGTGGCGTTCTGCCCGAGAAAGTTTGTCATTAATTTCTGTCAATTTGGCAGTATCGGTTTTTGCAATTTGATTTTTTTGCTCTCCCAGCTCCTGGATACTTTTTTGAACCAAAGCGATATCAGCTCCTAATTTGTCATAGAGTTGATTCAGCTCATTCAAAGGTTTTTGATTCAGCTTGATCTGGCCGTTCAATTTTCCAATCTTGCCATCCAGCTCTTTAGACTTTGCTTCAAGGGTAGTGATTAGTTTTTGTTTTTCGGGCGTCTCTATCAATTTTAAGGCAGCGCGATTTTCTTTTAGTTGCTTTGTAACTTCCTGGAGTTTTTTGCCAGCGGCTTCTCGAACCTCAGAGGGGAGTGAGGTGTCGCTGACCTGCTTTTCAAGATCTCCTCTATTTACTTTTTCAAGAATCGCCACAGACTCGATCAAATCCTTTTTTACTTTCGTGATTTGGACATCAGAAAGACCTGCAAAGAATTTTATCTTTTCTAAATCCTGATTATTTTGATCTTTCTCTGCCTCCAGAGATTGAACATCGCGCTTCAACCCGGCGGTGGATTTAGGAGGGGTATTGATAAAAATTTCCCATTTTGCTTTTTGGGTATTGAGTTCATCAATCCTGGCTTTCACATTTGGAGATCGATAAGTCGCGTTGCCAAGCTCTTTAATTTCTCTATCAATCTCAGAAATTTTTGCTTTTGCAAAATTCACCAAGAGCACAGGTCTTGCCTCTTCAAGACCGCCCAATTTGTCGATATTGCTCTGAAAGCTTTCCAGTTGAGATCTTACTGAGGTTTGAATTTTGCCAATTTCTTTCTGAATTTCAGCGGGGGTTTTTTCATCGGGACAAATAGTCGGATTTGATTGTGGCCCAAACGAAAGCTTTGCAAATACGCCACCAGCCACAGTTTTGAGGGAACGCTCAACGAGTTGTCCTTGTGGATTATTCGCGCTCACTGCATTGGGAGCGTGTTCATAAGAAATTTCACCCCCTAACTTGAATTGTACTAAACTTCTTGAAGACACCGAGAGAGCATCCACTTGAGCATAGGGATTAATACCTAGCCCATCCACTTTGGCCAGGCGCCCCGCAGATATAAATGCCCCATTTCCAAAAATACGATTAACATTCACACCCAGACCGAATCCAGGGAGCAGGTTAACTCCTTGAGCAGGAGAAAGCCAAGCGGAGTGGATGCCTGCTTTCACTCCCGCACCAATGTTTTTAACTCCACTTCCAAGTGAGCTGGCCTCAACAGGTGAACCTGCAACCAATTGGCCTTCAAAATCGAGAGTTGAATTGGGAATCACGCCTCCCAAGCGAACTCCTCCCCCTAATCTAGCTTCCAAAACCACAAGGTTTCGGGTTTTGGGAGCCGCTCGGAAATCAGCTCTGGTATCGGCTGTACCTAAGAACACTTCGGCAGATCCAAACGGAGTTGCGGTGACTTTGTGATTCGCAGAAGGGGCAGGAGGGGTTGGATCTGCTGGAGAAGGATCCGGGGTTTTGGCTTGAGGAAGAGTATTTCTAAAAACAAGATTATCCCATACTGACAGAGGAACGATTTTTGGTTTGCCATTACTATTAACTGCTTCCGCCAGTTTTTTCAGGGCGTAAGCTTTTTCTAAGCTGATTCTTGCGGTAGCAGTGGTACCCCCTTCACCTTTAATCTCATAAGAATAAACTGTCTTATTCTGAAGCTCTTTTACTTTTGGATCTTTTGTGTCCTGGCCTTTGGCGGCTGGATTGGCGGCTTCTAAAATGCTGATCAGGCGATCGATTTCGGTAAGTGAATCGAGACGGGTAATCTGATTGCCGTCTTTTTCTTGCTGAACAATTTCGGTCTCTTTGCCGGCTTTTTTAATCTCTTTTTCGGCGATGCCGGTTTCGGGATTGTAGAGCTCAACGCGTCCTTGAATGGTGACTGACATAAGTCTTCTCCTTGCAATACGGGGTCGGTTAGTAAATTTGAGAAATTCCAGGTGCTAAGAACTTATCGGTAGAAAGTGGAAGAGGTTGCGAGGTTTTTTAACTTAAAAATGAAAAATAATTTGAATCTAATGGGCTGGTTTTTAGGATGAAAGTGGCTGATCGCTGTTTTCACAAATTTGAATTGAGTTGTGAATCGATTGGCATGCATGTGCAGCCGATTATTCGTTTTTGGGTGCGGGTCGATTAAACCTATTTTCTTTCAGCTCATGGGGTAGGGAGTCTGCAGATATAAAGACGTAGTTACCAGAGACACGGTTTCCTGAGGCTTCTACCATGGGTCCAAAAGCTCTTTTGAGATTATCCGCATCTAAAAATAAGTCGATAGGATTTCCGTTGGTGTCTTCGAATGTAACCCAAAAGACAGTGGTAGATTGAACACCTTCCTCAACGATTGCCCCCTGGATAGCCACATTGACAACATCTTTAGGGCTGATTGACGGCATAATTTCTTTAGCGTCGTTGTATCTAAGAGCGACAATACTATCTCCACCTATCTGTAGTTCACCCTGAAGACCTGTCTCTGTAAACACAATCTGAGATGGAAGTTGTCGCGATGTAGTAAAAACTTGATTAGGATCTTTGCTGATCACTCTTTCGACGGATAGACCCTCTAATGTCTTTGAAACGGCTTCGATACTTCGATCAACAACTGGTAATCTAGCAAGTAATTCTTTATAGTCGACAGCTTGTGTTTTCTCATGAGGTGGGTGTTTAACAGGTCTGGTCTGTTCTTCACCAGGAGGAACCACAGGCTTCACAGGTGTGGGAATACGGGGCATTCTGATTACACTTCCAAGATAACCCTCTGGATATATTCTGGTAAGATCTTTAACGTTAACTGTTACTGTTTTTGGACCTGCAGAGTGCTGAGCAGGTGCACCAGCTGTAGGGGCAACTAAAGCAGGAATAGGAGTTTCTCCACCAGATGCTGGTCTATCAGGCTCCTCGATCAAAAGTCGAAGCTCTGTAGGCTTTTCTTGTAATCGAACCAAGAACCTTCCTCCGTTAGGGGATTTTACATCTTCTACATTAATTCCCAAACCAGGAAGAGTGTTTTCACTAATCTTCGTCGAATAAACTTCACCTGTTCCTTCAATAGCCACTTCGACAGTGACAATATGTTCAGCTCTGTTTTCAGCAGTAATTTTTAAAGTCAGATATGCATGTTCGAGTGGAGGAGGCCCCGCTTCTAGAGTTGCCTTAACCAGGTAGATTTCATTGTTTTTGATGGAGAATGGAAATCTTCTATTTAACGCAATACCAATTTGAGGTCTAACCAATGTAGGACTTTCTATGCTGGCAGGTGGAGGCTCTGTTGTAAGTCCTCCTTCTGCAGTGCTTTCTGCACGCCCGGCGGAGGGGGGAACGGTTGTGGCGTCGCCACTTACATCTGATTCTACAAGATCGCCAGGAGAACCCTTCGCAGAGGGCGGAAAGGAAAACCCTGGCGTGGGAGCAATCTCATACTGGTGAAATTTTTCACTATCTGGAGAAATTCCCATTTCGCGAAGATGCTCTGGTCTTGCGCTAATTGAGGAACAGAGGATTTGTTGTCCTTGATCGTTTCTAAAATAAACATCGACCTTCACTAAACCTGGTTCGGTAGAAGCTATAGGGGTTGTTTTAATAATATTTTGATGCTCAGGAGAGGGTTCTTTTTCGAAAGAAGTTACAATCAGAACTTCAGGATTCTGCTCCCCTATCTTTATGGTGAAGGGGAAATTTTGTTTAGGAGTCTCCGCTGGCGTAGGTTTTTCCTGTGTAGCTGGTTTAGGAAAAACAGATTCATTTTTCATAAACTCAATAAGTTCAGGTACAATGAAATACTCTTTGCCTCCCGGAACAGGGAGTATCCCCATTTCTCTCAACTGTTTTGCTGAGAGGTCTTTCATCTTTTGACCAGAATATAACCATGAACCAAGATTTTGTGGAGGTTCTGGGGCTTTACGAATTGCGAAAGAAAGGTTGAATGTGTCTGGCTGGGATCCTGCATGAACATTAACACAAAGGTTTGCATGATCTTCCGTTCTCATAGGTTTTTTTAGAACGACGGATAACGGTTGAGGGGTACCACTACCTTGTACGTTAGAAAACACTCTAAGTTCAAATGGAACTATGTTTGATCGATCAATAGGTTGGGGGGGGGCTTTGGCGCCTATAGACTCACTTTTAGGCTCAAAATAAGCTGTAAATGAAGCTATATTATGATCATCAACCAGAATTGTTACTCCACCACGTGGAACTGAAAGCCAATCAGAAATCCTAAGTACTTTAAGTAGGCCTCTCGTGGCCTCAAGCCCACCTGTTTGCACTACGTTATCTCCAACGTAAGCTTCCCAAGATACATAGCCGGTCATTTCATTATAAGTAAAAAGAATTTTACGTTGTTCTGGAGAAGATGGATTAGTTTCAACCAATCGAGTTGGTTCATTTGGACCGGGTGGTAAACTTATGGGTAAGCTGGTGGCTCCAGCTCCATCCTTAACTTTCTTCCCCTCCAGATATCTTGACACTCTTCCGTGCGAATACCCGCCAAGAATTTGGCCAACCTCTGATCCACCCATCAAGAAAAAGGTTCCAACGGCCAGGTGGGCAGTGCTTCCCGCGATTTCTGTTCCGGATGGAAGACGGAAGCCAGAAAGAGCTCCACCTGTTGCCAATAAAGGCGCCGCGATGAGCGTATTGGCGGTTGCATGCCCAAATGATCTCATGCCCTGGCTTAAGAGAACGCGTGAAAGGCGAGAGTTTGAGTTTCGGAGGTTACTTGCGATTTTATTAGCAATGGGTGCTTGAATGACATCGGCTAGGAAAAATGAGCCAAACGTCACTAGAAAAGTTTGGGCACTGTTTCCAATAACTCCATTATCGAACCAGCCAAAATCGGCCTGACTGTTTCTTGAGATCTGCTGTATTGCCCCTAAAAGGCTTAAACCAGCTGCTGTGGCTAGGTGACCTAGACCGTGACCTGCGAGGGTGCGGCCTCCATTTTCATATAAGGCAAAGGTTTTCGATCCAATTTTCCAGGCATACTTCCCCTGATTTGCAGCCGCCTTGTAAGCCAGCCCAGCCTCGATACCGCCGTTTAAAAGAGCTCCCCCAAAAAAGAGAGTGAGTAGTTCTGGAGCATCGACAGCCGAAGCCGCCTGATCCCAGATCTCACCGGATACGCTTCCCAGTTTTTCTGTTAGTGATTGAATTTCTGGTTCAAGTGATTTTAACGCGGGTTCATCTTTTAACTGGTACCCTGTCATTTCATAGACTTCATGAAAGAATTGGCCATTTGGAAAAGTCTGGGAAGAAAGGAACATCGAAAGGATTTCCCGATAGGCCATTTTATATTTATGACCTTCTCCAAAAGTTGTCTGAGTAATGTCGGGAAAAATCAAACTCGATAGAACACTCTTTGCCCAAAAGGTGATTACGTTTTTAGCTGTGGAGGACCCTAATGCAGCAAGCGATGTCATGCTCGTTGCATTGTTTTCATACTCCACCAAGGCTTTAAGCATTCCATTTTCATCAATGAGTTTTTTAAGCCGGAGGGCATCCGGTCTCTCTTTATCACACAATTTCTGAACGGCTTCTGAGAAGGTGGTTCCGGGATTCGTTACTAAGTGGGTGAGTATTTCTGGGAGAAGTTTTCCGTAGCTTGAGTCCAGGTGTTTTTCGTCAAACCCTTTCCGCTGACTGACCTCTGTCGCAACCAGAAAAACCATCCGCGCTGTCATCAGGGCGATGGTCTGTTTGGCAAGTTCAATATCGGACCGCGGTTTTTCAAGAGTATCGTAATCGATTTCGATGAGCGTTTTTATCTGCTGTGCTAAGCCCTGAAGTCTTTTAATTTCATCTAACTTTGCTTTTGGAGTTCGAGGGTTATTTTTTAACTCAGTTTCTTCTGTGTTTTGCTTAATGATAAACTGATCGATAAGCGGGGTGAGGCCTTCATAAGCGGTTTGCCATTCTCTTAACTTTGCCTGCTTTTCACCTGCCGATTTGAAGGGAACTTCCCGCATGCGCTCTAAACGCAAACGAGAAAATTCCTGAAAAAACTCCCAATTAGACTTCTGATCTTCTGGCAATTCTCCTATTTGTCTGATGACAGCTTTGTAGAGTCCAGAAAGTTGAGTGTTGATGAGTTTCAGGGAAGTTATTTTGCTACCGTCATCAATGAGATTAGATTGAGAAATGGAATGGCTGATTAAAGGGAGTGCGATTGAAAGATAGCGCGTGGCACTGAAGAGATCTTTCAAGTAAGTGGCTGGAGCGTATGTTTTAAGGTTAATAAGGGTCTCAACGACGCCTTTAATACGCTCCTGGATAAAGTCTAAATATTTCTTTGCTTCGGCTTGAGATAAAGGGGGAGTGGTGTAAAAAAGATCGTAAGCGAGTGCACGAAGAAACCCGATTTGTGTCGAGGCCTTTGTTTGTTTAAGTTCATTCAGGCTCTTAAGTGCGTCACCAGCTTTTGCTTTTCCTTGTTCATCGACATCTGAAAAACGTTTCTGAATATAGTTAAATCGGTCTTCACGCTTTGGAAGACTAGCAAAGAATGTAGTGAGATTCGCATCAATATCTTGTGGTACTTCTTCAATATAGTTTTTAATTTTAGGATTATTTTTGATTAATGATTTTGTTGGATCAATTATTACAGGAGGTGGAGTTGTGTCTCCTGTTGGTGTTGGCTGAGGTTGGGCAGGGGTTGCGACTCCTTGACCAGATGTATATTGACTGAAGGTCCGAAAACCTCCACCTCCTCCAATTTTTGGATCCAATTTTTTTATAAACATAGGAATGGCCCTGTTGAAGTATGTTAGATGGATGATAATTTTAGGGTCCCTGGCATTTTCAATTGGGTTCAATATTCTTACCATTGCCTTTGGGCTTAGGTTTAGGAGCGGGAGAGGGGCCACTTGGTGGAGTTGTTCCTTTCACCCCTCCTCCCTTTTGACTTGGCTTGCACGCAGAGGGATCAAAATACTTACAAATCACCGATTCAATATTTTTGCTTGTTTCATTCCACTCTTTTTTGTTTTTGGGATCGGCCTTTTTATACCTGTTGGCTTCCTCCAGCATTTTATTCATATTTAATTTGATAACTCTGAAAGCAGTGGCATGCTTCCGCTGAAATGCATCCAGATCTGATATTTCCTGGAGGTTTGATACAACAGTTTTTAATCCAGCATTGAATTCATTCGGATTGTTTGTAGCGAAGATTTTAGCCACGTTCTGAACAAGAGTTAAGATCGCTTTAATATCATTGAAACGAACCCTTAACTCATCGTTTGTTTTATAAAGCTGTTGGGAGTGCTTCTCTAAATCTTTCAATAAAACATCTTTGTTCTCTTGAGGAACACCGCTGGAGGCAATGAGGTCTTTCGCCTGTTTGACGTAATTGTTCAACAGTTTGTCGGATGATGCTGCAAACTGCTGCAACTTATCGAGAGTCAACGTGTTCGGATTCTCATCAAAATTTGTGATTTGAACCTTACTTGCGCTTTCATAGGGATTTACATTTGGATCTTGATCGGAGGGTTGTTTCGGATCAAGTTCGAGTTTTTTCTTTTGAAGAAATTCTTTAACACGCGTGAGGGTAACATCAATTTTATTTCTCAGCTGACTATGACGATTATCAAGGGAGGGAGCTTTATTCAGCTGGTTTAGAACAGATCTTAGTGAAGCGAGAAGTGTCAAAACAGCAGGGCGCGTAAGGTAGTGCGACAAAAGAGAGGCGCGGATCGTTTCATTTCTTTCTTTTTGTTCGGGAGAAACAGGGGATTCCCCCGTCGCAGATATAATGTCATTCAGAAGGGTTTCGCACTTCTTAATCGTTTCTAATGAAAGGGTTTCTCCTTTCAACAAGGTGCTGTAGGCCGAATCAAACGTGCTATAGATTTCGTTCCACTCTTTGTAGCCTTGATCAAAATACTTGATCTGAGCGGCGAGGAACGTCCGGTCGAAGTCGATCTGCCTGAGTTTTTCGCGTAAATCATTCACCGCAGGAACGTTGCTTGATGTTGTAATTCTACTGAAAATGTCGATTCCCAGGACGGGCTCTTCTGATTTACCGAGAGGCAATGGAGTGGAGGGTTTTTCTTTCAAAGGTTTTCGATCTCCAAAGAAATATCCAATGCCTAACTCGAGATAAGGAGAGGCCCAATTAGAGTTTGCAGGCTTACCATCTAGCGTTTCTTTAGGTTCAGCATTTGCAAAGCTGTTTACGGAGTACCGCATTCCACCTTCCAAACACACAGCCAGGTTAGAAAGTGGGAGAACGCAAAAATGAGTCCCCACTTTGAGAGGAATATAAATCCCTTTTAAAGAGACATCTATGGCAGGTTGTCCCAATTGACGATTGGCCCCAGCATAGTAGCCAATCCCTGCTTTTGCATCGACTCCAAAGCTTAACCCAACCGTGCTGGCCCAGGTCTTAAAATCCAAAGAGAGTTTCGTTAATGTTTCAAACTGTTTGAAACTCGCTCCCGCTCCCAATCCAATGCTGAAATATGGTGAGAGGACATAAGACAAACCAACCGTTCCGAGAGCGGTTGATTCTTTTGTCGAGGATAATACTTCGACTCCAAAATTAACTTTTCCTGCATAAGGAACAAATCCCATTTCTTTTGGGGCAGGCGAGGCGGGCGGATTGGAAGCGGGTGTTAGCTCTGATGTTGGTTGTGGAGGATTCGTAGGAGTGGTGGTAGTGATTCCGGCCATAAAGATTTATCCTATTCAAATGAGTAGAGAAAAAATTAAATCCAGCTTTCTAGTAGATATTATCGGTATTTGCGGGATCTTGTTGCGTATTTTTTTATTAATTTGAAAGATTAAGCAAACTTTAGGACTTCAGGGTAGGAATGACAATGGCTTAGTGATTGATTTGATTTAATTTCCAGTCGGATAGAATGAATGATGAATAAGGTTTAAATACTTTCTGGATTAACAGGAAACGAGAAAGAAACCTTTTAATTGGGAAATAAATAATTACAGAAAAAGATCAAAATCAAGGGGGGATGCGCTTCCAAGATTTTCAGATTCGGATGCACCTGGCGGACGGAGATAATTCCAAAGACTAACCCCCGAAATTCCTGCGATTGTACCTTTATGTATCAATTTAAACACACGCCCCAAGCCAGTGGGTGGTTTGTCCACACTATTTTTTAAAAATCTTTTCAATATTGAAGAGGATACCTTGCTTGCCAATGGCCTGACAACAATCCAGCCAGCATAAGCCACAAGTGCAGCTCCCACCAATTCGGCCGTATCTAGATAATCATTCTTGCTGGTAGTGCTCACCCTCATTTTCTGCAAGGCATTTCTTTTCAAAGCTTCATCGGAGGATTTTTGAGCAAGGTAGCCAAGCGCGCTGTTTGCCAAAAATTCGTTTCGGCTCCAGCGCGGGATGAGAAAGCGTTCTTTAATACCCTCCAGCCCTTCAAATATACCGGCTTTACCCTGATCGTTGCGCGCATGCTCAATAATTTCAAAAAGTTTGGCTTCTGCGTGGACGGGAGGAAGCCCCGCTTTCTTATCAAGAAATGTGAGTTTTCTTAGTTTTTCAAACTCTAAAATTCCCAGCTCTTTTAATAATGAAACTTCCAATCCATAGTTATCTTTTATCATTCCCTCAAGTACTGCCGGGATGCTCTCAGGGTGCTGCTTCCACCGAGCTTCAAAAACTTCGATGGCATTCGTGAATTCTTCACCCCGTTTTTGGGCCATAGCGACGATTTTCCCTAGGTTTTCATCTTCAGAGGGATCTGACTGGGAGGAAGAAAGAGAACTGATCGGATTGAAATCGGGAGTGAGGGCATCACTTAAGACACTCAGAAGCTTAGGAAAGCGATCTTTTGCGTGATCGAGCTCGTGGAGCAAAATGCCTTGTGCGGATTTTCGAAGCCATCCTGTCAAAAGAGAAGGATCTACATACTCTTCTGTTAGAAGAGTGTCCCAGGCAGTTACAAATTCAGGATCTGATTTTTCCTTAAGAGTATTGATAGCTTGGGGGTCTTGAGCGATTTTGTTTAATTCAAGGCTTAGTTCTTCTGCGGAAATGTTTGGGTTCAGTTTCTGACTGGGAATCCATTCGTTGAGTTTTTGAACCAGGAATTTTACCTTTTTGTGGCTTTGAAGAATCGAGACTCCATTTTGGATTTGGAAGTGAAGTTTTAGGAGCTCAAGAGAGACGGATTTTTCATCTGGTGTTGGGAGCTCTTTAGAAAGATGCTTTTTGATTTCAACGGAAGTGACAATGCCGTCAGGGGCAGAGTCATTACTGCCATCTATTACCAGCAAAGGAATAAAAGGATTAAAGGTGAACGCTCTTTTAATTTCATTGAGATCAACGGAGCTCGCCGTTGCCAGCTTGTGGGTTGTTGTCCAAACAAATCGTTTGTCTAACTGATTGAGATCACTCGATTTGAGCCAATAAAGGGACTCCATGGAAACTTGCTGAGTTTCCAATATCTTTCGAACCGAATTAGCGAGGGTTTGCAGGGAAGAGCTGTAATCAATCACCTCTTCTGCGGTGGGGGGAGGAGCTTGTGTGAGTATGCGCAACTGAGCGCTTTCACGAAGGTAGGCCTCTGCAATTTCTTCGGCAGTAAGGGTTCCATCTTCATTACTGTCTATTTTTTTGAGAGTTTTTAATCCCTCCAGTTCCGGGGTGTCTTCAAAAAACGCATCCCCTAGCTCTGGTAGCTGATTAAAAAAGTGAATGTCGATTCCTTTGGGCCCCATCGTTAAGCTCTCATTTGATAGTTACTGACAATTTTAAGCAAGATTTTCATCAAGGTTTTCATGCCTATTTGGGTTATCGGCAATTCGATGAAGATGTTTCTTTAATTCTTTGATTTTTATAAAAATGGGGTGGATTTTTTTAAAAAAAGAGAAGATGGTTTTTTTCGCAACTCTGCAGGAAAGCGGTCGATAATATATTAAAGACGAATTTGGCTAGAACTCATCAACTACGAAGGGATCTCACTATGCAATCACTCAAAAAACACCTCGCATGCTTACTTGTGCTTCTTTCCGTTATGCTAGTTAGCCATACTGCTTGGACAGCGCTGCAAAGTTGTGATGTTAAACCCTGGGATCCAGATGAAACAAAAATTATCGATGATTCTCAAAATATTCCTGCATTTAGCTTGCGTGCCTGTATAGAAACCGTCTGTCATTTTTACACCGATAATTACGGGAATCAGATTTACTCAGGTGATATTAATATTGGATCTCACTTCTATAATTTTTTCTCATACACATATGTTTTGGATGGTCCTCTGGTTATTCCCAGCGATTGCGGAATCCCTCTTCGTATCCATGGGCCTACTATTCCTCCCCTCTTTAATTTTTTCATCGCAGGTCAGACCCTCGTCATTAATAGCGATAACAACCTTATTGAGAATCTTCACTTTGTAGGAGCTCCTGGTTCTGCCATTCGAATCAATGGAGATAATAACGTTATTCGCAATAACACCATTGGATATGGAGAAGGACCTACCTTTTCCTGGGCGACGAATAATTCCATTGGTATTGATGTGAAGGGAGACAACAATCTCATCCAGGAAAATGGGATCGTGAATAGTTTTACTAACGGGGTCACCGTCTCTGGCTCTAACAACGAATTTGTAGACAACTGCATTGGTCTTCTCAATGACAGCTGTAATAGTGAATATAACCAAGCCAATCTAATGAATTTTTCCTCTGGAATTTATGTCTCTGGAGGAACAGGCAACAAATTCGGCGGAAACGATATTCAAAACAATGGGAAGTATGGAGTCGAAATCGGAAGCGGTAGTTCTCAGAGTCTAATTGCAGGTTTTGATGATCCTGCCCGAGGAATCAGTACTCTTAAAAATACCATCTCTAAAAATGAGCAGGGTGGGATCTATATCAATAGTAGTAGCAAGAACAGTACGGTTCCAAACTCTCTTGATCCTGCAAAACGAAACAGGATTACATCAAACAAAGTAGGGGCAGGGGTTGCTGTTGTCGGATCTCCGGCAGACGGAAATATCATTCGGTTCAACACATTTGGTGCCAATGGGGGTTTAGGAATCGATCTTAAAACATCATCCGAAGGACAAAGTTTAATCGATTCCATTCGCGGGGCAGGTGTCAAAGGAAACAATACCATTCCCTATCCGACTAATGTTCATGCCATTCCTGGGCTTATTTATGGAGATACCGATACAACCGGAACCGTCGATCTCTATCGGGTTGGATCGGCTGTAGATCCAAAAGGAAATGGCGAAGCTTCCGAATGGATTGCCTCCGGATCGTCTGTTCTGATCGGAGGTAAATATCGTTTTGTGGTTAACGTTCCCTTGAATGTTCCTGCTGGAGCTCAGGTGACTTTGACTGTTACCAGTCCCATCGATGGAACTTCCGAATTCTCCAAAAACCTTATCCTTCCTTCCCAGCCGGAACATCCTTGGGATGGTTGTAATGCCATCAATTACACTACCTCTCCTGATAGCGATGGCGATGGAATCGTCAACGCCTGCGATAACTGTCCTGCAATAACAAATGCGACCCAACTTGATAACGATGGCGATGGATTGGGGAATGTTTGTGATAGCCTTGTGGCATTCGTCTTTTGCGGTGATGGGGTAAAAGCCAATCTTGAGGGCTGTGATGATGGAAATAAAACTAACGGTGATGGTTGCGATAACAACTGCTCGGTTACTGCCTGCGGCAACGGAATCACTGCAGGAGCTGAACAATGTGATGATGGAAATACCGTGAACGGCGATGGCTGCTCGGCGACCTGTGCCCTTGAAGCTACCGGAAATTGCGGCAATGGCACGGTCGAAGCCGGTGAAGCCTGCGACGATGGTAATCAGAATGCCGGAGATGGTTGCGGCCAGGCTTGTCAGGTCGAAGATGGTTTTACCTGCATAGGAGGCCCGAGTGTCTGTACGGCCATCTGCGGTGATGGAAAAATCAAAGGTTCCGAAACCTGTGATGATAGCAATACGACCAATAACGATGGCTGTTCTTCTACCTGTCAGCTGGAATGCGGAAACGGCACCCTGAACCCGGGCGAAGTTTGTGATGATGGCAATGCCCTCGCTGGAGATGGTTGCTCGGATAACTGTAAGGTTCAAGAGACCGGTTACACCTGCCCCACACCTGGTCAGTCCTGTCAGGAAGCCTGTGGCGATGGTTTGGTTATCGGTCAGGAAACCTGTGATGATCATAACAATGCGGCGGGCGATGGTTGTTCGGCCACATGTACGACCGAGACTGGCTATACCTGTATCGGAGCTCCCAGTGTCTGCCAGCTTACCTGTGGTAACGGAGTGATCAATGCAGGTGAACAGTGTGATGATGGAAACCTTGCGAATGGCGATGGATGTTCATCGGCCTGTGTTCCTGAAACCAATTACGAATGCTACGGTGCTCCAAGTGTTTGCCAGAAGTGTGGAGACGGTGTGAAGAAAGGAACCGAGCAGTGCGATGATGGAAACCTTGCGAATGGCGATGGTTGCTCTTCTCTGTGTCAGCTTGAAAGTGGTGGAACGACCTGCGGCGATGGAGTTCTCCAGGCCGGAGAGATTTGCGATGATAAAAATACAGTGAATGGCGATGGCTGCAGTGCCAGCTGTACGGTGGAGAATGGTTATAATTGCTCGGGATCTCCTAGTATCTGCGCTCCGGTTTGCGGCGATGGACTCATTGTCCCGAATGAAAGTTGCGATGATGGAAACCTGATTGATAAAGATGGTTGTTCTGCTGTGTGTCAGATCGAGGCAGGCTATGTTTGTGTCAATAATCCAAGCGTCTGTTATTTGGGAACGGGAACACCGCCGGCGGATCCTTCCGGTGTGACCGCAACCACCAACTTCAATGATCAGGTCACCATTACCTGGACCGACAACGCCAACAATGAGAGTAATTACACGATCGATCGCGCGGACGGAACCTGCGAAAATCCTGGGACCTTTACTCAGGTGGGAAAAGTGGGTGCTGTCCCGGGCAGTGGAAATCAGGAAAGCTTTACCGATACGACGGCAAAGCCAGGCACCAACTATTGTTATCAGGTAACGGCTCACAATCCCTTTGGAGATTCTTCTCCTGTGGGGACGAGTGTAAGCACGGTTAATCAGGCAGGTGGTTTGCCTCCTACTTCCAATTTCCTCACGGGATCAGGATGCGGGTTGACGGCAGGATCGTTTGCCTTGATTTCGAATGCGTGGCAGTGGATGGCCCTTTTTGTTCCAGCCGCTGTGTTTGGCATTCAGAGGAGACGTAAGGAATAAGTCAAGAATAGATAATTCAATGAGTTCCTACCTATAGGGCCGCTTTGATGCGGCCCTTGTTTTTTGTGGATTTCAAGACAATACAGAAAAAATTGACAGACTCTTTAAAAAACAGCTCCTTTTCTGACTTCAATGCTTAAAACCTTTCTCAACTATCTTAAAACCGAAAAAAGCGCCTCCCCTCACACCCTTTTGAACTATGAGCGCGATTTGAAGGAGTTTGTGCGCTTTTTGAAAAAAGAAACTCCTCCATTATCTCGCACCTCTCGCTCTTCTGAATCCGGCGTCCTGGATTCTCAATCAGTAACTCAAGAGACTGAATTCGATTGGAGCGCTGTCTTAACTATTCAGGTTCGCGCTTTTCTGGCTCATCTTTTAAAGAAAAACCGTTCCAGTTCAGTGGCGCGCAAACTTTCGTCCATTAAATCGTTTTATCGATTCTGTAATCGCAAGAACCTTCTTTCCAATCATCCCGCTCGTTTTGTTCTTACACCCAAAATTCCAAAATATCTCCCACGCTTTCTTTCAGTGGATGAGGCGGATGGATTAATGAAAGAGGTTGAAAAAAGTGATCGCAAAGAGGCCCTTAGAGATCGGGCCATTCTCGAAATCCTTTATGGTTGTGGTTTGCGTGTGAGCGAGTTGGTGGGCTTGAATCATACCGATCTGGATTTGAATGAGAAAGTGATCCGCATCCGTGGAAAAGGAAATAAGGAACGGGTCGTACCTTTGGGTGAAAAGGCCCGAGCCTGTTTGGTTGAATATCTTCAAGAGAGAAAATCCCAATCCTCAAAAGGTTCTATCGCTGTATTTTTAAGTGCTCGTGGAAAACGCCTGGGGGTCCGGCATGTGAGAAGCCTTGTGGAGTATTATCAGCTGAAAGGCGGAATGGGGCGTAAGGTGAGTCCGCATGGGTTGCGTCATTCATATGCCACACATCTGCTTGGAAATGGTGCTGATCTGCGCAGCATTCAACAGCTCCTGGGACATAGCTCGCTTTCAACCACTCAAAAATATACCCATCTGAGTCTTGAAAAACTGATGGAGATTTATGATAAGACCCATCCTAAGGCTTAAATCAAATCCCACTTGAATAGCGGTTTTAAACACAGGGCGGTCCGTTTTTTGGTCCGTCCCATCAATGAGGAGATTTCATGGAATTTCGAGGCACAACGATTGTGGCAGTTCGTCGAGATGGCAAGGTCGCCTTGGCGGGAGATGGCCAGGTGAGTTTCCAAAATACAGTCATGAAGCATACGGCCAAAAAAGTGCGTCGAATGAAAAATGATCAGGTGATTGCCGGTTTTGCGGGATCAACAGCCGATGCCTTTACACTCTTTGAAAAATTTGAAGCCAAACTGGATCAATACCATGGCAACATCAAGAGGGCAGCGGTCGAGCTGGCAAAGGACTGGCGCACGGATCGGATTCTTCGACGTTTGGAAGCCCTGCTGATTGTGGCAGATAAAGACAATATCTTAACTCTTTCTGGAAATGGAGATGTGATCGAGCCAGATGACGGGGTGATCGCAATAGGTTCGGGTGGATCTTTTGCATTAGCGGCAGCACGGGCTCTCATTCAGCATACCAATTTATCTGCCAAGGAAATCACGACAGAAGCCTTAAAGATTGCGGCCGGAATTTGCATTTACACAAATGAGCAGATTTCTGTAGAGGAAGTGGGGTGAGGGGACGGGAGATTGAAGATAGATTGTAGAAGAAATATTCTGAATTCAATTTCTCGGTAGAACCACCCCGCCCTGATGGGCACCCCTCCAAAAGGAGGGAAGTAAAAACAATCAGAAGACAGAAAATAGAAGGGAATAAAGACATGATGAGAAAATCAATAATCCGATTTATTCATTGACTGGGTTGCCCCTTCTCCCAATTTTCCCATAACCCATAACCCATAACCCATAACCCATAACCCATAACCCATAATTGATTGTATGAATTACACACCGAGAGAAATAGTGAGCGAGCTGGATAAATTTATTATTGGCCAATCCAAGGCCAAGCGTGCAGTGGCCATTGCTTTGCGTAATCGATGGCGGCGTCAGCAGGTTCCTAAGGAATTGCGTGATGAGATTGCTCCCAAAAATATCATCATGATCGGGCAAACAGGTGTTGGAAAGACCGAGATCGCAAGAAGGCTTGCAAAGCTGGCAAAGGCCCCCTTCATCAAGGTCGAGGCCTCGAAGTTTACTGAAGTCGGCTACGTAGGTAAGGACGTCGAGTCGATCATTCGTGAACTCACCGAGCTTGCCATTGGCATGATCCGTGAAGAAGAAAAAGCAAAGGTCCTGGCAAAGGCCGAGGACTTGGCTGAAGAAAAAATCATCGATCTGCTTTTGCCACGCCGAAAACCTTCTGTGCCTGAATCTTCTGAAACGACTGATTCCCCGTCAACTTTGGAAAATCCTGTGGAAGATCAAGATAAGACACGGGATAAATTTCGCACGATGCTACGTGAGAAAAAGCTAGAAGATCGCCTGATCGACCTGGAAGCTCCTGCTCCTGCTCCCATGCCCATGGTGGAGGTTGTGGCCGGAGGAAACCTAGATGAGATTGGTACCAATCTGCGAGATCTGTTTCAAAACTTTCTTCCAAAGTCCAATAAACGTCGCAAGGTAAAAGTCTCAGAAGCCAGACAGATCCTTATCCAGGAAGAAGCCCAGCGCCTGATCGATATGGACCAGGTCGTCAAAAATGCCATTGAGCGGGTGGAGCAGAATGGAATTGTTTTCCTGGATGAAATCGACAAGATCGCAGGCCGTGAATCCAGTCATGGCCCCGACGTTTCGCGTGAGGGAGTGCAACGCGATATTCTTCCAATCGTTGAAGGAAGTACGGTTCAGACAAAGCATGGAATGGTGAAGACGGATCACATTCTGTTTATTGCAGCGGGCGCTTTTCATGTCTCCAAACCTTCCGATCTCATCCCAGAACTGCAGGGACGATTTCCAATCCGCGTCGAGCTTGATTCTTTAAGCCAGGCAGATTTTTATAAGATTCTGGTTGAGCCTGAGAATTCTCTCACAAAACAATATGTCGCCTTGCTTAAAACCGAAGGGGTTTCGATTGAATTTGCAGAAGAAGGAATTCGTGAATTGGCGGCCTTTGCAGCCCTGGTAAATGAACGTACTGAAAACATAGGGGCACGTCGTCTGCATACGATTCTGGAACGTGTTCTTGATGATGTCTCTTTTCGTGCTCCCGAGATGGGGGGGCAGCAGGTACAAATCAATGCGGCCTATGTCAAAGAGCGTTTGACGGATATTGCAAAAGATCAGGATTTGAGTCGGTATATTTTGTAGTTCATTCGGGCGCAGGGAGAAGCGCCCTTTACGAAGAGGTTCAACCCTTATGCAACAGGCGCAACAAAAAGCCTCTGTCCTCATGGAGGCCCTTCCTTATATCCGCAAATTTTTCGGCAAGACGATCGTCATCAAATACGGTGGTCATGCGATGGTCGATGAGACCTTAAAGGAAAACTTTGCGAAAGATATCGTCCTGCTCAACTATATTGGATTGAATCCCATCGTTGTCCATGGTGGGGGGCCCCAGATTGGAAAAGTTCTCCAGAAGATGGGGATCGAATCAAAATTTCACCGGGGATTTCGCATTACAGATGAAGTTACAATGGATGTGGTTGAGATGGTTTTGGTGGGAAAAGTGAATAAAGAAATTGTGGCGTTGATCAATCAACATGGCGGAAATGCGATTGGTCTTTCTGGAAAAGATGGCAATCTCATTCGCGCCAAAAAACTAGTACAGGAAAAGGAAATGCCCGATCAGGATTTGGTCGATTTGGGCCGTGTCGGCAGTGTTTCAAAAGTGAACGCCTCGGTTTTGAACGTACTTGATTCCAATCATTTTATTCCGGTGATCGCTCCGGTGGGTATGACCGAAAATGGTGAGGCATTGAATATCAATGCTGATCTGGTTGCGGGTGCCCTGGCTTCTGCCTTACAGGCGGAAAAACTTGTGCTTCTTACCGATGTTGAAGGGGTGAAAGGGGCGGATGGAAAACTCATCTCCAACCTTGGAGTTCAGGAAAGCAGACAGCTCATCAAAGAAGGTGTCATTGGAGGCGGGATGATTCCAAAAGTCGAGTGTTGTATCGATGCCCTCGCTCAGGGGGTCAAAAGCGCTCACATTATCGATGGCCGCCAAAGTCATGCGATCCTTTTGGAAATCTTTACCGACTCTGGTGTGGGAACGGTGTTGAAATAAATTTTTCATTTATCATTAAGGAGAAAACGGTGTCTGAACTTCTCTCCAACCAAACTCTGATTCATCGCGGCTCACATGTTTTAATGAACACCTACGCCCGCTATCCAATTGCTTTTGTTAAAGGAGAAGGTTGTTGGGTGTGGGATGCCGATGGTAAACGCTATCTCGATCTGCTTTCAGGAGTTGCCGTCAATGCCCTGGGTCATGCCCATCCACGTCTATCTCAAGCGATCTCCGGGCAGGCCGCAAAACTGATTCACGTCTCCAATCTTTATTACAATCAGCCACAAATCGAATTGGCAGAACTTCTTACTCGGCACTCTTTTGCCGATCGCGTTTTCTTTTGTAACAGCGGAGCCGAAGCAAACGAAGGTGCGGTGAAGCTTGCCCGGAAATATTTTTATAAAAAAGGAATTTCACGAATCAAAATCATCACGATGGAAAATTCTTTCCATGGACGAACACTGGGAATGATCAGTGCTACCGGTCAGGCAAAAGTCAAAAAAGGTTTTGATCCCTTGCTGGAAGGTTTTGTGCATGTCCCCTACGGAAACCTGCAAGCGCTGGAAAACGCGATCTCGCAAGATGTGGGTGCCGTTCTTCTCGAACCTGTGCAGGGAGAAGGTGGAGTTGTTTTTGCCTCGGAAGATTATCTGCGCGGAGTTTATGCACTCTGCAAAAAACACGGCTTGCTGCTCATTTACGATGAGGTTCAGACAGGGGTGGGGCGAACCGGAAAAATGTTTGCTTATGAACATTCTGGAATTGAGCCTGATATCATGACACTCGCAAAAGGGCTTGCAGGTGGAGTTCCAATTGGAGCTGTTCTTGCGACCGAAGAAATCGCTTCGGCTTTTGAGCCAGGCGATCATGCGGCGACCTTTGGTGGAAATCCGCTCTCGACACGTGCGGCTCTAGAAGTAATCCACATTCTTCAGGAAAGTGTTTTGGAGAATTGCCAGAAGATGGGTGGTTATTTTTTAGAAAAACTTCAGGCGCTTCAGAAAAAATATCCAATTTTGCATGAGGTGCGTGGAAAAGGATTAATGATTGGTGTGGAACTCACGATTCCCGGAAAAGAAATTGTTCAACGGGCCATGCAAAAAGGTCTTTTAATCAACTGCACACAAGAAAAAGTAATCCGGCTTGTGCCACCCTTAATCATCTCTTCCATCGAAATTGATCAGGCAATTCAGATTCTGGACAAAGTTTTTCAGGAGATCGCCTCCTGATTTTCCCGCTCAAAAAAACTCCGAAATTTTTCTTCATCCTTCATACTCACGAAAGAATTTTCATGAAAAAAGATCTTCTCAGTTTTCGCGATTTAAGTCCGTCGGATGTCGATGCGCTCATCAAAAAAGCGATCCTTTTTAAAAAACAGCGGGGAAAGAAAAAATATTCACGACCGCTTGCAGGAAAAACCCTGGCGATGATTTTTGAGAAAAGTTCAACGCGAACGCGGGTTTCGTTTGAAGTCGCGATGAAAGAGCTGGGAGGCGATACGGTCATTCTCACCTCGCAGGATTGTCAGCTGGGGCGTGGGGAAACTTACGAAGACACGGCGCGCGTTCTTTCCCGCTATGTGCATGGCATTATGATCCGCACCTTTCACCAGAAAAGTCTGGAAGATCTGGCCGCGGCGGCGAGTGTGCCGGTCATCAATGGGCTCTCCGATCTCTTTCATCCTGTCCAGCTTTTGGCCGATCTGATGACAATCGTGGAAGTGAATGAGAATTATCGGGATTTAAAAATCACCTATGTGGGTGATGGAAATAATCTCGCCAATTCCTGGATTGAGGCCTCCATCCTTTTGGGTTTTGATCTTCACGTTGCCTGTCCGCGTGGCTATGAACCTTCGGCAGGTCTGCTCACACAGATTAGCTCATTTCCCCAGATTACGATTTCGGACGATCCGATTGAGGCGGCCAAAAATGCCGATGTAATTTATACCGACACCTGGTTTTCGATGGGGCAAAAAGAAGATCCAGAGAAAAAGAAAAAGTTCTTACCCTTTCAGGTCAACCGCGAACTGCTTTCCCATGCCCATCCGGAAGCGATGGTTCTCCACTGTCTGCCTGCACATCGCGGGGAAGAAATCACCGAAGAGGTGATGGATGGGCCCCAATCCTTTATTTTCGAAGAGGCCGAGAATCGACTGCATATTCAGAAAGCGATCCTCGCGGCGTATATGGGGTAGAGTGGAAGGGATAGAAGTTAGAAGACGAATGATAGAATCCAGAAGATAGAATACAGAATAAATGCCACTGGATTTCCACTCTTTCTCCGCAGTCGTTTGCCCTGAAAGTTTCATCACTCATTAACTCTCACTCATAGCTCTCTTTTCCTTGACCCTCGAGGTCCCAACTCCAATTGACTCCTCCTCTAATCGGAGATAAACACCCCGCCCATGCTCAAAACTTTAAAGAAGCTGATCATTGGAAAACCTCTCGCCAGCATTGAAATTACCCACCAAAAAATCACCAAAAAAGTAGCTCTTGCGGTTTTTTCATCCGACGCGCTTTCCTCAATTGCATACGCGACCGAAGAAATCCTGCTTGTGCTTGTGGCGGCAGGAGCAGCGGGAATTCAGCTATCACTCACTGTGGCCCTGGCGATTGGCCTTTTGCTGATCATCCTTATCAGTTCCTACAGCGAAATCATTCATGCCTATCCTTCAGGCGGTGGGGCTTATGTCGTTGCAAAAGAAAACCTCGGAAAATATGCAAGCCTCGTTGCAGGGGCTTCCTTACTCATCGATTATGTGTTGACGGTTTCCGTGAGCGCTGCGTCTGGAGTTGCTGCAATCACTTCGGCCTTTCCCTCCCTGCTACCTCACAGTATTTTGATTGGGCTGACCTGTATTTCGGTTGTGACTCTTGCGAATTTAAGGGGAATTAAAGAATCCGGTACCATTTTTGCTATTCCGACTTATCTTTTTATCCTTGGTTTTTTCCTCATGCTTGGGGTGGGATTTTATCGCTATTTCAATGGGGTTTCTCCACAAGCCGTTGTAGCTGTAGAAATGCATCCGGCTGTATCTTCCGTGACGCTTGTCCTGTTGCTTCGGGCCTTTTCGGCAGGATGTACGGCCCTCACCGGAGTCGAGGCAATTTCCAACGGTGTGCCCGCTTTTAAATCTCCCGAATCAAGGAATGCGAATATCACACTTGTCTGGATGGGATTGATTCTCCTGACTCTCTTTTTAGGCATCACGGAGCTGGCCCGTTTTTATCATATCGTTCCCAAAGAGCACGAAACCGTCGTCAGCCAGATTGCAAGACAGGCATTTGATGGAGGATTTTTTTATTACTTCATTCAATTTTCCACCGCCCTCATCCTCTTTTTAGCTGCCAATACCAGTTTCTCAGGTTTTCCCAGGCTCGCCTCCATGCTCGCCGCCGACGGCTATATGCCTCGTCAGCTCAACAGCTTGGGTGACCGTTTGGCCTTCTCAAATGGAATCGTGTTGTTGGGGATTTGTTCCGGAGCCTTGCTGATTCTCTTCCGTGGAGAAACCCATCTTTTGCTACCCCTTTATGCCGTCGGGGTTTTTATTTCTTTTACGCTCTCTCAGTCAGGAATGGTTGTTCACTGGTTCAAACTTAAATCATCCTGGTGGATACAACGAGCGCTGGTAAACGGCCTTGGGGCATTTTGCACTGGTGTGGCCTCACTTGTGATTGCAAGTACGAAGTTTACACATGGTGCATTTCTGGTGATCTTTTTTATCCCCCTCATGATTTTTGCTTTTCTCGCGATCAAACGCCATTACGACTCGATTGTGGATCAGCTTTCTCCAAAAGCCATTGATATGGTTCCTCCCCCTAACCATCGTGTTCTTATTCCGCTTTCAACCTTTCACAAGGGAACCGTGAAGGCGATCACCTATGCCCGTTCGATTTCGACCGACATTCGGGCATTGTATGTGGCCCTCGATCCGAAGCAGACCGATCGTTTCAAAAGTATTTGGGAAGAGTGGGGGATCGAAGGCATTTCGTTGGTGATTCTGAACACGCAATTCCGCTCGGTGGTGCGTCCCCTGCTGGACTACATCGACGAGCTTCAGAAAGAAGAGCCCAACCAGCTCATTACGGTTGTCCTTCCTGAATTTGTTCCCAAAAAATGGTGGCACCAGATGCTCCACAATCAGACAGCTCTTTTGATTCACGGCATGTTGTTATTTAAAAGAGGAGTTGTGGTGACCAGTGTGCGGCATTTCCTGCAGTATTGAAGAAAGGTATTCTGAA
Organism: Myxococcota bacterium; assembly: GCA_052034865.1. Classification (GTDB taxonomy): domain Bacteria; phylum UBA10199; class UBA10199; order JADFYH01; family JADFYH01; genus JBPOIC01. Next base: position 21,904 of record JBPOIC010000008.1, on the reverse strand, counting down.
AATACCCGAAAGGGTTGGCAGATTCATTCTGATATTTTCAGATGACCGGCTTTTGGGAAATTTTCATTTTGAAATAATCATTCAGTTCTGCTGCCCGCATTCTGTCTGCGTTTGCCTCCCGATTTCTCCCCAGCTTTTGATAGGCAAGACCTCTGACCCAATAGATTTGGGCCTCTTCCATTCCTAAAATCAGGGCTGTTGTTGCGGCTTCAATAGAACTCAAAGGTTCATCCAACTCATAAAGAGCTTTGGCCAAGCCAAGTTGGAGAGAGGCGTCTGAGGGGTTTCGATCCAGTTGGAGATTGTAGGCCTCCAGTCGATCGCGCCAGGCTTCGTCATGTTTTCCGAGTTTTTCGCAGAGCATTGCGCGAAGCAAAAGAAGTTCGGAGTTAAGGTTGTTTTCCAGGTGAATCAGGCGGGTGTAGGCCAGCAAGGCCAAATCATATTTTCCAAGTTTATCAAAGCCTTCCGCAATTTTTTTAAGAGATTCCGGATCGCAAGAACTGCTCTTGAAAACTTTCAGGTAATCCTCAAGAGCCTTTTCTTTTTGAGAGTGATTGAGATAAAAATCTCCACGGTGAACGCGAGCAAACTCAGGATAAAACTGAACCGCCAGATTGAAATCTTTTTGTGCCTCTGAATGGGATCCTGAAAAATCCTCTACCAAACCAAGTTTGGTCAGAACCCTACCCATCTGTTGTTCAAGACTTCGGACCTTCTCCTGCCAAAAAGAAGCGCTTTCTGTATTTCCGCCAGATTTTAAAATATCAATTTTGACTAAAAGATGACTCCTCAATTCTTCGTCCAGATCGATGGCTTTTAAATAATCGGCTCGGGCTTGTTGAAGGTTCTTCAGATTCTGATGGGCTATTCCCCGTCGAAAATATTCCTGAGAATAACGGGGGTAAGAAGCGATGTTTTGCGAGCTGAAAAAAACAGCCTCGCTGTTTTCACCTCGAAAAGTAGAAGACTGAGATAAAACAGTAAAAAGCAAGGGAGCGGACGCGGAGTCGAGAGGGATGGATCTCAACTGTAAAAGCTTTTCTATATTTTTCTGAGACTCATATTTCTGATTGCGAAGGATGAGAGAAATAAACGCCCATTCCTGAGGTTTCAGACGATGGTAACAAGAACGGGTAGGAATAGAGGAATCACAAAAAAAATGAGGTGCGTGAGGATTATTTTGATAAACGCTGTCAGGTAAAATTTTTCCACGATCGATATTGAAGCTTTTTCCAGGCTCTTCCCAGCGCAAATAAAGATGATGGGGAATCAGAATCGGAAAAACAGGCCAGTTGAGTTCAAATCCCACAAAACAGACTAAAAAGGCCGAGGTGTCACAATCGAGTTTTTTATTTTTTAGATCACTTAATAGAAGAGGATGGCCCAAGGAAATCAGTTTGTAGTCCAGATCCTCCAGAACTTCATAAACGCAGCTGAGCTTTTCTTCGGAGCTCATATCTGGACGGAGACGCTTTTTAACTTCCTGTAAAATCCTCCCAATTTCTTCATACGCCCATCGAATGGTTTCAGGAGCAAAAAACTCCGAGAAGATTTCCATCATCTTGTGAATGGGATTGTCGGGCTTGAAATTGTAAGTCTTCAGCTCAAACACCCCTAAACGAATTTTCGGATCGCTTCGGTATCGCCACCAGTCATTCATTCCTGAATGAAAATCGAGGTTTTCCGGAGATATCACCGGAGATGGACAGGATGAGGGAAGCTCGGTTTCGAGAGCAGAAAGATCTGCCGATATCGGGATTTCCGGGAGTGTTGAGGAGGCCCGAATTTTTTCAGACATGTAAAATTCTCCTTCAAATTTTCAAAAAGAAAATTTCATTCAAACAGGTTGAAAATCGTAGGTTACGAAGAGTGAAAGAATCAAGAAGGGATTATAATCTGCAGGCGATGATCTCAGAAAAAAATCCAGCTGATTATCAGATAAATTGGAAGCAGAATCAGGGTGGCCATTCCCAAATAAGATCCAAAGCTCAATGTTTTGGAATCTTGTTCTTCTGAGGGAGTAAATGAAGATATCTTTCTTTATCCTACATCCCGAAAGCAGAACGACTATAAAACCGGATCCGATTTCTCTTTAGGCATCCGGTTAAATATTAGGCACTCGGCGTGCGTGATAGACCTGAGTACAGAGAGTTTTATTTTAGATTATAAAGTTATTTCAATAAGTTGATGAATTCAATTTTTCTGGTATACCCCTTGCAAAAACCGGCGGTAACCGAGGCCCATCAAGGAGAGGTTTCGGGAAACATCAATTATTTCCAAAGGAGGAAACAATGGTACTCAGCAAAGGATGGAAACTCGGGAGCTTATTTTTACTCCTGATGATGCTGGCCTTCACGACGTATGGACAGGCCGAAATCAGTAATGGAACGGGAGTCATGCTTCTGGCTCAGGCAGAAGCGGTGGAGGCTCCGGCGCCTGTTGCAGCCCCGGCTTCGGATGCAAAGGCAGATCCCACCCTGGAGGAACGGGTGAACGATCTGGAAGCCTACATCAATAATGGTGCTCGCGGATCTGATGCCGCAGATTCAAAAGTCACGAGCAAGGTGGGTGGCGCGGGTCCAGGACACAATGCCTGGATGATGGTCAGCGCGGCCCTTGTTTTATTTATGACCTTGCCGGGATTGGCCCTTTTCTATGGTGGTTTGGTTCGGGCCAAAAACGTTCTTTCCGTCCTCGCTCAATGTTTAGGCCTTGCCGGGATGGTCTCCATTCTCTGGTGGGCCGTCGGTTACAGCCTCGTGTTTGCCAAGGGGAGTCCTTACCTGGGAAGCATCAGTACATTTGCGTTTTTAAAAGATGTCACGGCTGCCCCTAACACTGATTACTCTTATTGGGTGTCTCAGAATGTTTTCTCGATGTATCAGATGATGTTCGCCATTATCACACCCGGTCTGATCGTAGGTGCGATTGCCGAGCGTATGAAGTTTGGAGCGATTATGCTCTTTTGCGCCTTATGGATGTTTTTGATCTACTTCCCTCTCGCCCACATGGTGTGGGGAATTGATGGATTAATGAACGGTGTTTGGAATGCCAATGCCGCCATCAAGTCCATCGACTTTGCGGGTGGAACCGTTGTTCACATGTCTTCCGGTTGGTCCGCCCTGGTGCTTTGCATCCTGTTAGGAAAACGCATTGGATTTGGAAAACAGCAAATGCCCCCTCACAGCATGGTTTTATGTATGGTGGGTACCGGGATGCTTTGGGTCGGTTGGTATGGATTTAACGCAGGTAGCGCTGTCGCGGCCGATGGAGTTGCCGCCAATGCTTTCATGACGACCACCCTGGCTGCTGCCGTTGCTTCCTTTACCTGGGCGGCTATCGAGTGGATCACTCGGGGTAAACCCAGCATTTTAGGATTCTGTTCAGGGGCTGTCGCGGGATTAGTTGTGATTACCCCGGCTTGCGGATTTGTCACTTCCAGCTCGGCTATCATCATCGGAGTTCTGGCGGGTTTAATTCCCTTCCTGGCCTGTACCAAACTGAAACACTGGTTTGGATATGATGATGCCTTGGATACCTTCGGGGTTCACGCTGTGGGTGGGACGTTAGGCGCTTTAGTTACCGGAATTTTTGCCACCACCGATGTGAATGCAAACCTGGCAACAAATCTGGCCGACTATGTTGGCAAGACCTTGTGGCTGGAGCAGTTAAAAGCGATGGGACTTACGATTGTGATGGCGATTGTTGGTACAATCGTGATTGCCGCGATTGTTCGTGTTGTCGTAGGACTGAGAGTGTCGGAAGAAGTTGAACGCCAAGGCTTGGATCTTGCCGAGCATGGGGAAGAAGGTTATATTCACTAACCTTCACTCTCAATCTTGATCTGATTGGGGCGAGAGAAATCTCGCCCCTGCCAAGATAAAAGATGGAGAATAACCTGAGGCGACACCCTTCAAATCAGATAAAAACAAAAGAGAGGATCTCTATATGAAAAAGATCGAAGCGATCATCAAACCCTTCAAGCTCGATGAAGTGAAAGAGGCCCTGCATGCAGTCGGAGTTCAGGGAATGACCATTTCCGAGGTCAAAGGGTTCGGACGACAGAAAGGTCACACCGAGCTTTATCGTGGGGCCGAGTACGTGGTGGATTTTCTTCCAAAGATCAAAATCGAAATCATCATCGATGAAGCCAACGTCCAGAAAACCGTCGACGCCATTCAGAACGCGGCAAAAACCGGACGTATCGGCGATGGTAAAATTTTTGTGATGCCGGTCGAAGAAGTTATCCGTATCCGAACCGGTGAAGCTGGAAAGAACGCGATTTAAATCGCTTTTCTCACATCCAAAAAATCCAACAATAGGTCTTGAGCGAAATGCTTAAGACCTATTTTTTTGATGAGATCCCATCTTCAATACTTTATTTGACTTTTATTCCTATCCAGAGAATATCCTTCATTAAATACTTCCTGATTTTCATTCAGTCACAAGGCTTTGAGGGCTTTGCTTCCATCTAAAATCACTCAAGGCCATCATTCCCAAATACTTTTTATGAATAAAGTCTACCGATCTGCCCAGGAGGCGATTCAGGATATTCATGACGGAGCAACCCTCATGGTAGGAGGTTTTGGCCTGTGCGGAATCCCGGAAAATCTCATCCTGGCCCTGCGTGACAAAGGGGTTCGCGATTTAACCATTATTAGCAACAATGCTGGGGTCGATGATTTTGGCCTGGGACTTTTGCTTCAGACCCGTCAGATTAAAAAAATGGTTTCGAGTTATGTGGGAGAAAACAAAACCTTTGAAAAGCAATTTCTCGACGGATCGCTCCAGGTGGAGCTGAACCCACAGGGAACTTTGGCCGAACGCATTCGTGCCGGCGGGGCAGGGATTGGAGGATTTTTTACTCCTACGGCGGTGGGTACTCTCATGGCCGATGGCAAGGAAACCCGATTCATCGATGGAAAAGAGTATGTCCTTGAATCTCCTCTCCATGCCGATTTTGCCCTGGTTAAAGCCTGGAAAGGCGATCGGATGGGAAACCTTGTCTATCACCTGACCGCACAGAATTTTAATCCCCTTATGGCGATGGCTGCAAAAATCACGATTGCCGAGGTTGAAGAGATCGTCGAAGTGGGACAGCTTGATCCAAACTCGATTCACACCCCCAGCATTTTTGTAAAGCGCATCCTTCAGGGAGAAAAATACGAAAAGCGGATTGAGCAGCGAACTACCCGCAAAAAATAATCCCTCTTTGTTTCAGTGAATATTTTGAGAAAAAGGAAGGGATGGAAAATTTTATGGCCTTAACCCGTGATCAAATTGTTCAACGTGCCGCTCAGGAATTAAGAGATGGGGCGTATGTTAACCTTGGAATTGGAATGCCCACCCTGGTTGCGAATTACATCCCGCCTGGAATGCAGGTCATGCTTCATTCAGAAAATGGGCTTTTGGGTTATGGACCTTTTCCGTATGCAGGCGAAGAAGATGCCGATCTGATCAACGCAGGTAAACAGACGGTCACGATGATTCCGGGCGCTGCGATTTTTGATCATGCGACCTCTTTTGCGATGATCCGGGGAGGACACATTGATTTGTGTATTTTAGGGGCGATGCAGGTTTCAGAATCAGGGGATATTGCCAATTACATGATTCCTGGCCAGATGGTGAAAGGTCCGGGGGGAGCGATGGATCTGGTCGCTGGAGCCAAACGCGTGATTGTCTGCATGGAGCACGTGGCTAAAAATGGAAAGGCTAAAATCGTCAAACAGTGCAGTCTGCCCCTCACTGGAAAAAAAGTCGTATCCCGCATCATTACAGATTTTTGTGTTTTCGATATTGGCTCTCAGAGACTCAAGTTGATCGAGCTGGCTCCAGGGGTCAGTATCGATGAGGTAAAAGCGGCCACTGAGGCAGAATTTGAAGTCGCCGCTGATGTTTGTGAAATGCAGCTTTAAGATTGTAACCTGATTCACTCATTCTTCTTCCACACCCATTCTCCAAAAGGTTTTATTCATGAAAAGTATGACCGGCTATGGCCGTCACGAATTTCGTCTCAATGCCCGCAAGGTGACCCTTGAAGTCAAAACCGTCAATCACCGGTTTTGCGAAGTTCATCTGCGTTTGCCTTCCCGATATTCTTCACTGGAAGCCGAGCTGATTGAGTTTTCCAGAAAATCTTTTGGACGGGGTCGTATCGATATCTTCGTCCGCGAAGGAAGCTCATCGAACACACAACAGGTGCGTGTTCACGAAGAGCAGCTCGATCACTACTTAAAACTCATTCAAAAACTTGAGAAAAAATGGAAAAAGACGGCTCCCTTGCAATTAGAAAATCTGCTTTCCCTCCCTCAGGTTCTCACCCTCGAAGAAGAACAGGAAGATCTCAAGCAGATCCAGGCTGTGATATTTAAGAATTTCGAGCTCGTGTTCGACAAGGTCCAGAAGGTGCGAGAAAAAGAAGGAAGCAGTCTTAAAAAGGAATTTCTGGAAAGGCTCAAAACTCTTCACGATCAACTGTCGCGGGTTGAAAAAAAAATTCCGGAGATGCTTAAAGATTATGAAGCAAGATTGCGGGAGCGTATTGCCAGACTTTTGCAGCAATTGCCTGATGAATGGCGTTTGGCTCAGGAAATCGCTCATTTTGTCGAGCGCACCGATGTTTCCGAAGAGATCCAGCGTTTTAAAAGCCACCTTGTTCACTTTAAGGAAGTGCTCAACGAAAAAGAGCCCGTGGGTCGCAAGCTCGATTTCATCCTTCAGGAAATGAATCGCGAAGTGAACACCCTGGGTTCTAAGGTGCAGGAAGTAGAGATCACTCGCTTGGTGGTTGCCTGCAAACACGAACTCGAAAAATTGCGCGAACAGGTTCAAAACGTTGAATAAGCCATTTGCAATTCAGAGCCGAGTTTAACAAGTTCAAATCCTTTTCCTAAAAACCTCAATTTTATTTTATGTTAAAGTCTGGCATCCTTTTCGTAGTGTCTGGTCCTTCCGGTACAGGAAAGACAACCCTTTGCCGCATGGTGCAGTCGCGTTTGAATATTCCTTTTTCCATTTCCTATACCACCCGTCCTCCTCGTGCCAATGAAGTATCCGGAAAAGATTACTATTTTGTCGATGAGGCCACTTTTAATCAAATGATTGAAGAAGATGCCTTTCTGGAATGGGCTCCTGTGCATCGTTACCGATATGGCACAGCCCGAAAAACCATAGAAGAAGCGCGCGCCAAAGGTCAGGATCTTTTGCTAGATCTGGACGTCCAGGGTGCTTTGAACGTGAAGATTAAAGATCCTCAAGCTGTCCTGGTTTTTATTGAAACTCGCAATGACCGGATGCTGGCCGATCGCTTAAGCAAGCGCGGTACTGAAGATCCCGCTCTCATTGAGCTGCGCCTGAATCGCGCCGAGAGCGAACGCAAGATGAAAGATCGATATGATTATGTGATTTTCAATGATGATCCTGAAGAGGCCTGCATCCAACTCATCGAGGTCATCCAAAAAGAAAGGACTAAAAACCGGAAGTAAATCGGACTCGCATGCAAACACTTCCCAAAATCTGTGAAGAAGTGAAGGCCTATCAACCCCAGGCAGATCTTTCGCTGATTGAAAAGGCCTATCACTTTTCTCAAAAAGTCCATGATGGACAAACCCGCGCTTCCGGAGTTCCTTTTTTTACCCATCCCCTCGAAGTCGCCCAGATCCTCACTCAGATGCGACTGGATATTCCCTCCATTGTCTCAGGATTACTGCACGACACCGTCGAAGATACCCTTACCAGTCTGGATCAGATCCGTGATGAGTTTGGCGCCGAAATTGCCCATCTGGTCGATGGGGTGACCAAACTTGGAAAAATCCGTTTTGCCAGTGCTGCTGAAAAACAGGCAGAGAATTTTCGGAAGATGATCATGGCGATGGCGCGCGATATTCGAGTCATTCTCATCAAACTTGCCGATCGCTTAAACAATATGCGGACGCTCAATCACTTAAGCGAAGACAAGCGCCTTAAGATCGCAAAAGAAACCCAGGACATCTATGCCCCTTTGGCCAACCGGCTAGGAATTCAATGGATGAAGATTGAGCTCGAGGATCTGTCTTTTAAACATTTAAGACCTGAGATCTATCACGAGATCGATCAGAAAATGGCAGGCGTGAAACGCGAATCGGAGGCCTACGTCCACAAGGTCATCGATGTTCTGGAACCCAAGCTTCAGCAATATCAGATAGCCCATGAAATCAGCGGACGTCTGAAACATTCCTTCAGTATCTACCGAAAGATGCATGCCCAAAATATCAGCTTTGAACAGGTCAACGACCGGATCGCCTTCCGCATCCTCGTGGAAGATATCCAGCAATGCTATGCCGTTCTTGGAATTCTGCATGAAATCTGGACTCCCATTCCGGGTCGATTCAAGGATTACATTGCGATGCCCAAGGCCAACGAATATCGCTCGTTACACACCACGGTCATTTGTCTGGAAGGAGAGCGTGCCGAATTTCAAATTCGCACGCGTGAGATGCATGAGATTGCCGAGAAGGGGATTGCGGCGCACTGGAAATATAAAGAAGACGGCTCCATCGATGATGCTGGTCAGAAGAAATTCCAGTGGGTGCGCGATCTGTTAAATTGGCAAAAAGAGTTGAAAGACCCGGCCGAATTTTTAGATACGATCAAGCTCGATCTGTTCGCGACCGATGTTTACGTCTTTACTCCCAATGGCGAGGTGCGCGAGCTTCCCCACGGATCCACTCCCATCGATTTCGCTTATGCCATTCATTCGGATGTCGGAAATCATTGCGTTGGAGCCCGAGTCAATGAACGCATTGTTCCTCTCAATTATCAGTTACGCAGTGGGGATACGGTTGAAATTCTCACCCAGCCCCATCAGAAACCTTCCAAAGACTGGCTGAAAATAGCGGTCAGTTCACGAGCCAAAAGCAAAATCCGTTTTGTGATTCGCCAGGAGCAGCGCCAGAAAAGTATCGAAATCGGAATGGATCTGCTCGAAAAAGAATTTGAAAAATTTCATCTTTCGGCAGCGCGCTATCTGAAAGGCTATGATCTGGATCTTCTCCTCAAGGAATCAGGTTTTCAGAATCTGGAGGGCCTGGCAATACACGTCGGTTACGGAAAAATCTCTCCCAGCTTTGTGGTTTCCAAACTGGTTCCAAAAGAAAAGATGGGAGAAGTTCCTTCAGGAGAAAGGCCTACTTCCGACAATATCGTTTCGCGTATTTTTAAAAAGGTGAAAGAGCGCGGAAAAAGTATTGTTAAGGTGGGAGGATATAACGACATCATGGTTATTCTGGGCCGTTGCTGTTTGCCGCTTCCTGGAGACGCGATCGTCGGTTTTATCACGCGGGGTCGCGGGGTGACTGTTCACACGGCGGATTGTCCAAAAGTATTGGCAACAGATCCTGAGCGACAGGTCGATGTGGCGTGGGATAACCAAAATGAAACATTGCACTATGCCAAGATCAAGGTTGTCAGTACCGACCGCCCTGGTCTTCTGGCTTCCATGACCAAGGTAATTTCAAATGAGGGGGTTAATATTTCACAGGCGTCCATTCGGACCACCAGTGATCAGAAAGCGGTCAATCTTTTTGAGATCGAGATTAAAGATGCCCCCCAGTTACGAGAGGTCATTAAAGCCTTGAATCGGCTAAAAGGTATTATTAGCGTGGAAAGAATTCGAGGTTAGTCAACAGCCTGAAGACCCTCAGGTAAAATTAAAAGCTCTGAAGGTCTGGGCGGATATCTAAAAAATAACAGAGGAAATTTAAGCGGCTTTTTTGACAAATCCAGAACGGATACAGCGGGTACAGGCCAAAATGTGTTTCACTTTTCCGGCCACCATCGCCTTTACGCGCTGTAAGTTTGGAAAATTACGGGTATGGGTTTTGTTATTGGCATGACTGACTTTATTTCCGGCCAGAGGGGTTTTGGAACAAACGCTGCATTGACGGGACATGATCCTTCTCCTTTAATCTTTCGTCCGTGTGGGACTTGAATGAACAAAATCTGTTCTCCGGTTCATCGATCATCGATAGAAATCCGGAAAGTTTCAGCTGACAAAGACGGTCCGCCTATCATAGACCCCAAACAGGAATCAAGAGAGAAGGAGAGATCCTTTGTTCCTTAAAAAGTCAGCTCAACATCTGGGGCAAAAAGGAGAAATGTGGGCCTCGGACCATCTTTCCCGTTTGGGATTTAAGATTTTAGAAAGTAACTGGAGGGTGCGTGAGGGTGAAATTGACCTGATTGTCCAAAAAAAGAAGGTTCTGGTTTTTGTAGAAGTGAAATACCGGCGGAATCGTCAGTTCGGATCAGGAGCCGAAGCCATTCATCCGATGAAGCAAAAAAAGATGGTACGTGCAATTTTGCGCTATCTTCAATCCAAGAAATTTATGGATCAGGAAATCAGGCTGGGCGCTTTGATCATTGAAGGGGAAAATCCTCCTTCCTTTGAGTTTTTTGAGTTTCCGCTGGACCTCCCCAATCTTTATTATTATTAACACCTTCCTCAGAACTCCTTTTAATTTATTTCCACATTTTTTGCTAAAGTCCAATGAGCCCTAAATCTCTGTATCCAAACGTCCTATCGCTTTTTTTGAAAAAAGTTCGGGAATTAAAAGGCCAACCCTGTTTTCGCTATAAGTACAAAAGCGAATGGAAAACCCTTTCCTGGGAAGAGGTCCTGGAAAAGTCCGTTCGACTGGCCTCTTCCTTGCGCGATCTTGGAATTCAATCAGGAGATCGTATCGCGATTCTTTCCGGAACCCGCTACGAATGGACCGTCATTGATATCGCCGCTCTCTCATTAGGAGCAGTCACCGTTCCCATCTATCACTCCACACTTCCCAAAGATGTTTTTTATATTCTCGATCACGCCAGGGCGAGCGTGGCTTTTGTTGAAAATGGGAGCCAGTTTAAAAAAATCGATGGAGAGCGAAAAAAACTGACTAAACTGAAAAAGATTATTTCGATTGAGAATCATGCAGAGACAGACTCCACCTTGAAAAAGCTGATACAGCAGGGTGAGAACGAAACTTCAGCATTTGAAGAAAGAATAAACGCCTTGCAGGAAGAGGCCCTTGCCACCATCGTTTACACAAGCGGAACCACAGGAGTTCCCAAAGGGGTTAGTTTAACTCACAAAAACCTCTCCTCTGAAATCGATGCCCTTTCTCATATTCTTCAGTTCAATCCGGGCGATGAGAGCCTGCTTTTCTTACCCCTTGCGCATATCCTCGGCAGAGCGGTTCAGTTTCTCCAGCTGGGAACGGGTTTTGTGCATGCCTACGCCGAGAGTATCGATAAGCTTTTAGATAATATTCAGGAAACCCGTCCTCACTTCATGGTGTGCGTCCCGCGCATTTTCGAAAAAATTCACTCGAAGGTCATGGGAGATGTCGAAACGGCCAATATCCTTAAGAAAACGCTTTTTAGATGGGCCTTAAAGGTAGGGCTTGAGGTCAGTCAGGCCCGTCAGTATAAAAAATCGGCTTCATTGTTTTCAACGCTTCAATATGAAATCGCGCAGCGATTGGTATTTGCAAAACTTCATGAGAAGATGGGCGGGCGCATGCGATTTTTTGTTTCAGGCGGAGCTCCTCTCGGAGCAGAAGTGGCTGAGTTTTTCAATGCCGCCGGGATTGTCATTCTCGAAGGTTACGGCCTGACCGAAACAGTGGCGGCGATCAACTGCAATACGCTCGATCAATACCGTTTTGGAACGGTCGGTCAGCCGGTGCTCCATGTAAAACACAAGATTGCATCCGATGGTGAAATCCTGGTGAAAGGAGATCATATCTTTGAGGGATATTATCTCAACCCGGAGGCGACCCAGGAGGCCTTTACATCCGATGGCTATTTTAAAACCGGAGATATTGGTGAATTTGATGCCGATGGATTTTTAAAAATCACCGATCGCAAAAAAGATATCATTGTCACCGCTGCAGGAAAAAACATCGCGCCTCAGCCGATCGAAAATCTTTTAAAAACCGATCCTCTCATCAGTCACGTGATGGTTCATGGAGATCGTCGAAAATATTTAAGTGCGTTGGTGACTTTAAATCCCGATGAAGCCAAGCGTTGTGCGCGTGAAAAGGGTATTTCCTTTTCAACGATCGAAGATCTGGCTGAAGAGTCCAAAATGATTCAGATCATTCGCAAATCGATTGATGAGAAAAATAAACAGCTGGCAAGCTATGAAACGATCAAACGTTTTGCGATTATCAAAAAGGATTTCACGATCGATGGAGGTGAGCTGACGCCGACGCTTAAAATCAAACGCAAGGTTGTGACCGAGCGCTATCAGGACGTTCTCGATACGCTTTATCAGGAGTAATTCATTTTCATGAATGAATTTCCGATGAACCATTGAACCATTTTTAATAATCTAACGATCGATTTATTCTCTTTAAGAAAGGAGACCTCGTCATGACAGATCAAATTCCCACGTCAACCCCTCCAACCCCTCCAGCCGGTGGCTCCGGTCTTGCCCCCAACATTGCGTCGGTGTTGTGTTATCTTTGCGGTTGGGTCACTGGAGTTATTTTTCTTTTGATTGAAAAGGATAACAAGGAAGTAAGGTTTAATGCTTGGCAGTCGATTGTATTAGGTGGGGGAGTGTTTGCTGGATGGATCGTATTATCAATTTTAGCCATGGTTCCTGGTATTGGATTTCTATTTGGTTTGATTAGCGTTTTGCTCTGGTTGGCATTTGTTGCCCTGACGATTGTCTGCATGGTGAAGGCCTATAGCAATGAAAGGTTTAAAATTCCTTTCATTGGCGATATCGCCGAGCAGCAGGCCTCGAAATAGTTTCAGCATGCATGAAACGCGAAAAGAAAACCGCGATCCAAACCCTGTTGATTCTTCTGACAGGGTTTGCAATTTCACGATGGGTGAGTGTTTCGCAGGTGGAAAAAATTCCACTCTGTTTGTTCCATTGGATGACTGGTTTTGATTGTCCCGGATGCGGGCTGACGCGATCGATCCTTTCTCTTTCTCAGGGGAACTGGATCGATGCCATTCGATTCAATGCCTTGGGCCCGCTGGTTTATTTGCTCTTTGTGGCTTATGGAGTGCGTGCTTTTGGAATTTTGGCTGGATTTCCAAAAGAGAAATTCACGATTTCTTTGCCACCTCGCAGTCTTTCAGCACGCCTGTTTTTCTTACTTTTCTGGATGCAGTGGCTTTTGAAGTTGGGCACGGGTTTTATGGAAAAGTGGGGAGCAGGATATTCATTTTCTTTCGAATCGTTTTTTCATTCATCTCTTATTTAAGGAGTGTTTTATGGCATTAACACCGGATGTTATTTTTGAGCAGAAGATTCCAGAACGTTTACAATCAAGGGCTGATAAAATAGCCAATATCAATTCGGTTTATCAGTTTGATATCACGGGAGAAGGTGGCGGAACCTGGGTGATCGATTTAACCCAGCCGGGTGGAAAGGTCAGTAAGGGGCCTTCCGAAAATGCCAAGTGCATAGTGACCGTAGCGGTCAATGATTTTTCGAATATCATCGAGGGAAGCTTAAATCCTCAAATGGCCTTTATGACTGGTAAGCTCAAAGTCAAAGGGGATATGGGCCTTGCTTTAAAGCTGGGAACCATTCTCTAAGAGCGTTGGTGGATAGCCGCTGAACAAGATGCTGGCGTGCGTTTCGCACCTTAAAAAATCCTCACTTATCCTCGATATGTTCGCCCCGAGCGCCTTGTGCTTGAGATGCTTTGCAAACATACTCTCAATCAGGTTTTAATTTGTCCGCTCATCCTCTGGCCGCGATGAATGAGCGGGCAAATTAATATCCATCTCCAAAGCTGGTCACAGAAATTTCCTAGTGTGTCAGATCGAGCGCTATTCTGTTTTTATCTTCCTTCCACTATTCCCATTATTAGAGGTTCATCTTCTCTGTCAGGCACAAAAAGAGCTTGCATTTTTGGAGGAACCGATCTTTGTGTGAGCGCTATCATTCGACCTGATTCTTTCTGGATCGAACGATTTGTTTATTTGAATTTTTATCGATTGGTTAAAGGAGTCAGGTTGTGAGTAACGAAACGGGTACATTATATATTGTGGCAACTCCCATTGGGAATTTAGAGGACATCACTTTTCGCGCGCTTCGTATTTTAAAAGAGGTAGATGAGATTGCCTGCGAAGACACGCGTCACACCAAAAAACTGCTCGCCCATTTTCAATTCTCCAAACCCCTTCTTAGTTACTATCAGCAAAACCAGTCTTTTCGCGCTCCTCAAATTATAGAAAAACTTAAAAATGGGATGAGTATCGCCCTGGTTACTGATGCCGGCACGCCAGGTATATCTGATCCGGGTGCCGTCCTGGTTTCCCAGGCGATTGCCGAAGATCTCTCAGTCGTTCCTGTCCCGGGGCCTTCCGCTTTGGTGACAGCGCTCTGTGCTTCTGGTGTTCCCACCGATCGTTTTTTCTTTCAGGGATTTTTGCCGATCAAATCTGGCAAGCGAAAAGAAGTTTTAAAATCCTTGGCCAAAATCGAGGCAACGTTGGTGTTTTATGAGGCCGGACGCCGTCTATCCAAGCTCTTCGAAGAAATAGCCGAGATCTATCCCGATAAAGAGGTTGTCATTGCCCGTGAGATGACCAAGATCTACGAAGAGTTTCGCCGTGGCAAACCTGCCGCCCTCGCCAAAAAACTTCCTCCTGCCGGTTTAAAAGGGGAGTGCGTGGTTTTAATTGATAATCGCTAGAGAGTTTTTAAGATCTAATGAGGTTTTTTAAACTTAACTTTTCTTAACAGAGATCAACTTTCTGGCTTCACAGGCTCTCTCCATCAGTTCATCCAAACCCTACCCGCCTTAGTCCATTTGCTTTTCTTTAAAGGCCAATTTCTGAAACTAAAAGTTTCATTTCGAAAAATAATCACGCAACCATTTTTAGCTCCCTCCGAAAATAAGAGCTCGAAGGATTTAGGATCCTTCCTTGATGACTCAACCCTTACATTAAGGAAATTTATGAAAATCAAAACTCCCTTATGGATAGTGATGGCATTTTTAGTCTGTGCCCTGACATTCGGTGGGATTCAGGGCTGCGGGAGCTCCGGGACACCGGAGGCACCAGGGAATCTTGCTCCAGGAATCTGTGGCGATGGTGTTTTAAACCTGGGGGAAAGCTGTGATGGCTCAGCTCTTGGCAGTAAGTCGTGTTCTGATGTCGATTCTCTAATCTTTGCAGGGGGGGCGCTTACCTGTGCCCAGAACTGTACCTTTGAGACAAGTGCCTGCATCAAGCATGGTGATTTTAAATGGGTGCAACACATTGGAGGAAGTGGGGATGAAATGGTCACCCTTGCCACTGACCCTACCTCGGACAAGCTTTATGTGGCGGGAATCTTTTCGAGCTCAACCTTAAGTTTTCCAGGGGTAGGTGATATTACTAATTCTCATTCTGGCGGTTCAGTTTTTACAGATGGTTTTTATGGGAAGTTCGATCCTGTTTCGCAAACCTATGATTGGGTGCAACATATTAAGGGAGATTTGTATTCATTTAGACTTGTGTCCGATTCAAAAGGGAATGTTTATGCGGGGGGAAGCTTTTGGAAATATGCTCCTCTAAGCCTTCCGGGTCTTCCAGATTTGATCTCGCCTGGTGGAAACAATGGCTTCTTTGGAAAGCTCGATTCACAGACAGGAATTTTCCAATGGGTACAACAGATTTCGGGAAATGATGATATCGAAGTTTTTTCACTCGCAATAGATGCCAACAATAATCTCTATGTCGGGGGATCTTTCTATTCATCTACTTTGACCCTACCGGGACTTGCCCCCCTTTCCAAAAGCACCGGAGCCCAGGTGAATGGATTTTTTGGGAAGTTTAATCCCACTACCCAGAAGTTTGAGTGGGCAGAGCAGGTTAGCGGAATAAAAGTATGGGTGTATGCTCTAACAGTTGATTCCAATGGAAAAGTATATGTGGGGGGAGAATTTATTGATTCTAACTTAAGTCTTCCGGGGGGAGTCTCATTGATGAATTCTAGCGAGTCTGAAATGAGTGATGGCTTACTGGGGGCTTATGATCCGTCAACTCATCAGTTTTTATGGGCCAAAAGCATTCAGGGTGCCGGTGAAGAGAATATTCTTACTCTTAGCATGGGTCCTAATGGTGAGATCCTGGTTGGAGGATATTTTGGTAGTTTCCTAACTACCTTCCCTGGGGGGAGTGTCCTCCACGTTCAATCTGTATCTGAATATGCTGGTTATTTTGGATCGTTGAATCCCGCCTCTCAGACCTTTGAGTGGGTTCGTCCATTGTTGGGAGTGGGTGGAGACATGTATACAACCAGTTTTCTTCCAAAAAGTCAGGGTGGGTATTACCTGAGTGGTCATTTTTATAGCCCTTCTCTCACCTTGCCTGGCTTGTCTCCCCTTACAAATCCGAATCCTATTAGCTCTGATACCTTTTTCGGCGAGATCGTGCCGTAGGAAGGGAAGATAAAAATAATCACGCAATCTGATTTCTGACTCACCGACAGGTTTTTATAGTGAAAAATGGCGACAGGTGTCAGTTTTTTGGTTTTTTTTATAAAGATCTGAATCTTTGACGATCAGGGCCCGTTGGGCGCTGGGCCGTAGAGCTTGTTTCAGGCAATAAAATTGATTCTTAATGTAATATATAGGAAAAGTTATGAACCGATCCAAACCCAGCAATAAATATTTTAATGCTTTAAAACTCTTCGGTTTTGGAGCCCTGCTTTCTTCCCAGCTTCTTTTAACATCTCCTTCCTACGCAAATCCTGTCGTCGTCAGCATCGATATCAATAGTTCCGGTTCAAATGCCGATTCAACTTTAACGGATTTCCAAAATAAACAAACTGTTCCCCTCGTGAGTGCCGATGGCCGCTATGTCGTTTTCTACAGTAAGGCGACGAATCTGGTCGCAGGTCTTACCGGTGGCAGCTTTGGAATTGATGCTCTTTATATCCGCGACTTGCAGACTGGAGTGACCAAGCTGGTAAGTCATTCCAACGTTTCCGATACCGAGAGGGATAATGGAATTCCACAAAATCCTGTGGTTGTTTCAAGCCCCTTAGGCGTTTTTGTTGCCTTTGAAAGCTCGGGAGATAACATCGCAATGGCAGGTACAGATAATAATGGAAATTCAGATGTGTTTCTTTGGGGATGTTTAGGTGATTTGAGTGGGACCTGCACAACAACCCTGGTGAGCGCGACCACAGGAGGTTTGAGTGGAAATGGAGAATCCAAAAACGCGCGTGTGGCGGCAGATCTAACGGGTGCGCCCCTGGTTCTTTTCGAGAGCAATGCTCAAAATCTGATTCAGGGTTACACCGGTGGTGCCTCCACCCAGATTTACGCCTGGTATTACACGGGGAGCAAAACCTATCTGGTGAGCCGAACCAAAAATGCCGCTACTGAAGGATCGGGTGGCAGCGGCTGTAAAGACCCAGCGATTAGCGATGATGCAACCACAGTCGCCTTTGTGTGTACGGCCTCTGCCGATACTATGGATGGAACGGTGCCCGGCACTGTTGGAAACAGCCAAGTGTATGTCTCTAAAATCAACCTGGCGACCGGAATTACTTCGACCCAGTTGGCCAGTATTCGTTTTGACAACTCTCAGGCAGGAAACAATGCAGGATCTCAATACCCTGCTTTAAATGGCACAGGATCGATGGTCGTTTTCGAAACCTCATCCTGCGACTTGATCGATAATTGCACCACCGATAATAATAACAGCTTCGATGTTTATGTTCGAACCCTCGGTGCCACAACTGCTGCTGGTTTAACGGATTTGGTGAGTGTGACCTCCATCCAAAAGAGTGGAAATGGTGCCTCGCGTTTTCCCCAAATCGACATCTCAGGTAATGTCATCGCTTTTGAGAGCAGTGCCACCGACCTTAATTTCGTCAATTCAGATATTAACAATTCGAGCGATGTTTTTGTGAGAATGGGTGGACTTGGAACCCTTTTCCTTGTCAGCTCTGATGTGAACTCTCTTACGAATAACGATACGGCTGCCGGTCAATCCGGACACCTTGCTTTAAGTCGGGATGGGTTGGCACTTACCTTTCAAAGCAATGCCCCTAACATCATAAGCTCCGACACAAATGGTGCCACCGATGTTTTCCTGGTGGACTTATTGCAAATTTCAACCCTTCCCAAAATTCTGATTAGCAGCTCTGGTAATAACAGTGGGAATGGCGCTTCGTCTCTCCCTGCCATCAGCGCGACCGGATCGATCGTCGCCTTTCAAAGCTCGGCCTCCGATCTCGCAAATGATGCCAATAGTTATGCTGATGTTTTCTATACGAGTCAGGCGGGAGCTTTTGAATTCTCACCTGTTACGTATCAGGTGAATGAGAATGGAACCTCGGTCACTGTGACTGTGACCCGCAGCGCACCGGCTCTGGGCCAGGTGACAGTCGATGTCGATCTCGATTCAAATACCGCCAACACGACGGCGATACAGGGTCAGGATTTCAATTTCTCAAAACAAACTTTGACCTTAGCTTCCGGAGTCACCAGTAAGACCTTAAACGTCAACATCTCAAACGACACCACGATTGAGGGCTCCGAGGCCATCAGCCTGGTTTTATCCAACCCTACCGGAGGATCCTCTTTGAGCGCGCAAAATCAAACGGCAACGGTGACGATCACCGATGACGATGTTGATAGCGATAGCGACGGAATTGAGGATAGCTCTGACAACTGTCCGAACGCTCCCAATGCCGGTCAGGAAGATGCCGACAACGATGGCACCGGTGATGTGTGCGATACCTGCACGCAGGATAACACCTGTAACACCACTTTGGGCGAATCGATTGCAAGCTGTGCTCAGGATTGTGATCCGGATAATGACGGTGTCATCAACGATGGAACCGATCAGTGTCCGGCCGTGACCGATCCGACCAACATCTGTACACAAAGTCCTGTCGAGATCTGCGGAAATGGATTGGATGATGACACCAATGGCCTTGCCGATTGTGCCGATGCCAGCTGTACCGGGACACCCAGCTGCGTGAACAATGGAAATGGATCAGCAGGTGATGGCATCTGTACCGCTCCTGCCGAATTTTTGAGTGCCCCTGCGGATTGCATCAATCTCATCCCGGGCGACACCGATGGCGACGGACTGACCGGAGCCAGCGATAATTGCTCTTCTACTGCAAATAATAACCAAACGAATACCGATGGAGACGCATTGGGTGATGCGTGTGACACTTGCCCGAACATAGCGGCGAATACGCTGGATGGATGCCCAGCCCCCATCTGCGGCAATGGTAGCTGTGAAGCGGGTGAGAGCTCGGCGAATTGCCCTGCTGATTGCGGCGCCCTTCCTCCCGATGCCGATGGCGATGGAGTTTTGGATGCAAGCGATAACTGTCCCAATACTCCCAATGCCAACCAGTCGAACGCCGACCAGGATCTTTTGGGCGATGCGTGCGACTCTCAGGCCAACTGTAATGCCAACGGAACCTGTCAGTCGAATCTGGGCGAAAATGTGAACACCTGCTCGGCCGACTGTCAGCTGGAAGTTTCCAACACGGCGAGCTGCCATGATGGAATAGACAATGACGGCTCCGGACTTTCAGACTGTTCGGATGCGGGTTGTGCAGCCGATACCGTTTGTTTCCCTCCACCTCCGACTTGCGGCAATGGCACCTGTGATGCAGGCGAGAATTCCAGCTGTCCTGCAGACTGCGTGGTGGCCGGAACCGATGCCGATGGCGATGGCGTCAACAATAGCACCGACAACTGTCCTTCAATCGCCAATAACAATCAGCAAAATACCGATGGCGATGCCTTTGGAAACGTCTGCGATCAGTGTCCTACTCAGGCAGGGGTTGCTCCGAATGGTTGCCCTGTAACACCTCCTCCGGCCGAGGTTTGTAACAATGGGTTGGATGACGATGCCGATGGGTTGACCGATTGCTCCGATGCGGGTGATTGCTCCAGCGCAGCCAACTGTACAAGCAATCCTCCTCCCGTTGCAGAAAATTGCACCAATGGGACCGATGACGACGGAGACAGTCTTGCCGACTGTGCCGATGCCGATTGTAACGCCGATGCTTCCTGTGCTCTTCCTTCCAACGTCGAAAACTGCGCCGTGGCAGGAGATGAAGATGGAAACGGCCAAGCCGATTGTAATGACTCCGCCTGTGCGGATGCAGCGGCCTGCTCGGAAAACAACGGCAACAATGGAAATTCCGGAACAACAGAGGGTCCGAGAGCAAATCCTGATCAGGGTGAAAATCCCCAGCCAGGTGAAGGACTTGATCCTGCCGATCGTACCGACGCGGGTGGCGGCTCGGGTTGTAGCCTGAATCAGGGCTTGGCATCAGGTGGAATGAGCTTCTCCTGGATTCCTCTTCTGCCAGCACTGGTTTCAATGGGTCTTAGATTACGACGTCGGTAAGTCGTCGTGAAAAATGGGTGAAGAAAAAACAGGGCGTCTGCCAAAAGCGGACGCCCTTGTTGTTTGTGGTGGTGAGAAGGAGTTTTTCTGGATTCTTTTTTTTCATCTCCCTTGCGTGGGACGAAGTACCCAAAAGTTAGAGGATCCCGCCGTTAGGCGGGGGTGAGGGGAGAAGATTGAATTTTATTTTAGAAGCTGAAAAAACAAGGGGCCTGTCCCGCTCATCCGTCCGCCTCCGGTAGAGCAAGAGGGTGGTGCGATGAGGAATCATGTGTATGAGAATGCACAAACAGAACGGTTGAATGGAATTTTAAAAGAGGAGTTTGGTTTGGGCTGACGATTTGTCTCTTTGGGTGGCCCAAAAATCGGTCGAAGAAAGTATCTATATTTATAACCACGAACGACTTTACCTGGTTCTCGGCTATAAAGCTCCAGGGGAAATCCACTAATAAAGTTGTCCACTATTTCAGAACTAGATAATAATTCCCCCTCACCCCACCACTCCCATCACCAAAATAAACTGGGCAGAGTAGTACAGCGGCAGGCCCCAGAGTTTGTGGTAGCCGGCAGGGTTCACGAAGCGATCCAAGGCGACAGATAGATCAGATAAGTAGAAGAGAAGGGCACCTGCGAAGAGGGTAGGTTTTGAAAAAAGGCCGGCGGTGCTTGCCGCAAAGCAGACCATCAAAGAGACAACTCCCAGATAAAATTTGACCGGAAAAACCAAACTCGGAGTGCTGGCTTGCACCTTGGGGATTAACCAGCGGTAGATAAAAATCCCAACCCCCAAAAAAACTGCCAGAGCTGTTGCAAAATAAATTTTCTCAAATCCCAAAAAAATAAAGAGAGCGATGAAGGCGAAGTGGCCGAGCAGAAAGGCAAAGACTCCGGTCTTGAATATTTTTTTAGAGTCAGGAATCAAGAGCACATCACCCAGCCAGCAAAAAATCAACGCCAGAAGAAGAATCTTTCCAGCCGTAGAATGAGAGGCATTTAAAAAATACGCGTAAAGAACAAAGCCTGTAGAAGCGAGCGGCTTGGTGATCCAGACACCGGTTTTCTGTTTTTGTGTTTCAAACAAAAGGAGCGAGAGCGTGGTGAGGGCGGAGGCTAAAAGAATGAAATTTGAAAGAGACATGCAGGGTGCATAACCCTGAAATAAATAGGGCTCAAGGAGATTGTGGGGTTTTGAACAAGTAGAGTTTTTTTGCTGGGTCGAAAGGTGAACGTTTATTGTTTATATCTATACACTTTTTCTTCTGTCTCCTTTCCCCATCACTGATCCATAAATTCTAAAATCTGCTGATGATTTTTGCGCGCGTCCTCGAAGCCCAAATCCAAAAGTGCACGAATGTATTCGGGCATGAAAATCAGGTAAGAAAGAAAATCCACTCCAGAATTCGGATCAATATCCAACACACGAATCAGAAATTTCTCAAAGGTCGTAAAATGACCCTCTCGTCCTTTTTGGTAGCAATCACTAAAAATCTCCGCGATATCTTCAGAAGGCCGCATGCGAAAAACGTTC
>JBPOIC010000043.1:0-8462 GCA_052034865.1 Myxococcota bacterium | reverse complement strand
ATTTTTCATGAAGCCTGCGGACATTTGCTGGAGGCTTCCGCGGTTGCGAAAAATGCCACGGTTTTAGCAAACCGCCTGAATCAGCCCATTGCCTCCTCCTGTGTTTCTGCCGTCGATGATGGGACTCTGCTTGAAGAATGGGGTACCACTCATATCGATGATGAAGGTTTTCCCACCCGACGCAATCTTCTGATCGAAAACGGAATTCTCAAATCCTATCTTGTAGATCGGCTAAATGGGGAACGCTTGAATCTTTCATCCACGGCAAGTGCGCGCCGTCAGTCCTATCGTTTTTCCCCAACTTCACGAATGAATAATACTTTTATTCTACCTGGCCCAGATCGTCTGGAAGACATGATTGCCCAAACCCCCTATGGGCTCTACGCCAAAAAAATGGGAGGAGGCTCGGTTAATCCAGCGACAGGTGAATTCAATTTTGCAGTGACGGAAGGTTATCTCATTCAATCCGGAAAGATTACCGTCCCTGTGCGAGGGGCCGTGTTGATTGGGCGGGGTGAAGAAATTCTTAAAAAAATTGACCGTGTGGGTCACGAGCTTAAACTTGCTCAGGGAATGTGTGGTGCCGCTTCCGGTTGGGTCCCGGTGAATGTAGGACAACCGGCCATTCGAGTCCAGGACCTGCTGGTTGGGGGACAGAGCTCCAAGAGTAAAAACTGAACTGCGTAAACCTCACAAATCGGGTCTCACTCCAATAAATTTATGGAAACTCTCTCTTCTCAAATCCTTTCTCTCTTTCATTCCGTCCTTCAGCAAAAACAGCGTTTTGCGCTCGACTCGCTTTTTCTTTCAGCCATCCTCCGTTCCCGTCGGGATGTCTCTGTCTATCAGGGAAAGCTGGATACAGTAGAGATTGCCGACGAAATCAAACTCGGAGTGCTGATTCAAAAAGATCAGCGCTTAGGTTCAGCAACTCTAGAGAGGTGTCAGAAAGACCTTCTGGAATCTGCTATTCATCAAGCAATAGAGGCCTCGACGTTTAATGATCCGGAACCTGCCTACAGACTGTCTTCTGCTGCGGTGGAAACTCAACCTTCCAAAGATTTTTGGACTGATCGCTACCCCATCCCTGTTCTTGAAAAAATGGCATTGGAGATGGAAAACAAGGCCAAGGGTTTTTCTCCTCGAATCAAAAACATCCCCCAGGTGAGCTGTGGTCACGAAAAAACCACTCGAGTTATTTGTCATTCAGGAGGTTTGCGTGTTCTTGAGGATAACTCTCGGTTACATGCCGGAATTTCTGTGATGGCCTGCGGGGAAGATGATCGGATGGTAAATGTCCACGAATTCGATAACTGGAACGATCCTCATCAAATTGAACCGCTTAAAATTGCAGAAGAAGTTGTTCAGGAAACTCTGCGGCGCATTTGTCCAGCGAAGGTCTCTACAGGACGCTGGTCCATTCTTTTTGATGCTCGGACTGCTGCCCAAATTCTGGCTGCATTCTGGAGCGTCTTTAGTGGCGATCTGCTTTATCGTCATCTTTCCAGGCTGGAAGGAAAATTGGGAGGAATAATTGCTTCTCCGTTGGTTTCTCTTCTCGACTCGAAATCAGCTGGTCTTACCCCTCACCATTTTGATGCCGAAGGCGCACACTGTAAGGACAAGTTTTTAATACAGGAGGGACGCTTTGAAACCTTCCTGCACAATCTGTACACAGCCCAAAAAACAAATTTTAAAACTACTGGAAATGCCGCCGGTGGGCTCGGCCAAACTCCTTCTTTATCCCCAATGAACTTATCTTGGGAAGGACGCCTGATCCCAGTGAAAGAAATGATTGGATCCATTTCAAAAGGCATTCTCATAAAAGAGCTGGCTGGCTCATCCGCATCTCCCATTTCGGGAGATTTTTCGTATGGAGGGTTGGGATACTGGATTGAGAATGGTAAGATTTCCCACCCTGTCGCCGACTTTACCATTGCCGGAAACTTCTTCGATTTCCTTCTCAATATCCAAGGTATAGGAGATGATCTTCTTTTTACCTCTCCTCATCTCTTGGGTTGCTATGGAGGAAGAAGTCTGTGGGTAGAAGGGCTTTCTATCTCTGGTCAATAATCCATCAGGGCTCCTATTTCCAATCCTCCCCTTTCACCCCCTCCCCCATTTTGATAAACTGAAGAGGTGTGGTTTGTGTTGATCCGAAGGAGCCCATGCGCCAATTTATTCATCATTTTCTGATTGCCTGGATCCCTCTCTTTATTGCGATGGACCCACTTGCCTTAATTCCCCTTTTTGTTTCTCTGACGCGACGTTTAAATCCCTTGCAGATAAAAAGCATTGCACGACAAGCTATCTGGACGGCGGCTTTTGTCGGGATCGGGTTCATGATTTTGGGCCGATGGATTTTTATTATTTTGGGGATAGGCATTGCGGATTTTCAGATCTCTGGAGGAATCATCCTTTTGATTTTGGCAATTCGCGAAATGCTATCTGGGGGGGATCAAGAGACCTGGATTGGAGAAGATGTCGGCGTGGTTCCGTTAGGGACTCCTCTAATCGCCGGCCCTGCTACCATCACGACTCTTCTGATTCTGATGGATTCCGTAGGAATTCCTTACACTCTGCTTGCTCTCACCTTAAACCTAGCACTGGTGATCTTAACTTTCCGTTATAGCGTTTTTATCGCACAAAAAATTGGCATTACCGGAATCAAAGCCATCGTGAAGATTATTGCCCTGCTTCTGGCAGCAATAGCCGTCAGTATGATTCGAAAAGGGCTCTCAAGTCAGATTTTTAATCCTTCATAACCAATTTTCAGACAAAAAAAAGAGCCTGATTTCTCAGGCTCTTTGAATGAGTTTTGGATTTGGATTACCAGCGATCACGGCCTCCACCACCGCCGGATCCACGGCGATCACGTCCCCCGCCAGGACGACCACCGCGACCACCGCGTCCACCCCCGAACCCACCACCACCGCCACCACCAAAACCTCCTTCGCGGGGCTGAAGCGGGCGAGCTTCGTTCACTACCAGGGTGCGACCTTCGATGTCTTTTCCGTGCATGTCTTCAATGGCACGGGAAGCGTTTTCATCATCGACCTCGACGAAACCAAATCCTTTTGAACGACCGGTGAATTTATCACTGATCAGGCGGACCTCCAGAGGATTGTAGGACTGGAACAATTCTCGTAGCTGTGTTTCGGTAACACTGTACGGGAGGCTTCCGACATAGAGTTTCTTGGACATATTTACTTTCTCCTTAAATTTAGAACCTTCAAGAAAAGCCATTAGACGGGATCGGCGCGGGAGGTTCGAGGGATTTGAATTCGAGCCTTGGCTTCACATCAGAATGGACAGTCTGCAGATTCCATCTATAGATTGATAACTCCGTATCGAATCTAATAAGCGGATGAGCGGCAGGAAGTGGACATCATGCCTATCAGAGAGCAATACGAGTAATAAAAAATTAATATCAGAGTTATTTGAGAGTTGTCCATTGATTGTTGCGAAGTCAAAGGCAATCCCAACCTTCGTCACTTTGAAATCGACAAAAATAAAGATCAACCCGTGCAATCCATAAAGCTTGGGATGCCTTACAGGAATTTCAATGAATACCAAACTCATTCCTCAAACCCTCTCCCTTTTCCCAAACACAAAGGCTGCCAGTCCACCCAACTCATAAAGAAGTATCAAAGGAATCGCCATGAGGAACTGCGAAAGAATATCGGGCCCTGGAGTCAGGATCCCTCCAATGACAAAACTAAGGATGATGGCATACTTTCGAAAACGGTGGAGATGTCGGTATTTTATGAGACCCATGCGGGCAAGAAGCAGAATCAGAACGGGAAGCTCAAAAGCAACCCCAAAGGCAATGAGCAAACTGGCACTCAGAGAAAAATAGTCAGTGAGTTTGGGTTGAAAACGAATGGGAGATTCCAGGTAGGTTCCTACAGCAAATTTAAATCCCGTCGGAAAAACAAAAAAATAGCCAAAAAGGGCTCCTCCTACAAAAAAGAGGGCCGAAAAAAGCGCCACAAACAAAATCATCCTTTTTTCTTTTTGGTATAAACCTGGAGAGATGAATCGCCAAATCTGATAGGCAATATAGGGAAGGGCCAAAAAAAGACCAAATAAAACGGCGGTTTTCAGATAAATGATCGATAGCTCAAACACCCCAACTCCCTGCAGATAACTTTCGGGAGGTAAAACTCTGATTAATGGATCGAGAAGTATCTGAAGCAGCTGCTTTGAAAAATAAAGGGTCGCAGCAGTACCTACCATGAGTCCAGTTACGCTGTGAATCAGACATCTGCGAAACTCACCGAGGTGTTGCACAAAACTCATGAATTGCGGATTTTCTTTCATGCAGGATCCGAAGAGGAAGGGGGCGAAGGGTTTGGGTTAGATGGGCTTTCCTGTCTGGGTTCTGAAGTGTCAGAGATCATTTTGGATGAGCTTTGTTCCTGGGACTTGCGTCCAGTCGGAGCAGTTTTGGTATCTTTCAAATCACGATCAAAGGATTGTTTTACCTCATCTACCATTCCCCGCAATTCATGAATCCATTTTCCTAAGCTTCTCGCTGTTTCTGGAATTCTCTCTGGTCCCAAAAACACCAGCGCGATAATCAAAACAACCAACAACTCTCCAAAACCCAATCCAAACATAAAATCCTTCTTTTAAATGAAGAGGCTTTCGTTCTTTTTCACAGGACCTACTCACCTGGATGAGATGTGAGCCAGAAAAAAACTAATTGTACAAGAATGTACTTAATCACACTGCTTTGAAAAGCAATTAGGAAGACACAAGTCCTTCCAACCAGGGCGGACTATGAGATTTTCCCCTGAGGTAACAGCGTGGAGAAGCATTGATACGTGTCAATTTTTCAATAAAGCAGATCGCCCAATGAGAAAGTCCTATTATAATTCATTTGAGAAAAACTCAGCCCCACTTCCTTGCTGGGTCTTTGATGGGGCTGCCCCTGGGATAATTCCATCGAAATCCGGAGATTCGGTATCACCCTGAACGACCTCCAGAGGTGTTTGATATTGAGAAAGATCAATTGAGGGAGGGAGTTTGAAATCCTTGGTTGGATAACGCTTGGTCGCTTCGGTCATATAGTAAAGCCAGATAGGCGCCGACACATGCCCTCCCGTTTCTCCATGACCAATGGATTTGAGTTTTGTGTCATGCCCTACCCAAACCCCAGTCACCAAAGTAGGTGTATAACCGACAAACCAGGCATCTGTGGATCCGTTAGTGGTTCC
Organism: Myxococcota bacterium; assembly: GCA_052034865.1. GTDB lineage: Bacteria > UBA10199 > UBA10199 > JADFYH01 > JADFYH01 > JBPOIC01. Next base: position 3,240 of record JBPOIC010000043.1, on the reverse strand, counting down.
GGTCTTTCCTGCCACCGCTTTTTTAAGAGGAAGCACTGCCTTACCCGTTCCATATTTGACCACATCCTGCATGATGGAAACCATTGTTGCGGCAGTGCGCGGGGTGATCACGTGATCTTTTGGAATATAATCTCCATAAAGTACCTTCTTTTCGTATTCACTTAAGGATAGCTGATCTTTTTGAGTATCCACCTCCCCTTCTTTTAAAAGATCCGGATTGAAACTCATTTCATCCCATGGAATTTTATTTACCTTCGATTTCTCAGTATTTTTTACAAGAGAGGAAGCCTGTGATTCCGAGCTTTCGGGAGAGGATTCCGCTTGAGGTTGAGATTCGGTAGGAATAACAGCCTGTCCCTTATCTTCGACGCCCTTGCTGGATGTCGCTTCCGGGGCCGTTGAAGGAACGCTGGAGCCAGAAGATTTATTGGAGCTCCAAGTTATAATGAATTTTTTATCCATTGGCTTCTGTTCTTCCAATACTTTGTCGGAAGGATCCACTATCTTGCGAATCATATAGGTTTCAGGAAGGATTCCCCCTGTCGCAAAGACACCATATGCCCTTGCCAGCTCGGATACCCTGACATCGTTAGCCCCTAGCGCCATAGAATAGTATTTTTCAACAGGCGACGTCAGACCCATTTTGCGCATGAAGGCCGTCGCATAATGCGTTCCGACATCCATCACAATTCGAACCGTTACCAGATTCATCGAGTTTACCAGGGCACTTCTTAAACTCATCGGACCCGAGGTCTTTCCGCCTGAGTTTTTGGGTGTCCAGGGTTTACCGGAGCCATCATCGTAAATGATGGCCTCATTCGAAATGGGCGTGTTGGGGGTATAACCTTTGTCCAAAGCGGCCGCGTAAAACAAAGGTTTGATCGCCGAGCCGGGTTGACGGAGGGCCTGAGTGGCACGATTGAATTCATTTTTGCGATAGTCCTGTCCACCGATGATCGCCTTCACTTCTCCAGTAAAAGGTTCGTAGGAGTACAAGGCGCTTTGCAACTCGGGCTCTTGATCCAGGGCAAACAGTCGAGGTTCGGTCGCAATACTTGCGGATTGAGTTTCGGTGGATGGAGCAGATTCTGTTCGGGAGTATTTTGTGTTTTTTGATTTCCCAGAGCTTAAGGCTGTGGCTTCCTTTTTATAGAGGGTAACCCAAACAATATCTCCTCGTTTGAGTCTGTCCGATCCTGAAGCCCATTGAGTGGTTTCGGGAGCGATGAGACCTTTTACATTCCCGACTTCGGTTTCAAACCCCTTGGCTTTTGTTCCTCCGATAATGACGGCCTGATATCGACTTCCCTCAGAAAGAGGAGTGGGAATCTTTTTTCGATCTTCTTCATTGGGATATTCATTGTAATCGACCTCACCCCATTCATTGAGGAGGGTAATGTGATATTGGTCCAGCCAGGCCTGAATTTCCGCCTCATCCAGATGCTGGACTGGACCTCTAAAACCATGTCGACGATCAACCTCTCTCAATCCTTTTAAAACTGCTTTCTGTGCTGCCTGATACATTTCCAGGCTGATAGTCGTGTAAATTTTCAAGCCCCCTTCATAAAGCTGTTTGCCATATTTCGCATTGAGAATCTTGCGAACCTCTTCAGTAAAGTAAGGGGTATAACGAATATTAAAATCCTGATCGGTGCCGGCGTTGTAAATTTTCAGGACAGTGCTTTTCGCCTCGTTTGCTTCCTCATCGGAGATAAAACCAAGCTCGTGCATACGATCGATCACGTATTGCTGTCGGGCATGCGCGCGGGTGGGATTGACGAGTGGATTAAAAGTCGATGGGGCTTTGGATAATCCGACGATCATCGCAGCTTCGGCGGTATTGATGTCTTTGAGTTCTTTATGGAAGTAGTTATTGGCCGCAGAGGCAACTCCGTAGGCACGATTTCCAAAGTAGGTCTGGTTCAGATACAAAAACAGAATCTGATCTTTTGAAAGCAGGCTCTCAATTTTGGTGGCAAGTATCGCCTCTTTGATTTTTCGGTCATAGGTTTTCTCGGGAGAAAGGACGAGCGCCTTGGCGACTTGTTGGGTAATCGTGGAGCCCCCTTCGACAACATGACCAGCTTTGAGATTTGTAACAAATGCCCGGGCAATTCCAATGGGATCGACGCCGTGATGGGTGTAAAAGCGCTCATCTTCGGTCGCGATGAGGGCCTTTTTAAGTTTGTCTGGAATCTCCTGAATGGGAGTAACAATGCGTCTTTCGGTCCAGAATTCGCCAATCTTGTTTTGATCGGCATCATAAACAACCGACATTTGAGGCGGTTTATAATCTTCAATCTTGCTGAGCTTGGGAAGATCTTTGGAAAAGTAAAAATAGGCTCCGACGATGGCTCCTGCCCCCAAAATAACAAGGATGAGGGCCATATAAAGAAGGAATACCAAAAAAGACCTTTGGCGAGGTTTAGTTTCTTTGCTCATGGAAAAGATATGGCTCCTTCATTTCCTTCATCATAAATTTCTAAAATACGTCGAATGAACGATTTTAGATTTTGTTTGAGGTGTTTAGATTATACAGATGAAACGCCCTCGGCAGGAATCGAACCTGCGCTGCCAGCTTCGGAGGCTGGTACTCTATCCACTGAGCTACGAGGGCTTTTGATCCCAAGAAGAAAAACCAGCAGCAGCGTTGTCTTTCCCCTTTAAAGGGCCTTCCTATCAATCCCTTAGGCTTGACTGTCAACTTCCTTTTCAGAGACTGTCAGTCAGCGGTGTCACGGACAATTCATCTATTGCTTGATCTTCCTACCGGCCCTGTCCTAGAAAAAAAACATGAAACCGAATAGTCTGAATCAAACTCTCAAGTGCCCCCGGTGCAAAAGTAGTTTCGCACTTCGCGAATGCCGCAAGCTGATGAATATCACAGATTGTGAAATGGTTCTCTTTTGCCGTAGCTGCCGAAATCGAATGGGGATGTTACCTTTTTCTCAATGGAACAAATTACATCGCGAAAACTATGAGAGATCCCTTAAAAAGGAAATCGCATCTTCTGAAGCGATAGCGCCAAAAGAAAAAGAAAGAGAGAAATCAAGAAGACCTCAGCGAAGGGACAGGTTCAGAAGAGGATCTCGTTCACGCTGATCATCGTTGACTAAATAAAAACCTCGTGGCATCGAAGCCATCGTTTCAAGGAAAATTGAATATTGGGGGGCGTAGCTCAGCTGGGAGAGCGTCTGGTTCGCAATCAGAAGGTCGAGGGTTCGATCCCCTTCGCCTCCA
>JBPOIC010000049.1:0-20738 GCA_052034865.1 Myxococcota bacterium | reverse complement strand
GGAAGGGCGACAAAAAGAGTGCTGGTATTCTTGTAGGCTCTTTACTCCTTGCGTGTGGTTTTTAAGATCTTCAATTGCAGAAGTTGCTGCATTAGCCGCGGCTGTAGTGGTGAAGTAGGGCACATTGTATTCGATAGCCGCCCGTCGAATTGAATAGCTATCGAGGGTGGAGCTATGGCCCTTGGGTGTGTTGATCAGCATCGCGACTTTCCCTTCTTTTAAATAGTCAACGATGTGAGGCGAGCCTTCAGCAACCTTGTGCACCGAGCGCACCTGAATCCCCAAGCGCTTGAGAAATTCCGAAGTCCCTTCTGTTGCCAAAATTCCAAAACCCATTTGAGATAAACGCCGCGCGGTATCGACAATCGCGGGCTTATCGGCATCCGTTACCGAGATAAAAATATCGCCTTTTTTAGGAAGTGGATTGGAAGCGGCCGTTTGCGCTTTTAAAAACGCCCCGCCAAAATGATCGGCAATTCCCATCACCTCTCCTGTACTTTTCATCTCAGGTCCAAGCAAGGTGTCAACACCTGGAAATTTTGAAAAAGGTAAAACCACTTCTTTCACAGATAAAAAGGGAGGGATGACCTCCTGGGTGAATTTTTGGGATTTCAGACTTTTTCCAACCATCGCAAGTGCCGCAATCTTGGCCAAAGGACGACCTATCGCCTTGGAAACAAATGGAATAGTTCGCGACGCACGTGGATTCACTTCGAGCACATAGATCCGGTCATTTTTCACAGCGAACTGAACGTTCATTAGGCCAACTACTTTTAAGGCCTTGGCCATGAGAATCGTCTGACGACGGACTTCATTTAAAATTGTCGACGAAAGGGAGTGTGGAGGAATGCAGCAGGCCGAATCGCCCGAGTGAATTCCCGCCTCTTCGATATGTTCCATGATCCCACCGATGATCACGTCTTTACCATCGCTCACGCAATCCACATCGATTTCGATCGCGGCTTCCAGAAAACGATCGAGCAAAATCGGATGCCCTCCCGAGACAGACACCGCCGCCTTCATGTAATTTTTTAGCTCCTGATCGCTGTAGACGATCTGCATCGCCCGTCCTCCGAGCACGTAGGACGGACGCACCACGACGGGATAGCCAATTTTTTTGGCAACCTTTAAAGCCTCTTCAGTAGAGCGCGCGGTTCCATTTGCAGGCTGAATGAGTTTGAGTTTTTTAAGCAGTTGCTGAAAGCGTTTGCGATCTTCGGCGATATCGATGCTGTCGGGCGAGGTTCCCAAAATTTTAAATCCCGCTTTTTGGATGGCATGGGCGAGCTTAAGAGGCGTTTGGCCACCGTACTGCACAATCACGCCGTACGGTTTTTCATTTTCCAAAATCGCCAGCACATCTTCTTGCGTGAGCGGCTCAAAATAAAGGCGGTCAGAAATATCGTAATCGGTGGAAACGGTTTCTGGGTTGCAATTGACCATGATGGTTTCGAACCCGGCATCGTGCAACGAAAAGCTTGCATGGACACAGCAGTAATCGAATTCAATCCCTTGGCCAATGCGGTTGGGGCCGCCTCCCAAGATGACGACTTTTTTCTTTTTGGTCGGATAAGAATCATCCTCGGCATCGAAGCTACTATAAAGATAAGGCGTGAAGGCCTCAAACTCGGCGGCACAGGTATCGACGCGCTTGTAGACTGGTAAGAGTTTTTGTTTTTTGCGTAAGGTACGGATGAAATCCTCTTTTTTTCCGGTCAGCGCTGCGAGACGGCGGTCTGAAAAGCCCATCTGTTTGGCAAGTTGAAGAGTGGGAGAAATTCCCGATGGATTTGAGCGAGATTTTTTGGGAGCCGCTAAAACCTTGGCTCCCGATTTTTGAAGGGCAGCTTCGGTCTGCACAATTTCTTCGATTTGTTGCAAAAACCAGGGATCAATGAACGTGTGTTGGTAAATTTCGTCGACACTCATTCCGCGACGCATCGCCTCTGCGACAACCCACAAACGATCGGCACGCGGCGTGCGGAGACGTTCGATGAGAGCCGCATCGGGTTTGGGATATTTCCCTTTCTTTTCTGAAAGAGGATCAAAACCATAGCGATCGGTTTCGAGCGAGCGCATGGCTTTTTGCAGCGATTCCTTGAAGGTTCGACCAATTGCCATCACTTCACCGACGGATTTCATCTGGGTGGTCAAGCGATCATCGGCGCCTTTGAATTTCTCGAAGGCAAAACGGGGGATTTTCGTAACAACATAATCGAGCGTGGGCTCAAAGCAGGCTGGGGTGTAGCGGGTGATGTCATTGCGAATTTCATCCAGGGTATAACCAACGGCGAGTTTGGTGGCGATTTTGGCAATCGGAAAACCGGTCGCCTTGCTGGCAAGGGCCGAGCTGCGGGAGACACGCGGGTTCATCTCGATGACGATCATGCGTCCATCTTTCGGATTCATCGCAAACTGAATGTTCGAGCCTCCGGTTTCGACGCCGATCTCGCGAATGATCGCGATCGAGGCATCGCGCAGGATTTGATATTCCTTATCTGTAAGCGTTTGAATGGGAGCGACGGTGATGGAATCTCCCGTGTGCACGCCCATCGGATCCAGATTTTCAATCGAGCAAATGATGACGACGTTGTCTTTGGTGTCGCGCATCACTTCCAGCTCGAACTCTTTCCAGCCGACCAGTGATTCTTCAACCAGAATCTGGCGCACAGGCGATTGATCCAGCCCCCAGCGGATCAAAGACTGATACTCTTCCATGTTGTGTGCAATGCCGCCGCCGGTTCCACCTAAGGTAAAGGCAGGACGGAGAATGAGCGGGAAATCAATTTTTTTGGCAACCTCGAGGGCTTCTTCCATTGAGTGGACTAAACCTGAGCGGGCCACACCCACGCCAATTTTTTCCATCGCTTTTTTAAACTCTTTGCGATCTTCCGCTTTTCGAATAGCGGGGATCTTTGCGCCAATCAATTCGACCTGAAATTTTTCAAGCACGCCGGCGCGATCGAGCGCCATGGCTAGATTCAAAGCCGTTTGTCCTCCAAGTGTGGGAAGAATTGCCTGCGGTTTTTCTTTCTCAATAATCTGCGCCAGGGTTTCGACAGTTAGAGGTTCGATGTAAGTCGCATGCGCAAAATCCGGATCCGTCATGATGGTGGCTGGGTTTGAGTTCACCAGCACCACTTCATAACCTTCTTCCTTAAGCGCTTTCACGGCCTGAGTGCCCGAATAATCGAATTCGCAGGCCTGGCCGATGACGATAGGACCACTTCCAATTAAAAGTATTTTTTTAAGATCAGTACGTTTAGGCATTCGACTTGTATCCTTCAGCTAACTTTCGGTGGATTTAAATAGGCATTTTTAAGAATTCTCAATCATCCGTCGAAATCGCTCGAACAGATAGAGCGAATCGTGTGGGCCGGGAGCGGCTTCAGGATGATATTGAACCGAGAAGAATTTTCCGGATCTGTCCATCAATCCTTCGACGGTTTGATCATTCAGGTTCAAATGTGAAACGCGTGCTTTATCTTTTAAGGATTTCTCATCGACGGCAAACCCGTGATTTTGCGCGGTGATCTCAACCTTTCCGGTTTCCAAATCCATCACGGGCTGATTGCCCCCGCGATGACCAAATTTCAATTTATAGGTTTTTCCTCCCAAAGCGAGTCCCATAATCTGATGACCCAAGCAGATCCCGAACAGGGGAGTTTTTCCAATAAGCTGGGCGACGTTTTCAATCGCGTAGTGGACAGCGGCCGGATCTCCAGGACCGTTCGAAAGAAAAACGCCCGCGGGATTTTGCTTTAAGATTTCCTGAGCTGGCGTTTGCGCGGGCACGACAGTGACTTCAAATCCGGAGCTGACCAGATTTCTCAAGATGTTTTGCTTGATCCCAAAATCGTAAGCAATGATGGGCAGCGATTTTTTGTGATGACTTTGAACTTCGATTTCTTTCCCTTGAGGACCTAAGCGCCACACGCCTTTTTTCCAGGTGTAAGGCTCCGCACAGCTGACATCAGCGACGAGATCGCGCCCATCCATCGTCTGCATTTTTTTCGCCTGCTTTTTAAGCTGGGCTGGATCAAGATTTCCGACGGCCAAAATTCCCGGCATAGCCCCACGATCTCTTAAATGTTTCACCAGGGCACGGGTATCAATCCCTTCGATTCCAGGAATTTTATTTTGCTTAAGATAATCTGCCAGCGATTGCTCGGATCTGAAATTTGAAGGAGTGGGGTGGTAGCGTTTGACGATAAAGCCGGAAACCTGCGGACGGATCGATTCGACATCTTCGGCATTGATCCCATAATTTCCGATTTCCGGATATGTCATGCATACCAGCTGCCAGCGGTAGGAAGGATCGGTGAGGATTTCCTGATACCCCATCATCGAAGTGTTGAATACGACTTCCCCTTCGGCACAAAATCCGGCGCTGTCTTCTCCTTCATAACCAAAGGAGCGACCCTCAAAATAGGTTCCATCTTTTAAAATTAAAAATGCTTTCAATTGATTAAGCCTCCCATGTGTGCTCGGGGCTTCTGGTTTTGCCCTGAGGATTTTCTCGATCTAAATCCCATTGCAAGGGATTGTTTTGAATATATTCACGAATGCAATTTAGCTCTTCATCATTTCGGATGATGTGTTCGTAGTAGTTACGTTGCCAGAGTTTCAATAGAGGCCCTACTCTATCTGCATTGAACGTTTTTGTAGTTTCATATTGAAAGTAGGCGATAGTCTTTCCTAAATGTAGGGGCGGGAGGATCTCCGCCCCTACCTCTTGAAGATGAATGATCCAATGAAAATGATTGGGCATAACAATAAAACTATCCAATTGAGTGCTGGGAAACCGCTTATTTAATTGCTGACATGTCTCTTCAACCTGCATTCCCAATGCACTCCTCCTCATCTCACCTGCCACCACTTCACCGAACAAACACTGCCGGTCTTTCACACACACACGGTTACGAAATAAGCACCTGTGTGAGTGTAATCATAACCAGAGAGTCGCATCGGCCGGCGGCCATTTTCTCCATGATGGACTACCCTTCATTCGAATACACAACCCTCCCACCCACAATCGTCGCTAACACTTTTCCTTTCATCTCCCATCCATGAAAAGGCGAATTGCGGCTTTTGGATGCAGTTTGAGACACATCGTAGCGATAGGTTGATTTTGGATCGAAGATAACGACATCCGCAATCGCACCGACTTTGAGTGAGCCTCGCTCGAGCTTCATCAGGCGGGACGGATTGACGGAAAGTAATTCAATCAGGCGCTTGAGCGAAATCACTTTCTCATCCACCAGCCGCAAACTCAAAGGGAGAGCTGTTTCCAGGCCGATAATCCCAAAAGGGGCATCCTGAAAATCGAGCTCTTTTTCAGAAAGGGCGTGCGGGGCGTGATCGGTGGCAATCACATCGACCGTGCCATCGCATAAAGCCTGTTTGATGGCTTCAATATCTTTTTGAGTTCGAAGCGGGGGGGCCATTTTCGTGTTCGGATCATAGCTGCGGCAGGCATCATCAGTAAGGGTGAAGTGGTGAGGGGTCACTTCACAGCTGACGGCAATTCTTTTCTTTTTCGCCTGACGGACCAGATCGACACCGCCGGCAGTGCTTGTGTGGGCAATATGCACGTGCGATTGGGTGAGCTCGGCAAGGAGGATATCACGGGAGATAATGATATCTTCGGCCACATGCGGAATGCCGGTAAGTCCTAGTTCGGTTGAGACAAAGCCTTCGTTCATGACGCCTTTGCCCATGAGATCCGAGCAAAGACAGTGACTGATGATCGGCAAATCAAAGCCCTTGGTATATTCCAGGGCTGTTCGAAACATGCTGGAGCGATCGATCGTGCGACCGTCGTCTGAGAGAGCGACACAGCCAGCATTTTTAAGCTCGCCGATTTCCGATAATTCTTTGCCTTCCAGATTTTTAGTGACCGCGCCAATAGGGAAGACATTGACGACACCCGTATCGCGCGCACTTTTCAAAATCGCCTCGGTGATGGCGCCGCAGTCGTTCACAGGCAAGGTGTTCGCCATACAGCACACTGAGGTAAAACCCCCGCGGGCGGCGGCTCGAGTGCCGGTTGCGATCGTTTCTTTGTATTCCTGGCCCGGCTCACGCAGGTGAACGTGAACGTCAATAAAGCCAGGTGCAATCACCGCTCCTTTAACATCGAGAATCTGAGCGTTCGGCTCAGAAAGATTTTTACCGACGCGGACGACGCGTCCCTCGACAATCAGAAGATCCAGGGTATCTTCAATGTTGTTTGCAGGATCGATGAGAAAGCCGTTTTTGATTAAGAGTGCATTCATAGATATTTTAATCGTTATAATTTGAATCGGGCTCAAACTTCATCCGAAGCGCTCCCGGCGAGTAAATAAAGCAGGGCCATTCGAATGGCGACCCCATAGGTTACTTGATCCAGGATGACCGAGTGACTGCTATCGGCCACATCAGGTGAAAGCTCAATTCCCCGGTTGACGGGGCCCGGGTGTAAAATGAGGAGATCTTTTTTACATTCCGCCAATTTGCTTCGATCGATTCCGTAAAACCGCGAATATTCGCGGTAAGAAGGAAACGCTGGAATCTCAAGCCGCTCGCGTTGAATACGCAAAATCATGATTGCATCAGCATCGCGAATCCCTTCCATCAGATCCAGGCTGATTTCAACACCCAGCTGATCAATACCGGACGGCATCAAAGAAGAAGGACCTACGAGACGGATGTGAGCGCCCATTTTTTTAAGCAGATAAATGTTGGAGCGGGCGACGCGGGAATGGGTGATATCACCTAGGATGGCAATTTGCATGCCTTTGACAGACTGGCGCCTTTCTAAAATCGTCGCCAGATCGAGCAGGGCCTGGGTGGGGTGCTCATGCGCTCCATCGCCAGCGTTAATCACCGAGCAGCGCAAGTGACGGGAAATCCTTTCTGGAAAACCACTTTGTCTGGAGCGAACCACCAGGACTTCCGGATCCATCGCCTCTAAGGTTTTGGCGGTATCGAGCAGGGTTTCTCCCTTGCTCACCGAAGAGCCGCTTTTGGAAATATTGATCACATCCGCTGAAAGTCTTTTGCCGGCAATCTCAAAAGACGTGCGCGTGCGTGTGGAATCTTCAAAAAATAAATTGATGACCGTTTTTCCGCGCAGGGTGGGAACTTTTTTAATATCGCGCGCAAGCACATCGCGAAAAGAGGCAGCGGTCTTTAAGATTTCTTCGATTTCAGAAATCTCAAGATCTTTGGTGGACAAAAGATGTTTGCGTTGAAAGCTCATAAGTAAATTCGAGACGAAGCTTCTCTTTTAAGAGTTTGGATTTTGAATGATGACCTGATCCACTTCATCGGTTTTTTCAAAACAGACCTGAATGTTTTCATTCGGCTGGGCAAAATACTTCCACCCAATATAGTTCGCTGCGATGGGAAGCTCACGACCTCCTCGATCGATCAAAACCGCAAGCTCAATCGATTGAGGTCGACCCAGATCGTGCAGAGCGTTCAGGGCCGCCCGAATGGTCCGACCCGTGTAGAGCACATCATCCACCAATAAAACCCTTGTGTTCTCGATCGAAAAGGGGATCGTCGTTTTTTTTACTACAGGGACAGCCCCCGCCATCGAAAAATCATCGCGGTAGAGATTGATATCGAGAATTCCCAGGGGAAGTTTTAGGGATGTTTTTTGAAAAAGAAGATCCTGTAGGCGGAAGGCGAGCTCAACCCCGCGGGTTTGAATCCCAATGAGCACAAGGTTTTTAAGGGAGGGATGATGCTGTAAAAGCTCTTCGGAAATCTTTCCGATCGTGTCTTCCATCTGCTTTTTATTGAGTAAAATCTTCATGAGAGTGCACAAAAAAAAGCCCGCCTGAGGCGGGCCTTGGTTCAATTTCTGATCGTGGGGTTGAGAAACATAAGGGTCTTTTCAAGAATGTCGGGTGATAAATTCGCGACCGTATAGCGTAGGGGTTAAAAAAGTGTCAAAGGGAAATTCGAAAAGAGATTTGGAAGGGTATATGTGTTTCGTGTTTTGCTATTTTCAAATCCTCATTCTTTCTTACCCTAAATTGACATCCCCTCCTGTCCACCCTACTGGTGATGCATGGCCAGCTATAATCGTCTCATTCACGAAAAATCTCCTTATCTTTTGCAGCATCAGCACAACCCTGTGCATTGGTATGCCTGGGGATCTGACGCTTTTGAGGCGGCGAAGCGGGAGAGAAAGCCCATCTTTCTAAGTATTGGTTATTCGACCTGTCACTGGTGCCATGTGATGGAGAAGGATTCGTTTGAGTTAGAAGAAGTGGCTACTCTGATGAATTCGCTTTTCATCAATATTAAAGTCGATAGGGAAGAAAGACCGGATGTGGACGACCTTTACATGAGCGCCTTGCATGCGATGGGTCAGAGGGGAGGGTGGCCTCTCAGTATGTTTTTGACTCCTGATTTAAAGCCCTTCTTTGGAGGGACTTATTGGCCAAGGGCTCATTTTAAAGAGATCTTAAAAAAACTGGCCAGGCTCTGGCGTAAAGAGCCTGAGAAAATCGAAGAGGCTGGGGCATCACTCCTTTCCCATCTCAAGTCACAGAAAAATTTCACACCTGAAGGCGTTCCACTCGACAAATCGGTCTTTGAGCGATTTTTTGATTTTTCCAAAATGAATTTTGATGTGCGTTGGGGCGGCTTTGGTCAGGCCCCCAAATTTCCTCAGGCGACTCAGTTATCGACCCTTTTACGCATTTACCGAAGAGAACAAAATCCTGAGGCCTTAAAGATGGTCGAGTTGACCCTGCATCAGATGGCGCGGGGCGGGATTTACGATCACTTAAGTGGCGGGTTTGCACGCTATTCTACCGATGAGCGCTGGCTGGTGCCTCATTTTGAAAAGATGCTCTACGATAATGCCCTGCTTGTAAAAACCTATCTGGAGGCCTATCAGCTGACTCATCAACTCTTCTATAAAAGTGTGGCCAAAGAAATTCTGGATTATGTCTTGGACGAAATGAGTCATCCGGAGGGTGGCTATTACAGTGCTGAAGATGCAGACAGCGAAGGCGTTGAAGGAAAATTTTGCGTCTGGAAGCTCGATGAAATTCAAAATCTTCTCACCGCAGAAGAGGCTCGAATTTTTATTCGAACTTACGGCCCAAGCTCGGCTGGAAATTTTGAGAATGGAACCAACATCCTTTTCTTAACGCCAGATCACACTTGGGATGATAAGCAAAATCCTCTGCTGATCAGTGCTCATGAAAAACTCTTGCGCGCTCGAAAAAGTCGAATCCCACCTCACAAGGATGACAAGATCCTCACCGCCTGGAATGGGCTCATGCTTTCGGCAATGGCCTTGGGTTATCAGGCCTTGGCCGAGGAACGCTACCTGGAATCTGCAAGAAAAACGGCCCATTTTCTAAAATCCGCTCTCTATTCCGGGAAAAAACTTCAGGCGCGCTACCGTGAAGGAGAATCGCGGTTTGCTGCCTGTCTGGATGATTTTGCCTTTTTGATTCAGGGATTGATCGATCTGTATGAATCAGACTTTGACCCCGCGATCCTGCGCTGGGCAATTCAGCTTCAGCATCAGCAAATCGAATCTTTTTGGGATTCAGATCAGGGCGGGTTTTTCTTTACGGATGGAAAAGATCCCAGTTTGCTTGTGCGAAGCAAAGAAGGAATGGATAGCGCATTGCCCAATGGAAACGGAGTTAGTGCGCTGAACTTGATGCGCTTGCACCTATTTTCTCCTTTAGAAAATTTTAGAGCTTATACGATCAGGATTTTTGATGTTTTTTCAAAGTTGATGAAAAATTATCCACAGGCCAGTAGTCAGTTGATTCTGGCCTATGACTTTTATTCTGACTCTCCCTCCGAAATTGCCCTCATAGGTAAAAAGACCAACCCGATCTTTGAAGATTTTCTGGAAGGACTTCGCACAAGTTTTCATCCTTCCAAAGCCGTGGCACTCAGCGAGGTTCCCACAGATTTTCCGGAGCTTTTGCGCGGAAAAATAGTCTCCGAAGGCTCTGGCAGTATTTATCTCTGCCGAGAGCAGCGCTGTCTTCCTCCCTCTTCCAAGGCCAGCGAAAGTTTGGATCTTCTTCTGAAAGGCGGATGAATCTCCCATACGATTCATTTTTGTCGACTACGGGATGTTTCGTTCAATCATGCCATAGGTCTCTACATTCAATCCCAGGCTCAGAAGGTAGAATGATCCAGGATGGGGCTGAATTCAATTTGACAAACCCCTTCAATCTGCTACTTCTAACCCCTCCTTAATACTGTGTAAGATGAAGCCGCGAGGTCGCCTCTTACATTTCCTTCATTAAATCGCATAAAAATTCATGACTCGTTCAGAAAAAATTCAGGAACTTAAAGAGATCACGCGACAGTTGCGTGTCGATACCCTTCAAATGCTTCATCGTGCAGGTTCCGGCCACACCGGCGGTCCTCTGGGGATGATGGAGATGATGGTCGGGCTCTATTTTTACAAAATGCGCCACGATGCCAAAAATCCTCTTTGGGAAGATCGCGATCGATTTATTTTGGCGACGGGTCATTGTGCACCCGCCCTTTATGTTTGCTTGGCCCGTGCCGGTTATTTTCCCTCCTCCGAACTTCAGAATTTAAGAAAACTTGGTTCTTCCTTGCAGGGTCATCCCAAATACAAACCCGAATGGGGAATTGAAATGTCCACTGGTTCTTTGGGGCAAGGGTGCTCCATCGCCAACGGGATTGCCCTCGCTGCACGCCTCAATCAAAAAAATTATCGTGTTTACAGCATGCATTCTGATGGCGAAGTGCAGGAAGGAATGTTTTGGGAAGGGGCTATGACCGCAGGCCATTACCGTCTCGATAACCGCTGTGGTTTTCTTGATTACAATGGGATTCAAATCGATGGGTTTAACAAGGATGTAAAAGATATTTCTCCGATTGAAGACAAGCTGCGAGCCTTTCGCTGGCACACGATCTCTATCGATGGAAATCAGGTTGATCAGGTGATCGATGCCCTTGATGAAGCCGAAAAGGTAAAGGGAAAGCCAACCATGATCATTGCCAAAACCTTATTAGGCAAAGGGGTCTCGATTTTTGAGAACAAACCCAAGTATCATGGAGTAACGCCGACCGATGAAGAGATGAAAACTGCCTTGAGCGAATTAACCACCTAAGCGCTTAAAATCCGCCTTTGGCGGGCTGCCTATCAAGAAAGAATCTTACAATGCCCGAATCTATTGCCACCCGCGATGCCTACGGGAAAAAACTTGCCGAAATGGGTGCTGAAGACCCGAATATCGTCGTGCTGGATGCCGATCTTTCCGGTTCCACCAAAACCGCCGTGTTTGCGAAAAAATTTCCCGAGCGGTTTTTTAATGTCGGAGTTGCCGAGCAAGATTTGATGGGAACGGCTGCGGGTTTTGCCTTGAGTGGCAAGATTGCCTTTGCTTCTACCTTTGCTGTTTTTGCAACCGGTCGCGCCTGGGAAATCATCCGTCAATCGATCGTCTATCCTCACTTAAATGTAAAAATCTGCGCCACCCATGCCGGATTGACGGTTGGAGAAGATGGTGCCAGTCATCAAACCGTGATGGATATCGCGCTCATGCGCGTGCTTCCTGGTATGACGGTTTTGGTGCCGGCGGATGCCATCGAAACCGAGCAGATGATCGCGGCAGCGGCCAAACATGCCGGTCCGGTTTATGTCCGCCTCTCCCGTGCAAAGGTGCCCGTCATTTTTGATTCTTCTCTGAAATTTGAAATTGGAAAATCTCAGGTTCTTAGAGAAGGAACAGACGTAGGACTCATCGCCTGTGGGATCATGGTCTCGCATGCCCTGGAAGCAGCGAAAATTTTAGATCAGCACGGGATATCAGCCCGAGTGGTCAATTGCTCGACGATCAAACCCATAGATCAGGCAACGATTTTGGAAACGGCTAAAAAAACAAAAGTCCTTTTAACCCTGGAGGAGCACTCCACACTCGGGGGCTTGGGCGGGGCCGTTTCGGAATTTTTATCCGAGGTTCATCCCACACTTCTTAAGCGTATGGGCGTGCAAGATGAGTTTGGCCAATCCGGTTCTGCCGAGGCCCTGCTTGCACACTATCAACTGATGCCGGCGGACATTGTCCGTCAGGCGCAGTCGCTCCTGGAAAAAAGGAAATAACCGGACATGCCAAAAAATTTTATGAAGCGATTCTCCCTTTTCTTTGTGGGACTCGTCATCGGGGCTTTCCTTGTCCTCACCCTTCCTGTCGCTCAGGCCTTTACCGAAAAAATCTATCATTCACTCGAGCAGTTCTCAAAAATTCTGTATTTTGTCGAAAATGATTACGTCGACGCCGTGAATGAAGAGAATTTAATTCAGGGCGCCATCAAAGGAATGTTGGGAACCCTGGATCCTCACACGGTTTACCTTACTCCCGATATCTACAATGAGCTGAAAGTCGACACTGTTGGTAAATTCGGCGGTGTGGGGATTGAAGTCACTATAAAAGAGGGAGTGATTACGATTGTTTCAGCCATCGAAGACACGCCTGCCTCGAGGGCCGGCCTTCAGCCGGGCGATAAAATTCTGAAAATCGGAGATCAGGTCACCAAGAATATGAATCTCATCGATGCCACCAAACTCATGCGTGGTTTTCGCAATAGCAAGATTCGGCTTACGGTTTTTAGAGAAGGTTGGAAAGTGCCGCATGAATATTCGCTCATGCGGGAGATGATCAACATTAAGAGTGTTAAAGCGGCCCTTCTTCCCGGGCAGATCGGATACTTTCGGATTACGAATTTTCAGGAAAACACGGGGAGTGATTTGCTTGAGAACTTAAACAAGCTGCAGCAGACCTCAGGGGGGCTCAAAGGGGTTCTTCTGGATCTTCGAAACAATCCGGGCGGACTTCTCGATCAGGCTGTGGCGGTCGTCGATCTTTTTGTCAAAGAAGGAACGATCGTTTCCATTCAGGGCAGAAGCCGTCAAACCGAAGAAAAAAAGGCCAGTGGCAAGGGCCTTTTTGCCGAGATTCCGATTGCTGTTTTGGTTAATGATGGCTCGGCTTCGGCTTCTGAAATTGTCGCAGGTGCCCTGCAGGATTATGGCCGTGCGCGGCTCATCGGCACTCAAACCTTTGGGAAAGGTTCGGTCCAAACCGTGGTGGATCTCGGAGACAGCGCCGGTTTGAAAATTACCGTCGCCCGTTATTTTACACCCAAGGGACGTCAGATAGATGGCAAAGGGATTACGCCGGATGAAGTGGTGAAAATGAAAAATTCCGAAAAATCCAAACCGGAAAGCGCCCCACGAGATAAAGAAGACGAGCTGGAAATTGCTCCAAACAATGATATCCAAAAAGAGGCTGCCTTAAAATATCTTCAGTCAAAATTCCGCGGTTAATTTTCTTTCACCAAGAAAATTCACATGTGGGGTATGCGCTTTTTCAAAAAAATTAACACATCCATCTAGCCCGCTCAGATTCAAATTCAAACCAAGAGACTCTCATGCTTCGACTCTATAATTATCCTTTAAGTCCTTATTGCCACCGCGTACGCATCGTCCTTGCTGAGAAAGGTCTCGATTACGAAATCGTCCAGGTCGATCTTGCCAATAATGAACAGCATTCCGAAATCTTTCTCAGGCTCAATCCTTTGGGCAAGGTACCGGTTTTGGTGGATGAAGATCTGGTGATTGCCGAATCGCTGGTGATCAATGAGTATCTGAATGAAGAATATCCCTTTCCCGAGCTCATGCCCCAGGACAATCAGGCGCGTGCCACCGCCCGTTTATGGATGAGTCGTATCGATACGATGATCAGCCAATCCTTCTCTACCCTTTATCGTGCGTCCGTCGCCGAGCAGGCCAAAGAGATCTTTGAGCTCTCCAGACTCGATCAGGCAAAAAATCTCATCCAGCAATTTTTAGAGCTTGCTGATCGCACCTTGAAAAATCACGAATACCTGGCCGACACTTATTCTCTTGCCGACATCGCATTCGCACCCTGGGTTTCAAGATTTCAGAAATATGAAATCCAGGTTCCTGCAAATCTCACCTATGTTTCAAGTTGGATGAAAAAATTGGGGGGACGAAAAAGTGTTGCGGGGACGGTGTAGGGGAAAGGCTCACTATCTTTGTTTTTCAGATCAGATTTTCTATATCAGGTTTTATCGATTACAGACGAAAGCCATGTTGGGTTTGGAGAAAAACATGACTGTGGAAAATATTGTGATGTCCGATACCTTTCAGCTCATACGTTAAAACATACCTAATATCTCAAATACTTCTTTCTTCTTTTCAAAAACCCTTCTTTTCCTTCTTCATAATTTTCATTGATCTTCTTCCATGAAGCCCCCGATTCGAGTTGAGTGCGAAAGGTGGCCGAGCCGCTAAGCAAGTCAATCGCCGGGATTTTATCTACAAACTCATAAGGTTTTTCCCGCCAACGAAACTCATCTGGATATAAATCATAAATTGCCTTCAAGACGGCAAGGCCCGTGAGGTAGGGTTTGAAGCGGTTTCGGTGGGTGACGTAGAGCTGAACGCCACCACAGGTTTGACCCGCACACTTTTGAAACGTGGGTTTGAAAAAGAGCGGGCGAAATCTCACCCCAGAAAGATCAAAGCTTTTCAGATGACGGCCAAGTTTTTCCGGATCGATATAAGGCGCACCGATGATCTCAAAGGGGCGAGTGGTGCCCCGTCCTTCTGAAATCTCGGTCGCTTCAACCAGGCACATTCCTGGATAAACGAGGGCCGTATCCAATGTTGGCATGTTCGGAGAGGGCAGAACCCAGGGAAGGCCGGTTTCATCAAAATAGGATTTACGATTCCACCCTTTTAAAGAAATCACGGTCAGATCGGCGTGGATCTTGAATTCTTCATTAAAATATTCCACCAGCTCTCCGACCGTCATCCCGTGACGATTGGCGATGGGATACATCCCTACGAAGGATTCAAACCCTTTCTCAACGATATTGCCTTCTACCGAAATTCCGTTGATGGGATTTGGGCGATCTAAAATCCACACCGGTATTCCAGCCTCTTTGCAGGCCTGCATCATCAGGGCAATCGAATAGACAAAGGTGTAATAGCGCGAGCCGACATCCTGCAAATCGCAGATTACCAAATCCAATCCTTCAAGCATTTCTTTGTTAGGTTTCAGACTCTCCTGGGAGGAACCGTACAAACTCTGTACGGGAAGTTGAGTGGAAGCCTCTCGCATCGAATCGACCGATTCCATATCCTGTGCAATGGCCCAAAGCCCGTGCTCGGGCGCGAAAAGGCGCACGAGGGATTTTTGGATCGAGCGCGAGGAAGTAAAAATCTGAAGTAGGTGCCGAATCTTTTCATCCACACTGGCGGCATGGCATAAAAGCCCCAGACGTTTGCTTTTCAGTTTCTTAAGAAGATGTTGTGATAAAGAATGGATCCCCGGTTGCATCGAGTGACCATAACTGGGATAAGGGATTTTTCAATTTATTTTTTTATTATGTTTCTTTCCTCTTTAATCGATTTCATTCTCGTTCGCACTCAGTTTGGCGGAAATGCCGGCGCTGCTGCTCGCGCGCTTAAAAATACCGGCTTTGAAAATCTGATTTTCATCGATCCCGCTTTTTCGAAAAAGGACGATGAGGTTCTTAAATTTGCGGTTGGAGCCAAAAACCTCGTTGAAGAAGCTAAAATTTATCCAATTCTTTCTGAGGCCATTGTCCAACATAGCTTTATTTTGGGAACTTCGCGGCGAACAGGAGGGTATCGTAAAAATTGGATCGAACTGAGTGAGCTTCCTTCCCTCATTGAAACCCTTCCACAAACCGGAAGAATTGCGATTTTGTTTGGGACCGAGGCCAATGGACTTTCCAATGAAGATCTGGATGTCTGTCAGAGTCTGATCCACATTCCTTCGGCCTCTGATCTGGAATCCTACAACCTCGCTCAGGCCGTATTGCTGGTAGCCTTTGAGCTTTTCAGATCCAAACCCCAGACTTCCGTAAAACCTCAAGAAGCTTATCCAACCCAGGCCGAACGGGAGGGGATGTATCAGCATCTTTTTGAAATGCTTAAAGAAATCGGGTTTATGCGCAAAACGACTCCCTTTCATATGCCCCGCATTTTAAGAAACATCTTCAACCGTGCAAATTTGACCGAAGCCGAGACGCGTGTGATAAGGGGGGTTTGTAGGCAAGTCCTTTGGTATTGGAGAGAGAATCAAAAAAAAGCGGATGAGGGAAAAACTTGATCTTCTAAAACCTTTTCGCTATAGGCTGCCCTTCTTTAAACCCTTACCGAGGTGTATTTTATGAAAGCGAATATTCATCCGAAATATCATGACATTCAGATCACTTGTGCCTGTGGAAATATCCTGGAGACCTCCTCCACTTTGCCTTCTCTCAATGTCGAGATCTGCTCAAAATGCCATCCTTTCTTTACCGGAAAGCAAAAATTGATGGATACCGAAGGCCGTATCGAGCGCTTCCAGAAAAAATATGAGCGTGCCCAGGCCCAGCAGGCTCAGACAAAAAAATCCAAAGCTAAAAATTAGTTTCATATCAAATTCAAAACCCATCGCTGTTTTTAAAAAACGACGATGGGTTTTTTATTGCGTGAGTCATGTTTCAAAAACTCGATGAGGTTGAAAAAAAATTCGATGATCTGAACGCCCGTCTGGCGGATCCTGGAATTACAAGCGATCCCAAAGAGTACCAGCGTGTGGCCAAAGAACATGCGAGTCTTGCGCCGCTCATCGAATCCTATCGCAGTTATAAAAATGCCCTTCAGCAGATCGACGACAATAAAATCCTCCTCAATGAATCGGATGAAGAAATCCGGACCATGGCGAAAGAAGAGCTTGTCCATTGGGAACAGGAAAAAGAGCGCCTGACCCAGGAGTTAAGATTTTTGTTGCTCCCTAAAGATCCCAATGATGAGAAAAACATCATTTTGGAAATTCGTGGGGGAGCAGGAGGCGATGAGGCCGCGCTGTTTGCATCTGATCTTTTTCGCATGTACTGCCGCTATGCGGAAAGAAAAAGCTGGCAGGTGGAAATCATGGATTCCAATCCCACCGGCATTGGGGGCTATAAAGAAATGATTGCCCTTATTTCAGGGGATAAGGTGTATAGCGATTTGAAATACGAAAGCGGGGTTCACCGCGTGCAGCGCGTTCCACGCACCGAGGCCTCGGGTCGTGTGCATACCTCAACGGTCACGGTCGCTGTCATACCTGAAGCTGAAGATGTGGATGTCAATGTTCAGGAAAAAGATCTTCGTATTGAAGTTTTTCGCGCCTCAGGCCCTGGCGGGCAGAGTGTGAACACCACCGACTCGGCGGTGCGCATCGTGCATTTACCGACCAACACTGTCGTGATTTGTCGCGATGAAAAATCCCAACATAAAAATAAGGCGAAGGCTTTAAAAGTTTTGAAATCGCGGCTTTTGGAAGTGGAGCGTGAAAAACAGGAAAAAGAAATCACCGATCAGCGTCGCTCCCAGATCGGTACCGGCGATCGCAGCGAAAAAATTCGTACCTATAATTTTCCTCAAAGTCGAATTACCGATCATCGGATCGGCCTCACCCTTCATCAGCTCGACCAGGTCCTCGATGGCGGGCTGGATCCAGTCATTCAGGCTTTGCGCACGCATTATCAGGCGGAGGCTTTAAAAGGTTCGGAATAGGAAAGTTTTGTGGAGATGTTGGGTAATCGATTTTTATAAGGTTGGATCTTTGCGCAGTTTTTTTTTCTCGGATTGATGGTGTTTGTCCGCAAGCATTTTTTCTTTAGCCCGTCTGGATCGTTTTCTCTTCTGCCGTCTGATTTTCTCCCGCCGTTTTTCTTCGGCACTTTCTTTCTGAAAAATCATCTCCTCCAGTTTTTCGCACAGGATGCGACGTGCTAAAAAGCGGTTCATCGCCTGGGTGCGCTGGATTTGGCATTTGACTTCAATCCCGCTTGGAAGATGTTTTAGAACCACACAGGTAGATGTCTTCTGAACTTTTTGCCCGCCTGCTCCAGAAGATCGCACGAAATGCTCTTCCAAATCCTCTTCGCGCATCTGGAGTTTTTCAAATAGACGCTGAAGCTCTTTTTGTTTCTCGGATGAGACCGGCCAAAGGGGCATGAAAGCCTCCATTCAAAATGGTAGGGGCTCATCTCCCCAGACTTTTGAAAAACTGAGGCCTGCCCACACCAAAAAAAATGCTGTCAGATTTGTTATAAATTGTTAAATTTCAAATTCAAATGATCTTAAAGGGTTAGGTGATTATTGGTTTTTAAGTCTCTGGTCCTTGTCTTGCAAATAAGGAGAGATATGAACAAATTAAATATTCTCATCCTTTATATCTTCGTCCTCATCCTTCTTTGCTCACCTGCATTTGCTGGCCGCGCAGAGGGGGTCAGAAAATTTCCCGACGCAAAAAAATCTTCAGTGGCCTCCATAAAAAAAGAAGGATTACCCGAAAAAAACCTTTCGCATCTTAAAGAAGGAATCGGTTGGTCTTTGGATTCCCGCTCTCAATTTGGGCTCAGCTTCGACAGGCGTCTTCAGGTGGGCCTTCGATTCAACTTTTAACCCCTCGCGCTTGTGCCCGTAAACACCGGAAATCATATTGCCTCTCTCTTGCCTCTAATGTTATCCATTCAGACTCTGTTTCACCCATGATGCGGTTTTGCGCTGTGTCTGGGTATTACCAACTTTAAAAAGGAGCTTCTCCCTTATGAAGAAACTGTATGTCCTCTGCTTAAGTCTTTTAATGGTGAGCGCTGCGGGTTGTGGCAAAGAAGGTGAAACCTCAAAAACCTCCAAAAACTCAAACAATCCTTCCACCCCGATTACTCAAGGGCTTGCCGTCGGCACCAAAGGGGACGTGGTGGCAGAGGTGAATGGTCAGGCAATTACCGAAAAGGAATTGATGGAAAAAATCAAACCCCGTCTGGCGCGCATCGAAAGCCAGCTCTTCGATTTAAAAGAAGATGGGATCGATCAAATCATTCAGGAGCGTTTGCTGGATGCAGAGGCAGGCAAACGTAAAGCCACCGTTCCTGAGCTTCTCAAGAGCGAAGTTCAGGATAAAATTACCGAGCCTTCCGATAAAGAAGTTGAAGATTTCTACAATGAGCTTAAGAAAAACCCCCGCTTTAACAACCAACCCCTCGACCAGATCAAAGGTCAGATTGTCGGTCAGCTGAAATCCAAACAGGCGAATACGTTTCGCGATCGCTTCATTGGAAAATTAATGGATGAATCGAAAATCGAAATCTATCTCGCCAAACCCCGCGTCGAAGTGGGAGTGGGCAAGAGCCCTGGCAAAGGTCCAGCGAATGCCCCAGTGACGATCATCGAGTTTACCGATTTTCAATGCCCCTATTGTGCCAAGGCCCGACCTATTGTGAATGAGATCGTCGAACAATATAAAGACAAGGTCCATTACGTTGTCCGAAACTTTCCTCTGAACTTTCACAAACTTGCTCAAAAATCTGCCGAAGCCGCCCTATGTGCGAACGATCAGAAAAAATATTGGGAATACAGCAATAAACTTTGGGACAATCAGAGAGCCCTTGAAGTCGATAACCTGAAAAAGTATGCGCAGGAAACAGGTCTGAACACCTCAAAGTTTAATGAATGTCTGGACTCAGGCAGTAAAGCAGCAGAGGTACAGAGTGATTTACAAGACGGAGTCAAAGCGGGTGTGAGCGGTACCCCTGCCTTCTTTATCAATGGGATTGGCATGTCAGGGGCTCAGTCTTCTCAGGCCTTTTCAAAAATTATCGATCAGGAATTGAGGAAATCGAAATAAATCCTGTCCAAATTGAAATTCAGCTTTGTCCGGTTTTTCTTTTATTGAAGAAAAACCCAGGCAGACAAATTTACCAAGGGCGGTGCCATCCCCATCGCCCTTTTTTTATGGAGGTCGACAATGCTTGATTTAAAATGGGTGCTTGCCAATCTTGAAGAAGTAAAAAAACGGCTGGCCCAGCGCGGAAGCTGCCCCGATTTTTCTCCGCTGGAAACCCTCCATCAAAAAAGAAAAACCTTTCAGAGCGAATTCGACAGTTTGCGAGCCAGTCAGAATCAGGCCTCTGCGGAGATTCAAAAAATTCAAAAAGCCAAACAGGATGCCTCTTCCATTTTGCAAAACATGCAAAAAATTTCCAAACGACTCAAAGAGATCGCTCCTGAGCTTGCCGAGGTGGAAAAATCACTGGATGAATTTCTTTTACAGATTCCAAATCTTCCTCATGTTTCCGTTCCCGCTGGATCAGGCAGCGAAGACAATCCTGTCACTCGGGTTTGGGGAGAAAAAACGTCATTTCCATTTTCGGCGCTTCCTCATTGGGAGATTGGTGAAAAACTTGGCATTCTCGATTTCGAGCGTGCGACCAAAATCACCGGCGCGCGCTTTACCCTGTATAAAGGGTTAGGAGCCCGTCTGGAGCGCGCCCTGATTAATTTCATGCTCGATACCCACACCCGTGAGCATGGCTATACCGAAGTCCTGCCGCCTTTTTTGGTCAATGCGGATTCCCTTTTGGGAACTGGTCAGCTTCCCAAATTTGAAGAAGATCTTTTTAAAACAACAGCAGGCTACTATCTCATCCCTACCGCCGAGGTGCCGGTTACCAATATCTTTCGGGATGAAATCCTTAAAGAAGAGCAGCTTCCCATTTCTTACACGGCCTATACTCCCTGTTTTCGGAGCGAGGCAGGCTCTTACGGAAAAGACGTACGCGGCCTTACCCGCCAGCATCAGTTCAATAAGGTTGAGTTGGTGAAATTCACCACGCCCGAAAAATCCTACGAA
>JBPOIC010000033.1:0-76711 GCA_052034865.1 Myxococcota bacterium | reverse complement strand
CTTTGCACCGACTTGAGCGAACCTTAAAGACTCTAAAAATCCCCCTTTGGACTCAAAACAGAAAGATTAAGACTCTTCATTCTGAAAAATTCCTGTAGAGACTAAAATTTCCTCCGTCTGCTCATTTCCGACCTCCGTCTGAAATTTTGTCTTTGAAATTTTGTCTTCTCAACGCAAACTCTCCTCCGTCCGAAATCTCCTCCAGAAAACCCCAGATACCAGAATCATCCACAAAAAGATTTCTTTTGAGGGAATTGAAACAGGCGAATCCCTGGAAGCCAGCTGGCATCCCGTCCCTCCCCCTTGCAATTCATGTGATCCGGAAGAGTTAGTCGCGGGAGTCCCAGTCTCAGGGGAGTCCGCACCCGAACTTTGACCCGAGGGATCCGTTGTCTGGCTTTGTCCATCAGAGTTGCTGGGTTCAGGGAGAATAATTTCGAGAGGTAACGTGACGGTTTGCTGATCCAGGGTCGCAGAAAGGATCGCTGAACCAGAGGCTGAAGGAGCCGTGAAAGTTGTTTGAGCAAGACCTGATTGAGTTGGACGATTAGGAGGTGTTTCAATATCACCTAAAGTGGTTGAAAAGAGAATGGAGGTGTCGTTAGGAATAAATCCCGACAGGTTATTTCCTCCGTCTGAATTTGAATTAACCGAGGCACTCAGAATGGAGGTTGCTCCCGTCGTGACCGTATTTGTACTCGCAGACAAGTTTAAAATCAGCCATGGATTAAAATCAAAATTACCCACCACTGAATCACAGCTGCCTGTCACTGCATTAGGTCCGGCGTTACACCCCCACCAGTTATTTTCTATTTGCACCAGATAGTCTCCAAGATCTCCAGGTGAAAAGGAGGCTCCAGAATTCAGATTCCCGACAATCCGGTTAAAGCTTCCAGCAAGGCTCAGCTGGAAACCGTTTTCCGCCTGGAGGTAAATTCCATCAGAATTTTTTACGATCGTATTTTGATTGAGTGTAGCCGAAACGTTTGTACTCAGTGGATTTGAACCATTAGGAATCAACAGCGTTGTCATAAAAAAACCCATTTTATTTTCCTGAAGCAGATTCGAAATAAAAGAAGGTGTCGCCGTGTCCTGTTTTCCAAAAACCGCCATCCCCACGGAGCAGCGAAGAATGGAATTGTTTTGAAGGATTGGTGAATTGTAGGGACTCCAGACAAATATACCAAAGGTATCGCTGTTTGGAGTCACAGAGGAACAATCCTGAACCTGATTTCCCTGAATAAGATCTGGAGTAGAGTTTGGGTAAGAAGACGATGCGCTTCCCCCTGCATTGTCTGAATGAATACCACTGCCCGAGTTGTTGATCTTGTTATTCAGATATTGGGTTCCACCAGACCAGTTGGAGGCAATGGCATCGGCAGAATCAAAAATCTGATTATTCTGGATGACCCCTGTTCCCCCAAAGTTGAAAATGGCAATCGAGTAATCATTGCCACGCACATTCGTGACGGTATTATCATGGAAGTTAAAACTTCCACCATTGGAAGCATAAATCCCTCTTAAAAAAACATTTCGGACTGTCACCTGATTCACTTCGAGATTATCATGCAGAGATGATGAAAGATTGTTCGTGATGATGCCATTTCGCGCATCGATATCTGCCCCGCCGATCGTTGTTCCGCTCAACAAACCCGGATTATCTCCGTCGAGTGAAAGATTTCGGATAGTTACATTCGGTGCATCGACCAGAATCAGACTGCTGGCACTTCCTCCGCAAAGAGAGGATCCTGGAGAAGGAATACAAACAGGAGACGAAAGGGCTGGGGAGAGAGTTGTTGCTGTCTGGCCCGATCCCTGAAGAATTAACGGTTTATCAATAATGACGTTTTCAAAAAATAACCCTGGCGCCAAGAGCACTGTATCCCCCGTACTTGCGCGCGAAATTCCGTTTGTGATCGTGTTACATGGATTGGATGCGTCCCCGCAGGAAAGAGGCGTTCCATCGGTAACGGAGCCAGGGTCTCCCACGAGAACGGTGGCTGATTTGGCCTGGAAAGTAAGGGTCAAAAACCCCAGAAAAAAGATGGTAAGAGAGGTTAATCGGAGTAGTTGATGAAGAAATGATCGCATAAGAGCTCCTGAATTAGGTTTAGAAAAAGAGTGTGAACAGTAATGAATAATCCTTGATTTTTTAAATGACATCGGTGTGTCTATTTCAATCTGGATGATAAATAAAGTACGATTGCTTGTATATTTTAACACTCCATAATTATCTCTTCTCATGTTTAAATTAATGAAACCCATATGCTGACAGATCTTGACTATCTTCTCATCGGAACCGACCTCGACAATAAATTCGCATTCCGATTTTTGCGATTAAATCAGGGATCTCGCGAATCTCTTTTCCTAAAACAAATTCCTCCACTTCTCACCTCACCGTATCTTGAGTTTCTTTTGGGAAGTATTCTGTTGGGAAGCCGCCTGGATGAGCAGGAATCCACGCTTTACAAGTTGCAGCTGACTTCCGAAAAGATTTGGATCAACTGCGAAGTCAGTCCTCAAGGCCATTTTCGTTCGGCCATTTTTCCCAAGGAAAATATTTCGGCCTTTCGAAGTGAGTTTGCAGGTCTTATGCAGGTATCCGTCCTGAAGCAAAATGATCAGGTTTATACAAGCTCCATTCCCATTGTCTCCGCTGATATCTTAAAGACTTTCAGATCCTATCTGGAAAAAAGTGTTCAAACACCCTCCCTGTTTTTCGTACACCCGGATAAAAAAAATCATCTTGAAAATTATGCCCTCTGGATCGAAAAACTTCCCGGAACCTCCCAAGCAGAATGGAATGAATTGGATTCTCGCATGCAATCGTCTGAGCATTTCACCCGCTCGTTTGAGAACACAAACGATCCTGATTTAATTTTAAAAGCCCTTCTTCCCTTTGGATTTCAGATCCTGGCCGTGACCAAACCACTACTCACCTGCGCGTGCAGCCTGGAATCTTTCGAGCGAGCCCTGGCCTCTTTGTCCGAAAAAGATCTGATGGAGCTTTGGATTGAAAAACGTGGGGTCGAAAGTGAATGTGATTATTGTGGAAAGGTATGGCGGGTTGAGGATGATTTCCTGATGAGATTATTGAAGGGGAATTCATTGAGTCAGTGAGTATGACCGGCTAAAAGTCCTAAGAGTACTACTTAGGGAAAGAGGTATCTTATTGTGTAACCTCTTTATTAACTATCACTAATTCTTGGGTTGGTCGATCTTCTCCATGGTCTCTCGTCAAAAGAAGCTCATCGTGTTGATGAATTTTGTCGATTGCCTGATTTATTCGATTCAGAAAATCCTGAATGCAAGAAGTATGATAATTATCTTCCAGAGTTTTAATGATAGCATCTCTGGATTGAGCAAAGTTTCCATCAGACATATTGTTTTTAATAAACTCCAAAATATCTCTTGCAACATACAGGTCATACCTTTTCACTTCTTTGATTCTTTGAGCCCAAATTACGGCTTCAGGGTCTTCAATATCATCTGAGATTTTGTTAACGTCATCCAAACCCCGAATAGCAAAGTGAATGAAGAAAGAAAACTTTGTCGCTACGGCTTCAGCACTTAGACTTCGCATTCTGGATCGACTGAACTCTGGAAAAGAAGGAATTATTCTCATCGCTGCCAAAGTTTGCAAAGAAAGAATGCTATCGTTCACCACTAGTTGAACTTGTGGCTGAGAAATTGCCCGTTCTTTACCTCCAATCACTCGGTAAGGTCCTGAATTTCCTGAAGGACGAGCTCCTGGGTGATTAACATGCGTAGCTCCTGCAACTTTTAGACTTTGATGTGCTGCCCTTTTCTCTCTTTCTTTCCTCGCGGCAAGATCTTCTCTTCTCTCCCGAAGGATTCCTCTTAATCCCCACCCAAACAAGAGAGCTCCACCCAAGGCTAGTGCTGCCCCTCCTAAAAGGACACCTTGTTTTGTTGTCATTATTTCAAGATCAGGAAAACGCCAGGCAGGCTCGGATTTGAGGGAGGATGTTAACGCAGATTTGAGATTGGGTTCGAATAATAAAGGTATTAAAGCGCGCAGACGACTTCTTGGAGATATGGGTGCCAATGGATCATCCTCGCCATCCTTTCCAAACCCACTGGGTAAAGGAGGGGGACTTAGATTTACAGTTACAATTTCTTGAATACCAGCAGGACTTGTTCCATCATCCAATTCACCCCTCCCATCAGGTCCAATTTTCAAACTCAAAGTAGCACTCGAACCTTGGCGGCGTGCTTCATCACTAGGGATTGGCAATTCAGCTTGAGTTTCTGCATAAGCTAGAGAAGGTTCAGAAGTATTCTGAGCCTCTATCGCTCTCTCTAATACAAACTGAAATCGAGCAAAACAAGTTGCAAATTGTGGATAATTTCCAAACCCTACTTCTGTTTTTGCTGCCAGAGCTTGAACCTTAGATAATTTGGAAAAGAATCGAGCAGTAGAATACGGACTATCGTCATCAACATTTGTTACTTTAGGTCCTTCGGCGAAATCTTGCCTGGCCTCTTCCATGCGAATAGCAGTATCACGTTCATCTTCTAACATAAGCATTGGAGAAAGTGCTTTAAGCCTATTTAAAACAACCACCCATTTTGAGATTGTAGACTTCCCTCCAAAGTAGACAGGTTCATCAGGTAAATAGACCGATCGGTAGTTTTCGGCACTCAAGTAATCGATTACAAACTCATAGTGACGCCGGGCAATTGCACTTTCTCCTGATTCATCGGGAAACTCTGATCTTTTTGTTTGTAAATGCTTAATGACCCTTGCCAAATGAGCACTTAGTGGTAAGTCAAAGTCATAATTGAAATGATCATCAAATAAAGGAGAGGGTTCTGGATAAAAAAAACGAGCTGATGAGAAGGGTTTCAAATAAGATTCTACAGCAGCCAGAATCGCACTGTAGGTGATCAGATTTGTTCGAGATCTTTGATTGAGGCCAAGTGCCTTTCTTTTAATATTTAAAAAATCGATTTCACCTGAGAGCTTTGAATGAAACTCTGCATCTGATCTACTTTCTTCGTAAGCCACTTTGACCCGACTGATATAACTTCTTGCTTCGGGGGGAAAAAATCTCAGATTGGGGTTCTCTTCAGAAACTAAAAACTCAAGGTGTCTGATAAATGCCAATGGAGTTTCTATTTCTCGGAGAGCGCCAAGGGCTTCCCGATAAGCCTGATAAGCTCCTGATTTAAAAAGTGCTTCAATTTCTTCAATCGCATTTCCAGATGACAATTCATCAGATGAGCTCAATGCTTCAATCAGTGCATCGGAAGGTTGTCTGAGACCTATAGTCCACTCTTTGGGCGTATTCGAAAAAGAATAAGTCTCTCGACAGGCATAAAACATACATCTTGCAAGGCAGAATCTTAGAGAGCTGGCCATTTCCTCTCGAATATTTTCTTCCAATCTTACAAAAGGCTCTTGAGTAAAAACTTTAGCAACAACCTCTTCAAGACTCGCTTCTCCTTTTTGGATTCTTATCACTTCCTTCAATAAATCCTGATATTGGGATTTACCTGCAAGAAGCTTTCTTAAATCCCGAAAAGAAGCCCATCGATTAAACTCTACCCCAAGTTTTCTCAGTCCACTTGATAACCTTTTAGAAGGTTGGCCAGGATTTACCGCCATCCCCACCGCTCCTCCTGTCATTGCAGCCAAAACCATCACGCCCCAATCCATCATGGTTTGAACGACAGGAGAGTTTAACCTCAGTGCAAAAGAAGAGGTTTGAACCCGCTCGATCGCACGAGACAAAAACTCACGGATAGGATTCAAACGAGTGAGAAGGAGAAGTGCCGAGGCCGAAAGTCCAATCACGGCAAGGGTTGGATGGCTTTGGAGCCCCGCCGCCGCCAAAGCACCAAGCGCGGCCTCAGGGACGGAGTTTGTACGTTCGGATGAGTTCCGCTTTCTTTTTGCAGTCTGCAACTCCACTTTGATTTTCTGAACAACGGCAGAAACACCTCCCATTCTCTCAACTGAAAGAGGAGGACTGCATGATCGACCGTTTCGAATCCAGGCATAAAACTCGATCACACGCATAACTGGAACTGCACCATGAGGAAGCTGGACAGTTCCATGAAGCAAGGCAGGATCATTGGAAATGGGTTCTGCTGAAGAGCCCCAGATCGAGGACAGGAGTTGATCAAGATGATTTTCAGGTTTTGTTGAAACAGGAAACCATGGAGGTTCACCATAGACTGGCAAAACCTTTTTTAGCGATTTCAATTGAATATTCAGTGCCTGCGGATCTTTTCCGAAGATCGCTGCCGTCAAGGGTTTATTTCCAAAAAATAAAATGTGCAGCTGCTGCAAGAGACCAAAGTTTGTTAAATGATATGAAATACATTCAGGTGGGGTTGCATGACCTATACTTTTAGTAACAGAAAATTGATGCTGATTTTCGCTTGTTTGATCTGGATCATTGGTTACTTTTGATTCGGCTTTGGGTTTTAACAAATTTCGAAATCTGAAAAACTCTGACCCATCTTTAGAATCCTCTATAATCCTGACAATCACCGCTTTTTGAAGCCTTACTTTACTTGCAACTATCCCAAGCGACTTTGAGTTCTGAAGATGAAACAGAATCCATTCTAATTTGTTAGGAGTAATTCTATAACGCCCCTGACCGATCTCAACTATTAGTCCACTCGTAAAAACTGGAACTCCTGGTGGATGAGCTGGAGGATTTCGAACAACGGATTTAGCGCTCAGCCCATTTTCTTTCTGTTTTTTGGAAGAACTCACACTCCCATCTGCATGCAAAACCAGCTGATCTCCTTTTGCATGAGGATCCCTTCGAGGACCCATCCACGAAAAATCTCCAACTTTGACAGGATCAGGCGTTTTCCATTCACCCATTTTAAACATTGGTTTTTTTGCAGAGACATCTTCACCTGCAAAAGGATGATCTTCGGGAGCTGACTCGATCATCGATTTTTTTGGTTTTGAAGAAGCGGATTCTTGCGCGTGCTCTTCAGGATCTTGCTCAGCGGAATTTTCATTTCCATTCTCCTGCTCTTTTCTTTGAACCTGACGTGCATCCAAAGCTTTTTGATCGGCAAGCTCCGCAAGAACCTTGCTGATCTCATGACTCTCCTTGTTTTTTATTTTTTGAACCTCACGCGCACCTTCGATCAAGGCGAGGGCTACGTTTTTAAAATCCTTTCCTTCTGTCAGGGCCAAACGCAAAGTCTCGTTGAGCACGGCACTCAAATGCTCGCGGGCCCCTTCGGGTAAACCCTGCCGGATCTCAGGTAGAACAAGATTCATCTGTTGCAGAGCGGAATGAATCTTTCCAAAATCTTTCGTAAATCCCATCGCCTGGCGCAACAGATGAAAACCCTGATCCGATGATAAATGCCCGGCCAAATCGCGCAGCACTTCCTGAAGCGCCGGGGCATGGGTAGCAAGCTGATGCATTTCATCGTGGCTGAGCTTTTGTATCAGGGCCTGATGAAACAGGAGGACGCGTAATTCTACTGAAGAGGATTTTCCAAAAAGTCCGGTCAGGAGCCTATCGAGACCCGAGCGCAATTCATGCAGGGCCTGCCAATGTGCGGGCTCATGATTTTCGGAGGATGCCAGGGCTGTCGAAATAGGACGACGGTAAATCGATGTGGCAGCAGCTTGAGAAACTGAATGTGGAGAAGCCTGATTTCTGGAAATGGAGGAAAGATCCTGTGGAGATTTTGAAGCAAGATAAAGAAACAGGGCCGTGTGCGCAGGTTCTGAATCGGAAGCGTGTGGATCGAAACCCAAAATCTGAGCACCTTTATGCAAAACTTCGGGAGTGACATGGGAAAAAGATCTGGCAACCTGCCCTACTCCTTCTTTAGAAACCTCCACCCGCTGGTTAAGATGATCAATCAGATGAGAAAGAGCGGGCGAGAATTTCGGAAGAATGCCCGTCGTCTCACAAGGAAAACCTTTGGATTGTAAAAAAGGAACCCAACGCAACTGATGATGGAGAAGATAATCCAATCGTTGTTCGTGATGGGTGATGAAACGACCCGCCACCGCGTGAGAGACAAAATTGGGAAGTCTTCCGTGTGCTTCGCGAATCACACAATCCAGAAAATGCTCAAAGAAATTTCGAGAAGAACCCGTTTTTTCGAGACGGGTAAGCTCTGCGGCCCAATCTCCTCCAAGATGGCCGGCGACTCCTGCAGCATAACGTGAAAACTGGCCATAATGGGCGGCACTCTTTCCCAGCGCATGAGAAATCCCAGCCCTTAAAAAGGATATCGCGTCGCGCCTGGAAAATTGCTCGCTCGTCATTTCATGATCGCGTAACCAGGCATCCATTCGAGTGGTCAGATATCCATCGGCACTGGCCTTTAAAGCCCAAACGATCCCGCGGTTTGTCAAAACCTGCGATCCCAAATGCTCAATTCTCTCCAGACGTTTGAACAAACGCAGTGCGCGCTCTGTTTCTTCGATTCTTGCCGCACGCATAACCACACGCGACAAACCCATCGTCCCCTGAAACCCACGCGCGACCGCAATCGTCCAAACGGTTTTTGCCAAAAACGAAATGCCAGATGAAGCAAGACCGGTGGCCACCGAGCTTAAAAAATTTTCAACCGCGGCGTCTGGATCATGAGCAAAAATGACAGTGGCATCCTGAACTTTCTGAACCAGGGCATGGCTTTGCTGCAAAATCTCCTGGCGCTCTTCAAATTTTTTCATCCATCGCAAAGATCCATTGTAAGCCTGTTGAGCAACCTGCGAGGCGGATGAAAAATATTTTTGATGTGTGAGGGTTTCGGCCAAACGGCGGGCGGTGGAAATCAGCTTTTGAGAATTCAGACGGGGTTTTGAAAATTCACGGACAAAGTGAGAACCATCGGTGTCTTGAATTTTGGAAAAACGCTCCAGACTTTTCCAGAGCGCTGGAGAGTCTGTTTGCAGCTTTGTCTGAACGAGACTCAAGGCCTTCTCAAACGAAACTCCCTGTCTGAGTAAAAGCTCGACCTCACGAACAAGAAGAGGAATCTGATCTTTGAGCTCACGTTTCTCGACTTCTAGGGAGGTGTGTTTTTTAAGCCTCAGCATCCTCCCGGCTGCGTCCGAAATATTCAGAGCCTTTTGAAGAACAACTCCATCGGCGCTTACGAGAATCTTTTCTGTCCCCTTTTCCACTGCATTCAAGGCACGCTGAATAACCGACCTGTTGTGTGGCAAGGAAGGACGAAGTGCCTCTCTCAACTCACCCATCTTTCCCTTACTCAACCAGCTTTCTCCGGTGTAGTGGCGATCCAGATCTTCCGGCAGAAAACCTTTGAGACCTGAAAGAATCACGGAAATACGCTGATCCTGCTGCAGGCTTTCGATCTCAAAAAGATGGAAGGTGGCAATTTCTTTGATCTCTGCATCGACTTTTTCAGATTCAACGATGTGTTTGAGCGCCTGCCGGGCCAAGTCCTGCTCGCTGGGAGATCCTTCATAAAGCTCCATTGCATGGGCGAGTTTACGCATCTGCGTTAGCTTTTTCATCTCAGAGCCCAAACAGGAGGCCAAATGAGATGGATCCGTCAGCTTAAGAATCTCTTTCAATTTTTCTCGAGCAGGCTCCTGCAAACCGGCCCGCCGAAAAAGATCGTGAATCTGAAATAAAAGATTCACACGCTCACTCAGGGCAAGCCTGTGGTCCGAAGCGAGTTGTTCTAACGGCTCCAAAGCCCTTTTGACAGCCGAACGAAGACAAATACCCTCTAAACTTGAAAAACGAATCGCCGCCTGGACGGCCTCGGAAATCTGGGTTTCTGTAGGAATGGATCCCCTTTGAAAACGGGCTGACTCTGCCAGAGACTGAGTCTTTTCCCATTCTGAAAGAAAATCAGGAAGGCGATGATTCGGATTTAAAAATGGATTTAAGATCTGGCTGTTGGGCTGTCGCACAAGCGCAGAAACAAACTCGTTGAGGTCTGCCTCGAGCGCAATCTGCAACTGAGATTTATTGATTTGAACAGAAACAGTCGAAGAAGAAACAAGCTCGGGTCTAAGGCGCTCGATCTGTTTTTTGAGAAGATCGAAAACCTGTTGTTTGAGTTTTTCCTGAAGGGCAATGATTTTCTGACTGGAAATCTGAGATGCCAGCGGCGCTGTCGATCCTTCCACCAGGTTTTGAATGCCTGAAAGCGATTTAATTTTCTCTTGAAGCGATAAAAGTTTTTCTTGATCCGAAAGATTTTCAAGGATGGAAAAATCATCCAGTCGACGTAAATCTTCAGAAAGGATCTGGCCCCACTCTTCTCTGAGCGCAGGATTTTCGCAAAACACTCTTCTTTGCTTTTCGATTTGAAATTCATGGATTTTTAAAAGAAGCGTACCCGCTTTCAGTCGCTCGTGTGCATTTTGGATACGCGCGGGTTTTTCACCCCAGGCCCTGGCCCAAACATATTCGATGCCTTTTTGATCCCAATCTCCCTCAATCGCATAAGCCAGACGATGACCCATAATCTCCAGCTTTTCTGCAATATCAGCGGCCTTCTCCTGCGCACGCGGGGAAGGATCCGCCTGATAATATTCTTCTAGTGCGAACAGACATTTCACAGTTTCTTCATCAAGATCGAGTTTTCGAAAAAGCGCTGGAGTGATCTGTTCTGCGATCTGAAAAATCCACTGATCAACGAGTTTTTTTTCATCAAAAAATCCGGCGCCCTCCAGAATTTTTTGACATTGCAACCACTGCTGAAGCGCCTCTGAATTCGAAACCCCCAAACCGGTTGTCTGGCGCAAAAGTCGGAGAACCCTGGAAACGTGCTCTCCATCCTGAACCTGGGCAAAACGCTGAAGCAAAACCACCAACCGATCTCGCCCTTCTTTTTGAGATAAAAAGGCATTCTCACCTTGACTGATTTTTCGTTCAATCATCTCCCATTCTGGGATCAGGGCCAAAGACTGGCTTACAAACTCTTCCAGGGCTTTCGGTTTCAGAAAACGGATGAGTGAAAGATCATCGTGATCGATCAGACGATCCAGAAACCTGCGAAGAATGGATTGAATTTGACCCGAAGCAGAGCCGCTATCCCAAAGTGAAACACCGCGCTCTATGAGGTGGTGAGAAATCTCTCGCATCGACTGAGTGAGAAAATCAGAATGTACGAATGGAATTTTATCCAAATTTTTAGATTCAAATCGCAGGCGTTGAAATCGAGAGAAGAGCTGAAGATACAGCTCAAACGATTCTTTTGAAGAAATCTGGGCATTAGAAAGACGGTCGAGGGCTTGCTGATAAAGTTTGAGGTCGTGAAATAAAAGAGAAGGTTCTTCTAAGGCCTCATCGATTTCAATCAAGAGCTGAAAGGACTTTACGAGAGAAAGATCGGCGTTTTGGCCCTCAGAGAGTGAGTGAACCATCTGCTGAAGCCTGGCCCCCAGATTCATCTGCTCTTGTTCAAGATCGGTCGCAAGACACTGAATTTGGGGAGGCTCTATCCCCTCCATTTTGTACTCGGAGGCCAGTTTTAAAAAATGATGAACTCTTAGAAGATCTCGCGCTCGATCCTCGCCTTCTTCATCAAGATTTTTTTGAATCCAGGGGATGAGATCTCTCATCATTTCAAACTGAGATTTGGCCGCCTCAGGGTTTGAAGTACTTAGAGCCTGATGACTCTTAAACAGAAGATCGAATTTTTCACGGAGCTGACTGCGAACCTGGAAAGAAAGAGCCGAAGGCAAGGCGGACTGATCCAAACCCAACTCTTCTAGGGCCCATCCCCCAGGTTTTCGGTCGAGCCTCCAATTTGAAAGCTTATGAGACAGAGCCTGCTGTCTTTCGAAGAGCGCTGGGGTTAAAGGGGATGATTCTGAAGGAGTCGAAGCTTCAGAAACTTCTCCAAGAATGTTCTTCTCAGAGAGATTTTCCTGACTCTCCAGGATCGTGGAGATCTGAAAATGAGACGTCCCTTTCGGTGGATTCGAAAAAAGAGTCATAGCGATTTAAGAGGAGTAAAAAGGAATAAACCGTCAAAGTTCTAACAATACTCGATTATCGACTCGAATTATAAAATGTTGTGTGAATTCGAAAGTATAAACACTTTTTTTCTTATTTGAAAAAGACTTATTTTAAATAAATTTTCGGTATTTTTCAGACGGAGCATTTCCGATCGGGAGTCCTCCGTCGTCTGAAAAATCTCTAAAAAATCGGTCCATCTGAAAAATCACTTCTCCTACCCTTGACAATGAAATTTCAAACCTTATATCTCCCTCACTTCCTGCATCTCGCAAATGCAGAAATCGAAAAAATTTAATATTAACAAGAGGTTGCAAAACAACTTTAAGGAGGCTCTACTATGGCGAAGAAGATCAACATCCGTCCCCTTCGGGATCGTCTGATCGTCAAAAGACTTGGCGAAGAAGAAAAGACGAAAGGTGGAATCATCATTCCGGATTCTGCAAAAGAAAAACCCCAGGAAGCAGAAGTCGTGGCAATCGGTAGCGGTCGTTTAACCGATGATGGAAAAGTGACTCCCCTGGATGTCAAGGTAGGAGATCGCGTTCTCCTTTCCAAGTATTCAGGAACTGAAGTGAAATATGATGGCGACGAATACCTGATCATCCGCGAAGATGACATTCAGGGCGTTGTCGAATCCAAGTAATTTTAAATTTAATTTTTGAGTTTTTAGACTCGAAGGAGAATTCCTATGGCAAAAACACTTGTATTTGGAGAAAAAGCCCGAGGTGCCATCATGCGTGGTGTAGACACCCTGGCAGATGCCGTGAAGGTCACCCTCGGACCTCGCGGTCGTAACGTCGTGCTTGAAAAAAGCTTTGGCTCACCCACTGTCACCAAGGACGGAGTGACTGTGGCCAAAGAAATCGAGCTGAAATGTAAATTTGAAAACATGGGCGCCCAAATGGTGCGCGAAGTGGCCTCCAAAACCTCGGATGTTGCTGGCGATGGAACCACCACCGCGACCGTTTTAGCCCAGATCATCTACCGCGAAGGCGCCAAGATGGTCGCCGCCGGTCACAATCCAATGGCAATCAAACGCGGAATTGAAAAAGCCGTCGCCGCTGCCATCGAAGAGCTTAAAAAACTCTCCAAGCCCACCAAAGATCGAAAAGAAATCGCTCAGGTCGGTACCATCTCGGCTAACAACGACGACACCATCGGAACCATCATCGCCGAAGCGATGGATAAGGTCGGTAAAGAAGGTGTCATCACCGTTGAAGAAGCCAAGAGCATGGAAACAAGCCTTGATGTCGTCGAAGGTATGCAGTTTGATCGTGGTTACCTCTCTCCCTATTTCGTGACCGATTCCGAAAGAATGGAATGCGTCCTCGAAAACCCCTATATCCTCATTCATGAAAAGAAGATCAGCTCGATGAAAGAGCTTCTTCCCGTCCTTGAAAACATTGCCAAGGTCGGTAAACCCTTACTCATCATCGCCGAAGATGTAGATGGTGAAGCCTTGGCCACCCTCGTCGTGAACAAGCTGCGTGGAACTCTGCATGCTTCCGCCGTAAAAGCCCCTGGCTTTGGCGATCGCCGCAAGGCCATGCTTGAAGACATTGCCACCTTAACCGGTGGAAAATGTATTGCCGAAGAGCTGGGCCTTAAGCTTGAAAACCTGACCTTGAAAGATCTCGGACGCGCCAAACGCGTGGTGATCGATAAAGACAACTCCACCATCATCGATGGAGCTGGAAGCGATAGCGATATTCAGGCCCGCGTGAAA
Source organism: Myxococcota bacterium (assembly GCA_052034865.1). Lineage (GTDB taxonomy): Bacteria > UBA10199 > UBA10199 > JADFYH01 > JADFYH01 > JBPOIC01. Next base: position 63,019 of record JBPOIC010000033.1, on the reverse strand, counting down.
CAGATTCGCGCCCAGGTTGAAGAAACCAGCAGCGACTACGATCGTGAAAAACTCCAGGAAAGACTGGCCAAGCTTGTTGGCGGTGTGGCCGTCATCAATGTCGGTGCCGCGACCGAAACCGAAATGAAAGAAAAGAAGGCCCGCGTTGAAGACGCCCTGCATGCAACCCGCGCAGCCGTCGAAGAAGGCATCGTCCCTGGCGGTGGTGTGGCTCTTATTCGCTGCATTAACGCCGTCGAGAAATTAAAGCTCGATGCCGAAGAACAGGCCGGAGTAAACATCATCCGTCGCGCTCTTGAAGAGCCTGCCCGTCAGATAGCCGAAAACGCGGGTGTCGAAGGTGCGATTGTTGTGGACGAAGTGAAGAAAAATAAAGGGGCCTACGGTTACAACGCCGCCAAGGAGAGGTTCGAAGATCTTTTGGCTGCCGGTATCATCGACCCTACCAAGGTTACTCGCAATGCCCTTCTGAACGCTTCCAGCGTGGCAAGTCTGATGATCACCACGGAAGCTCTCATTGCCGATGATCCTGAAGAAAAGAAAGATGCAGCCATGCCCGGCGGACACGGAGGAATGGGCGGTATGGGAGGCATGGGCGGAATGATGTAGTCACCGCTTGAGTCTTTCTGAACGCACTTGCAAAAGGCGTCCGCCACAAACGGACGCCTTTTTTTTTGCCTTACCTTGACACCATAGCCCCTGCGTGATTGAGCTTTGATATGCTTCGTTTAGGCTGTGTTTCTTATATCAATGCCCTGCCTCTCATTCACTTTCTTGATCCACAAAAAGCCAGGGTTCTCTTTCGTCCTCCCGCCCAACTCATCCCTCTGCTTGAAGCAGGTGAAGTGGATGCAGCTCTCATTCCCATTGTTTATTACTTTACACGACCCGATCTTTACCTGGTTCCCAACCTGGCCATTGCCTCACGGGGTGCTGTCGAAAGCGTAAAACTTTTTTATCAAAACGGATCCCACCCGAGCACACTCCAACACATTTATCTCGATACAGAATCCAGAACCTCTCAGGAATTGCTCAAAGTCATTTTGAAAAATCGTTTTCAGAGGGATTTGAAATCGATCGATTTTATTCAGGAGCTTGTTCATCCAGACATTGAGGCAAAACTTCTTATTGGGGACAAAGCCTTGCTTTCTCAGGAGAATGGCTGGGAAGAACTGGATTTGGGTCTTGCCTGGTGGGAATGGACTCAAAAACCCTTTGTCTATGCGGCCTGGATGACACCGAATCCGGATCTTAAGGAAATTATCCCCCTTTTGAATCAAAGCTACAATGAAGGCAAAACCCGCCTGAATCAGATCATTCAAACCCTTCCACAATATCCGCAAAAACTTCTCGAGCGCTATTTTACAAAATCGATCTCGTATGAATTGGGAGAAGCCGAAAAAGAAGGAATTCAGACTTTCTGGAGTTTTTTAAAATCCATCAGGAGCCTCCCGGATCTGCTTGAGTTGAAATGGATTCTGGAAAGATAATTTTCGAAACGCTTTCGACCCAGACATTTTATCCTCTTTAAAAAATATGATCTCTTTAAATCCATCTCTTGCGATCTCAAAACTGACAGCGCGACTTGTTCAGGAAAGAGGATTCGAGTACACCACTCTTCCGGAGCTTTTTAATCTCAAGGGTTATTGTGAAGAGGTGCTCATTCGAACCGATGGCTCTCGTTTTGAAATTCTCTGTTTGAAAGATTCAAGTTTGCAAAACGAGCATCCATTAATCATTCAGAATGTATTGATGGAAGTTGGGAAAAACTGTCTTCAGTTCACAGGTTCGATCAATGGTCTCAAGATGCCTGTGACCGTTCACTGGATCGAGATCGGCTCGGAAGATCTTTCTGGGAAAAAAGATTTTATAATGGCATTAAAGAAATCTTCTCCAGGTAAAGAGAAGATCGTGATTCATCCATGGTATCTGAATCTCTCCGACAAAAGGATTTGGACGACCACCTCTTTTTTTGGAACCTTAAGCCTGCGTTTTTTCCTGAAGCGCTTTGTCCAAAATCCGGATCTTGTACAAAAACCCTCCAAATCCTATCTCCCATCTGCATCACAGTTCAACTCAAGTCCCCTGACGATAACCGTTCTGTTGATTTTGATGCTGGGATATCTCGTTGAAATGGTCGTTGCCTATAAAATGCGCGGGAGTTTTCAGCTCAGCCCGAATACGCTCGAATTGATCGCCATGGGCGCGTTTGAAAAATCACGGATCATGGAAAACCGGGAATGGTATCGCTTTATCACACCCGTGTTTTTACATGCGAATCTCATCCATCTTCTCTTCAATTGTCTGGCACTTTATATGGGAGGGCGTTTCTTAGAAGGAATGGTTGGGCGCGCGTGGTACATGATTGTATTTATTCTCTCGGGTTTGGGAGGATCGGTCCTGGGATTTTTTCTCAACCCCGATTATGTCGTTTCGATTGGCGCTTCTGGTGCCATCATGGGAATTTTTTCAACTGCCTTTTTTTTGACTTACCGCCTTCCCTATATTTATCGATCCCAGGTTCAACGACCTTTACTTCAAGTGCTCATCCCTTCTTTACTTCCGCTCATGGTTTTCGGCTCGGGTCGCGTCGATTACGCTGCTCACTTTGGAGGAGCCCTTGCCGGGCTTTTTTTGTGGGGAGTTTTCAATCAAGTCTGGTCAAAGGAAGAAAATGAACCTTCCCGTTCGATTTGGATTCAAGGGCTAGCCCTGTTACTGATCTTGGGTTCACTTGTAGGAATTGGACAATCGGTGAAGGGCTACCAGTCAATTTCTGAGGAAATTCGTGAAGAAACCTTGCTGATTCCCAATGATGATTTTTTGAAACTGGATGAGCTTTCCGAAAAGGCACGAGAAGAAAAAATTACGCAATGGCTTCAAAAATTTCCACGAGATCCCAGGATTCATTTCGTGGCTGCGCTCGATTTTTATAAAGATGGAAAAAATCAGGATGCCCAAAAAGAACTTGAAAAAATCTTAAACGAAAAAAAGATTTTGGATCGCTATTTCGAACCCGGACTGGAAGATGGCGCCCGTCAATTGCTGGCCAACCTTCTCTACTCCGAAGGAAAAATCAAAGAAGCCAAAGAAATATTAAAACCTGTTTGTGCAAGGCTTAAAAGTCTTGAGCTGGAAGACTTGTGCGCAGATCAAGCTCTTTAGAAAACCCTCGTTACCATCCAATACATCCCCATCAGGGCAATGGCCGCTAAAGAGACTTTTTGTATCATCACAGAGCGTTGAGTCCATTTTGATCTTAAAAGAAGAAGCAAAGGATAGATCCCCGCAATAAAAAGTACCTGCCCTCCTTCAACACCCAGATTAAAAAAGATCAGAGGAATCGCCAGATTTTCATTTTGAAGACTGGCCTCTTTTAAGGCTCCGGAAAATCCCAGCCCATGGATGAGACCAAAGAGAAAGACGATCAGCAGCTGAAACCTTAAATTGGGTTGCGGAAAAACAAGTGTCTTTACCGCGACAAAGACAATACTCGCCGCAATCAAAGGCTCTACGATGGAAGGAGACAGGTTCACCCAATCGAAAACCGCCAGGGCGAGCGAAATAGAGTGTGCGAACGTAAAGGTGGTTGCCAGAAGCACCAGATCTTTCAAGCGTGCTGCCGCCAGGATGAGTGAGAAAATAAAAAGGATGTGATCAAATCCTGAAAGAATATGCTCAAAACCCAACTTTAAAAAACTTAAGATTTCGTTTTCAGGCCCACCACCAACTTCAAATTTTGCTTCCGGATTTTCAGGTGAGAGCGTCACGCTCTGGGTGTGATTTTTATGAATGAATTTGATCAGGTGTTTATGATTGAAATCTCCAAAAAAAAGTCCGTAGGAAATCTGTATCGAAGAAGTTTCGGAAGGACAGATTCCTGTCGCATGGAGGGAAACCAGCTCCTTCGCAGGATCGTGAATGATTTGGAGATCGTTTAAGGTACAGATCCCTTCCGGCTGAGATACAAACAGGCGCTTGAGCAGATACTCTTTCGCAACCGCTTCTTCCATTTCTTTCATTTTTAAATCGTAATCAGTTTGATGAATCTGAAAATCCCACTTGAACGAAGGCGGGCTCCATTGAAAATCGGAGTTGGAAAGACGCAGGGCGTGGGCGTGAGCAAGAGTGGGAATGAAGGAAAATAAAATGAAGAGAAGTAGTTTTGTATAAAAAGATGTTTTCAGGAATTTCATGGATGATGCCCCGAATGGTTGGAGAGGATCTGATTGAATCTTCATTTGAAAGGAAAAATTTCTGACTCCTGAATTCAGTTTTCTGGATTCTTAAGGTCGAGGGATGCTGCAAATCCTGAACTCACTCAAGGTGCGTTAGTAATACAGTGTAAAAGATCCCAAAAAGGTTCGTGGATAGCCTGGAGTAAAATGAACGTCTGTCAATTCAGCTCCCGTGGAATCCGGTCGAGAGGTTGTATCAAACTGTGACTCGCGATAATTGGCATCCAGAAAGTTCAGGATCTTGAATTCCAGGGCAAAACCGCTTTTGTCAGATCCAAACCATTTCCTGTTTTGCTGTTTGTCGCCCAGCATCAGATCCAGCAGATAATAGCCTGTGGCTGTCAGCGAAGCATCTTCGTTGGCAGGACGATCACTGATGGCACGGGTGCGCAGTGAGCCATAAATTCCCAAAGGATGTTCTGCCATCAGCCCACCCGAAAGGGTCCAACGGGGGGCCAGAGGGACGGCGTTTTCACCCTCGGGAAGATCCCGAAACCGTGCATGGGTCCAGGTAAAATCAAAATCGAGCGTCAACCAGTCAAGAATTTTATAATTCAAATCCGCTTCGATTCCCGCACGTCGTGTCGGTCCGCTGGGTTCTGTCGTTCCTGCATCTCCTGAAAATACCAGCTCACTTTCCAAATCCAGATACCAGGCAGCCACATCAAGATTTAAACGCTGAAAGGGCTTGAGCCGAATTCCCGCTTCCCCTCCCGTTGCTTTTGCATAAGGACTCGCTGGATCAATCGATCGCACAACCCCGCGCGCATCATTGGAGTGAAAGCCCTGTCCAAAATTCATAAACAGATCCAGTATGGAATGAGGAGAAAGAACGACTCCTGCCTTGGGACTCAAAACCCAACTTGTATTTTGACCTTCCACGCCTTGTGCCAGACGATCCGCCACATCCATATGCAGCCCATCCAACCGCACCCCGCCGCTAAGACGAAGCCAGGAAGCGGGTTGAATGTCTTCCTGCAAATAGAAATAGGGATTGAGAAGAGAAACAAGATTTTCAGTATTGGCTTCGATCAAGGCTCTGGCCTGAGTGTGATGCAAGGCATTCTTGATGCGATCAAAGCGAAGGCCTGCTCCGAGAAAATGCCTGAGTCGCACAGGACCTAAATAATCTTCGCGATCATATTTTGTCTGAAATCCTGCCTGAAACCTTTTATCTTTCTGATTGAGCTGATCCCCGTGAAGCGGATCTTCGAGGAAGAAAGTGAAGTTGGAAAAAAGATTCAAGTCATAATAGGCGCCATAAGCCATCCAGTCGATTTTCTGTTTTGCGGAGGGCGCATAGGTGAGCTTTGCCAGAATTTGGTGGCGCTGGGAGCTTCCACCATCGGTGGAATCGAGGGCATCGAATCGGTCAAGAGAGCCGTTTTCCACAAAAGTTGCAGGAATCTGATTGGAGGCATTCCAAAAGCCATGATAGCTGGAGGTGATGAGACTTCCTTTCCATTTTTCCAGATCAAAAGCGCCCCGAAAAATCAGATTATAGCGGAGATAGCGATCGGGATGCACAAAAGGCCCATCGGTCGTATAAATCTCATTGGCGATATAAAATCGGCTCTTTTGGTTCTCTTTACCGGCCAGAATCAAACTTCGAAAGGTATTGAAACTGCCGGTTTCAAAAGTGAACTGATTGTGCTCCAGTTTTTCTTTTAAGCGGAATTCGATGGCACCCGCTGTTGCAAGATCGCCATCCTGAACAAAATAAGGACCTTTTCTAGCTTCGAGAGTTTCGAGAATTTCGGGAATAAGAAAATTCAGATCGGCAAACCCCTGACCGTGCCCGTGACTCAATTGATTGATCAGCATTCCTTCGAGGGAGAAGGCGATGTCTGTGCCGTGATCGGCATCAAATCCACGCAAAAAATACTGATTGGCTTTTCCACCCCCAGAATGCTGGATCGCAATGAGGCCAGGAGTGAGAGTGAGAAGATCGCCGATTCTTCTTTGGGGCACCTGACGCAGGGTTTTGGATTCGATCCTTTTGGAGGAAGCGGTATGAGCTCTCGGATCTTCATCTTCCGAAGGGTTTGGAAGAACAATATAAAATCGGGTTTTTTCATCCTGCGAAGAAACGTCCTGGGCAAAAGCAAAACTTTTAAACAAACAGAAAAAGAAGAATACGATCAGACCCGCTTTAAACTTTCGCATAATGAGCTCACCTAAAAAATGTTCGTAAGTGGGCTTTCCCAAACAGAATCGGCATTCGCTGGCAATAAATTCTTATGCCGCAATGCAGTAACAACACACAAAAACACTCATCTTAAACAGGCTGCTTCACTTATTTGAAAGCTTCCAGAATGACATCCCACCGGTTTCTGGACTTTCAAGGTTCAGGATGTTACCCCCGTGAACCTATGCGCATTCATCGTCTCCCTTCCGATATCGCCGAAAAAATAGCCGCCGGTGAGGTGGTGGAACGTCCTTTTTCGGTTGTGAAAGAATTGGTGGAAAACAGCCTCGATGCCCAGGCAAGTCGTATCGAGATTTTTATTGAAGATGGAGGCCGCAAACTCATTCGCGTGCAGGATGATGGCTACGGTATGAGCGCAGAAGAAATTCAACTTTCCATAGAGCGCCATGCGACTTCCAAGATTTCTACACTGGAAGATCTTTTCTCAATTCATACGCTAGGATTTCGTGGAGAAGCCCTTCCCTCGATCGGAAGCATATCCCGTTTTCAGATCAAAAGCAGACCGCGCGAAACATCTACCGACGCAGGCTCTGAGCTTTCCATCGAGGGAGGAAAAATCCTGCATCAGCATGAAGCAGCTCATCCTTTCGGCACCACCATGGAAGTCCGAGACCTTTTCTTCAATACCCCTGCCCGCCTTAAATTTTTAAAATCGAACGAAACCGAATGGGGTCATATCGAAAATTATCTCACAGCGATGGCGCTTGCTTTTCCGGAAGTTCAATTTATCGCTTATCACAATGGAAAAGAAAAACTGCGTTTCATCCAGCGTAGCCTGGAAAATCGCATTCAGGAAGTTTTGAGTGTAACCGTAGGAGAAGGATTTTATCCGATTCATGCTGAACAAAATGAAATGATCCTGCAAGGCTATGTGGGCCATCCAAATTTAAGCCGCTCTCATTCACAATCAATGTATCTTTTTTTAAATCAGCGTCCGATTAAAGATCGCCTTTTGAATCACGCCATTTTAGCTGGCTATCGCAATCTTTTGATGAAGGAGCAGTATCCGTGTGTGGTTCTGTATCTGCATGTTCCACCGGATCAAGTGGATGTGAATGTCCATCCTGCCAAACGCGAAGTGCGTTTTACACATCCCAATCTCGTCCATCAGTTCGTCGCAAGCACCTTGCAAAAAACACTGGCCGAATGTCCGTGGAATAAAAAAAATGAGATCTCCTCTCCTGGCTTTGAGGTGATGCATGAGAATTTGAAAAGATCTGGGACGCCCTCAACGGATTTCTCAAAGATCACACAAGAAACTCAAATCCCGCAAATAAAGCCAAGCAATGCATTTTACTTGAACCCTCACAGCCCTGATCCTTTTTCGGAGGCTGATAAAAAGATTACAGGGAGCTGGTTTTCTGAAAATTACCAGCCTCTCAAAGAAGAATCCGCCTGGACAATAATCGGTCGCGAGCCTTTTGCACATCTGCGGGTAATCGGTCAGCTCAAGGGCACTTACATTCTTTGTGAATCAGAAAATTATTTTATTCTTATCGATCAGCATGCGGCCCATGAAAGGATTGGATTTGAGCAATTACGCACGCGCTACCAATCAGGAAATATTCCCTGTCAAAAACTTTTAATTCCTCAAACGCTAGAAGTGCGAGAAAGCCAGAAAAACCTTCTGATCAACCACGCAGAAGCCTTAGAAAAACTTGGGATGGAAATCGCCGAGTTTGGCCCTACCACCCTTGTTGTTCAGTCACTGCCTGAAGTCTTAGGACATATCGAAGTCGCCCCCCTCATGGAAGCCTTGGTAGAGGATCTGGAGGAGTTTGAAGTTTCCTCAAAACTGGAAGATCACCTCGATAAAATCTTCGCCACCATGGCCTGCCATCGCCAGATCCGTGCGGGAGACAGTTTAAGTCACGAAGAAATGCGTGCACTGATTCGTCAACTCGATGAAGGAGCGGCCAGTTATCACTGTCCGCATGGACGTCCTGTGATGGTGCAGATCGAATTTCGGGAGATTGAAAAATGGTTCAAGAGGATCGTGTAAACCTTTCTAAAATCCTCGTACTCTGTGGACCGACGGGGGTTGGCAAAACTGCCCTTGGAATTTCTCTTGCGCAAAAACTTAAGGGTGAAATTCTCATGGCCGATTCTCAGGCCATCTGGAAAAAACTCGACATTGGAACCGCCAAACCCACGCCAGCCGATCAAAACCTTATCCCACATCATTTAATCGATTGTGCAAATTGGGGTGAGTCTTTCGATGTTGCCGAATATGCACGCATGGCCGAAGTTAAAATCGCTGAAGTGCAGGCGAGAGGACATCTTCCGATCCTGTCTGGAGGAACAGGGCTTTACTTAAAGGCCGTGCTATACGGATTGATGGAAGCACCCAAACGGGATGTGGAGTTTCGCAAAATCCTGGAAAACCGTGCAGCGGCTGAGGGATCTTCAGTACTCCACACAGAGCTCACTCAGATCGATCCTTCGCGAGCCCAGCAAATTCATCCGAACGATTTGATTCGTCTCATTCGCGCCCTGGAAATTTATCATTTCTCAAAAACTCCTCCCACTCAGCTTCAGAACCAACATCAGTTTTCCAACAAGCGTTATGCAACGATTTCGCCAGGTCTGACCCGCCCGCGTGAAGAGCTCCATGCCCGCATCGATCAGCGAGTGATCGAGATGATACAGACTGGGTGGGTTGAAGAAGTTAAAATGAGGATGGAGGAAGGTTACGATTTTCTAAATACAAAAACCCTGGTGATTGGCTATTCGACTTTAGCGCGACATCTCAAAGGAGAAATCTCATTGAAGGATGCCATTTCTGAAATTCAGCAGCAAACCCGTCGACTGGCAAAACGACAGTTGACGTGGTTTCGGGCAGACAAATCCATTCGATGGTTTCATCCAGAAAACGAAAATGAAATTCTGGAATGGATATGCCAACAATTTTCAAAGTCTTCTGCCAGATGAGTGGATGTATATGGTTCGACAAGCTCACCCTGTCCCATCTTTATACTCAGCAAAATTACTTAATTTATCAAAATGGGACATCCTAAGCCTGTCGAAGGATGATCCGCCAAAGTCCGACTTTTTCTCCTAAAGCAGAGTGCAATCCGGGAGAGACCTCCCGCTAGTTTCCAAAAAGCTTATTGAGAATTTTTCCAGGTTCCTTGGAGGATTTGGAAGGAGTTTTGGAAGAAGAAGGCTCCTTCTCGGGTTTATTCAGGATTTTATTCAATACATTTCCCACCGCATCTTTTGGATGGGCATCCCCTAAAATCATATTCTTGAGACTGGCGGCAGCGGCTTTGGCAAAAAGTTTTTTTAAGTAGCCCTGATCGACCGTCACACTCGGATCTTCCACTGAACCGCTAACCAAAAATGGAACCGTCAACGTCTCTTTCCCCTGAGTGAGAGCTGAGCGCAGGGCAACGTCGGGGATGAGTTGGCTGGTAACTTCTGCAGAGAGACTTCCCTGTCCGCTCGCCTGAATCGACTTTTGATGAGAAAGCGAGCCGGATCCGCCCGCGCTAAAATGAGAATTCCCCAGAGAAAAAGGAGAAAATGTAATTGTGTCGCCTGAGATTCGAAGAGCGACACGAATTTGATCAATCTGCGTACCAATCAGATTTGCACTGGAGGAAAGCATTCCCAGATTCATTCGATTGTTCAGTCCGGTAGGAGTCGCGAGAATCTCCGCAAGCTTGATCTTTTTTTCCAGATTGATCACGGGTAAAGGAATGGGCCCGAGGACAATATCTCCTCCCCCTGAATAGGAGTTGGGGATTTGAGCGGTCTCGCTTGAAAGATTCAGGTTCCCGCTCAATCGTGCAGGATTTTCAGGTTTTCCGGAAATTTCTGCGAGGCTTAAAGATTTAAACCGGGTTGAAATTTGTACGGGCATCGAATCGTTGGGCGTAAGTTTTCCACTCACATCAACTTGCCCACCAAAAATTTCAAAATGGGTATTTTGAATTTCAACCGGTTTTTGTTTTTTGATCAACTCGGCATGAAAATTGGTAATTTTCTTGTTCGAAATTTCCAGTGAGCTGGAATCTGCCACCAGCGTCAGATGAGGCATGAAAGCCGATCCTTCGACTTTTCCTTTTAAAAGAATCTCTCCCTCGGCTGGAATCGGCGTCACCAGGGCCTGCGAGAGTTTTTCAAGCTCGATCGCTTCAGATGTGAAATCTAGATGAAGGGCGACTTCGCGACGTGATTCGAAAGGAAGATCGACTTCTCCCGCAAAGTTAAATGCGGCCTCTCCCCAATGAAATTCCCCCTCTTTCAAAAACATTTTTTGAGTTTCATCTTCAAGGGCCAATCGCACACTCAACTCCATCGGTTGAGGACTGATGTGAGGTAAAAGATAATGAATCCTTATCTTCGCGGGCACAGCGATCGACTGAAACAAAATCTGATCCGCTTCGATCGTAATGTCCTGAATTTCCTGACGCGATTCGCTTCCGGACTGATCGGAAATCAAATGCCCTTTCTCAATAGTGAGTCTGCTCACCTCCATGTGGTTCCACCATAAAGGATTTTTTTTCGAAGCTTCAGATTTTTTTCCCGAAATGAGTGGAGCGAAAATCAGCTCCATGTTCGTGACTTTATCCGGATTCTGATGGAGGTGAATTTCTGGCCTGGAAATGCTCAGACGAATTCGGATTCTGCTTTTGAGCAAGGCCCAAAGATCAAAGTCCATTTGAGCTTTTTCAATCGTTGCCGAAGGCGTTTTTTCCTGGGGGGCATAAAGTCGAATATTGCGGATCAAAACTCCGACAGGAAAGGTTTGAACCTCCACACTTCCCATCTCCAGCTCTCCATCAATCTGACTTTTGAGAGCGGCCAGGAGAGGCTCTTTAATATGGTTCACCTCATAGGTAAGATAAACCGAAAGCCCGGCAAATCCCAAAATTACAAAAAGGAAAATAATAAATAATTTTTTGATCCATTTGTTTTTAAGCATAAAGGTTCGATCTTATCTTACAAGAGGGGAAAGTATGGTTAAAACGGAGACGTTTGATTGTTAATAAAAAAGGCGCTCAGTTGAGTTGAGCGCCTTTTAAAGCAGGGAATTCATCTTGAATCAAGATGAAGAAAAAGAGATCTATTTCACTCCTCCTTCTCCTCAGTGGATCGAACAGAGGATCTCTCGGAGGATCTTTCAGTGGAACCTCCCTCGCCTCCTTTAGACTCTCCCCCTTTTCGATCAATATCCTGATAGAACTCACGACCGTGAGTCTGCGCTGTTTTTTCTCTTCCCTTTTGAGCGGCTTCTTCCCGACCCATTTTTTCTCCGTCTCTTTTTTCGGATGGCCTGCTTTCCTGTCGTTCAGAAGGCTCGGACTGACGGTTTCTTTCCTGTTCGTTTGCCATAAAAACCTCCGGTGTTGAAAGTCCTGACTCAGGGATCGTTTGAACAATACGGTGGCTTGAATAAATCAGGACCTGGGTTAATATCGACGGACTGAAACGAGCTCTTCTGCATCATGCAAATCCTATAAGGATCCATCATGGCGAGAAGGACTTGTTTAGAGTCCTGACTGCTTTTTATAGCAGCGGTTGTTATCTTAAATAGAGGGCTGGCAACTGGAGGGTGTCAAGGCAGGTTTATGAAAGGAGATAGGCCTTATTCAAAATGGGAAAAATCCCTTTAATAGGCAGGCCCCACATAACATCCGGACAACCTGTATCCACCAACAACTGGGACAAAAACCAGTGAGTATTCGTTGTTTTGATCTCTTCCTTTTCCTTTCCAGGTTAGAAGGTAATTTCCATATCCATCTTTCCAGGGTTTTCCTTCGAGAATTTTTTTCTGAAACTCAGGATAAAAAATCAGATCGTATTTTTCCAAAAACTTCTGAGGTGTTGGAATCGCCCCGATCGCACGATCTTCCCAATCAGTTACCGGAAACTGCACCTGCAAGACGACGGCTTTTTTATCACCTTTTTCGATCAGTGACTTGAATTGAGTCCAGAAGGTTTCAAAGGAGGGCTGGGATTCAACCGCTTTCTGCGAAAAAGCGAATTGAGGATGAAAAACAGCCAGGAAAAAAAAGGTGAGAAACAGGAATCTTTTTTTCATAAGTAATCATCCTTTCTGAAATCGGTTCTCTAATCCAATCAATCTTGAATCGAGACTTATCAGTTTTGATTGAATCTCGGGCATCTCCATTTGAATGAGATTCTGTATTGCATCTTTCTTCTGATCATAGCATTTCAGGTACGCCAAGGTATTCCATATAAGGAATTTTATATTAGGAATAAAGGTGCTCAAAACTTCACTGATTGACTCAATTCTTTCCTTTTTTGCATTACCCCCACCAACTCCGCGCACAAAATGAATAAATTATTAAAGTAAAAGATCCACAGAATAATAAGGACCAGGGTCGAAAGAGAGCCATACACAAAGCTTACCTGTTTGAAGTTCAGGTAGATGTAGCCGTGAAACAATGATTTCGCAACGAGGAGTAAAAAAGCAAAAACAATCCCTCCCGACAGATTGTAGCGTAGGTCGATTCGATGGCTAGGAACCCATGAAATCAAGAGAACAAAAATAAAAGCACCGGTCAGAAAGAAAAACAGATTTCCCGTCATTAAAAAATTGAAAGAAATAGGAATATGAAACTGATGAAGGATGTCTTCCAGGGTTTTCAGGATGGCGGGTATAAAAAGAAAAAGTGAAGAGGAAAATATAAGACCGATCGAAAGCAGGCGGGAGTGAAAAAAATTACGCGAGCTTATCGCCTGAAAGACTTTATCCAGAATTTTTTCCAGCGATGTGAAAAACAGGGAAGCGACGAAAAAAAGCGAAACAATCCCAATCCAACCACTGCTGATCTTGCGATTTACCATAAGTTTTAAATCGTGCAAAAAACTGGGATGAAGATTCGGAATGGTTTCTGTCATCAAATCGATAATACGCGTCATCGCCTCTTCAGAATTTCCCAGATAATGCCCGAGAAGAGAAACCAGAATCATCGTAAGAGGGATCATCGAAAGAAAGGTATAAAAAGAGAGGGCTGCAGCGAGAGTTAAGCCATCATCTTTCAGATAAGAGCGAAAACTCTCACGAGCGGTTTCCAAAGCCAATTTAAGATAAGAAGCCATAGATAAGGTTTGATTTTAAAGCTCGTCTTTAAACGCTTTCAAGAATTTTAATCCGGACAGAGGAGATGGATTTAAAGCTTCAGTTTTTTCGGAAAGCGTCGTGAGCACCAAGCGCACAGGTACTTATGAATCCGAAGCGTACTTTAGAATACGAGAGGATTTTTAAGGTGCGCAAAAGCCCGTATTTTACACAGCAGCTTTCCATCTAAGCATGAAAGGCTTTTTTCTTGCGCGAGCGAAACTCGAGCAAAAGAGGAGATCCACGAAATGAAAAAGACTCACGAATTCCTCGGATGAGATAGCGTTCGTAAGATTTTGGAATCAAATCGGGATGGTTACAGAAAATCACCAGGTAAGGAGGCCGGGCAGCCACCTGGGTCATGAAGAAAAGATTGATGTTTTTCCCTGAAACAGTGGGGGCAGGATGGGCTTCTATGAGTTTTCGAAAAACTCGGTTGAGCTCACCTGTCGTCAAACGCTTGGAGTATTCTTTGTAAACATTTAAAATTTCATCAAAAAGTTTTGAAAGTCCCTGACCTGTTTTGGCAGAGATTTTAAGGGCAGGAATATATTTTAAAAAATCATAGCGATGGATCATCACCTTCTTGGCCTCTGTCCAGGTGAGCTGATCGGAAACCAGATCCCATTTATTGACCAGAAGTAGAAGGCCCCTTCCCCGCTCCAACACCTGCTCGGCAATCTTGGCATCCTGGGCGGTAATTCCCACCGACGCATCGATGAGCATCACGACTACATCGCCACGCTCAACAATTTCAAAGCTTTTCATCACTGAAACTTTTTCGATCTTTCCTTCAGCGTGGGATTTTTTGCGGATGCCTGCTGTATCGACAATGCGAAAAACTTTTCCTTTCGAAGGAATTTCGATTTCCAAAGGATCTCGAGTGGTTCCGGGTTGGGGATGAACGACGGCGCGGGGCGCACCGTACAGTCGATTTAAAAGAGTCGATTTTCCAACGTTGGGCCGACCTAAAATAGCGATGCGAATTGTCTTGTTCTTATCCTCATTAACCCGAGCGTCATCTTCATTTTTCTCTTTTAAATTCAGATGATTAAGATTTTCTTCTTTAAGTTTTTTAGTAGGTTTGAAATGAAAGTTTTCAGTCCCATCCGAACTCAGCTCATCGACGATCGCATCCAAAAGCTCTCCTATCTCTCTTCCGTGCTCGGCAGAAACGCCAAAATTCTTTTGGAACCCCAGGCTATAAAACTCACTCAACTCTTCTTCTTGATGGGAGCTATCGATTTTATTGATCACCAACAGGGTCTTTTTTCCCATGCGCCTCAATCGTTCGGCCATATCGCGATCATCTGCCGTGATCCCAGCCCGGCCATCGACAACCAAAGCCACCAGATCGGATTCCTGGATTGCAATTTCTGCCTGGCGTCGCATTTGGGCATATAAATCGGAGGTTGGCTCAACTTCATATCCTCCCGTATCGACGATCCGAAAATCAAAACCGCGCCAGTCGGCAGGGGCATAGTTTCGATCGCGAGTCACCCCGGGCTGATCGTAGACGATCGCATGCTTTCGACCAACCAGGCGATTAAACAGGGTGGATTTTCCAACGTTTGGACGACCAACAATAGCAAGGGTAGGTAGGGGCATGGGATGGGAGTGGCTATGAAGATTCAAGTTATGAGTTTGAGGAAATACAAAAGGAGAAAACATTCTCCTGACTCATAACCCATCACTCATAATATTTTAATAAAATGGCGGTGCAGGGAATCGAACCCCGGACACAACGGATATGAGCCGTTTGCTCTAACCATCTGAGCTACACCGCCAAAACAGATCTATTCAAAATCGTAAAGAATCAACGCTGATTGAAATCGGCCCATCGTATTCATAAAACCCTTTTCCCTTAATCCTGCAAGAACGAGAATTTTCCGGGTTGAAGAGGCTGGCCAATCAACTCGGGCAACTTCGGAAATATACCCTTCGATTTTCCGGGTCGTGGCGATTTCGCGTATTCCCATATCGGTCGTTTCGAGCAACGTCAACCCCGAGTTTTTGGGAAAAGGCCGAGTTCCGACAATATTTTTCAAAAAAGTATCATTTTTCGGGGCCAGAAGACGATCCTGACCTTGGGCAGTTTTCCAGGCAAGGGGATCCAGATTGATATAGGTTTTTTCCCGAGAGACCTGATTGAACAGATCTCTCACCTCCACATCGATATAATTATAAGTGCCTCCAAAACTTTCAGAGCTTGCAAGCGCCCGCTGATAATTTCCATCTTTATGTTTTTCATAAATCCGCAGATCGCCTGAAAGGCTCATCGAGATCAACCTTGAATCCTCCGAAGAACTTCCCTCCCAGAGATTAAGTCCATAAATTTCAACCTCCGAAGGAGTTTTAAAATCTCCGATTTCCTGGAGTTTTCCATCCTTCCAGCGAAGTTGTCGAATTTTATGCTTATCGATTTGCTGTCCGGTATAGGCCTCGCCCAAAAGTTGTGCCTGACTTCCACTTCCCAAAACCTTGATCATCCAGGGGGCGTCCCGAAAAACAGGAGTAAAACCCGAAGAATTTACTTTGAGAGCCAACGAGCTCGCCTGAGTCCCGCGGATATTGGAAATCAAGATTTCTGCAATTCCATCTCCATCCAAATCGTAAGCGAACACCCGTACAAAATGATCGTTTTCTTTCGCTTCGTATGTCGCCAGCAATTGAAGACGGTTCTGTAAAATGCCGTAGAGATACACATGATTCAAATCGATAATGGCGATTTTATTTTGATGGGAGCCATCAAAATCGGCGAATGCAAAACCACGCGCCTCGAAACGAAGACGATCGCTCATCCAGATATAATCTTTTGAAAGCACAGAGTTTTCGGAAGAGGATGGTGTCGTTCCTGAGCCAGAGACCTCCTGAGGAGATTTCGTCTTTGAGATCTTTTGTGAATCTTTTTCAGATAGTGCCTGAGGTGGAGGTGGGGGAAGATCTGTTGGTTTTGCGTTTAAGGAAGCGGATGTGGAAGGTCGATTGAAATTCTCAAGCAATTTTTTAGCAGAGAAATTCAGATCGATTAAAAGGTGGTCATGATCGGAAAGAAGCGAGTGAGTATCGGGTCTTTCATATCCTTTAAAAAACACACGCGTATTCACTTGAACACTTTTTCCCAACTGAACAATCGATCCAGTGATCAAGGCATCTAGTTTTTCAGATGTCATGAGTTTAAAAATGCCTGAAGACTGAAGCTCTTTTTCGGATTTGCGGATCGATATCCAAACAATTTCCTGATTCTCACGCAGAGCGGATGCCAGGGACTCCTGAACAATGTTTTGAATCTTTTTATCTTCTCCCCCGACCAGGTCATAGCCAGCAATCCCAACGCGATGGATGGGCCCATTGGCGAAGGCAAAGGTTTTGACGGGAATCAAAAGAAAAAGAGGGAGAAAAATATGGAAAAAATTTTTAATGAAAATTTTTATTAGCTTCATTGTATTTTTCAAGTTCTCGAGAGATTGGATCTGAATCGAATCAAAACATCAGTTTTCTTCTCCAGGAGCCGATAACAAATACGCCTTAATGAAATCCTCTAAATCTCCATCAAGCACGTCCTGGGTCTGACTCGTCTCAAAACCCGTACGATGATCTTTAACCATTTGATAAGGCTGCAAGACATACGAGCGAATCTGACTTCCCCAGGTGATGTCTTTTTTACCTTCTTCGATCTTTTTTTGTACCGCCCGTTTTTTCTCTATTTCAACTTCATATAGCCGTGACTTCAAAATCTTCATCGCCGTTTCACGATTCTGATTTTGACTGCGCTCGTTTTGGCACGCAACGACAATTCCGGAAGGAACATGCGTGATTCGCACCGCCGTCTCGTTCTTTTGAACGTGTTGCCCCCCTGCCCCACCGGCACGAAAGGTTTCGAACTTGATATCTTTGGGATTGATTTCGATTACGATCTGATCATCGACCAGCGGATGAACATAGACAGAAGAAAAAGAAGTATGCCTGCGCTTATTGGCATCGAAGGGAGAAATGCGTACCAGGCGATGAACGCCGTTTTCTGCCTTGAGATAACCAAAGGCGTATTTTCCTTCGATGGTAACTGTTGCACTTCGGTAGCCCGCCCCATCGCCATAAGTATAATCCACCAGATCGGTTTTAAATCCGCGTCGCTCGCTGTAGCGCAAATACATGCGCAAAAGCATACTCGCCCAATCACAGGACTCGGTCCCTCCGGCTCCAGCATTGATGGAAAGGATGGCTGAGCAGGGATCTTCTGGCTCAGAAAGCATGGCAGTCAACTCCGCCGCTTCCACCGCTTTTTCTGCCTTCGCAATTTCTTTTATGGCCTCTTCCTGCGAGGCTTCATCCCCAGCTTCTTCAGAAAGCTGAAGCATGACTTCGGCTTCTTCCAGAATTTTCAACTGATTGTTGTATTCTTCCAGAGAATATTTTAGCTCATTGAGCTCTTTTGAAATTTTTTGCGCCTGCTGAGGATCATCCCAAAAACGGGCTTCCTGTGTTTGAGGCTCCAGCTCTTCTATCCGCTTTGTTTTACCCGCGAGGTCAAAGTCGCCTCCCGACCGTATCCAACCGATCTTTGAGTGTCTGAGTTTTTTCAAGAAGTTCTTTAGACATTTAAATTCTCCCTCAACAAAAGTTCGACTCTCAGCTTTTTACGTCTGGATTCATTTCGAACACAGTTTTTTTCTAAATCCGGCGGCGAGCATTATCAACATGCCCGTGACACACCCATATGCAAAAACATCTCCGTGCCTTGTATAGAAGGTTTGATCTTCAAGCAATGAAACTTCATCAATCAAATAATCTTCGCTGAATTTTGGAAGCTTTTTTTGGATACGACCCAGTGGATCTATAAAGGCCGTGATACCCGTATTCGTTGAACGCAAAAGATACTTCCCATTTTCGACGGCACGAAAGATGGAGAAGTTTAAATGTTGCTCCAGGGCAGATGAATCGCCATACCAGGCATCATTACTGATATTGACCAAAAGATTCGCCCCTAACAGGCTTTCTGCGCGCGCAATCTGGGGAAAGATATCTTCATAGCAGATTAGAATGCCAAATCGGGAAGCTCCCGAAATAAGGGGTTTTGAACTTTGTCCCCGCTGAAACTCACCCATATTCTCGGTGAGCTTGCCCACAAAAGGCAGCCAGTTTCTGAAAGGAATATATTCTCCATAAGGGACCAAATGCTGTTTGTGATACACCCCCTTGAGTTGAGAGCCGGGTCCCAAAAGCACCATGCTATTATGGACAGGATAATCCAAAGGCGTGCGATAGGGATTGGGAAGGATGTTTCCATGCGATTCATAGCTGACTGCTCCAACCAACACATCTTTTGGGAATTCGCCTACCTCGCTTAAGAGCTCCGGATCATCCAGGGCCAGCTCATAAGGATAAGATGCCTCAGTCCAGATCACCAAATCTACAGAATGTTCAAAGGCCAGCCGGGTGAGCTGAAGATAGGTCTGATGAATGGCATCTGCTTTTTCAAGCAACCATTTTTCATCCTGAGGAATATTTCCCTGCAACAGGGCAATCCTCGTCCTGGGAGCCTGCATCATCTTCGCCTGAGTGATCTCCATAGAACGGACTCCTGTGCTATGGACCCAAATATAAAAGATCAGGACTGCTGCACAAAACAACAGTTCCGTTCGATAGAATTTGATAATTGAAAAATGAAGAGAAGGTTTTTCAGTTTTGGATGAAATTTTTTCCCGGTCTTTTCGGGCAAGAAGAATCTGAAAAATTTCAGCCCCAGCGAGATTCACGCAAAGGATCAGAAAAGTCACTCCACAGACCCCCGTGAAACTGGCAAGCTGGAGGATGGGAATATTATGCGACTGGCTATAGCCCAATTGCCCCCAGGGAAAACCGCCTAATGGAACATAAGTTCGGGCAAGTTCCACCGAAACCCACACCCATGGAAGAATAAAAAAATACGGGAGATTCAGGCGCGCTCGCAAAAAAGCCGTGATCGGAAAAATAAGCGCCAAATAAGTCGCCAAAATGACTGCCAGCAAACCCACACAAAGCAAGGCGATAAGAGGATGGATATTTCCATACACACGAAGGGCCGTATAAAGCCAAAACATCAACCCTGCATAATAAACAAAGCCAAAGATCCATCCGATCAAAAACTGTCGTTTCAGACTGCACTCTCTATTTAATAAAATAAAAAATGGGATGAACGAGAACCAGGCAAAAAAACCCAAGTGGGGCAAGGTGTAGCCGTCGATCGCAAAGGGATGGGATAAAAAAGAAAAGATTGCACTTAAAACAAGCCAGAGATATTTTTTCATACTCCTTCCTTCAAAATCTTTCTCATCAACTTCTTTTCCATGTTCTGCATGATCACAGCCTCACGTTGTGTTTTTTCGTGATCATAACCCAAAAGGTGCAAAATTCCGTGAATGATTAAAAAATACAATTCGTGCAGCAAAGGATGGTTTTGCTCCTGAGCCTGTTTGTTGGCGACTGCGACAGCGATGATCACATCTCCTAAAAATACTCCACCCCGTCGCGCGATTTTTTTTTCGTGTAAGGGAAATGAGAGAACATCGGTGGGATAATCCTTCTTGCGAAACTGATGATTTAATTTTCGCATGGAGGAATTTAGAACAAAGGTAATATCAAGATCAATCTCAGGGATGCCTAGTTCCAGAAGGATAAGCAGCACTTTTTTCCGAAGGGTCGTCAGGGGTAAGGGATATCTTTTTTGCAGGTTCTTTAAAATCATGTTCAGAACTGGATTGCGGATTGGAAAGGGAAGTTATCGGTTTTGAATGCGAAACAATTTCAAGCTTTTTAGGGACAGAAACCGTGTTTTTGGATTCTTGATCAGGGTATTCAATGCGCTGATGATAGATACCTATCAAAACTCTCACAAAGCAGTCTGTAATCGTCCTCAAATCCCTTAAAGTCAATTCACATTCTTCGAGTTGCTCCTCCGAAAAACTGCGATTGATCATTTTCTGGACCATCGACTGAATCTTGTTTGGATTTTTCTCTGGCAAAGACCGCACGGCCGCTTCGACTCCATCTGCCAGAAGAAGAATACCCGCCTCACGCGTTTGGGGACGGGGTCCCGGGTAGCGATAATCTTCTTCTCTCACCTGGGTTAAACCCGCTTTTTCCATTTCTTTGGCCTTGTTATAGAAAAAACTGATGATCTTGGTTCCCTGATGTTGGGGAATCATGTCGGAAATAATTTTAGGGAGTTTGTGTTTTTCGGCAAGTTCGATTCCGTCTTTTACATGCGAAGCAATAATCAGTGCGCTCATCGAAGGAGAAAGGGCATCGTGTCGGTTCTGGCCACCCATCTGATTTTCGATAAAGTAAAGTGGTTTTACCATCTTGCCGACATCATGAAAGTAAGACCCAACACGCGCCACGATTGGATTTGCGCCGATGGCTTCAGAAGCGGCTTCTGAAAGGACAGCCACCAGCTGACTGTGATGATAGGTGCCTGGTGCTTTCACGATCATCTCTTTGAGCAGGGGATGATTGAGATTGCCAAGCTCCAGAAGTTTCATGTCAGTTGTGTAACCAAAAAGCATTTCTGCAATCGGCGTGTAGAACAATATATAAAGTGCACTGTTGGTCCCACCCAAAAATCCTGAGAAAAGAGTGAACAGGATGTCAGAAGTCGACCATTGTTGAGCAACCGAAAAAACCTGGATCATCTTGATCGTAAAAATTGTTACGACGTTGATCAGTCCGGTAAAGATCCCTGCTTTCAAGATGGCACTTCGCCGATCGGCATAGGCAATTGATCCAGCACCAGCTATAGAGGAAATAATAAAAAAGATTGATAAATCGATATCCGTCTTTAAAAAGAGCCCTGCCAGAGCTGAGGCAATCACAGCAAAAATAATCGCGATCTCAGAGTTTAAAATCAGACGTACGATCATCGCCCCGGCAGATACCGGAATCATGTAATAAAGCGCCTGCATCTCGATTTCAAAGGAAAGCGAATCTTTAAACACAGACGAAACCGCCGAGAAAAGACGTGCGAATAAAAGAATGATGATGAGGTTGGTGCCTAAAAAAATCAGATCGGTTCGTGTGGGTTTGAACTTTCGAATATAGCGGGAGGCAAAGGAGTAAGTGACCAGGATGAGGAGGGCCACGAAAAGAAAGGTTCCGGCAAATTTAATCGTTTTATTGGTAAGACTGCGCTGTTTTTGAATTCCTTGCAAAATAATGAGGTGACGTCGGGTGTAGGGGTCACCGTTACGAATGATCATCTCTCCATTTTGGATTTTGATGATATCCGGTTTGACGCCACTGATAGCTTTTTCTTTTCGCTTTTCGGTTTCGAGAACATTAAAATTTGTGTTCGCTCTTAAAAAAAGTCCACTTAAGGAAATAAGAGGTGCCTTGACGGTTTCCGGAATCCTGTCAGAGCGGTCTGAGTTACGGACTCTTTCCTCCAGATCTTCCCGCACTTCACTCAGTGATCGAATCAGCTTCAGGTTTTTTTCCACTTTTTCATTTTCTTGGGATGTCATCCGAACGCGTCTGAGTGTGATCGCGCCTTCATGACGACGCAAATCGAGGGCTGCCATATCTTCAATGATGGGCGTCGACATCGCAATCTGAACTGTATTTCGGAGCCAACGCTCTATCTGATAGTTAAAGCGGGACTTAAGCAGGAAGCGGGAATCTTCTTCTTCAATCTCAAGACCCGAAACTTCTTTAAAAGTCCCTATCAGTTCTTCATCACCTGCCTGAGGATATTGCTGAAGATAATTTCTCACCTGATCAAAGGCATCTCGAATACGTTGATCAATTTCCTGCCCCAGCGCCTCATCGTAATCATAAACAGCAAGAATACTTTTTTCAGCTTCCTTACGATGTTCCTGAGTCGTCTGAATATCGACGATTTCATAATTTTGATCTGCCTTTATATTGTTGGGAGCGTAGGAATTGATCTGAATATTATTGGGAAGGGTATCGAGCTGAAATAAAAGAAGGAAGGTAACAACAAAGCAGCCCAGGACAAAAAGAGCGGCATCTGCGACTGAAGACTGAATTAGCCGGTCCCACGAGCTGAAAACCTCTTTTTCCCAAATGCCAAAAATGAGTTTCTTTGAACGATTCTTTTTGTGAAGATCCATAGTGTTGGGAAATTAGCGTCGGCCTCCCCCAGCCGTTGCAGCCATCTCGCCTGCAACAAGAATAAAATACTCTCTTCTCCCAGGTTTATCATCGAAATCAAAAAACAGGATTTCTTGCCAGGGACTGATTTGAAGTTTTCCTTCAAAGACAGGTAACTGAAGAGAATGACCTACCAGTTGAGCCCTTAAATGGGCATAGTTTCTTCCTGAACCCGAGCGTCGATCAGGCCTTTTTTCTGAAGTAGCGGGAATTTGATTCTCGATCCACTTTTTGTAGTCTTCATAAATTTTGGGGTCATTTTCGAGCATGGCCACCGCAGAAGTTCCGGAGGGAATCAGAATCTGAACCATTCCAGCTGGAAGATTCGCCTCCGTCACCACCCTTTTGATATCATGTGAAATGACACTGATATCGATCTGGGAAGTGACGTTCACATACGCTTTTCGGAAGACAGCCATAATGAGTGGAATTCGAGCTTTATTTGTCAGATGTGATTCCGAGGCTTTCTTCACCCCGAGGGAAATATCTTAATCACTAGATTTCAGATTAGTAAAGCTTCTTGAAAGCCTCTTTCGAGGGCTTTGAAATAGCTCCTTCTTTTTAGACAGGAGAAAAATAAAGCAGAATCTTGCTAAAACCTGACAAGCCATGTAATCGATCAAAAAGGCTGATTTTGGATCAATTTTATTATCAAAAACGCAATTCTTTAAACCTCAAACCCGATAATCTAAACAGAAGGCTAAACGAGGATTGTAAACAGCCCATCAACCCGGTTAAAATTAAATTATCTATGGAAAACAAAAGAATTTCAGACAGTCAGGTCTCCTCTTTCAAAAGCAAGTATGTCGAGTACCGCAAGCAGGTCGACCAAACGCGAGGTGGATTCGAGAACACTCTTCAGCAGAATCTGCAGCCCTCAACTCCCAATCCTGCGGCGCAAGCCCAGGCAAATAACGCCTTAACCAATCCTGAAACCTCTACCCTGGCAACTCAACAGTCGGTCGTTCAGGGAAATGAACTTCCAACCGATCAGCTCTCTCCGAAAATTACGCATTACTCTGCCCACATCAAACAGGCCGCCGCTAAATATAATTTACCTCCCGAATTGATTGCGGGTGTCATCCACCAGGAATCCCGCGGAAATCCCAATGCCGTTTCTCATTGCGGGGCGATGGGTCTCATGCAGCTCATGCCCGAAACCGCCGCACGTCTTGGCGTCAAAAACCCTTTCGATCCTGCCGAAAACATTGAAGGTGGCTCCAAATACATTCGACAAATGCTCGATCGATTTAATGGAAAAGTGGAGCTTGCCGTCGCTGCCTACAACGCCGGTCCTGGAAACGTCATGAAATATGGCAACACCATCCCACCCTTTAAAGAAACCCAGGATTACGTTCCTAAGGTGTTGGCCTTCGCAGAAAACTTCAAGGCTTCTGGATTGTTTATTGAGTCGACAACGACGATGAGGGCGTAGTTTCAATAAGGTCGATATGTATAAACTTGAAATTGAGATTCCCTACTGTAACGACCTATCTGACAACCAAAAAAATCTTATTCAGGCAGTTGTTAAAGCTCATACCAATTCAGCAAAAGCAAATCAGAATGCGAGCAGTTTTGCGTTCTTGAATGCCACAGGCGCTAGTGGTCGAATTGAAAATGGAATTGTTTCGGCAATTTTAACTTTAGGCGATCTTCATGGACCTATCGAAGCTGCTAGAGAGGTCTATCGAGAGTGGGATCAAAAAAAAATATATTCCACAATAGCTGCAGGAAAAAGAATTGCTGGATTCGGAAATTCATTTTTTAAAATTGGAATTGACCCATCATGGCAGGAAGTCTCTGATCTCATTCAGGCAAATTTTCACCATATTGATCAGAGAATTTCGAACTTATCTGGCTGGATTCAGCAAACTGGTAAAAAACTTTATCCGAATGCGGCCCTTTTTTCTGCAGCTTGTTGCGAAGAATGTGGATTTAAGAATGGAACAGGTTCAACTCTTTTCATCCTTTCTAGAATTCCGGCTTGGGTAAATATGGTCTCGAAATGAACGGAGATTTCATTCAAATCACAGGTCTTCCCAGATGCGGCAGTGCTTTTTTATCTGTAATGTTTAACCATGAACCAGACTGTATCTCCTTTCATGATTTAGCTGCTACAGATGAAAATTGGCGCTCAACAATCGAGACTGCCATACAGAATAATCAGTTTATTGCTGACTGCTCTACTTATGCCTATTTACCTAAAGCATTAACTCTGCCATCAACCAAAGTTTACATTCGTCAGAATCCGCTTCTGAGCCGAGAGAGAGCCATCAAGGCATTTAAATTTGAGATCCCTTTAAATTCCATTATGGAACTGCATCACACAGCAGAAAGGTGGGCCTTAATTCATAATGCCTTAACTATTGAATTGGATGAGCTTTTTAAACTCTCTACACTTGAAAAAATTTGGAGCTATTGCTTTCAAGGTAAGAGAGACTTTCCATCTCAAAAAATCGCGCATTTACTCACAATGAATGTACAACGAAATAACCCCAGCGAAGTATTCTCAATAAAGGCTTGTGAGCATTTAGGGCCGACTCTTCTTTAGATCAGGAGCCCCAATTAATCTGATCTTAAAAGCAACTTAACTGCCTATAAAAATCGATAATTTTCGTAAGATATAGTTTTTCTAAATTCAATCAAACAGGAGGACTTTAATATGGGAGTCATTGCCGGATTAATTGTAGGAGCCGTCGCAGCAGTTGGTGCAGCAGTTGGTGCGGGTTTTGTCAGTAGTGCCATGAAGCATGCTTCGGACAAAGCAGCTGAGGCGACCAAGTTTGCGGCTAAAGAAGATGCAAAGGCTCGCATCCACGATTCGAATACCATCTTAAAAGCATCCATGCATGAGACCGATGTCGAAGCGGCTCAACGCGATAAAGATCGTCAACTAGATAGAGAAAGAGATGCACAATCCGCTGAGAGAAATAAAGAAATGATGGCATGGGTGCATGAAAATGATCCGTGGAAAGATCATTCCAATTATGTTGAAGTTGTTGGGAATAAGGATGGTGCAGGAGGTTATGATCGTAACATGCCCGAATGTGCAGAACCTACTTTAAACAGCTAATTGTTTCCTTTTGAGAGGAATCATGAACGATCAAGAACTTATCGAAAAAAATCGAAAGCTCATGGAGGGAATCTGGAGAACGACTCCGAAAGAAACGGTCCTTCCAGCGGGATTCAAGGGCGAGCATATCCGGTATATCGCCACAGATCCGTGGTTTTTGTATGTGTTCGGATTTGTCGATGAGAAGAAATTTACACTCGAAGAATGGCAGGCGGCCTTTAAAGATTGCAAGCAACCAGATGGCACCTATCTCATCTCAAAAGAAAAATTCATTCAGCTTGGAAAATTTAAACATTTCGGGCTTGTCAGGAAACCACTCGATATTTCCCAGTTACGCGAGGGTTGGTACGAGCTTAAAAACTGGAGGAAGTTCTGCAATGAAGAATTGATCCCTTCAACTACGGTCGGGCCCAAAGAGTTTGAAAAGATTGAAAAATCCAGAGAGCAGGGGGGGTTTTTAAAAAACGAACGTATCCTGGTAGATAAGCTTTTCAAACAAAGACTCCAGGAACTGTTAGATGCCTGCCCTTCCCCAGCCAGAGTTCGCGAGCTGAACGCGGACGCAGCTTATCAGGAAATGGTGGGGAAAGAGGTAGAGAGGTCAAAAGCGAAAGTCGTAAAAACCACTTTCGAAAGTGGTCAAAAGATTTCTGATAAAAAGAAGAATGCTTTATCCGACGTGCTCATGAAAAATGAAAAGCTTGGATCGAAGCCAGCATCCGAAGCCGCTTCATTTTCATTAAAAGATTTAAAAAAGGCCTCCAAGCCTAAAAAGACAACCATTTAATTTTATTCATTAAAAAGGAGATGTTATGGCAACAGCGATAGAGAAGAATCAGAGCCCGATTGTTCAAAATGCTCTGGGTCAAGTGCAGCAAGCTAATGCAAAAGGGGAAGCGATGGGAATGCAAGCTGTTGCTCAGGGACAACAGAGCGCAACCGCAGCCGCTGGAAAAGCTATGGGCATGATTGAACAAGGCAAAAAGGATAAAAATGAAATCGATGCCAATGCAAAAAAAGTCGGAGACCAACTTAAAGATTCCTTAACTTCTCTCCAAGCCTCCCTGAATCAAACCTTAAACGCCGCTCCCTCTGCTGGGGCTGCTGGGGCGATTGGTGGGGCTGCGAAGGCCTCGATCAGTTAAGTTTTATAAGCTGCCTCAAAAAAAGCGGTCTTGAAATCTCAAGACCGCTTTTTTATTGCTCTTCACCGGACTTTTTAATTCCTCCCTCGCACAAATCGATCACGAGCTCATGAACTTCCACATCGAACCAATCTCGAAATAGCATCAAATCGCGATTTTCTGGCCAATAATCCTCATCGGTAAACCATCCCTCCAGCGCATCTTCAAAAAACAACTCAAAATTATTTTCGATATCCGCAATCGCATCCTCGATCATCTCATACTCAGGAATCAGATATGCAATCGATTGGGCACGGAGCTGAAATAGAGTGAGATCTTGCAAATCTTCGGAGTCAGGCAATGAGATAAGCCAGTCCAAAAATGGGGCTTTGGGTTTGATCAAGGCGACTTGTCTGTTAACCAAGTCCATTTTGTGTCCTTTCTTTAATAATGTATGGATAATCCCTGCCCCTCATCTGTAGAAAATCTTCATGTAGTTTCGCAAGGTGGAATTATGAGAGAAGATATGTGGAAGTATTTACTCAATCGAAACAGAAGTGCTATGAGAGCACACATCATGCTTCGGCTTAGAAGAACCTTCATCCTGGCCCTCTTACAACTCTTATTCATCTTTTGGATTTTTTATCCTGCTTTCGCGGCAGAGTCCCAAGAATCTCAACCTCAGTCGATTTCTTTAAACCTTCAGGATGCCATTCAAAGGGCTCTTCAATATTATGAAAAAGTGGCCTTGTCTCAGGCAGATGTCGAGATTGCTCGAGGCAATACCTGGCAGGCTTATGCCCTGGCACTTCCCAGCTTAAGAGGAAGCTACAATTACACCCGCAATATCGAAAAACCTTCCCTGTTTTTTAACACCGGTAAAGTCCCCCTCGGCTTTGATAATGCCCACAGTTTTGAAATCGACCTTTCACAACCCGTCACTCGCTTTGGTGGAATTTATTATGGCATTGATGCCGCTCGTAAAAATCGCGCAGCTGCAGGAATGAATCTTCAACAAACCCGTGCCGATGTGATTTACGAAACCCGTGAGGCTTATTTTCAGGCCCTCCTGGCTCAAGGGCAAATGACTCTCGCCCATACCTCGCTTGAAGAGGCTAATCAGATTGCTCGTTCGCAGAACCTTCGAATGAAAATCGGCGAGATCTCTGATTTTGAAGCTCAACGTTCAGCCCTCTCCGCTCAAACAAGACAGACCGATCTTCTTCAGGCAGAGTCCAATCATGAAATTGCCTTGGCCAGACTTAAAAGGATAGCTGGCATTCTGCCCTCCGAAATTCTTAAACTCACTCACTCGCTGGAAGATTCTGTGCAGAATCTGGAATCTGAAAATCAACTGAAGGATCAGATCCACTCCAGTCCAAAAGTCGCCTTTGCAAAACTGAGAGCGCAAAGCCTCAATCAAACCCGCAAAGCCACACGAGCTAATTTTTTCCCCAACATGAATATCTTCGGATTTTACAAGCGCACCGGAGAAAGTTCGGATCGATTTTTTCCAAACTCCAATGAGTTCTCAAACAATCTAGCTTTGGGTCTCAAGGTCGACGTGCCAATTTTTGATGGACTGCTGACGGCTGGAAAATACAAGGTCGCTCAGGCGCGAGCGCAACAGGCTGAATGGGAGAAAAACCTGATCGAAAAAGATCTGCAACTTTCGCTTGAACAAACCCTGGCTCAGGCAAAATCCCAGCAACTCAAAAAAATCAATGCACAGCAAAATTTAAAACTCGCACAAACCCTCTATCACCAGGCCCAGCTTCGATTTGAGAATGGACTCAGTTCTTATCTTGATCTGAAAGATATTCAGACCCAACTCGAACAGGCGCGCCTGAATTACTTAAGCAGTGTTTACGATTATGTTTTAAGTCTTGCAAAACTGGATCAACTGACTGGGAGCACCAATACTCATGACTGAAAACGAGAATGACCGCGAAAGACTGATCTACTCACTCAAGATTCCTGGCACAAAAAAGGCGACCCGTTTTTCCGGGTGGAGTCTGAGAAAAAAAACTCTCATTGCTGCCTGTGTTTTATTGATTGGCGCAGGTTTCATCCTTTTTCAGCAATGGATGCGACCTCCGAAGGTTGTTGTCGTTCGCTCCGAGATCGTTCAGGAAGGGCTGCCAGAAACCACCTTAACTGCAGGCGGCTATCTCGTCGCCGATAGCACGATTCTTGTCAGCAGCCAGATCAACGGAAAAATCAAATCGGTTTTAGTGAAAGAAGGAGACAAGGTTCAAAAAGATCAGATTCTTGCTGAAATCGAAGATGATGATTACCGCGCCAAGTTTCAGATCGAAAAATCCCAGTACGATCTCGCCGCTGCCCAGTTTGCCAGAAAAAAAGTACTTTTTCGGGAAGGAGTTATTGCTCGGGCAGAATATGATGAGGTCGAAAAAACTCTGGAAGTGAGAAAGGCTTCTCTGGAAAGCGCCCGCTATTTTTTAGAAAATACAAAAGTTCGCTCTCCGATTGAAGGTACCGTCATCAGTAAAGAGAAAGAGCCGGGAGAGTTTTTACTGCCAGGAATTACATCGGAGGGCATCCCAGGTTCAGCCGTCTTAAAGGTAGCCGACTTAAGAGTGATGAATGTAGAAATGGATATTCTGGAATCCGATCTAGAAAAAATTAAGCTCGATCAACCTGCACTCATCATGCCCGATGCCCTGCCCCATCGATCCTACAAAGCAAACCTCTTCTATATTTCACCCCAGGCAAATCGACAACAAAGCATTGTCCAAATGAAAGTACGTTTGGAAGCTCCTGATGAACTCTTGAAACCCGAAATGAGTGCTCGGGTGTATTTTTTAAAAAATGAAACCCAACAGGAAGTTCATCGACGCGTGGCTCTTCCTGCTTCAGCCGTGTTGAGTAGAAAGCAGGAGAGAGTGGTTTTTGTGGTTAAGAAGGATGAATTGATTGAGAAGAAAGTGGAGATCGCCAGTGAAAATGAAGGAAAATTCCTCATCTCCTCTGGTTTGGAAGGCGATGAACCCGTGGTTCTTTATCCAAAACCAGGATTTAAAAATGGGATGAAAGTGCGCGTGGAAGTGGAAAAGGAGGAGTAACCTTCAATGCCTCTACTCATCGAAATTCAACATCTCGTTAAATCCTTTACCCACGAACAGGTGGAAGAAGTAATCCTGCGCGATATCGATCTGACAATACAAACCGGTTAATTTGTTGCCCTCACCGGTCCTCCCGGATGTGGAAAAACGACCCTGCTGAATATGATTGCAGGAATCGACGATGCGACTTCCGGAACTTTGAAAATCCAGGGGGAGGAAATTGGCAAACTTTCGGAGGCCGATAAAGACCTCTGGCGCAATTCCACGATTGGATACATCTATCAACAGTACAATCTTCTTCCCGTTCTCAGTGCCATCGAAAATGTGGAGCTCCCTCTTCTTCTCACGCGGCTAAGCCCCCAGGAAAGACGCCAGCACGCGATGACCGCTTTGAATCTCGTGGGTTTAAACGACAGACTTTACTACCGTCCGAGCCAACTTTCAGGCGGCCAGCAACAGCGCGTGGCGATGGCCCGCGCCCTCGTTACCGATCCAATCATCATTCTTGCCGATGAGCCGACTGGCAGTCTGGATGCTGTCTCATCAACCGAAGTCCTCGAGCTCATGAAATTCTTAAATGATCAGATGGCAAAGACTTTTATTATGGTGACCCACGACCCACGCGCAGCGGCATATGCCAAAAGGCAGGTCCACCTGGAGAAAGGGGTGTTGGTGCAGGATGTGCAATCATCGGATTCGAATAAAAGTTAAGGACATGATTGGGAAAGAAATCGGAATCCATAAGAACCCAGAGTTCAGAAGAAAAACCATGAATTCAAATTTCAGGTTTACCGCTTGTCTGCCTACGAAGAACAATCCCACGACCTTATGACTTTTTTTACCCTTCTCTACCGAAATCTTTTCCGAAACCCGCGCCGAACCTTGCTCACCTTTCTGGGTGTGCTGATCAGCTTTTTCTTATTTGTTGCCATCTTTACTCTTTTGGAATCTTTCAATCGATTTCTCAAAAGCGAAAATGCCCAGGTGAATCTTTTTTTCCGCCCGATCTACATGAGCAATTTTATCGATGGTCAGTTACCTGAAGCTTATCTTCGTCAGCTCAAAAGCATTCCTCTGATCAAACACCTTTCTCCCTATAAGGTTTATTTGGGAACAGGTTTATCCGAAGACATCAATGTCTTTGCACTCGGTGTTTATCCGGAAGAATTTCCAAAGCTCAGAAATCTGGAGGGGGCAACTCCTATTCAGCTGGATCAGTTTTCTGCCGAAAAAAAAGGGGCTCTTGTAGGAATTGAGACTTTAAAGAAAAACAGGTGGAAGCTCGGGCATGAAGTAATCATTAAAGGGCTTCTTGGAATGCCGGATCTTCCCATCCACATTGTTGGAGTTTTAAGCTCCAAAAGTGATGCCCCCGAGATCGTCCTCGTTCATTACGAATACCTGAAAGACCTGCTCAAGGATGAAGGCAAATTCAGCATTGCCTTGCTCCGGGTCGAAAGTCCTTATCAGGCACCATGGATTGAAGAGGTCGTCCGCAAGCGTTTTGAAAACTCATCCGTCCCTGTCGAGATCATTACCGAAAAAGGATTTTTGGAAAGCGTTTTAAGTGAGCTGGAATCGATTGCCACTTCGGTGAAAATCATTGCCTGGATCACGCTGGTAGCTACCTTGTTTGTCGTGGGCAATACTCTCTCGATGTCCATTCGCGAGCGCACGATGGAACAGGGAGTCTTGCGCACCCTGGGTTTTTCCAAACTGCGGGTTTTCTCGCTTTATTTGAGCGAATCGCTTTTGCTTTCAATGTTGGGAGGATTTAGCGGTGGGGTTACTGCGTGCTTCATTTTTACTTATTGGCACATCACTTTACCCGCGGGAGGGCACGGAATGCATGGCCTCGAGATTTATCCATACTGGGATATTATGAATGAGGTCGTCGTACTCTCTTTATTCATGGGTCTTTTGAGCGGCCTGCCGCCTTCTTTTTTAGCGATGAGGAAAAAAATTACAGAGACGTTGAGGTTTGCGGGATGAAGAATTTAAAAAACAAATCGTTTTGGGAAGGAGATTCTAAAATATTTTTTGAAATAAGCTTTTTATTTCATCGGCAATCCTTGAAAAAAAGATTTCACCGTATGATCTACTCTTTAACCCTTTCTCTTTATAAACAGGAGTGCCCTCTATTTGTAGGCATATTCCTTTACGATTCCCATTTTCAGCTTTTAAAAGCACCCCAACATAACCATCAGTGCAGTTGACACCTGGATCAACTACTCCTTCATGACGAACAGTCTCCCAGGTTTCTCCACCTTCACCTGAATGATTGGGAATTAAAGTAACACTCGACCAACTAATTGAAGCCCCTGCTGGCGGAACTTGATTACTCATCTTCCTCACCTCGTTTGTATTTAATGATGATTTGGATAAAATAAAAATTACCGGGGTTGTCCCAGGATTGTGTTTATTATCTATGTTATCGGAAATAATTCAAACGAGTTTCCTGAAAAAATTAAAATAAAATCAAATCATACTTGAAAATTTCATGCGTCATTTTTTTCCCCCACTTCCCTACTCCTACCATTTCCGAAGTCTTTTTCGCAGACGGGCTTCAACGGCACTCAATCTCTTCGCCATTCTCGTGACCATCCTGGTTTTCCTGGTGATGAATGGCATGGTTACCGGACTTAAGAATTCCCTCCAATCAACAGGACGTGAAAATGTGGTGGTGATGTTGACGCAGGGCGCCGATACCGCCGAGGTGAGTAAACTGCCGGCCGATTTTTTACCAACCGTCCGCTACTATCCAACCCTGGCGAAGCGTCCCGATGACTCTCCCCTGCTTTCGCCCGAAAGCTATACGGTCAAACCCTTAAAACCAAAATCGGGCGGAAACCATCGCTGGATTCCCATTCGAGGAATCGAGCCCATCAATTTTGATCTTTATCAAGATCTGTTTGAGATTCGTGGAAGCCCGCTTTTACATCCTCAAGAAGTTTTGGTCGGTGATTTGGTGCGACTGAAGATGGGAAATTTACAGATTGGCGATCAGATTCAAATTGGAAGACAGCTCCACAAGATCGTCGGTTTTTTTACAGCTAAAGGTTCGGCCTTTGAGAGCGAGCTCTGGATTTCAAGAAATGATTTTAAAGTGGATTTTAATGTCGAGTACGATTCGATTCTGGTGGGACGTTTTAATTCGATGTCTGATCGGGACCGTTTTGTTGCACAAGTTGAAAAGGATCAGCGTTTAAGGCTCGATGTCAAAACCGAGCGCGAATATTTTTCATCGCTGGCCCAAAGCGCCACCGCCTTACAACTTATTGCCTCCATCATTGCGGTCATTCTCTCCATCGCCGCGGTGTTTACCGGAATGAACGCCCTTTATGCCTCGATTGCCTCCCGAACGATCGAGATTGGAACCTTGCGATCGATGGGGTTTGGTCAGACAACAATCCTTTTTGGCTTTTTGCTGGAAGGACTGGCTGTCTCTTTGATCGCAGGTTTTTTAGCCCTTCTTTTAAGCATTCCTTTTGAGCACTTACCCATTTCTTATTTCAGGTCATCGTTTCGGATTCAGATTCCTTTCTCACTGATTGGAGAAGGCCTGCTACTGGCTTTGGCAGTGGGATTGATTGGATCGTGGATTCCCGCGCGAAGGGCAGCGGGTCTTAAGATCGTGCAGTCATTAAGGTGAGTACATCCAGGGCAGGAGGGTGTTTGCGGGCGATCCGCCTCAGGCGGACGCCCCTACTTCTCCCAACCCATAACCCATAACGTCTTTACCCCTTCTTCTTAATCAACACGCGTCTTTCAATCTCGAAGATCTTTTCGGGAATTTTTTCTTTTCCCAATTTCTTTTTATCGTTTTCCTTAATGAACAAATCGGCGCCGAATTTTTCGAGGGCCTGGTTTGCACGGATGTTTTTTACACCGATCATTTGGAAAGTGACGATACCACCCGGAATTCCCGCAGGAGCGTCAGTTTTGGAAAGAACGCGGGATAAGGCATAAACCGTATCACCGCTCACGGCCGGTTGTGTGTGATAGCCTTCGGTATACCCAAAATCGATGAGTGAGTTCTCTGTTGTATCTCGGCTTGCCAAACCCGCCAGCCACGCAAACACCAAACCGCCGTAAACAATGGGCTCACCGCTCATCGCACCCGTACGTGCCGTCGAATAAAGACGATCGTAGTGTAATGGATGCGTGTTCATCACTTTATAGGTCCAGGGGAAATGTTCATCCGTGATCGTGCGTCCGTTGGAGTGCACGTAGATATCGCCCACCTGAAAATCTTCAAAATAGGTGCGAACGCCGGTCAGATTTTTGGGAAACGAAGCTGGGAAATTGGGAAGCTCCATCGTGGGGGTTTCCATCTGAGGGAAAGGTTGATTGGCAATCGTACTCGCTTCGGTTTTTTTTCCCGCAGGTGCAACCATTATCTTGCGATCGTATTGAAGTACTAATTCTTCTTTTTGATTAAGGGCAATCGTGCGAATCGTTGCAATTCCAGGTTTTCCACCTTCTTTCATGTCGCGCTTTAAAACCTTCGTCATCGAGCGTAAGGTATCGCCGGGATAAACGGGCTTCACAAAACACACATTGTAATAACCCAGATTTGCAATCGCCTTTTCAGAATCGTTTTGCACTCCCAAAGAAAGCGCCACATTCATCACCATTAAGGGAGAAACAACGAGATCGGAAAAACCATGAGTGCGTGCATACTCGGCATTGAGATAAAGAGGATTGGTTTCCATAAAGGTGGTTGCAAAATCGACGGCAAAGGCGCGATCGATTGTGATACCTCGGGGATGACAGAACACCTCACCCTCTTCCAGATCTTCAAGCACACGACCATATTGAAGGGTTTTGATTTGATTGAGCTGAATCTCCTGCTTCGGAGCCAATTCTTCGAATTTGGGATAAGGAATTTTGGATGAACTCATGGAAATCTCCTGGTTTGTTTAAAATGTCGTAGTCTACAAATACTGCTTCAAAAGCGCCGGCGCGATCACGCGTAAGGCAAGCACTTCTTCAGCTCCTTCGAAAATTGAGAACACGCGCGCATCGACGAAGAATCGGCTGACGGCATATTCTTCGGCGTAGCCGTATCCTCCGTGAATCTGAAGGGCTTCACGCGCAACCCATTCGCTGATTTTAGAAGCGTAGAATTTAATAAGGGAAGCTTCCATCTGGCCCTGATGCTGATCCATCAATTGACAGGCATGATACGTTGCCTGACGGGCCGCCTGAATGAGAGCTGCCATGCGCACCAGCTTCCACTGGGTCATGCCATATTCGAAAATCGGTTTTCCAAACACCTTGCGCTCATTCGAATAGCGCAAAGCGGATTCAAAAGCGGCCTGCATCACGCCAGTCGCTCGGGCGGCAGTTTGAAGGCGTCCGCCGGCGAAGCCTTCCATCTGAAAATAAAACCCTTTTCCCAAGCCAGATTCACCGCCAATCAGATTTTCTTCAGGCACCCAGTAATTTTCGAAGGCAACTTCATAAGAGTGCATGCCGCGGTATCCAATGGTGGGAATGGCTTTTCCTTCGATGTGACCGCCATGTTCGGGCTGATCGTATTTGAATTCATGGCCTTCAAAACGGGGTTTTTCGGCGATCAAAATCGACATCCCTTTATGCTTTTTGGAAAGATCCGGATCGGTGCGGCAAAGAACCATGAGTGTGTCGGCATAACCGGCAAAGGTGCACCAGGTCTTCACGCCATTGATCACCCATCCTTTTTTACCATTGGATTCCTGGGGACGCGCCGTCACTTTCATTCCAGCGACATCGCTTCCGAAATCAGGCTCGGTCACCGCTACCGCGGCCATTTTTTCTCCAGTGGCCAGCAAGGGAAGCCACTTTGTTTTCTGCTCGTCGGTTCCCCCTTTCAAAATCGCCTTAGAAAGAATCTCAGGACGGGTAATCAAACTTCCGGCGATCCCTAACGATCCACGTGAAAGCTCTTCGGTCACAACCACCATGCCGGTGTTATCGGGCTGGGCATCGTCCTGAAATCCACCAAATTTTTGAGGAATCGAAAGACCGAAACAGCCCATTTCTTTTAAACCATCAACGATTTCCTGAGGGATGAGGTGATCGTGGCGATGGACCTTTTCGGCTAAAGGACGCACCTGATCTTCGGCAAATTTTTTGAAGCTTTCGCGGAACATCTCGTGCTGTTCATCGAGTCCGTAAGTTCCACCATGACCGGATTTTTGAATCAGTTGGGCAATGCGAGTGTAGTTGGAAGGGGTTAAAATCTGTTCAACCTCTTTGGTGAGCTCAGGCTTCCAGATGGTTTCATGGAGAATGCTTTCTTGCACGCCCCATTCTTTAAAATGATAGCTCACTTTTTCTGAAAAATGGGTCACAACCTCGGCGGTAAAAAATTCAGCAAGCGCTTTTTCCAGCTCACCAGGATGGCGATCGGCATAGGCAATGATTTGCTCGGCGGCGTAAACTTCGGAGGAAATCCAGGCCAGGTCATAAGCCGTGGTTTGAAGTGTATCGAGTTTGGCGGTTGAAACCTCTTTTCCCTCAGAGGTTTTCTGGGCCAAAAACTTTGTCACGTGTGTGAGTAAATCTTTTGCAGCTTTTAAGGCTTGAGTGAGATTCATAAATATCCTTATTTTTGGGATGGATGAGATTTTGCTGGGCCACGCTTTTAACGAGATCCTTCGTTCGCTGTCAACCGCTGCGCCTGGTTGAGGGAGACAGTGGGGATGAAATCAGAACGCAGGATTCAGAATCCAGAAGATAGAAGAATCCTTGAATTCATTTCTCGATCACTTCACCCCGCCTGGCACCCCTCCAAAGGAGGGGAATAAAAACAATCTGAATCCATAATTCAGAATTCAGGAACCATCCTACCTCCCCACCTCTTGAATATTCCGTGCCTGGGTCCATCCTTTTTTCCCATCCTCCAACTCAATTTTTTGAAATTCGCCCCGGGTTTCTTTCACCACTACCACCACTCCTTCGTGTAATTCAAAAAGCTTTACAGAGCTGCTTGTTGGCTCGGAGTAAATCGTTGTGACGGGTGAAACCAGTACGCCTGTAATTTGCCCTCTTTCCTGCCAGGTCTTCGCCAGTGCAACCGGGAGAAAATAAAGATTCAGAAAGAGCAGAACTCCAGAAAGGGTTTTGCGAAATCGGGTCGTTTTTCTAAGATGAAGTACGAGTGTGAAAAAGAAAATCCCGTAGAGAGTTGCGGCCAGGATCCAGATTTCCTGAAGATTCAAAACACGTCCGCCCCAAAGTAAAGAGTCACGAACTCTAGAAAACAGGGAAGGCTCTATTCGATCAATGCGCTTTCCCATCACATAGCGCGCGTTCGCGATAAGATCCGGATTGCGCGGAGTCAAACGCAAGGCAGTCAAGTAGGAAATAACGGCTTGTCCCATCCTGCCCGAGCGAAAACAGGCATTGCCCAGGTTGTAATAAAGATCCCCAGAGTTTATCCCTTTTTCAACCAGGCCCTGATAAAGACTGATCGCTCGAGAATAATCCTGAGCCGTATAGGCCTCGTTGGCCTGATCAAACTGGAATTGAACGTCTAAAGCGGCTCCGAAAGAGAATCGACAGATAAAAATTGAGAAATACAACAGAAGTGCTGCCTTTTGTAATTTTTTCATCCCATTCCCCTTTGGTGATCAATTTCTTTTAAGATCTCAATGGCCTGCGACTTTGCATTCTTCTCCCAACCTTCTTCGCGCGGAAGCTCCCCATAAATCCAGGAATCCAGCATCTCTAAAAATTCTCGCATTCCACGGCCGGCCTGTTTTCCAAAACTACCCTGCTCTAGCAAAATCTCAACTTCGACGGGAGTGAGTGCCTTTCCGACCTTGCTGAATTTATCCCCCAGATAGCCTTTTAGAATGGCGCTCAGGTTTTTAGGTATTTCTGATTTTTTGGAAAGATCCATTTTACGAATCTCCCCAATCGCATGCGATAAGGCCTGTTTTTTTCTAAGATAATCACCGTTCTCTGAAACCCAGCGGCGGCGGCGGCGAATCAGCAAGGTAAGGGCTGTAACAATGGGAGGAAGTGTAAAAACCAGAATCATGGTTTTGAAGAAGTAAGGGGACAAGGTCTGCTGATGAAGTGGACCTCGGTGAATGCTGGCGATATCCTCGGCGAGTGCATCGACAATTTTTCCACCCTGCTGTGTGGCCTGGATCTTGGCCAGGTTTTCCTGCTGGGTAGAAGGCGTCACCTGAATTTCAACCTCCTGACTGCGCAGGGTTTCATAGGTTTCTTTTTTGGGATCAAAATAAACAATCGAAAGGGATGGGATTTTCAGGCGGCCTGGAACTTCTGGCACGATCGCAAATCCAAAACTCTTGGTACCTGAAAGTCCAGAGAGATTTTTTTGAAGATCGACACTGGGCTTGTCTTCATAGATCTTAGCCCCCGCAAGCTGAAAGGTTTCCGCCAGCTGGGCATCCTGAAAATTCCCATCACCCGACAGTTTTAAAGTTAAGGTGGCGGTTTCTCCTGTTGACAGTGCCTGAGTGGAAATCCCGGACTCCAGCCTGAAATTGCCGACTAGGCCTTTAAACCCTGACGGGGCATTCGCAGGAAGTTCGCGTACCTGAACGTTTACCTCCTGGGTTTTTAAAATTCGCGGTTTCGCAATGGAATGCCGCATTGTGAAAAAAGGGTCGCTAAAAGCAGAGGAAAGATCGTCCATCTCTTCCACATCACCTTTGATCGTTGTTGGCTCGATGACCTGTTGTCCTGGTATTTTTGGAATGAGAATGATGCTGAACTCATTGACCTGATATTTACCCCCTCCCATTTCCTGAACAAAGCTCCTCCCCTTCTGTATCTCCTCTGCCTGAAAATCCTTGAAATCCGGAAGTTCGAATTTTCCATTCGCCATGTTTTTGTTTGTATAGACCCGAAATTGATACAGGATCTGTTGCCCCACATATGGCGTGGAATTATCGACCTCGGCCGTTGCGAAAACATCTTTTCGATTTGCAGGAGATGCTTGCCCGGATGGATTTGAAGGTAATGCTGGAAGGGCCGGATTCTGATTGGGCATTCCAGGAAAAGGCGCCCCTTTGGGAAGAGGCGGAAGTTGATAGAGTGTTCTCTGGGTGACGGTAACTTCGAGTGGACCGGTTTTATACTCTTGTCCATTGGACTTCACGGTGATGGGACCAATCTGAAACTTTCCCGTCGCACGAGGTGCCAGAATATAAGTGTATTCCTTGGAAACCGAAACTACGCCATTCACAACCCGCATCGACGGGGCAAAACCTTGAGAAAGAACATCAAAATTACCCCGACTTGAAATTTCAGGACTCGATGTGTCAGCCGCACCCTTGATCCGAATCGTGAGAACAAGCTGATCATCCAGGGCAACGGTTTGTTTGTCGACGAAGGATTCCAAAACGACTTCTTCGGCTTTAATCGGAAAAGAGAAGAAGAAAAGAAAAAGGGACATCCAAAAAAGAACCTGTCTGGATAATTTAAAATGAGGCATGCAATAAACTCGCTTTCCTTGAATCTACCAATCCTTTGGCATCTTTCTACTCACTCCCATTTTTTTCTGAATCTGATTTTTAAGAATCGCTGAAGGATCTTCATCGAGGGCATTCAGCCATTGCTCAGCGGTTTTTCGTCCGAGACGTTTTTCTGAATTTACGGCACCCTGACCTCCATCCTTTTGAGAATCCTCCAAAGGATTTTCATTCAAAGCCTTTTCGGTTCTATCTTTTTTGGACTCTTCTTTCGGCGAGGTGGATCCTTGGGTTGTAGAAGAAGAATTTTCAGAGGACGGTGAATTTTGATCAGATGATTTCTCACCCGATTTATCATGGTTCTTTGAAGTGTCAGAATCAGAAGGTTTGGGCGATGAAGTAGCGTTATTCTCTGTATTGGATGGAGAAGATTCCGTTGAGTTTTCAGATTCAGAACTGCCCGAAGAAGAATTTGAAGATTCAGAGGAGGATGAAGATTCGGTAGAGGAGCGGGATTTTTCTTTCTGCTGTTTCTCCTGCAGTTTACGTTTCACAAATTCCAGATTCAGTTTTGCCTGGGCATTATCCGGGTTTAAATTGAGCGCCGTTCCGTAGGATTGAATCGCGTCTTCAAGCTGACCCAGACGATACTGGCTGTTTCCCAGATTATAAAAGGCCTGTTCTTTTAACTTCGAATCAAAAGCCCCTGTCGCTTTTTGATAACTTTCCTGGGCCTTTTCAAAATCTCCCATCCGGTAAAAGGAATTTCCAAGATTATAAGCCGCCCGATAATTTTCTGAATCCTCTACCAGCCCTTGGGAAAAATGCTCGCGGGCCTGATCATACTGTTTGGCCTCATAGGCTTTTTCACCCCGATAGTTTTCATAAACAGAACTCGGGTTTGCCCAGAGAGAAATACTTCCCAAAAGTAAAGTCTGGAAGATAAGGGCCAAAATGAAAATAAACACACGAAACATTTTTTTAATCTTTCTTTCTATGAAGATTTTTTTCTCTCCACAAAAACTCTGCCACCAGAATCAGAAGGCCAAAAGCCAGGGGCCACTGAAAACGCGACTCATAAACCCTTTTTTTGCTCTCTTTGATTTCATGATCCGTCAGCACGCCTTTTAAGCCTTTGACATAAAGCTCATCCAGATCTTCATCGCCTGTGACCGAACGGACATAAATACCTCCGGTCGATGCGGCGAGCTGTCCGAGGGTTGTCTCTTCAAGTTTTGATAAAACCACATTGCCCGCACTGTCGCGCTTGAATCCCCCCTCCCCTTTTTCCAGAGGGATTGGAGCCCCTTCGATCGATCCAAAACCCAAAACATAAACAGAAATCGCTTCTTTTTTCAGGCGTCCTTCAATCTCTTTTAGCTCTTCCGAAAAATCCTCTCCATCGCTCATGACCAAAATTGCTTTCGAGGATTTGGGATCCTTGAAATTCTTCATCGCAAGATCCAGGGCCCCACTCAGATCGGTTCCCTGAATGGGAATCAGATCGGGTGAGAGCGAATCAATAAACTGGGTAATTGCCTGGTAATCGAGAGTGAGTGGACAAAGCTGGATGGCCCTGCCAGCAAACACGACCATTCCCACACGATCTCCTTCGACTTTCTTGAGCAGATCCTGAATTTTCCTGCGCACGCGCATCAGTCGGGAGGGTTTTAGATCTTCCGCATTCATCGAATTGGAAAGATCAACAACCAGCATGAGATCGACCCCTTTTCGGACAACATCTTCCCAGTGATAGCCCCACTGCGGCTCTGCGAGGGCAAGGCTGAGAAAAAAAAGAGAAATCAGAAAAGCAAGTTTGCGGATTTTATGTCGGGTGGAATTGAAATTTGGAAGAAGACGGGAAAGCAGTACAGAATCTGCCAGGCGCAAAAGATCGCGGACGCGTTTTTTTTCGGTGAAAATAAAAAAAACCATCCCCAACGGAATGAGAAACAAAACAAGAAAATAAAGACTTTGGCCCCAACGCATCAGGGAATCCTCCTCAACCAGGTCTCTTTCAGTCCCCACTCCAACAACAAAAGGCCCAACGCCAGCAAGAGTGGAATACGAAACAGTTCGTGATATTCCGCAAAGTGCCTGGTTTTGGCAGTTGTTTTCTCGAGCTGATCGATGGTCGCGTAAACCTGTTTTAATCCTTCGGTATCAGAAGCATGAAAAAACTGCCCCCCCGTACGCTGCGCGATCTGCTGAAGGGTTTCTTCATCGATATCCAGCTGAACCAGGACCTTTCGCATTCCAAAAATCGTTTTCTCAAGCACCGGCACAGGGCCATGCGTGCCCACCCCGATCGTATAGACCTTGATGCCATACTCGACCGCCAGATCAGCGGCGCTTTGCGGGCTTAAAGATCCGGCATTGTTCCGTCCGTCGGTGAGAAGAATGATCACCCTCGTTTTTCCGGGCAAATCTTTCAATCGCTTGACCGACAAAGCCAAGGCATCGCCAATGGCGGTGTCTTCACCTGCCGCGCCAATCTCGAGCTGGTTTAAAAACGAAAGCAAAAGATCGTAATCAAGCGTCATGGGAGACTGGGTGTAGGCCATTCCACCAAAGACAACCATTCCTATCCGATCGCTTACCCGATGCTGAATAAAATCTGCCACTACCCGCTTTACAGCGATCAGACGATCGACCTCTTCTCCTTCACTCTTGAAATCCAGGGCACGCATACTGCCAGAGGTATCGAGAGCGAGGAGGATATCGACACCCTCACTCGTCACATCGGTATACTGATTGGCGTGCTGGGGACGAGCTAAAGCAAGAATTAAAAAACCAAGCGCCAGGGTGCGTAAAAGAAGTGGAAAATACAAAATCCCCCAGGTCCTCCTGGGTAAAGGAAGTCCCTGCAGAGAAGAAAATGGAAGGCTCTGCTTTTTCTCTTTTCTTCGGTAGGCAAAGAAAAAAGGAAGAAGGAGCAAAAGAATTAAAACCAGAGGATGTGCAAAACGAAGACTCATGCGTGGGTCTGATCAGAAAAAGTGTCAATCGAAGAAGAGGAAACCGGTTTTGAAAAGAGTTGCTTCAGGTCCTGATAAAGGCCCTGAATTTCTGTAGGAGAAGGCGTCAGTTTGGCAAACTTCACCAGATCCATATGTATAAGATTTTTTCGAACCATGACTTGTGACTCATCGGAAAAAAATCGGGAGGTCTTAAGCTTTGGCAAAATCTCTTCGGTGGTTGCATCGATGGCCGGAATTTTAAAAACCTCTTCAAGAAAGCGTCTGAGAATTTCGCTGAGCTCAAAATAGTATTTCCGAAATTGTCCACGCTCAAGAAGTCCCATGGCATCCAGCTCGGACAAGGCTTTCAGGGCCGCTTCGGAAGGAGAAACCGAAGCGAGAGAAATCTTTTGGGCTTTAGGGATTTTCTTTCTGTTATTGAAGTAACGAGAAAACAAAAAGCCCAAAATCAAAACCAGAAGAAAAATCCCCAAGCCCCAAAAAATCCAGTCCAGATTTAACCTGACAATGGGTTGGATATCCAGAATGTCGGTCATCTGCTCAGGTGTGGGAAGTGAAGAATTCATGAGAGTCATTCTGAAAATCTTTTAAAGCCGCGCTTCTCGTTTCTTAAAAAGTTTCATCAGGGGGCTGACGTAATCCTGATGGGTTTCGATGAAACAGGTATCGACACCCAGCGAGTTCAAAAGTCCCTGAAGTTTTTCTTTTTGATCTTGCTGCAGGGTTTTGAAACTGGTTTGAAAAGAGACACTGTCTGTATCGATCCATTTTTCTTCACCGGTTTCGGCATCGTTTAAATGAACCCATCCCACCGATGGAATTTCGTACTCCAGAGGATCGGAAATTTTCATCGCAATCAAATCATGGCGACGAGTAGCGACCCCCAACCCTTTCGAAAAATCAGGCGCGATAAAATCGGAAAGCAGAAAACACACCGATCTTCTTGGAAGCACACGCACCAAAAACTCGAGGGCCCCCTGGAGATTGGTTTTGGTGGATCGGGGCTGAAAACTTAAAATTTCGCGAATGACCTGCCAGACATGGGCGCTCCCTTTTTTGGGAGGGATGTATTTTTCGACATGATCGGTAAAGGTAATCAACCCGACCTTATCGTTACTGCGGGTCGCCGCATACGCAAGCAGGGCGGCAACCTCGGCAGCGACCTCACGCTTGAACTTGAGTCGCGATCCGAAATCGAGCGAGGCCGAGGCATCGACCAAAAACACAACAGAGAGCTCTCTT
This sequence comes from Myxococcota bacterium, assembly GCA_052034865.1. Taxonomy (GTDB): domain Bacteria; phylum UBA10199; class UBA10199; order JADFYH01; family JADFYH01; genus JBPOIC01. Next base: position 19,389 of record JBPOIC010000033.1, on the reverse strand, counting down.
TCTTCGCGAAACACCTTCACGTAAGGCGTGCCCATGCGTGCGGTGACATTCCAGTCGATCGAACGAATCTCATCGCCAATCTGATATTCACGCACTTCTTCGAACTCCATCCCGCGCCCGCGAAATGCACTCTCGTACTCACCCGCAAAAACCTCATTTGCCAAGAAGCGGCTCTTGATATCGATTTCACGAATTTTCTGAAGCAGGTCTTTGGAGATCATTTTGATCCTTCCTCTCAAAGAATTTAGAGAGGTTTGAAAGAAACGCGACTTGCGAGTTTAAGGCACTTCGATATGATCAAAAAGTTTTTGAATGATTTGATCGGTGTTTAATCCTTCGGCCTCCGCTTCATACGTTGTGATGATGCGGTGGCGAAGCACATCGAACCCGATGGTTTTGACATCCTGTGGAGTGACATAGCCCCTGCCCTGCAAAAACGCATGGGCCTTGGAAACCTGATAGAGAAAAATGGAAGCACGCGGGGAAGCGCCAAACTGGATATAGCGCTCAAGGCCCAGATTCAAGGATTTGGGATCGCGCGTGGCAAAGATTATTTTGACAATGTAATCCTTGATTTTGGGATCCATATAAATCTGCTGGACAACTTCTCGCATGGCCATCAGGTGTTCAGGACCAATCACAGGTTTAAGCTCCGGGAGGCTTTCTGAATTGATTCGTTCGATGATTGCTGCTTCTTCACCGGGAGTGGGATAAGTTACCTGGAGTTTGAGCATGAAGCGATCCACCTGTGCTTCGGGCAAAGGATAGGTTCCTTCCTGCTCAATCGGATTTTGAGTCGCAAGAACAATGAAAGGTCGGGCAAGCGGGAAAGTTTCTTCACCAATCGTGACCTGTTTTTCCTGCATTGCTTCAAGCAGAGCGCTCTGAACCTTTGCGGGTGCGCGATTGATTTCATCCGCGAGCAGGATGTTTGAAAAGATGGGACCTTTTTTGACTCCAAACTCCTGGGTTTTGGGATTGTAAATCTGGGTACCAATCAGATCGGCAGGAAGCAAATCGGGCGTAAACTGAATTCTTTTAAAGCCCACTTTCATGAGCTGAGCCAGGGTCTTGACTGCCGTGGTTTTGGCAAGGCCCGGAACACCTTCGACGAGGATGTGACCTTCGAGAATAAGCCCCAGGATTAAACGTTCAAGCAGATACCGCTGGCCCACGACCACTTTCCCCATTTCCTCAAAAATATTCGTGGTGATGGGATGCAGTTTTTGAACGGTTTCCGTTACTTCTTGCACGGTTTTTTGCATGCTGGTTCCTTTCAGGAAAGAAAATGGATCGCATTCTCACTGAAAATTTTTAAAGTCCCCAAAACTTTCTCTTTTTCTTTTTCTCGCCCTTTTCTTTTTTACCTTCATTCTCTTCCGAAAGATTGTGTTCGCCCGATACCTCTGCAAACTCCTGGAGCAGCTCCTTTTGGCGAGCATTCAGATGCTTTGGAGTTTTGACGTGAATCTGAAGAATCTGTGCGCCGCGTTTACGTCCCCGAATTTCAGAAAAACCTTTTCCTTCAAGGGTGATGGTGTCTCCCGAATCGATTCCATGGGGAATCTCTATCTCTTCTTCTCCGTCCAAAGTTGGAACGGTGAATTTGGTCCCCAAACTCGCCTGTACAAAAGAAATGGGAAGATCCATCCAAACATCGAGACCATCGCGCTGAAACGTAGGATGGGATTTAACATGGATGACGACGTACAGATCACCCGCAGGTCCTCCGTCAAAACCCGGACTTCCTTCGCCTTTCAAAATCATCCGATTCCCCTGATCAATTCCGGCCGGAACCTTGACCATGAGTTTCTTTTCTTTTTGTACCCGTCCCCGCCCCTGACATTCCTTGCAAAGAACCTTCACGAAAGTTCCGGAACCCCGACAGATAGGACAGGTCGAGGAGACGGTAAAAAATCCCTGAGATTGCAAAATCTGCCCGCGTCCATGACATTGCTGACAGCTTGAAGGCTTGGCACTGGGCGGATGACCCAACCCCTGGCATTCTTCACACAGGGCTTCTTTGTTCACCTTGATTTCGTGCTCACAACCTTTGTAGGCCTCGGCAAATTCGATCGAGTGTTCATAGGCGAGATCATCGCCCCTACGGGCCCGACGTCCACCCGAACGGCTACGGCCACCAAATCCACCCATTCCAAAAAAATCTTCAAAGAGATCACCAAACGAAGAAAACACATCTTCCACATTGGTAAAGGGATGAAAATCACTCCCCGAAAGCCCCGCGTGACCATAGCGATCGTAACGTTCCCGTTTGTGGGGATCGGACAAAACCTCGTAGGCCTCCGAGGCCTGCTTGAACATATCCTCTGCCTCACGATTGCCAGGATTTTTATCGGGATGATGACGGAGCGCTGCCTGACGATAGGCCTTTTTGATTTCCTCTGCGCTTGCTGTGCGGGAAAGACTCAATACTTCGTAATAATCGACTTTTTGAGACATAGCTCTCCTGAAATCTCATTTTAGGATGAATTCAAAAGATTCTAAGATGACCACGAATCTTATACTGTCAACCCCAGCCATTTAGAGATCAAGATCAGAAAAAATAACGAATCTCAAGTAACTATGAGAATGTTTTGATCTCTTTGAGCTTCTTGAAATTTTTAACTCCCCCAACCTTGACATTGATTTTGAGCGACTTATATCAACCGCGTTCTTAAAGGAAAGCTAGATCAGGAGGGTGTTTTTCAAATCCCCTCCTTATAAGGCGCAGAACTTCATTTCACTTCATCAGATGAAAGGTTTTTATATGGCAAAATCGAAAATGATCGGCATTGACCTGGGTACCACCAACTCCTGCGTCGCAATTATGGAAGGTGGGGAGCCGAAAGTCATAGCCAACCAGGAAGGTGCCCGCACAACTCCTTCCATTGTCGCCTTCACCAAAGATGGCGAAATTCTCGTCGGTCAGGTTGCTAAACGACAGGCCGTAACCAATCCCGAAAACACTGTATTTTCTGCCAAGCGCTTTATCGGACGTCGCTACGATGAGGTTTCGGAAGAAAGCAAGATGGTTCCTTTCAAGGTTGTCAAGGCTTCCAATGGCGATGCCCAAATCGAAATTCAGGGAAAATCCTATTCTCCGCCTGAGATCTCGGCCCGGGTTCTAATGAAACTGAAACAGGCCGCCGAAGATTACCTGGGTGAAAAAGTCACCGAGGCTGTCATCACTGTTCCGGCCTATTTTAACGATTCGCAACGCCAGGCAACCAAAGACGCCGGAAAGATCGCAGGACTCGATGTCAAACGCATCGTTAACGAACCGACTGCCGCCGCCCTAGCTTATGGATTAGATAAAAAGACAAATGAAATCGTCGCGGTTTATGACTTCGGGGGCGGAACCTTCGATATCTCGATTCTGGAAGTGGGAGAAAACGTCGTCGAGGTGATTTCAACCAACGGAGATACCCACCTGGGAGGTGACAACATCGATCAGAAAATCATCGACTATCTGATTTCGGAATTCAAAAAAGATCAGGGTATCGACGTCAGCAAAGATCGTATGGTCCTTCAGCGTTTGAAAGAAGCCGGCGAAAAGGCCAAGATCGAGCTTTCCAGTGCCCTAGAAACTGAAATCAACCTCCCCTTCTTAACCGCCGACGCCTCAGGGCCCAAGCACATGAACATCAAGCTCACCCGTGCCAAGCTGGAAGCCCTGTGCGAAGAGCTGATTTCGAAATCTTTCGAGCCCGTCAGGAAGGCTTTGAGCGATGCCAAAAAGAGCGCAAACGAGATCAACGAGGTTATTCTTGTCGGTGGACAGACACGCATGCCTCGCATTCGTGAAGAGGTAAAAAAATTCTTCGGAAAAGATCCGCACATGGGTGTGAATCCCGATGAAGTCGTCGCCGCGGGCGCAGCCGTGCAGGCGGGCGTTCTTACAGGAGAAGTCAAAGACATGCTCCTGCTCGATGTCACTCCCCTTTCTTTAGGAATCGAAACCCTGGGCGGTGTGATGACGAAAATCATTGAACGCAACACCACGATCCCAACGAGAAAATCCCAGGTCTTCTCAACTGCCGCCGATTCACAAACGAGTGTTGAAGTGCATGTTCTTCAGGGTGAGCGTGAGATGGCCCGCGACAACAGAACCCTCGGACGTTTTATTCTCGACGGAATTCCCCCCGCACCGCGTGGCATTCCGCAGGTTGAAGTCGCCTTCGACATTGATGCAAACGGAATTGTGAATGTTCACGCCAAAGACAAAGCGACCAACAAAGAGCAGCACATTACGATTACCGCCAGCAGCGGGCTTTCCAAGGATGACATCGACAAGCTGGTGAAAGAAGCCCAGTCGCATGAGGCCGAAGATAAGAAAAAACGTGAAGAAATCGAAGTGCGCAACCAGGCCGATTCGATGGTTTATTCAACCGAAAAACTTTTGAAGGAAAACAAAGACAAGATTCCTGCGGATGAAGCCAAGAAGGTAGAAGAAGCCGTGGAGACCTTGAAAAAATCGATTGAATCAGGAAACATAGATCGCATCAAGGCCGACTCTGAAGCTCTCACTCAAGTCTCTCATAAAATGGCCGAAGTCCTTTACAAGGCCGCTGGCGCTCAAGGTCCACAACCAGAAGCGGGAGCTTCGGGTGAAGCCCCCAAACAGGAAGAGAAAAAGCAGGATAATGTAGTGGATGCGGAGTTTACAGAATCAAAAGAATAAGCCCGGCAAGCGACATTACAATGTGAAAATCCTGATATCAGGGACGGTTGATTCAACCGTCCCTTTTTTTATGATTGGATATTCTTCATTCTTTTAAAAGCTTAAATTCGCACCCAATCTCAGAAGGAATGATCTGATTTTTGTGGGGAATTAAAATAGAAGGAAGGGGAGTCAGTAAAATTCTTTGCAAGCAGGAATGAGTTTCCCAGGAAACTCAGTTTAGTGCTTTGTAAAAATTAAATTTTCGGCCGCAGGTCAAAACCCTTCTCAATCGATCAACAGTTTTAGTTGAGGTAAAAGTAACGCCTGCCAGACATTATCACGATATGTATCCGGATGTTTTTGTAGAATTTCCTGGAGTTTATTCTGAAGCAAACAGATTTTATGGGAAGTGAACGTTTTCTTTTTTAAGTTTATTTCTTCATTCTGAAACCCGCCCTCTTACAACAAGGTGTCCACCATCATCGAAACAAAAAGTAGCAGCAAATAAAGAATCGAATAACCAAAAAATTGCCAATAACTCCGAATGGTTTTTTGCAAATTCAAATGGATCGCGCCTAAAATGAAAAGAATGCCTAGAAGAGATGCTGAAACAAGATAGAAAAGCCCAAAGGACTTCATCCAATAAAGTGCAAGGGACAAAGGAAGCAAAGTGAAGGAGTAATACAGGATCTGCTTTCGAGTGGATGCATCACCTTCTACCAAAGGAAGCATTGGAATTCCCACCTTGGCGTAATCTTCTTTACAGCAAAGTGCCAGGGCCCAGAAATGCGGAGGGGTCCAGAAAAAGACAATCAAAAAGAGAATCAGAGGCGCCCATCCCACTCCTCCTTTTATTGCGGCATACGCAATCAGAGGGCCCATCGCTCCTGGAACACCACCAATCACAATGTTATAGGGCGTCCGCGGTTTTAAATAGAGCGTATAAAAAAAGCTGTAGAAAAGAATAGTGCCCAGGCCAAAAACAAAAGCTAGCGGATGCCCCAAATACCAGAGAGTCATGACTCCCCCACCTCCCAAAGCGAGACTGAAAATTAAAGCATGCAAGGGCTTCATTCTTCCGGAGGGCAAAGGGCGTTTTTTTGCCGTTCGGGCCATGAGCTTGTCGCGATCACGCTCAAAATACTGATTGAGGGCATTGGCGGATCCGCCAGTCATAAAGATGGCGATTACAAGAAGTACAATCCGAGACGTGTCCTGAATGATCGCCCGCTCCATCAACAAGACAGTGAGCCCTGTGATGGCAAACAAAAGACTGATACGCGGTTTGGTGAGCTGCAAATAATCAAACATGAGAATTTCCTGTTAAAGCACCTTTTAAAAGGTGCAGGGAGGATCCTGAATCTTCTATTTCTGCAGATTTCCAGAGCCCTGCTAGTGTCAACATCAGCAGGGCAGCACCCCCGTTGTGGGCAACGGCAACCTGGATGGGAAGCTGAAAAAGGACATTTGAAATTCCTAGGGCAACCTGCACCAAAAGCAATAACAGTAGAGTCCAGCCAAGCCGCGAAACAGGTGAAGGGAGGCGTTTTCTCAAAATCTGAATTGAGAGAGATCCAAGGTAAATAAAAACAACGCCTGCCATAAGTCGGTGCAGATAGTGAATGGTCGCCCGGGCTTCATTCCCCAAAACTCCTCCTTCATAATTTTGTCCGAAATCCCTCCAGAGATTGAACGCCTCCTTAAAATGTAGAGGAGGAAGCCAATGTGACTGACAGGTAGGAAAGTCAGGACAGGCAAGGGATGCATAGTTCGCACTCATCCATCCTCCCAAAAGGATCTGAATGAGAAGGACAAAAAAACCAAGTTGCACTTTCCCTCTGAGATTTGGAATGGGCTGCGACAAATTCTTTCCCCTGAACGTCATCCATCCGAGAAGACAAAAGGTTGAAAAACCTCCCACCAAATGACTCATCACCACAAAGGGATGAAGTTTCAAAGTAACCGTCCAGCGTCCAAGCATCGCCTGAAAAATCACTATCAACACCAAAAGCCAGGGCATCCAGCGAGGAAAGCGTTTATCCGTCTGCTTTTGAAAGGATGATACAAGAGCCAGGCTTAAAATCAAAAGTCCCAGTGAGGCTGCGAGGTAACGATGCGTCATTTCCTTCCAGGCCTTGTGTGGCTCGAGGATTAAATGTGGAGAATGCGCCAGGGCCTGCTCGGGAGCTGGAGGTGTATAATGCCCATAACAACCTGGCCAATCAGGACATCCCAGGCCGGCATTGGAAAGGCGCACATAAGCCCCCAACACCACGACACAAAAGGCGAGGGTTGTAGCTACCAGACTCATGCAATGGATCAATCGTGAGGACATGCGGAAAAAAAACCGGAGACGGATGAATCAGGGAAAAGGAAAAATTTTATTTTTTCCTTCCTTCTTCAATCAGCCGCTGAATGGCAAAACTGATGGGGATTTCAACATTTGCCTGTGCTGTGGAATTGGACAAATCTTCCCCCTCTTTGATTCCAATCGTCTCGAGGGTTTGAGAGGTGTCCGCTACGGGAGAAGGAGAAAGTGAACTGACATAATGGGCCAAAGACCAACGGTCTTTAGGCGGGAAGGAAGCAAAGGCAGGCATTGAAGATCCGCCTGGATTTTCAATGCCCTTGGTAATTGAATTATAAATCTGGGAGGGAGCACGTCCCTTCTTCCAACCTTCCAAGGCAGTGAAATTTCTGGGTTTTGGATTCATGCTCGCTGCGGCGGCACCGTCACCCAATCCGATTGTCCCATGGCAGGCCACACACTGGGTTGAAAAAACTTTTTTACCGTGAGCCAAAAGCTCGGGAGTTGCCTGGCTGAGCTCTTTCATCAGCTGGACCTGGTTTCCAGCGGGCGCCTCCACGGCAACCACTTTGGCCTGGGCCAAAGGAGTTCCACGAGTCAACAGATCGCTCGCAGTCAGGCCGACAAAGACGGCTAGAAAAATAAACGAAGTTACAAATGCAACCTGGTTGAGCTTGTTATCGTCTTTTAAGTGCATAAAGAAAAGCGCGACCAGACTTGCCTTGATCGAAGCAATGAGCATCGCGATAACAATGTTCCAAGTGCCAAAATTGATATCCGAACTCACGACAGTAATGAGCGTCAGAATCATCAATGAAATCCAAACGGCAATATAGGATTTTGAATGACTATGAAATTCGTGTTTCCTGTTTTGACTCATAATTTGTTCCTTAAGGATCGTATTGAAAGCCCCATGAGGTTATCAGAAATTCTATCCAATCAAATAAAGGAGCGGAAAGAGGTATATCCAAACCAGATCCACCAGGTGCCAGTAAATTCCAGTCAGCTCGACGGGAGTGTAATATTCGTTGCCATATTTTTTTTGTGAGGATCGAATCAGAACCCAGGCAATCAATCCCATACCGATCAGGACATGAAAGCCATGAAGGCCTGTCATCATGAAATAGAGTGAGAAAAAAAGCGGAGCTTTGGGAAACTCCCCTTTCATCTCATGAATGAAAAGCCCACCCGGCAAAAGTCCATCGTGAATTTTATGGCTGTACTCAAAATACTTCACGCACATGAAGGTTGCAGCACAAACCAGGGTAAAAAACAAAAGCAAGACTGCTGTCTTGTTTTTATTTTCTTTTGTTTTTTGAACCGCCATCGCCATGGAGAAGCTGCTGCAGATGAGGACAATCGTATTTATCGCTCCCATCTGTTTGTTTAAGTGAAGGCTCGCTGCATGGAAGGTCTCGGGATAAAGGGCCCTGAAAACAATGTAGGCAACGAAAAGCCCACCAAACAAAAGGATTTCAGTGACCAGAAAAATCCAGACACCCAGTTTGGAGGATTCGTAGGCCTGCTCCGCGCTATCAAAATGGTGGGGGACAACGTGTCCACCTGCAAGAACGTGATCTGACATAAAATTCCTTTATGAAATAACCTTCAGGATGAATCGTAATCTTAAGTTCTTTAAGAGGATGTATGTTCATGCCCAACGCCATACTCATAAGGGCCTGCTGTAATGCGAGGAATCGTTTCGAAATTATGTGTGATGGGTGGTGAAGGAAGCTGCCATTCGAGAGTTTTTCCTCCCCAAGGATTGGCATCGGCCTTTTTTCCCTTAAACAGGGAGTGCAGAAGATAAAACACGATCAGAAGAATTCCTAAGCCAATAAACCAGGAACCTACCGTCGAAACGCGGTTTAAGGTCGTATATTCCGGAAGGTAATTGTAATAGCGGCGAGGCATCCCCTGACTTCCCAGGATAAACTGGGGAAAGAAGGTTAAATTGAATCCCACGAAAATTGAAGCACAGGAAATTTTGGCCAGGCATTCGGAATACATTTTTCCGACCATCTTGGGCCACCAGTAATGCAGACCCGCCAGAAAGGCGATCAGATTTCCGCCGACCATGACATAGTGGAAGTGAGCGACGACAAAGTAGGTATCCGTTAAGTGGATATCGGTTCCCAGGGAGGCGAGGAAAATTCCAGTCAAACCTCCAATGGTAAAAAGAAATAGAAAACTTAGCGCATAAAGCATTGGAGTTTTGAGAGAGATCGAGCCTTTGTACATCGTTGCTGTCCAGTTAAGGATCTTGATCGCCGTTGGCACACCGATGAGCATCGTAAGAATCGAAAAAAGATAATTCGCTGTCATGGATTGACCACTGACGAACATGTGATGTCCCCAGGAAAGAAAGCCCACAAAGGCTATGCCTAAGCTGGAATAGGCAATGGCCGTGTATCCGAAGATCTTTTTACGGGAAAACACAGCAATGACTTCGCTGATCACGCCCATGCCTGGCACGATCATGATGTAGACGGCTGGATGCGAATAGAACCAGAAGAAATGCTGGAATAAAACGGGATCGCCTCCCAGGGCCGGATCAAAAAATCCAATCTTGAAAATGCGTTCCATGGCAAGAAGGACCATGGTGAGTCCAATGACGGGCGTTGCTAAAATCTGGATGATGGAGGTCGCATACAGGGCCCAAAGAAACAAAGGCATCTTGTGAAAGGTCATCCCTGGGGCGCGGAGTTTATGAACGGTAACAATAAAATTCAAACCCGTGAGGATCGATGAGAAACCCATGATAAAAACGGCAAAACTCACCATAGTGACGGCATTTGCCGATTCAATGCTGTAGGGCGTATAAAAAGTCCAACCGGTATCGACCGCACCAAAATAAAGAGAGATCAGGGCTAAAGCCGCCCCAGCAATAAAGACGTAATAACTGGCCAAATTTAATTTGGGAAAGGCAACATCTCTGGTGCCGAGTAAAATAGGCAAAAAGAAATTTCCCAGACCCGCTGGAATGACGGGAATGAGAAACATGAAGATCATGATAGCCCCATGCAGGGTGAAAATACGGTTATAGGTATCGGCATCGACGAGGGTTTTTCCTGGAGAAAAAAGTTCCAGGCGAACGAGCAAGGCAAGCACTCCCCCGACCAATAGAAAGAACATCGTGGTTCCCAGATACATAAGGCCAATGCGTTTATGATCGACGGTGAGCAGCCAGGATAAAATTCCTTTTTTCTCAAGAAAATTTCCATCCTCAGGAATGGATGTGTGAGTCGCTGCGGCGGACTGAGCCATGTGAAAACTCCTTTAATCGTCAGGGATTTTTTTGATCCCAGCTATCGGTTGGATATTTTTTTCTCAAGATTCTATTCGGATTTACTGTTTAAGAAACCAGAGACATTGAAATTTCAGACTATAGACTTTTAATATAGGCAATAAGCTGATTTACTTCTTCATCGGAGATGGTTCCTTTAAACGTCGGCATCACGGGGGAAAATCCTTTTACCACCTTCGCGGAAGGTACCATGAGAGACTCACGGATATAATTCTCATCCACGTTCACTTTATCTCCATTCGCCATCTCCACCTCATGGCCAAAAATTCCTTTTAAACCAGGTCCCACCAAGGGAGCTCCAGTGACGGTATGGCAACTGGCGCAGGCTTTTTTGTTAAATACTTCCTTCCCCATCTCAGCGAGTGTTTTACTGGGAGAGGCTATTCCGGAAGCGGAGGATCCGTCTGAAACACTTTTGGCAGAAGAGGATGCAGTAACTCCCAACCGTGTTTCCCATTCCCATCTTTTTTGCCAGGCTTCGTAATCTTTGGATTCCAGCACACGGAGGATGAGCATCATGTTGGAGTGATCGGTTCCACAGAACTCGGCACAGGTGACGTGAAAATCGCCGGTTAAATTTGGAGTAAAGGATAGGTAGCTAAAGCTATTGGGAATGGCATCCTGCTTGATGCGCATTTCAGGGATATAAAAACTATGAAGGACATCTTTTGAAGTGAGGATCAACTTGACGTTGCGATCCTTTGGAACGACCAGAACCCCGTTCTCCATATTGCGACCATTGGTATATTGGGCATCCCATCTCCATTTTTGGGCCAAAACATTGATCTCCAGGGCATCTGGAGAAACAGTCCTCATATTTCCATAGAGGACCCATCCCCAATAAAATACAGCCATAAAGACCAGAAAGAGGCCTGTAACAACAGTCCCTTCCAAAATAGGGTTTCCTTCGATGTTCGGTGTTTTTTCAGGATCGGTTTTCGAGCGATGATATTTGATAATAAAAAAGAGAATGGCACCTATGACTGCGGTAAAACTGATCGCGCTGCCTATAGACAGGAAGCTGAAGAGTTGATCGACCTGTTTGGCGACCTCGGAGGCCTGAGGAAGTTGAAAAGCGAGAATTTCGAACATGCATAAACCTCATCGGATAAGTAGTGACAATTCACTAATCCGATGCGGATCCATGCATCGGATCTTTTTTTCTCGATAAAAAATAAACGAAGGCAATCAGAGCGATAATCGTTAATCCGGCTCCGTATCGCAAAATACGTACTGCCATCAGGGCGTATTTTTTTCCTTTTGGATCATAATGGTAACAATAGAGTAAAAAACGCTCGGTTATAGATCCAACCTTCCCCTGAGAGGCCTCTAATAAAGACATTTTTAAATCAAAAGGATCAAAGGTAATTCCATAAAGATACCTACTGACCTGACCTTTTGGAGACAAGACTACCATCACAGCCGAGTGCGCATACTGTTTTTGCTCGGTGTCATACCGATACTCAAAACCCACTTCCTGAGCGATTTTCTGAATATTCTCTGCACTTCCTGTGAGAAAGTGCCAGCCGTTCTCTATTGCTGGATTCTGCCTTCCGTAAGATTTCAAATAAGTTTGTTTCTTTTTTGCGGCCAAAACGGAATTTTCTGTAGGGTCGATACTGATCGTTACGATCTGAAACTGCTGTCCAATTTCCCAAGGGATTTGGCGAAGGGTATCCGTCAATCCATTGAGCAAAAAATTACATAGATTGGGACAGCTATAGTAGACAAGAGTCAAGATGACGGGACGTTTGTCATCCAGGTAGTTTTGCAGGGAAACCGTTTGACCGGTTTCGTCAACGAAGGATAGGTCCTTGGATACAGCCACCCCAAGATGCTCCTGGACACCAACCCCTTCCATTTCAGGAGGAAGAGATTCTGCTGACCAGCAAACATTTGAGAGAACGACTCCAAAGATAAAAAAGAAAAAAGTAAATAAGTGCCTCAACACCATTTTCGAATACTGCATAACCGTATGATTTAAGCAATTACTGGTGATGATGCAATGCTTCTTCTATTCTCGGGTCACGAATGGCGACCACACTGACACGACTTAAGTAAGATCCAACAGTTAAAAAGAACAGACCTGCGAATCCAGCAAACAACCCTACTTCCATCCAGCCAAAAACAGGAGCTTCAGGATAAAACTTTGGGAAAATCATCCAGTAAAGATCAAGCCATTGTGCGGCCAAAAACCAAAAAGACATAAAAATGAGAAAATTTTCATTTCTTTTGGCTGGACGCGACAAAAGAAGAAAAAATGGAATAACGAATTTACCGAGGGCAAGCGCAATCGAGACTCCAGACCATCCATGCATGCGATCTAAATAGTAAACAACCTCCTCAGGCTGATTGGCATACCATATCAGAACAAATTGAGAAAAACCGATGTAGGCCCAAAAAACCATGAAGGCAAACATTAATTTGCCGAGATCGTGAAGATGATCGGCTGTTACGAAAGGAGCCAGGGGACCTTCTTTTTTAATCAGAACCACCCACAACGTAATCATGGCAAGACCGCTGTAGAAAAGCCCGGCCCAGCAGTAGACTCCAAAAATCGTGCTAAACCAGTGCGGAGTCAAAGACATGATCAAATCAAAGCTTGCAAAGGTAAATAGCCAGCCAAAAAAGAACATGAAGGGGGCAGAAATCTTAACGTTTAACAGGGTGAGTTTGGGATTACCATTTTGATCCTGTCGAAGCGAGTTTTTGACCATCCATCCGCCCATTACCAATACAAGCACATAGAGGGCAAAGTGCCTGAAAATAAAAAAAGATGGATTCAGGTAGGCTGATTTGGATTGGAGTAAGGGGTCATTTGCAACCTGATCGGGGTGAAACCATACCAGCAAATCTCCCAGACCAAAATATAGAACGATTCCCAAAAGTAGCGATACAGGAAGATAGGCAATAAAGACCTCTCCGATTCGTCGAACTGTTGTGCTCCAATACGAACCGGTCAAATGCTGAAGGGCTGCGAAGAATACACCTGCCAACGCAATACTTAGCCAATAAAAATAATTGAGAAGGAAATTTACCCAGATTCGATGGGAATCTATTCCCATTCCGTAGACAAAGGTAGCCACCCCTGCCAGGATCATCAATACGAATAACCCTCTAGCTTTTCCCCAACCTGAGAATGATTTGGGAACGGGAATCGTCATTTCGCTCATAACACATTTCCTTCTTTAAGAGCCTTTTTCATTGCTTCAACATCTTGTGCAGTCGGACGCGATGCACGCTGAAGGGCACGTATATAGTGGATGATGGCCCAGCGATCATAGGGTTTGATCTGGCTGGCGTAGGAACTCATTAAATTCTGCCCTGTCGAAATCACATGATAGATTCTACCATCCGTCCAGTTTCGAACCTTATCGGAATCGAGTGCAGGAGGTCTTGGAAACTTCGGAATAATAAAACCGTCTCCCTGACCTTTAGGACCGTGGCAGACAATGCAGTAGGTATTGAACTGCTTTTCGCCTCTCGCAAAAACAGGAGCCTCAGGCGCCAATGGATTTGTTAGTTCAGCACCAGCTAGATCACCCTGGTCCTGACTGTATTTGTAAGCATCAAAATTGACTGGAACAGTGCCGGGAGGAGGAGTTCGCATGGGCTGCTTTTGAGCCTTCACTGCGAATGAATCCGTCATGTTCGGCATGTACTCCCAGGTTGGCTTGGAACGGTCTGTACAAGCGCTGAGCATCACCAGGGAAAACAAAAACGCAGCTTTCCCAAAGGCTCTGTAGGTTTTAGATGTTTTTGATTTCCTGAACATTGCATTCCTTTAAGATCTTCGTAATCTCGTCTGCACTAAAATGCGGATCATCTTGATCCACAAACAGACCAAATCGGTTATCGGTTAAGCTTAAATCCATTGATGGCTTTTTTCTGTTAGGAAGACGGCAAAGAAAAAACAGACTCGCGACGGTCGACAGTCCTCCGATAAGAATCGTCAACTCAAAAGTAATCGGAATGAAGGCAGGCCATGAGATATAGGGCTTTCCTCCGATATTGATTGGCCAGTCGATCGCCATCGTCCAGCTTTGGAATCCAAAACCGAGAATCATTCCAATAAGACCCATCAGTAAGGTCACAAAGGGAATTTTTGATCTTTTAATTCCGAGGGCATGAATGACCTCGTGCAAGGGAAAAGGAGTAAAGGCATCCAGATTTTTTATCTTCAGTTTCTGGCGCACTTTCTCAATCGCATCCACGAGATCGTGTGGATGGGTAAAAATTCCAAGCAAACCCTGTTCTTGTTTTGATGACATAATCAAACCTTAGTTTGTGCTCTTGACAACCTATTTTCGCTTCGGAAGAGGCATGATCGATTTCACTTCGAACATCGCGATCGTCGGCAACACGCGACAGAAGATCAGGAAGAACATTAAGAACATCCCAAAACTTCCGATCAACATTCCCCATTCATAGAATGAAGGAAAATAATAGTCCCAGCTTGATGTTAAGAAATCTCGGTGGAGGGATGTTGTAATAATCACAAAACGTTCAAACCACATACCAACGTTGATGAGAATCGATGCAACAAACATCACCTTGATGTTACGTCGAAGTTTTTTAAACCAGAAGATCTGTGGAGTAATAACGTTACAGCTCATCATGGTCCAGTAAGCCCAGGCATAAGGACCAAAAGCCCTATTTTTAAAAATGAAGTTTTCGTAAATATTACCGCTGTACCAGGCCATGAAGAATTCAATGATATAAGCATATCCAACCATCATTGCGGTGAGGAGCATGACCTTATTCATGTTCTCCAGATGCTTCATGGTAATGTAATCTTTTAAATTAAAAACCTCACTGGCTATTACCAAAAGGGTGACGACCATTGCGAACCCGGAGAAGATGGCTCCCGCAACAAAGTAAGGTGGAAAGATCGTCGTATGCCATCCGGGTAAGACAGAAACAGCGAAGTCAAAACTGACAATAGTATGAACCGAAAGGACGAGTGGAGTGCTGAGTCCTGCCAAAATCAGACTGACAATTTCGTAGTGGTTCCAGTGCCGAGCAGAACCTCTCCAACCAAAAGAAAGGATTGTATAAATGAATTTGCGTACTTTGTTTTTGGCCCGGTCTCTCACTGAAGCGATATCAGGAATCAATCCCAGGTACCAAAACACTAGTGAAATGGTTAGATAAGTCGAGACCGCAAAGACGTCCCAAACCAGAGGTGATTTAAAGTTGACCCAAAGCCCGCGTTGATTCGGATAAGGAAAGAGCCAAAAGATTGCATACCAGGGACGACCTGTGTGGATGAGAGGAAAAATACCCGCTGTCATAACTGCAAAAATCGTCATCGCTTCTGCGGCGCGATTGATGGAAGTGCGCCATCTTTGTCTAAAAAGAAGAAGGATTGCAGAAATGAGGGTACCCGCATGACCAATACCAATCCAGAAAACGAAGGTCGTGATATCAACCCCCCAACCCACTGGAACACGAAGATCCCACAACCCAATGCCCTCAGCGATCACTTTCCCGATGGTGTAAACCCCTAACAAAAACAAGAGGAATGAAATTCCAAAGGCGGTATACCAAAGCTTGGTTGGAAAGGATTCTAGAGGAGTACAAACGTCATTATTGACATCGACATACTCCTTTTGAGTCGTAATCAGGGGCTCTACTGCCAATTTATTTGTTGCCACATTCATAAGTAATCCCAAGGATTCCTCATTTAAATAGGATTCGAGGAAACAAAACGGAAAGTTTAGGCCTTCTCGGGCAAATTTCTCACCTTGCCCAGGTAAGTAACCTGAGGCTTCACATTCAAATCTTCCAGAACGTAAAAGCCGCGTTTTAACTTCCGGATTTCAGAAATGTGCGATTTTGGATCATTCACATCCCCAAACACGATGGCATCAGAAGGACAGCTTTGCTGACAGGCTGTCTTAACCTCTCCATCGATCACTCGACGGCTTTCATCTTTTGCATGATCTTTCCCTTCTGCGATTCTCTGCATGCAGAAGGTGCATTTCTCCATGATACCTCGACTACGCACGCTGATATCTGGATTCATCGCAAGATTCATCGGTTCAACGTTATTAAATTTTTTGTATTGTTCGTTTTGATAGTAATCGAAGAAATTGAATCGGCGGACTTTGTAAGGACAGTTATTGGAGCAGTAACGGGTTCCGACACAACGATTGTAAACCATCATGTTCAGCCCTTCGTCATCGTGGACCGTTGCCAAAGTCGGACAAACCGTTTCACAGGGCGCATTCTCACAGTGCTGGCACAACATGGGCTGATGCACCACTTTTGGATTTCCTCTTTCTTCTGAGTAGTAGCGATCGATACGAATCCAGTGCATTTCACGACCATGAATGACTTGTTCTTTTCCCACCACAGGAATATTATTTTCAGACTGACACGCGATCACACAAGCGCTGCATCCTGTACATGAAGTCAAATCTATTGCCATTCCCCAGCGATATCCCTCATATTTATGAGCAGGCCAGAGGGTAGGCTCTTCTTCAGGATGTCCACCTTTTCCGTGCCCTTCTCCATGGCCTTCAGAATGACTTTCTTCTGGATGAAGATAGGCAGCCAAAGTCGACTCTTTAATAATCGGACGATCATGGGAGCCGTCATTAATCGTATGATGACCCTGGGTAATCGCCAAGGTGGTCTTCTTTCCTGTCTTTGTGAGCTTCACAGGAATTCCCGACCATTCGATTCGATTGGAATCGGCTTTTTGAAGACCCGCCACATCTACGCCAATATGATACCCCACCACGCCGACCTCAGAGCGACCATAACCCATCGCAACCATCACGGACTTGGCATGTAACTTAGGTTGAATATGGACTGGGAGTTCCAGGACTTTTTCTCCTGCTTCTACTCGCAGAATCTCTCCCTCATTGGTTAACGGAATATTCAACTCATCGGCTAACTCAGGAGAAATTGAAAGGTAGTTCTCCCAGGTTACCTTGGAGACAGGATCCGGAAGTTCCAATAACCAGGGGTTGTTGGCGGAGCGCCCATCATAAAG
Source organism: Myxococcota bacterium (assembly GCA_052034865.1). Classification (GTDB taxonomy): domain Bacteria; phylum UBA10199; class UBA10199; order JADFYH01; family JADFYH01; genus JBPOIC01. Next base: position 2,108 of record JBPOIC010000033.1, on the reverse strand, counting down.
AGCTATCGACGGATACAGTGCCAGACTCAGTCCTTCTGATTTATCGGCTAACCCCTCAATCTGTTTGAGAGCCACAGATTTAAAAGACCTGGAGGCGCTGGCAGCTTCACGCTTGCCAGCATTGACATCTACAAAACCTTTTTTAAGCGCCTGCTCCCAGAAAACCTCAAATGGCTGAGTATCACCCACCGCTTTTTGAACTTTATCTCCCCATTGAGCCTTTAAGTACTCATGCCAGGATTTTGCGGGAAGTGCCCCCCACGTAATCAGGGAATCCTGAAAAGCACGGGTTTCATAGAGAGGATTGATTGCAGGTTGAGAAATTCCGTATAGCCCTTTTTGAGAACTCACATCATTCCAGGCTTCCAGATAATGAGAATCGGGACAGACCAGATCACAGAGCCTTGCAGTCTCATCCACACGATCCGAAATACCGACGATAAACGAAACCTTTTTCAAGGCGGAAGCAAAACCTAAACTGTTTGGAAGCTGAAAGACAGGATTGGTTTTATAAATAAGAAGAACGTCTACCTTACCCTGATTCATTTCATCGATCAAAGAAAGCAGATCCGCGTACGAGCTTTGAGCTTGCAAGGAAGGAGAAATTTCATAATCCACTGTCGCCCCATCGTTTTCCAAAATGGAGTTCAGCAAATTGACCACCACCTGCAAGGCCACCGAATTTTTTCCACGAACTGCTCCACCCAACACAAGTCCCTGGCGCTTATTTTCTATCAGACCCCGAGCTACCGCCCGCAATTTGTCGGAAGGAACTCCCAACTCTTCAGCAACCGAATCAATGGAATAGGGATTTAAGACGCTAGCAATTTCAGAATCAGAGGACAAATGATCTACCACAACCAGTTGGTGAGCGAGAGCCAAAGCGACTTTCAACTCATCACCGGCTTTTAATGGAAAGTATTCATCTGCATTGGTTCCGGTAAGAGAAAGGGCGGATTCAAAGCAAACAAAGCGGGAAACAGTCCCCGATTCGACCTTTTTGGATTTGGAAAATTTTTTGGAAAATTCAACAGGAGAGAGATAGGTTCCCAGGAAATCAGCTCCAAAAGAAACCACCATTTTAGCCTGATCAAAGCGGTATCGGGGAGTTAGACCTTGACCATAGGAAAGCTCTTGCGCAAGAGCAATCTCTTCGGGAGAAACCCCTTCGAATGAAACATGTTTTCCTTCCGGATATTGAGCGAGAAAATCGCCAATGAGCTGTCGTGTGGAAGGACTATTGATTGCACCCGTCAGAATGCGAACTTTCCCACCTTTTGCTTTTGTCTGAGTGAGTACTTCTTGAATTTTAGCATCCGCCTCTTTCCACGCTCCATCTTTTTTATAACCACTGGATCGGGAAATGGTCACAACCCCTTTTAAACGGTCTGGATCGTAAAGATTCAGAATGGAGGCTTGCCCGCGAGCACAAAGTCCCCCTTCACTCATCGGATGCGCAGGATTTCCTTCTAACTTAAGCGGTCTCCCTTCTCGAGTTTTGATCAAAATACCACAACCCGCAGAGCACTCTCCGCACTGAGATGCATACCAGGTCGAAATCCCTGGAGTAATTTCTTCAGGCCGGTTCACATATGGGATGATCTTTTCAACAGGACGACGATAGCAAGCTGTCGTAGCAAACAACATGCTCGCACCCATGATTTTCAGAAAGTCACGGCGCTGGATACCCTTCAGGTCATGCTCAACCGGTGGAGAAACCCACTCCTTGCCCTGGCTTTCTACAAAGGCCGGTGTTTTATCCAACTCTTCCAGACTACCCCAATATTTAGGATGTTGATTTTTGCTCTTCACTGTTCACCCTTCATGCTTCAATTTTAATGATGGCAGGTGTAGCACTGCAGAGGTGCCTTGTTCTGCTTATGACAATCGACACAAAATCCCATGTTGAGGGTTTTGACCTGCTCGATTCGATCCATCTTTTTCACATCTCCATGACAAGTTTCGCAAGGGACTCCTTGCGGAAAGTCCTCAGACTGTAACGTGACATGGCGTTTGTGATTGAAGAATACAAAGTCCGGTTGATCATGGACCTTGATCCACTCGATGGGCTTGTTCTCTTGAAAATGTTTTTTGAGATCTTGAATATA
>JBPOIC010000012.1:0-41207 GCA_052034865.1 Myxococcota bacterium | reverse complement strand
GTCGATCGTCCATTGTCATTGGAGCAAAACGTCCCAGGGACAGGTTGTAGACTAAAGGGAGCATTCCCACGAGGAGGGTCCACTGGTTCACCTTGGAGGAAACGAGTGTTTCCAGACTTACTGTCGGTTTTAAGCGCCAGGCAAAGAGGATGGCGACAATAAACTCAGGAGCTTCAGAGGCAAGCGGTGCAAGCCATTGCACGAGGATAAACTCTTCGATTTCCCATTGACGCCCGATTTCCAGAATTCCCTCTGCGAAAGGTTCTGCTGAAATAAAAATGACATATCCGGCAAAGATGAAAAAGAAGAGGGTGATCATTGCCCGGTATGAACGTGGCCACGAAACGATTTCAACGATGGGTCCTTCAATTTCAGGCTCTTCGTGCTTTGACCGCATCATGCGTCGGATGTACCAGGCAAAAATTCCGAACAGAACGACGGAGTCTATCCAGGTTAAAGATCCTTTGAGAGGAATTATAAAACAGTACAAGGTTGCCAGAATCAGGGCAAAAAGCTCAGTGCGATTTTCGGGGTGGAGTGTGACCTCTCCCCGTTTGGAGCGAATGAAATAGGCAAAAACGACTGCAGCCCATCCAAATCCAATGAGAAGACGGTTTGAGCCTGTCATGTTTGCTGTGGCATAGTGGATGTACTCGGGTTCGGTTCCGGCTTTCCAGGCAAAATGCATGTCGACAGCATATTCAGGAAGGACGGCAACCAGGGCAAGAAAGGCAATGGCAAAGGATCGGGGAATTTCGAGTTGGGCCAATTCCGCTCCCCAGGATAGGATGTAAGCGGCACCAAAAATGGCAAATCCAGGGAGGATGGCATTCCACGGCGTATGGAGATGGGATCCGGTGATCTTGAAAAATATCCATTGGCCGCAAAGAAGAAAGGTAAGAAGAATACTTAGTCGATCAATTGTTTTGGACACGGAACATCTCCTCATGATGAAAGTGAAAGAATTGGAATGCAGCATGGCATCCGTTTAATATTTTAAACAGTATTCAGGGCAGACAACGCCTTCAAATGAGAGCGATAACACTTCTTGTAGAGATCCTGGAAAGTGACCGGGCTTCTTCTATGGTAAGCTCAAAGACGAATCAATGACTTTTCTGTCAGAATCTGTAGGAGATTTTGATGAAGCTGAACCTGACCTTGCTGGTGGGAATCTGTCTGACTCTTTTTCTGTTTGCTGCAACTTTACAGCTTACATACGAAAAAGTTGGCAAGCCATTTAAAGGGTATCTGTCTTTCAAAAATCAGGTGGTGGGTGCCTTTTATGTTCCAGGCTGGACGGGCCCTGAAAAGGGTTTCATTTACCACATGCAGGTTCCGGGCATTTCTGCGGTATCTGACTTGGATCCCAATCGACCCTCCAGTTTCTTTTCCTTTCGCGATTTCATTCTGGTGGTACTGATTCCCGCGGTCATTGGACTTTGTTTTGTCTTTTTGGGGGCTGGAATTTGCTGGGCCCTGTCGGATCAGTCGGGGAGCCTTCCGCTTTTTTTCTTTCATCTTTTTGTAGGTGGGTATCTCATCTTAAGCCCGGAATTTCATCTCACGTATTTTTTCTCGTATCTTCACCTCGCTTTGTTTGTTCTTATTCCGGCAACGATGATTCACTTTGCCCTGCTTTTTCCGGAGAAAAATGTCTGGATTGCACGTCATGCCCGCTTTTATCTTCTTCCCTATCTCATGAGTTTTTTTCTGGGTTTTCCCTATCTTTACTGGTTCGAATCTCATCCCGCTGCCTGGATTAAAATTGAATATCTCGTCGTTTTTTATGTCATTGCGGCCTATCTGTTTTGGCTGAGCTCGATGGGTTGGACGCTTCGGCGGCCACAGCTCGATCTGAATCGTATCGTCATCCGACATATCTTTTTTGGACAACTGATCGCTTTCACGGTTCCCCTTTTGGCAACGATCGGAATTTTTATGGGAGGTGTTTCTTTTCCGCTAAATCTCGCCGCTCCCTTTGTCCTTTTTTTTCCCCTGGCTCTCTTGCTGGGGGTAGGTCTTGGACGTTTTCGCCGCAATCAGATTCAGCTGATTCAGATCGAAAAAATGGCAACACTGGGAAATTTGTTTTCAGGACTTGCTCACGAGATTAATAATCCTCTTACCTTTATCTACTCGAATCTGGAGCCTTTACGCGAATCCATTGACCACCTTCGTTTGAGACTTCTTGAATCTCCACAGAGTCAGGATGAACGGACAAGAGAAGTTCTTGAGGACCTTCCTTCGCTTCTGAATACCATAGAAGAAGGCGCCCAGCGCGCACGCGAGATCATCGGGCATTTCCGCTCTCTTTCTCATCCAGGATCTGAAATGGCAGATGAGATCGACATCCATCTTCTGATCGATCAAAGTCTTTCTTTTTTAAAACCGAGCTGGAGAGAAGGGATTCAACTTAAAAAGGATTATGGCCTCATCCCAAAAATTTCAGGATCTTCTGCCGCCCTGGGGCAGGTTTTTGTAAATCTCATCTCGAACGCTCTGGATGCGATTCCTCAAAGAGGCGCGATTGAAATCATCACGCATTTAAATGCCACAAAAATTCAGATTCATGTTCGTGATACGGGAGAAGGAATTTCACCTGAAAAACAGTCACGTATCTTTGATCCCTTTTATACAACCAAGGCCCAGGGCAAGGGGACAGGATTGGGATTGTCGCTCGTTCTCAAAACGATCCGAAACCATGGCGGTCATATTGAAGTGAAATCGGAATTAGGCAAAGGAAGTGAATTCATCGTAGAGCTACCGATATGATCTTTTCGCCTTCCATTCTCTATATTGATGATGAACCTTCCAATCTCGAAACCTTTCGGCGAGCCTTCGGAAGGGATTTTAAGGTCGTCACCAGTCTTTCGGCAAACGAGGCTTTGCGCATCCTTGAAAAAGAAGATTTTGCCCTGATCATCGCCGATCAACGCATGCCGGGAATGACGGGGATCGAGTTGTGCGAACGGCTGATTCTTTTAAAACCCCAGTCCCTGCGGATCATTCTCACCGCTTATACCGAAACCCAGATGCTTCTCGATGCCATCCACAAAGGTCATGTGCACGACTACATCGTCAAACCCTGGAGAAAAAGCGAGCTCAAGCCCATTCTTGAAAAACACTTTGAAGATTACAAGTCCCGCACACTGAAACTTCAGGAGCTAATCGAAAAATCCTCCAGGATCGATTCCCTTCAGGAAGAAATTCATCAGATTTATGATTATGAGCATTTCATCGGAGCATCCTCTGGTCTCAAACCCGTGATGGAAAATCTCAAGCGGGCCGCGCCGACTGAAGCGACTGTCCTTTTGAACGGGGAGACAGGAACCGGTAAAGAATTGGTGGCACGCTGGATTCATGCGCATAGCCCGCAAAAAAATGGGCCCTTCATTCCTGTTCACTGTGCTGCATTTGCCCGTGGAATTTTAGAAAGCGAACTGTTTGGGCATGAAAAAGGGGCATTCAGCGGAGCGAGCGAAACGCGTATGGGGCGTTTTGAAATGGCTCATAATGGAACTCTGTTTTTGGATGAAATTGGAGAGATTTCCGAAGAAGTTCAGGTGAGACTTTTACGGGTTCTTCAGGAACGTGAGATTGAACGCGTGGGTGGAAATCGGCACATTCCCGTGCGCTTTCGGCTGATCTGTGCGACGCACAAAAATCTTGAGAAAGAAGTTCGAGCAAATCGGTTTCGTCAGGATCTTTTCTTCAGGATTCATGTGGTTCCGATTCTTCTTCCTCCCCTGCGTGAGCGGGAAGAAGACATTCCCACCCTTGCAGAGTATTTCCTCAAAAAATATTCAAAAACAAATGGACGTGAGCTTCAATTCAGTTCTGAGGCGATTGAAACTTTAAAAAACTACGATTGGCCGGGCAATGTGCGTGAGTTGCAAAACATCATTGAGCGGGCGACGATTCTTGCTCCGGGATCCATTCTGGAACCTTCAGATTTAAATCTTCATCTGGATGAGTATTTTGTGGAGCACGAAGTGCTTGATGAGGTTATCTTTCAGGAGGAAAATCTGAAAAGCCAGATTCAGGCAGAAGAAGCGCAAAATCTTCGAGAGGCTTTTCGAAAGGCCCGAGGCAATATCTCAGAGACGGCGCGATTGTTGGGAGTTGCGCGAACGACATTGATTCATCGGCTTAAAAAATATCGGGTGATTTCCTGATTTCCTCATCCTCATCCATCTTCTCGGTATTGCCTGCGATAAAATCAGATATAACAGGAACACCTTAGTTTATTCTCAATCTCATTTGAGAAATGGCTAATAGCGCTTTTCCCATTCCAGCAAGGCCCCGCCTTTTTTTTGCCCAGTGTTCTGAACATTTTCAAAATAGGAACGAATTCTCCAATTACCATTGAGTCGTCTTTGAAGGCCAATCTGTTCACCTTGGCCCAAACGTGTGCCGATATCCAACGAGGTTCCCGATGCGAGCCTGATTTTGGCCGAGAGATTTTTCGTTTGAGGATTATAGCTCACACTTTGAATGGGAGAGCCTGAGAGTAAAAAGAGAGATCCAAGGGTTAACGCACGATCCATGACAGCGGCGGAGGTGTTGGATACGGTGTCACTTTCTTCGCTGTTCAAATCGATAAAAGTTTTTCCGTAGATCAAAACCGACAAGATATCTTCACGACTCAAATAAGGATCAGATTCCATTAGAAGAACCGGTTTGTTCACAGGACCTTGAAGCATCAGGTGAATTGTATAATCCGCATAGCGCACCTGAAGCTCACCATCGACAGTACTGTTTTCGACGGGATCCGAAAGATTCAAGTCAAAATGGATAATCTGAGCCTTTCTTCGAAAAACTTCCATTTGGCTTTTCTGAAGATTCAAATTTCCGAAGACTCCTTCCGGTTTTAAATGAAGATCCATCCCGACAGGAATTCCTTCCGGTACCAAATTTGAAATCAGAAGAGCAGGGTGTTCGGGTGGGGTTTTAATTTTTAAATCATAGGTGAAGGATGAAGAAGTTTCAGGGTGTTTGTTCATGCCGGGCTTTTTAATCCTCGGATCCAGGGTCAAAGAAGGGAGTCTGTTTTCGATGCCTACAGGGGGAAGAACGATTTTAAGATCTGAAAGCATGAGTTCCATTGTAAGCTTTTGGGTTTTATTTTTTCCCCAGTTTAAATTGAACTGTCCTTTTCCTTGAGTTTCAAGACGTTGTTTTTCGGATGATAAATGGGTTGCAAATTCAAGCGGGAAGCTGGCCTGATTCTGCATGAAATGAATATCTCCATTCATTTTAAATTCCATCTCTCCCTCCAAAATCCGCAAAGGAGCGGGAATCGCAAACGCAGTCTGATCCAGTGCGCGCACCCATTCTGAAAAACTCTTCAGACGGAGTGAGAGATCGCCTTGTGTCTGAACCTTCCATCCTTCGGGATACGAAGAAGAAATTCCTGAAAATAATGTTATCGTTTTGCCACTTGCTTTCAGCAATTTCTGATCAACAGGATCCATTTTGATTTCCAAAGTTCCCTGAACAGGTTGTTCTGTTTTTTGAAAAAAACTGACTTGAGAATTCAGTCTGATGAGAAGCGCGACTGGAAGGGGAGTTTGGATAAGTCGCTTAAATGCGGGACCCGGAAGTTTAAGATCAGATAAACGGGTTGAAACCGGGCAATTCACTCGAAGCTCCATTTTGGAAGAAGAAAGGTCCTCTTGAATTAAATCCAGGGTGCAATTCTCAAGATGGACAGGAGGGAGAAAAGCCACGAACTCATCCAGCTTTCCTGAAAATGAATTCTCAAGCCTGCCTTTAAGAAATCTCCCGTTGAGGTGAAGATCCAGATTTTCTGCAGATCTCCTGCAATTCAGATGAGTGTCGTAATCAAGTTCATTTTCCTCTTTTGGCTCTAAATGGAAAAAACCGGCGCATTCTTTATTTTGAGAAAAGACTCCATTCAGATCGATTTTTAAATGCCAGTCATTTTTTAGAAAATAAGAAGGACTGCTCAGTCTCGCATTCAGGTTTCCTTTATTCATTGAGGCTGGATCTATGAGTTGAGCTTTGATCTCAATTCCTTCCAGCTTTTTCATTTCATTGAGGATCGCCTCCGCTTGCAGGGTTGCTGTCAGGAAGCGGGTTGGAGAGAGAGGATACTTCATCTCTCTGATTTCAATTTCCAAAGGTTTGAAATGGGTCTTTTGCAAGAGGGAGGGCAGAATGAGTTTGGGAAGGTTTGGATTTAAAGAAAAAGAGGTGCGAGATTTATTTAAGGGAGCTGAAAGTCTTAAAGTCGCATTCTGAATCTGAACAGGGCCCAGCGAAATGAGCTCGATTCTCCAGTCACGAGCCGCAATTTCTCCTGCGAGTTTAAAATGTTCAATACAGCCCTCAGAGCCATCTTTGAGAATAAGAAAACACAGATTTTTAAACTGAAGATCAAATTCTTTATCAAACCATGACTTTGACTGGATCTGAATCATCGCATCTTCATAGTGAAGTCTGATGCCCAGCCTCTCCATCCAGGGCAGGGCCGAAGAAAGAAAGGAGGTGTTCAGAACAAGCTGTGGCCATTTGAGAAGAACGGCCCCGGCCAGGAAGATCAAAAACAAACCAATTGCCAGTGAAATAGCAGATGCCTTGAGGATGCGAATAAAGATCTTCAAAACTCCTCCCCATAGCTCAGCAAGAACTGAAAGTGGCTTTGGGCCCCATCACTTTTCCTTCCTATCTTTAAGCCTTCTGCAAGACTCAATCGAAAGACTCCAATAGGAGAAGCAATTCGAAAACCACCTCCCGGAGAAAGATAAAGGGGGCGTTGAAAATGAAAGGCCCGATCTCCCAAAATTCCTGCGTCCAAAAAAATCAGCGGCTCGATCCAAAACGGCAAGGTATTTGAGAGTCTGATCTCACCTCCTGCCCAAAGCGCGCTCAAGGCTCCTGGACCAGCAGGGATTTCCTGATAACCAAAACCACGCAGATCGCGGGTCCCACCTAAATAAAATCGGTAATTCGGAGGAAGTTTGGCAAGGGTTTGGGGGTTGTCCTTTACGAAAGTTCCGTAAAAACCACCCCGAACTCCAAAGATCAAAAGAGGAGGATCATATCCTTTTAAATTGTAGAGATACTGGCCGCTCAAACTGAAGCGCTGCGCTGTGATATCTGAAAATATTTTTTTATGACCGAAGTTCGCTATGAAATGCAGATGGGAACCCTGCCTTGGATTTGTCTGCCAAAATTCCCAATCATGGCTCGAAAGATTGAGCTCATATTGAAAGGTTGAAAAATGAGTGAATTTTTCCTCTGCCCCTTTAAAGGTGCGCGTGAAGTTTAAATGAGGTCCAAACCTGTTTTGCAGGCTCAGAGTCTGGTTGTCGTATCGGTGAGACAGCGAGATCTGAGAGCTCAAGGAGAGATATTGAAACTGAGAGGTTCTTTCGTGATGGACATTGAAGTCTGGTTTTAAAAACCATCGTGAGAGAGGAGCAAAGGCGTACCAATCCGAGCTTAAATTCAAATCCTGCTGACGGTAGGATCCATAAAAATTAAGATTGAGCTGAGATGCTTTTTTTCCCCAGCGGCTGTGGCGCCAGGAGGCTTTCAGAATTCCATATTCCTGCGTATCAAAACCGAACCCCAGGGTGAACAGCCGTGGTTTTCCAGGAATGATCTCCTGGAAAAGATCGATCAAAGAACCACTGCCTGGACACGACCAGGTAAAGTGACTGCTTTGAAAAAGGCCTTCCTGTTGCAAACGTCTGGAGGTGAGCTCGAGTAAATTCTCGTTAAAAGGTTTATTCCACTCAAAGGCATCGTAGCGGCGCAGAGTTCCTGCCCCCAGGCCTGGAACTGATTCCTGGGTAATCGAATTTAAAAGCTGCCTGGGGCCACGTTCCAATTCTATCTTGAGCGTTCCACGAATGGGGTCCGCCTCAGATGATAGCGATGGACAAGGGTGTCCCTGGGTCTTGAGTTGTCCTTTGATCCAGTTTTCAACTTCATCGATCAGCCGAGGGGTGAGCCTTTGACCCAAAATTTTTCTTTTTTTACGGATATCCCAAAAAGGCGGATCTGCCAGGACTTCCACCTGAGAAAGAGAAGTGGGTGGACCGAGTTGAACTTTGAGACGGTTCTCTTCGAAAGTAAAATCGGGCTGATAAAAGCCGCGGTCCTGAAGGAAAACCTTTAAATGATAGCGTGCCTGATTGAATGGGATCTCCTGCCAAGCCTTTACATCCTCATCGCCACAGACCAGCGTCATCTCTAGATCGGTGAAATGAATTTCTTCCATCCCCTGAATTTCGATTCGTTGAGGACAGAGAATTTGAGATGAAGGAGATTCTTTTCTGTCTTTGGCAAAGCCCATGGAAGAGACAAAAAGATACAGGCAGACAAAATGAAAAACAAAGATTGTGAAATATATAGAGATAGTGCGAGCTCGTGAGAGAGTCATGGAGACCTTAAAGATAGCTCATCTGGGATTTAGGTGAAAAGACAGGCACCCGAAGAAATTTACAAAGCTTCATTTTAAAGCGGCTTTTTCATGTCAGGAGTTTTGGATTTGATATCGAAATGAAATAGCTTGAGAAAATATGGGATGGAGAATCCTTAAAAAGGCCATTCTTCAGTGGGTTCGTGCCGAAGGTCTGAAAAGCTCTGCCGCCCTCGCATTCTATGCCTTGTTGTCGTTAGCGCCCCTGCTGCTCATTGTAACGGGGGTGACTGGAATCTTGTTAGGTGAGCAAACGGCGCGATCCCGATTAATAATCGAAGTTTCAGGGTATATTGGTGAAGAGAGTGCTCGTTTGCTTCAGGAGATTTTAGTCAAATCAAGCCTGGCAAAGGGTGGGTTAGGAACTACTTTAATTGGTATTGGAATGATGCTGCTGGGTTCTACATCGATCTTTGCCCATTTAAGTGGAGGACTCAACCGAATCTGGTCTGTGCAATCAGATCCAAAACGAAATGATCTTCTGGTTTTTATCTCGGAAAGACTGATTGCCTTGCTGATGGTTTTTGCCATGGCTCCAGTCCTGATTCTTTTCTGGTTTCTCAGTGCCCTGGTGTCGGGTTTTCGGGATAAACTTTCACAGTATCTTCATCTTCCAGAGCTTTTGCTGGTGTATATCAATTTCCTCGCCTCATTCCTTCTCATTTTTATGATGGTAGTACTTCTTTACAGATTTTTACCTGCGATTAAGGTTCGTTGGAGAGATATCCTGATTGGTGCTTTTTTTACTTCGGTAATGCTATCGGCTGGACGGGCCTTGATCAGCCTTTATATCTCGCATTTGAAACTTAATTATTTTTTTGGAGCTGCCAGCTCCCTTCTGGTCTTGCTCTTCTGGATCTACTATTCTTCGCTTATTTTTTATCTGGGAGCTTCCCTGATTTATGCCTATGTCACAGAAACCCATTCACCCTTTCGTCCCAGCCGGGGGGCAGTCCTCTATCAGATACAGATCCTTAAAACCCCTGTATCTTCTGAAACCAGTTGAAGCCATCTTAAGGCTTGTATTCGACCCTCTGCTTCACTAAGAGCGCTCTTAAATATTCATCCCTTTTTATTCACAATACCTATGAGTCTTCCTTTGAATTTACCTTGCAAGGCCATGCTTCTTGCTGCCGGTTTGGGCGAGCGTCTCAGGCCTTTGACAAACCAAATCCCAAAACCCTTGATTGAAGTCGCAGGTCAGCCTCTCATTCTTTACAATTTACTGCTTTTAAAAAAGGCAGGAGTGAAAGAGGTCGTGATCAATCTCCACCATCTCGGAAATCAGATTCAATCCAGACTGGGAGATGGGTCCCGCTATGGGCTGAAAATCCATTACTCAAATGAAAGCGAAATTCTGGGAACCGGAGGTGGAGTCAAAGCAGCCGAGAAGTTTTTAAAAAATGAATCTTTTTATTTGCTGAATGCAGACGTGATGATCGATCTTGATTTGATCAAACTTTGGAAGTTCCACCAATCCCATCCTGCCCTGGCAACTCTTGTTGTTGCTCCCGAATTTCGTGAGGATATCACCCGTTGGGTGTATGTGGACCCTGATCAAAGAATTCAGGCCATTGCCGCCCACCCTCCGTCGATCGCTTCCTGTGAAAAAACGATTTTTACCGGTGTTCAAATCCTGGAACCTGCTTTATTCGATGTTTTACCGTTCCACAAAAAAGCTTGTCTGGTTCAGGATGGGTATCTGCCTCTCCTGGAAAAAGGAAGGCGACTGAATGGTTGGATTCATCAGGATTATTGGAGGGATGTTGGAACACTTGAGCGCTACGAGGGTGTGAAAAATGAATTTCAGAATCATTGGCCTCTTAAAGCCCTAAGCCCTAAGGATTTTGGCCCTTCATAGCGGGTAATGCAATTTCTCCCTGCGGCCTTTGCCTTATATAAGGCTGTGTCAGCATGAAGAATCAGATCTTCAATGGTGGCAGCATCATAAGGAAGGTTGGAGACTCCCACCGAAATGGTAATCTGGCTTTCCGGAGATTCACTCCCGCATTTGAAAGTATGCTTGCGGATATTCGCGCAGATTTTTTCGGCCACCATCGAGGCTTCCTCAAGTGTCGTTTGAGTAAGGATGACGGCAAACTCTTCTCCCCCATAGCGGGCTACGGTGTCGACTTCGCGGATGCTGTTGATCAGGATCTGGGAAATTTCCTTTAAAACTTCATCTCCTTCCAGATGGCCATAGGTATCGTTGTAGCGTTTGAAATGATCTACATCTATCATCAAAAGAGAAAGCGAACGGCTGAAGCGTCGTGCCCGCTTCCATTCCATCTGGAAAATGTCCTGAAAATGACGACGGTTATAAAGGTGGGTCAATTCATCCGTGACCGAAAGCTCTTTTGTTTTGGCGTAGAGGCGAACGTTTTCCAGGACCACTCCGAGCTGGTTGGCAAGCGAGCTTAAAAGCTTGATGTCCATGGGGGAGAATGAGTGTGTTTCGGGTCGCGCGAAATTCATCACACCCAGAATCTGATTGTGGCTTAGAATGGGGAGTGAAAGAAAAGAGCCTTCTTCCATCTTTTCTCCCTTGTAATGCAGGTAAGTTGAATTTTGGGAGGTGTCTTCAATATAGATCGGTTGGCGACTTTCTGCGACCCGCCCACTGATTCCTTCACCCAGATCAAATGTCAGCTCCTTGATTTTTTTATTATCCTTAAAACCATAAGCCGCCCTGACGTGCAGTTTTCTGGCCTCCTCGCTGTAGAGCAGAAGGGCGAATTCCTGAAAGCCGAGGGTTTTTACCACGACATCGATAAGGATGTCATAGAGTTCTTCTGGTACGATCGTTGCCGAAATTCTCTGGCTGACCTGGTAGAGAATCGAAAGGTCGTTGACGCTGCGGGCGAGCTGCTGATTTGTTTCTTCAATAATCGTGGCTTTTTCTTCGAGGACTTTTTTGTACTTCAGCTCCTGCTGAGCCAGAATCAGCTCGCGCTCGGTTTTCATTTTTCTGAAATCAAGCTCGCTGATTTTTTCCAGCATTTTATTGAATTTGGAGGTGAGTTCGCCAATCTCATCCTGGCTTTCGACTTCTGCGCGAACGCGCAAATTTCCAATTTCAGCATGAGAGATGGCATGGATGAGTCGGTCGAGGGGTTTTTGAATCAGATAGCTCGTTGAGAAGTTAATGACTAATACCGCCAGAAAAGTCAGGAGAGTAACCAGAACAAGCAGGATCTGGATGAGATTGAATTTCGAAAAGATCTGGACCGGAATGACCGAAAAACTGATGATGATGAGCAGAGCTACAAAAAGAAGGGAGACCGACGTGATGGCGGCTATTTTCCAGCCCACATTCTCTCGGATCAATCTTAGGATTTTTTGGACTGGATGCAGTTCGGAAATCATAAATTCTGTTTTGAAATCATGCCTTAAAAGCAGGATGTGATTTCAATCTTTATAAAACTTATTTCTCATAAAAAAGAAGGAAATGAGTCTGTACATCGACTTTTTTAACATTGGCTCGCATTCTAGGGAGCCTCAATTTGGATTGTCAATGTCCGCATGGGTTTTTCTCCTGATCTTAAATGAACAAGGGAAAACCTCTTTGAATAGAAAGAAAAAATGAGAGAAAAAACAACTCTTCAAAAAGATCTTCTTTTTCAGGCCTATCAACGGGCTCTGGAAAGCCCGACGGACTTTCATCCCGCGCTGGATCTTGAGATTTTCAACCAGATCCCATCCACAAACGACGCTGTCTTTGATCTGGCCAAACAAGGAAGGAAAGAAGGCCTGGTTGTTTTTGCCCATCAGCAGTCAGCTGGGAGAGGTCGTTTGGGAAGGAGATGGGAGTCGCCTCCGTCCGGCAATCTTTATTTTTCGATTTTGCTGAACCCAGAACTCGGTCCGGCCGATGTTCCTCCCCTGACGCTCATGACAGGGTTGGCCTGTTTTAAAACTCTTCAAAACCATCTCCCGAAAGGCTTGTGGCTGAAATGGCCCAATGATTTATATGTGTCCCAGCATAAATTAGGTGGGATTTTGTGCGAGATGGACTTCCGTGATCCAGCAGATTCTGCAGTCGTTATTGGAATCGGACTAAATGTATTTTCATCCGCTTCGGACTATTCGGATGTCCTTCAGCCTCACGTCACATCTATGCTACAGCATTCCAGTTCAGACATAGACTTGTCTCAACTTGCAGGTGAGCTTTTGGCGAGGTTTTTTAAGATGTATGGATGTTTTCTGAAACAGGGTTTTAAATCTTTAAAAGAAGACTGTGAAAAGGCCTCTGGGATGAAAGGGCATCAGGTGGAGATCCGTGAAGAAAAAGGAAGCTATAAAGGAATCTGCGCGGGTCTTGATGAAAATGGTTTTTTGATCGTCGGGACTTCTTCGGGATTACATCGCGTGATTGCAGGGGACGTCGTCCGGCTGGATTGAGCGCTGGTTGGAGCCTTGAGTGATATTATAAATTTGCCCTTTCACCTCCTGGCAAAAAGCGTTTGTCAGAAAATGAAAACAAGAAAGATTCTTTCAGGTTGCATTGAAATAAAGACGCAGAACAAGACCGGGAGATTCGGTTTTTTCATCTCCCAATGAAGCCTCGACTTTACCTCCCATCGATTGAACAATCATTTGAGCCAGGGCAAGTCCAATGCCCGTCCCCTGCGTGCGACGTGTGTTCTCATTTTCAATCCGATAAAATTTCTGAAAGATTTTATTAAGCTCGTCTTTGGGGACTCCCGGGCCATGATCTTTCCATTCCCATAGCAGCTGATTTCCTTTTAGAAATAAATTCAGATTCAGGGTTTTATTCTCACTTTGGGTGCAAAACTTCAGGCTGTTTTCCAGGAAGATGAGAAACACCTGTTTGAGGGCTTCTGGATCATACGTCATATCTGAAAGACTTTTCTCGCGATGAAGCTCCAGTTTAAAGCCCTGGACGCTGGCCAAGGGTTTCAGCTCGTTTCCGATTTCGTCAAAATCGCTCGCTGGACAGGCGGTTTTAAGCCGAAGTCGACTGGTCTTTTTCTCAAGCCTAGAAAGCTCAAGCACCCGATCAATCAAACGGCTTAAGCGTGCACTTTCCTTGTCTATCAGATGGTAGTAGTCCTTTTTATTTTCCTCCTCTACCCATTGGTTTTTCAGCATTTCCCCATACATGCGGATGGCAGTAAGAGGGGTTTTAAGCTCGTGAGTAACTGCCGAGATAAAATCCTGACGTTTGGATGACAATTCCACTTCACGGGCAGCCGAGCGATAAATTGTAAACAGTCCAAAGGTCGAGAGCAGGAAAACAAAAATTGCCATCATATTTAAATGGAGTCTGGTGCCCAGAGCGGGAATCTCTTCTGCTGAGATTTCCCAGCTTAACTTCTGAAAAGGATAGGGAAGTGATTGGCTAAAAAGGACGATCTCCTTTTGGACTTGTGAAGCATTCGGATATTGAGAGACCAGAGCGTCTCCAGCTTTCAGGCTCGCAGATGCCAGACGCCCAAGCTCTGAGCCCCCAAGAGAATGATGCATGAGACCTTTAAAAAACCTTTCTCCATCCATGACAAAACCCTGCAGATAAAGATTCTGCTGAATCCAGACCCGCCTGTAAAAAATGAGGTAGTGATTGTCATCCAGTCGGACCTGAAAGGGATCAATGAAAAGCGAAATGAATTTGAGTTCTTTTTCTTCAGGCTGGGCTGATTTTTGAGTTAAGGTCTGGTCAGGTGAGATCTTGCGAGAGACCTTGGGTGAAGATGGCGCCTGATCTGCTGACTCGATTTTTGCCTCTTCGGTACCTGCGCTTTTTTTACTCGAATTAAAAAGGGCAGACCCGTTTCGATTTTCCGAAATATTTTGATTTTGAAAGATCTCTACCTGGGTTGAGCTTAAGGGTTTTTCCTCTCTAACTTTTTCAGCAGGAGGAGGCCTTTTAAAGGGAAGAGTTGAAGAGGGGTTGTGAGATGGGGCTTCCTTTTTTTCAGTTTTATCCGGTGAGATCAGGGAAGGGCTAGAGCGAAATTCCGTATTTATATCCGCTTTTGAAAATATCGATTCGTTCCCCCTCTCATTTGAATCGGATCCGGAGGATAACGTGTTTTTCGGAGAGGGCAGGGGAAGGGGAGCGCTTTCTGCTTTCTCTTTCGCAGGAAGGGTTAAGTCATCGTGGAGAGAAAGAACCCCCTGATCCTGAATAACAGTTGCCGGTTTTGGAAGTTTTGTCTTTCGGGCTCGCTCAGGCAATTTATTGAAAAGATCGGGATAACGTCTCTGCAGATCTTCCTGGACTCCTCTTGCTTCTTCAAAAAGCTCTTCTCGAAACCGGGCTGTCCGTGCCTGAAGTTTTTTTTCCAGTTCCTGACGATCTGTCAAATCGGCGATCTTTTTATGAAGTCTCAGATCTGTGGGAAGATAGGGAGTAGAGAAGGTTCCGTCGGGATCCATCTGAAAATAACCGAGGAGTCCTTTTTCAAGCTCTTCAGGTATCAGTTGTGAAAGGGGAGAAACATTCAGAGAATCGGGGTTGAGATTCAATCCCGGCAGGGCCTGATAGTAGCGGTATTCGCTAAAGGAACGCCGGTTTTCCAGGGCGAGAAAATCAGCCAGATCCGTTTCTATCTGATGATAGGCCTGTTCACTCAGCCCTTTCCAGAGGGACTGCTCCTCCAGGTTCAGCTGGCGATAGGAGTTGAACAGTAAAAAAAACAAAGCGATGGCGATCAAAAGAAAAAACAGTGAAAATTGAATTTTCAATTTTCTCATAAGTCTATTTCAGCATGAAGTGAGGGTAAGGTGGGGTAAAAAGATTGTAAAAGTTTATGCTTTGATGCGGTACCCTTCTCCCCGAATCGTGAGCAGATAGACAGGTTCTTCAGGGTTGGGTTCGATTTTTTTACGCAGCTTGGCCAGGTGAATGTCTACCGTCCGGGTATCCATCAGGGTATTGCCATAACCCCAGACCTCCTTGAGAAGTTCCTGACGGCTCACGGGACGATCGGAGTTTTTGATCAGATACCGTAACAGATCGACTTCACGTCGGGTAAGCTCGATTTCATTTTTATCTCGGGTAGCCGTGAGATTCATCGGATCGAGGATCCAATCGCACCAGATTATCTTTTCCTTTTCAGCGATCAGTTTTTGGCTTCGGCGAAAAACCGCTTCCATGCGGGCCAAAAGCTCGCGGATGGAAAATGGTTTTGTCACATAGTCGTCAGCACCAAGTTTTAGACCGTGGACGATGTTTTCTTCATCGCTTTTGGCGGTCAGGAGAATGATGGGCTGGGAGCGATCTGATTTGCGGATTTCGTTGCAGATTGTAAAACCATCCATTCCCGGAAGCATCACATCCAAAAGAATCAAATGATAAAGACCGGTTTTAGCTTTCTTTAAACCTTCCGTTCCTTCGCGCGCAGTCTCCACTTCATAGCCATGAAAAATGAGGACGTCACAAAGACCCTGTAGGATCGAATCTTCATCTTCAATGATGAGAATTTTAGGTTTTAAATTCGTTCCCATAGAGAGACTACAAAGGAATCGCTCTTCACGGTTTCCATTTCAAAAATTCGAATGAGTTTTCAGGAATTTTTTCGAGAGCCTTATCGAGAGCCAAAAGAGTTTCCCCCATTCCATAAAGGTAGAGGCCTGGGGGATTTTTTAAAAACGATTCAGCATATTTCATTAAATGCGGAAGAAAATAACGCAGGGCAAAATCATCATTCAAATGATAAGCCAGCCGGACCAGACCTGCATAAGTTGTGAGGCCTCCCAGGGTCTTGAACGCAGGTGTTCCCGTGCGTCCGAGATAATAAAGATGCAGCGGGTGCGGCTGGCTTAAGGCAAAGTTCAGGATTCGTCGGGCAATTTCAGGTTTGGCTTTTACGCAGCGCTCGGCAACTAGAAGGGAATTGTCCAACTGGATGACATCATTTGGTGAAAAAATAACCAGAGCCTCAGGAAAAAGAGTAACAATTTCAGGCTGGATGAGATCGTAAATCAATCCGGAGGGGGCCAGGGCCTGATGGATGATTTGGTAGGATTTCTGTGCAATATCTTTGAGAGCAATGTCATTGGTTTCTTTTGCGATTTCAGAAACCAGATCTGGATCGTAGTCGACCAGAAAGGAATTGGTCGCGAAGGCACGGGTTTGAAGATTGAAATAATTGTGAATCATCCAGAATTTTCCATCGTACCTGCCATGCTGGCTGTAGCCCTTCAGAACAAGCTTTGCGAGCGCCAGATCGTCTGGATGGGAAAAGGCCTTGCCTCCCATCCACAAACCCTGAGCCAGGCGGAGGGCCTCGGTTGTGCCCGAAGCATCAGGGAGACTTCCTTCTCGATAGCGCCACAAAACAAAGCCTTGCGTAAAAGGATCGTCAGGTGAGTTCAGAATCAGATGCTCTTTCGCAAACTGAAACAGGCGCAGATACAGGTTAGAGTCTTGCCGCCGGGCTGCGTAAATGAGGAGCTGGGCGACATCGATCGCATAGATATAACCGTCGGGTCTAGCCCAGGAGGAAAGAGGTTGTGTCAGCAGGCGGCTCGAAAGGCTGGTATGTAAACGATCTCTTAAAGAACGGACTTCCCTATGAGCAGAGCTTGCGTAGGTGGATGTGCCAAAAGCGATCAGAAAGACGAATGGAAGAAAGAGGGTCCATTTTCTGAAATTTGTGAGAGAGAATTTTTCAGGCATGAAAGACCTTTTGATAAGAATCTGATTTTAAGAACGTCGAGATGAAAACCGGCGTTAAAAAGTTTTTATCTGTGGGTTTTGTTAGAGGCAAGAAAGATCTTTGCGACTTAAATCCCACAGGGGCAGATCGGCCCCATGCCTTAAGGTTCTCTCAGTCAGGGTTCTCGCAGCAGCAAAGCGGGTAAGGTAAAGAGGATCTTCCGGATGGTCAGTCACTCCTATCAGTCTTTTAAAATGATGGGGAGATGGGTTCTGGAAAAGAGATGTTGCGATCGCTGTTGAAGAAGGACCGTGCGAGACCGCAAAATCAATCAGATCAGAATCAAGCCAGGATTCAATATCCGGGAGAGTTAACAGGATCTCTTCCGGAAACCCTGCCTGGGTAAAAATCTTTTTTAACTGAAGACCAAATGGATATTCCTTTAATCCGATGGCATTTCCCATCACAAGAGCCGCAATGGCAGCGGCATGGACATCTTCTTCCGATTCCTTTTCCTGCCAGAGAATTCCGTTTCCTAAAGGCCAATCATGAATCGTGCGATTGATTTCACCTGGAAGCGAAAAAGTTTCCTGAAGAGTCAGGAGGAGGGAGAGCTGAAAACTCCATGAAATCAGGAGTCCATCGATTCGAGCTGAAAAACGTCCTTTCAGATTTTCGAGAATGAGCTGGCGATCTTTGAGCGAGGAAAGACGCCATTTTTTTTGATGGGCTTTGAGATTCCGCCAGGTCTGGGGATCACTTTCCTTTAAGAGAGGGGCTGTCTCGCTGGAAACCGATGGATGAGGCGGAATAGAAGTGCGCAAAATTGGATAGGAAAATCGTGCAGGATAAAATTGACTTCCCGCCTGGGGCCCGGTTCCTGAAGCTTTGGAGCCCCCAAAAGGCTGCTCTACTACGCGTGCACCAACTGGAGGACGATTGACGTAAAGATTGCCTGCTTCGATCTCCCTGAAAAAGGTTCGGATATTTTCTGGATTTCGTGAAATGAGGGCGGCGGTGAGTCCGAAAGGTGTTGCATTTGCGATTTGAATCGCTTGCTGAAAATCCTCTGCATCGATCACAGAAAGTATGGGAGCAAAAATTTCTTCCTGGGCCAAAGGGCTTTTGGGTTCGACATCGCTCAGCAGCTGCGGTTTTAGAAACAGGGAACCGTCATTTTCCAAATTCACGCCAGCAAGCTTGAGGTAATGGCAGACACGCGCTTTGGCATCGGCGTCGATTAAAGGTCCTAACTGCGTTTGAGAATCAGAAGGATTTCCGACGTAAAGCGAGAGGATGCTTTCATGCAGGCGGGAAAGTAGCACAGGTTTTATCTTTTTTAGAACAATCAGGCGAGAGACTGCCGAGCAGCGCTGGCCAGTCATTCCGAAGGCCCCTTCAAGGATGGACTTAATTGCAATGTCGAGATCCGCTGTTTCATCGACAATGAGCGGATTTTTTCCTCCGGTTTCAGCCACGACAATTTTACTCGTAGCCCGGTAAGGAAGAATCGCGGAGGCATTCTGAATAATGCGATCGGCTGTCTGTTTCGACCCTGTAAAGGCAATGAAATCAACCCCTGGGCTTTTGACCAGTCTTTCCCCTACTGTTTCTCCACGGCCGGGAATGTACTGAATGGCCTTCGGAGGAACTCCTGCATCTCGCAAAATGGCCGCCACATGCCGACTGCAAAGAGGCGTTTGTTCGGCGGGTTTTAAAAGCACGGCATTTCCCATGGCGAGAGCCCCAGCCACTTCTCCCATTGCAATCGCGAAAGGGTAATTGAACGGTGTAATGGCAACTCCCACTCCCAGCGGTTTTCGAAATCCCGCAAGATCCTCCAGCCAGATGGCGTAGGCATTTAAAAAATCAATCCCTTCGTGAACATCCGCCATTGCCGCTTCCCACGTTTTGCCAGCTTCCAGCACAAGATCTGCAGCAATCCGGTATTTGCGCTCACGGACCATCCCGGCGGCTCTGAAAAAAATTTCCTTTCGATTTTTAGGAGTCGAATTCGACCACTCGGCAAAGCCATCCTGAGCACAGAGGATGGCCCGGTCGACTTCCTGAAATGCCGGTTCAAATAGACGAGCCAGTTGGTGGGAGGGATTGCTCGGGTTATGGGTAAAACTGCCTTTTTGATCAACGACCCATATCCTTGGCTCTCCAATTAAGGGATAGATAGGGATTGGGTTCCGGTTTGTAGCCTTCTGCAAGGCTTTCTCATACTTCTCGCGCACGATTTTTTTGGAAAAGTCGGGATCGGGTTCAGGATGAAATGGAGGTTGCTCTTTCAGTCGAACAGGTTCTGGTTTTTTTGATCGTTCCTTTTCGCTCTGTTGGTAAGACTCCCAAGAGCCTGCTATTTGAAATTTACCTATTGCGGAATCTGGGGTGACTTCATCCAATCGGCGAATCAGATAGGCAAGTGCCTGTTGTGGGGGGCCGAACGGGGCGTAAAGCCGTGTGGGGATCTGTAATTTGGCAGTTGCCTGAGCCAGGGCATCTCCCACTCCAAGCAGGAACTGGTTTTCCACACAATGGATGGGGAGTTTCATTGACTCGCGAAATTGCTGAATCTCACCCAACTGACCCACATGATGGGTTCCCGTTGCGATTCGAATCGTTTTGTGTTCCTCGAGAGCTGTTCTGTAAAGGCGGATAAATGATTTCTGGGTTTCATCGATGGACAGGAATACCGGAACATTCCATCCCTTACGGGCACCTTTGATCTGCTCATACTGATGATAGGCTCCTTTGACGATCCGTACCTGAAGACGTTTTTTGAGTCTACGGGCCATGGAAAGGACCTCATCAAAAATTCCTTCGGCGTCTTTAAGGTAGGCCTGAATCACAATGCCTGCTTCCTCCCAGTTCCCAAGTTCTGGATCCGAGAGCGCTTCTTCGAAAAGATCGTAACTTGTCTCTCGCATTTCATTCTCTTCAATATCGACATTGATCAGAATGGGACGGCCTTCGTCGCTGTATTTTTTTGCCTCCTTGAAGATTTCAATCAACCTTGATTTTGCCTCATGGATGGCATCCCTTGCCAGTGGCGTGAAGCGATGGGTGAGGGCGGAGAGCTTGAGGGAGAGATGACGCACCGGAACTCCGCCAGCCGTTCTGCTAGTCGAGAGGGAAAGAGTGCTCCAGTGATGCATCAGGTCCAGAATCTGGTCCCGATAACGATCGGCTTCTGGAGAACTCATAACATGCTCCTGAACAATATCCAGACTGCTTGAAATCCTGTGTTTCTGAAACCAGCTTTGGGAACTGGAGATGGCTTCTTCTATATTCTTTCCTGCCAGGAAACGCTCTTGCATTCCTTTAAGAGCCCACTGAAGGATCTGCAAAGTCATCGATTCAGGACAGTGTTTGTTCACGGGTATTTTGAAAAGACGCTGAAACCAGGATGAGGCAGGGGGCAGGGTTGAGAAAAACAGAGGAAACATGCCGGCCAGATTTTCACTGGAGGTAGAGAGGGCGAGATCCAAAAATGCGATCATTCTTTTTTTGAGCAAAGAATCGCTCAGGATAAGCTGGAAAAGCCGATCTTCGGTCCGAATACGAATCGATCGGCGTGAGCGTTTGGTTTCTTCAAAGATGGTGCGGCCCCAATCCCTCATAAGATTTATCCTCAAGGATAAACGGTGTTTTTCTGAAAGCCATGAGCGAAAAACCGGAATAAACCCAAAAATGATGCGCATTGAGTTTAACAGAAAATAGCAGGATTTATCATTTTTATTTGTTGGATTCTTTACGGATCTGTTTAGGGTTTGCTTCTCATCCTGATCCTCGTAAAATTCTCAGTGGAGGCCAATTAAAAAGGAGAAGAAAGCCATGGCAAAAATACTCATCCTGGGAGCAGGAATTGCAGGGCATACCGCAGCGATGATTGCCAGGCGACATTTGCCTTCTTGCCACGAAGTCACGGTCGTGTCTCCGAAAGAGGTCTATAACTGGATTCCTTCAAATATCTGGGTGGGCGTCGGTATTTTAGATCCAAACCAGGTTGTGGTCCCCTTAAGGCCCGTGTACCAAAAGATGGGAATTCATTTCCATCAGGCCCGTGCCACCGAAATTTATCCCGAAGGCTCCTCTGAGGAGCCTGCTCCACATGTGATCGCCGAATCAACCGATCTGGCCAGTGCCGGAGCCCGTCAGAAATTGACCTACGATTATCTGATCAATGCGACCGGTCCAAAACTGAATTTTGCTGCTACCCCGGGTCTGGGGCCCGAGGGATTTACCGAATCGGTATGTACTTTTGAGCATGCGGAAAAGGCCGGAAAAAAACTGTTGGATGCCATCGAGCGAATCAAAAAAGGAGAGTCGCTCACCTTCGTGGTGGGAACCGGTCACGGTCTTTGTACGTGCGAAGGTGCCGCGTTTGAGTATGTCTTCAATCTCGAGTTTGAACTCAGACGCCACGGCGTACGCGATCGCGCGCGGGTGGTTTTTATCACCAATGAAGCTGATTTGGGCGATTTTGGTGTGGGAGGTATGCACATCCGGCGTGGTGGCTATGTGGTTCACAGCAAGAGCTTTGCAGAATCTTTGTTTGTCGAGCGCGGGGTGGAGTGGATTACAGGGGCCCATGTTTTTCAGGTCGAAAAAAATCGTGTGCATTACGAGACTCTCGATGGTCAAAAGCACGAACTGGCGTTTGATTTTGCCATGCTTCTTCCTCCTTTCTCTGGAGTAGGGATGAAGGCTTTCTCAAAAGAAAATCAGGATATCTCGCCCGATCTGTTTGCACCGAGTGGATTTATGAAAGTCGATGCGAGCTACACTCCCAAAAAATATGAAGAGTGGAAACCTGGAGATTGGCCAAAATCCTATCAGAATCCAAAATTCAAAAATATCTATGCAGTCGGGATCGCCTTTGCCCCTCCTCATCAAATCTCCATGCCGCGTACCAGTGCGAATGGAACACCGATCGCGCCGGCACCTCCGCGTACCGGAATGCCCTCGGCCATCATGGGCCGGGTAGTGGCCCTCAATATTGTCGATCGTATTCGTGGCAAAGAAGAGAAGGCGAATCGGACAGCCTCGCTGGCAGCTTTGGGGGCCGGCTGTATCGCCTCGGCAGGGGCCAACTGGTATTCGGGAAAGGCTGCTTCCATTACGATGTATCCGATAGTTCCAGACTACGAGCGGTTTCCAAAATATGGACGGGATTTAAAGTACACCTCAGGCGACATCGGCTCGGCAGGACACTGGATCAAAACCATTCTCCACCACATGTTTATGTATAAGGCGAGGGCTAAGCCTTTTTGGTGGCTCATTCCGGAGTAAATGATGGGAGTCTCTAATAATTTTCCTGGTTTTTTTTGAGGTCTTTAAAAAATTGAATAGAGAGAGGTGATCTCATGAATCCATCCCATAAAGAATATTTTGCCTCCATGCCTTCGAAGACAACGCTCTTTTTCAGGACGTTTCTTCCCTGGCAACTCTTTAAATTTATGATCATCAATGTCCGCATGATTCGGATGATCTTTAAATCGCATTAAATTCTACCGCTTCGATCTCTCTCTTCCACTTCCCCTCTCGTTGAGATTCCTTCTTTTTTCTATTTTCCTGTTTGATCTTTTTTCACCCTGGGCTACACCCTTTCTCATTCCACTTATGAAGTTACTTCAATCCTTTCGCATTCCCTATCAGAAAGACCCGGATCTTCAGGCCCTGGTTGCCTCATACCTGGGAGTTTCCAAAGAAGAGATTTCCAGGGTCCGCGTTTTAAAACGCAGTCTCGATGCCAGAAATCGTCGGCAATTTTATTGGGAATTTTCTCTCGAGGTTTTTTTTAAGGGAGAGAGTTTTGAGAAATCCTTTGAACCTTTTCCGAAACTTCACTGGGATGGGCCTCCTCCCATGATTGTCGGCGCCGGCCCAGCGGGACTTTTTGCGGCCTGGACTTTTATTCAGCACGGGATCTCTCCTTTGCTTTTCGAACGCGGCGAACGCACGCATGCCCGAATGCTGAAGATCAGCAAATATTGGCGCAAAGGAATTCTCGATGAAGACAGCAATGTCTGTCATGGAGAAGGAGGAGCGGGGACGTTTAGCGATGGAAAACTCATTACGCGTATCAAAAGTCCTTACATCCAGCGTGTCTTACAAACCCTTGTGGATTATGGGGCTCCCGAAGAAATCACCTATGTCTACAATCCTCATGTCGGGAGTAACCGTATTCGCGATGTCATTCGGAATTTAAGCGACGATCTCATCAGCAGTGGGAGCGATTTTCGTTTTGCTACCCGTGTGGAGCGGTTGGAGATTCAACAGAATCATGTTGATGGAGTGATTTTAAGCTCGGGCGAGAAGGTGGAGGGTACCGGACTGATTTTGGCGTGTGGACATAGTGCCCGATCTTTTTTTAAAACCCTGCATCAGCAGGGAGTGGCTCTGGAGCCCAAACCCTTCGCGTTGGGATTACGCCTGGAGCATCCCCAGAGTTTTATCAATACCTGGCAGTATGGGGAAAAAATGAAAGAGGAGCTCGATCCGGCGCAATACAAACTCACCCATCATTGGGATGCAGAAAATGTCGGCGTTTATTCTTTCTGTATGTGTCCTGGCGGCTATGTGATTTCGAGCACGACCGATCCCGAGACAATCGTGGTGAATGGGATGAGTAATTATCATCGTAATTCCCCGTGGGCCAATGCGGCGATCGTTTGCTCCATTTCAGAATCGCAAGTGGAGGGCGAAGGGCCTTTTAAAATGATGGAATTTCAGCATCGCCTGGAGCAGGCCGTTTTTGAGCTGAGTCGAAGCCAGGGGAGTGGACGTGAAATTCCCGCTCAACACCTGGAAGATTTTCTGCAGGGGAAAAAAGGTTCAGTTTCTGTAAAATCCAGTTGTCCTTCCGGCGTTGTTTCGGCCGACTTATCTAAAATTCTCCCCACCTTTATATATGATTTCTTATCGAAAGGCCTCCTCGCCTTTGATCGCAAGCGAAAAGGATTCCTTTATCCCAAGGCCCTCTTGCATGCGGTGGAGTCGCGCACTTCCTCGCCGGTTCGCATTCCCAGAGATCCGCACACGATGGAAAGTATCAGCACGCCCGGTCTTTTTCCATGCGGTGAAGGGCCGGGCTATGCGGGAGGAATTACGAGTGCGGCCGTCGATGGCATTAAAGCCGCATTGGCATGGATTGAGAAATATCAGCCTCCTCATCTTTAAGTCCCATTTCATTCGATGACTGAAATTCTCTTAAGAGACTCGGTCTGCAAACTCCCGGGCAAATTTCTTTACCTCATTCCAGTCGGTGTATTCATAATCCCGATGGGTATCCGTCTCAAATCCTGCTTTCTTAGCCATGGAATGCATCATCCATTTTAAAAACCAGTTGTATTGAGAATAGGGGAGGGCTCCTGCGAAAATCGTGTGACAGGTTGGTGTCCATCCTGTTTTTATAAAAAAGCGTTGCACGATTTTCCGCTCATCTTCCTGGACACGTGGGTCTTTTTGAAGAATCCCCAAACACACCGAAAAAAATGCGCTGGGTTTTTGCGAGATCAGTGCGGCATTTTTTTTAACCCAACGTCTTAATGCGGCGGTGTATCCGGAGATATAAACGCCGCCACCTACGATCACAGCGTCAAAATCTTTTAGGGGAATTGAATCTGAAATCTTGGCGGCATCCCAACACTCAGCGAAAAAGCCCAGCTCTTTAAGATTCCCTGCCAGGGCTTGAGCAATGTTTGCGCTTTGATGATATTTGCTTCCGTACACAATCAAAAATTTTTTCATCTTTTTTTCTCCTGACTTTTCTCAAATGAGAAAGGCTTTTCCATTTTTTAAACCTTAAGATATAGAACAAATCCAATCCAATTCCCACTTTGGGATGCAACCGAACTTTTCATTTTAACTTAAAGGATCCGTATGAAAAAGCTGCTCAAAATTCTTGCCTTGATTGTTCTATTGCTGTGTCTTGGAGCAGGTGGCTGGGTCAGTTATCATCTTTGGCCACGTACCGTGGAGGCCCCGCTTTGGACCGAGGCTGATCTTAAAATTCCTGAAGATCCCAATCAGAACGGGTATTACTTTTTTTTCCAAATGAAGGAGAATCCCAATCTTGTTCAAGAAAACCTGAGATTTTCAGAAGAGCTTTCCTTTCTGAAACTCCCCGCCTTGATAGAACAA
Source organism: Myxococcota bacterium (assembly GCA_052034865.1). Taxonomy (GTDB): domain Bacteria; phylum UBA10199; class UBA10199; order JADFYH01; family JADFYH01; genus JBPOIC01. Next base: position 15,980 of record JBPOIC010000012.1, on the reverse strand, counting down.
AACCCAGATCCAAAAACTTTTTGGGATGAGGTGAAAGCTAAAAAGCCTCAGCTTGAAAGTTTTGTTCAACAGCAGACTTCGGCCTTGGGAGAATATGAAAAGCTCCTGAACTATCCCCAGTTCATCGATCAGGATCCGATATCCATTAAAGGGAAAAAAGCACACTGGTTGATGCTGATTGATTTACAGGACATGGGAAGGGCGAAGGTTGTTTATCTCATGGAGGGAAATCATCCAGAAGAGGCCTATGCCCTCTGGCTTAAGATGTTTGAGCTAGATCAGAAGTTGGCGATGAGTGCTCGTGATCTCGTTGCCCATCAGGCAAATGTAATCAATCTTAGAAAGGATTTGATGCTACTTTCGTTACTCAAATCCTATCCGCTTTCGCTACCCAATCCTGAGTCTCTTCCTCTTTTACCTTCTACTCCCAAGCTGGATTTCTTTTCAGAAATTTCCCCAGAATCGATTCCGGAATCCGTTCCAGAGTCGCGGCCTCAAATCCTTTCACCCGAAAAACAGACTCAGATTCTTCAGGCCCTTCAATCATTTCATCCCGAAACACTCTCTACTCACCGTGCCGTCGTGAGCGATTATCTTCAGTTTCAGAATGTTGTAAAAGATTTTGAAAAAGAAGGAATTTCGAGAAGTAATTATTTGATAAAGTTAGGACTAAATCGCGCCTTATATCAGAAAGAGATTAATGAATATTTCCGACGTATCGATCAGTTCAGTGAACATCCCGAGATGATCCATGATGAAGATATCGCCCAGATTGATCAGGAAATTGAGGGGCTTCAGAAAGGCCCTTTCTGGCGGCTTTCAAATCCAGGTGGAAAAATTTTGCGATCTTTTAATATTAATCAGCTGCAGAGTATCCGCATGTTTTATCGGTACAAGGCATCTATCCAAAAACTTCACGAAGAGCTGTTGACTCAGCCTTTGTTTCCGGCTCCTGTCGAGTCAAAACCGACTGAAACTCTTCCCACAGAGTCTCAACCCAAAGGACTTGTTCATCCTGGCGATGTTGAATGAAAAAACTTTTAGGAGATCAATCATGAAAACAGTCAAAGCCTATGCAGCCTTAAGCCCTACCGAACCTTTACAACCGTATTCCATTTCTCGGCGAGAGCCCGGCGATCACGATGTTCAGATCGACATCCATTAGTGTGGGATCTGCCATTCGGATATTCATCAGGCGCGTGGAGAGTGGGGGAATTCCACGTTTCCAATGGTTCCGGGTCATGAGATCGCCGGCGTCATTTCGGCGGTTGGGAAAAATGTAAAGCGCTTTAAGGTGGGTGACAAGGTGGGGGTCGGATGTATGGTTGATTCCTGTCGCCATTGCAAAGACTGTCGGGAGGATCTTGAGCAGTTTTGCACTCAGACCGTGTTTACCTACAATAGTGTAGAGCGAAATGGAAAAGATCAGACCTATGGCGGATATTCTTCCGAGATCGTCGTCGATGAAAATTTCGTCGTGCTTATTCCAGACAATCTTCCCCTCGATCAGGCGGCTCCACTTCTTTGTGCGGGTATTACCACTTATTCTCCTCTTCGCCACTGGCAGGCTGGGCCCGGTAAAAAAGTGGGTGTGATCGGATTGGGAGGCTTGGGGCACATGGCCGTAAAACTGGCTCGTGCCTTTGGTGCCGAGGTCACGGTACTCAGTCATTCGCAAAAAAAACAGGAAGATTCAAAAAGATTGGGAGCACATCACTTTTACAATACGTCGGAGGCTTCAACATTTGAAAAACTGGCAGGTGGTTTTGATCTAATTCTCAACACGGCTCCTGTAGAGCTTGACTGGAATCAATACCTTAATCTTTTGGCACGGGATGGATCCTTCGTTTTGCTGGGAGTTCCCAGTACCGCTCCACAAGTACAGGCGATGAATCTGATTTTCCGACGCCGGCATCTGACGGGTTCCCTGATCGGAGGAATTGCCGAAACCCAGGAAATGCTCAATTTTTGCGGAAAGCATGGGATTGGGTCAGATATCGAGGTGATCCCGGTCCATAAAATCAATGAGGCCTATGAAAGAACCATTCGTGGAGACGTGCGCTACCGATTCGTGATTGATCTGAAGTCTCTGTGATATAAGCGTCAAAAGACTGATGAAAAAATGACGCAAGGCCTCAATTCTTTAGGATTTTTTAAGATTTTTGCCGAGAAAAACTTTGACAACAGGCGGGCATTAAATCATTGTGCACAAGGCTTTAACCTCACGAGTAAAGAGATTCACTCCTTATAAAGAATCGAATCGATCATCCGGAAAATCGGATCTTTCCCCCGAAGAACGCAGAGTGAGTCTTCAGCGTGAGGCGTGTTTGGAGGGAGAGAGGTTTAGTTTTCCACTTGTTGTAGGAGGAAGTTCCATGTCAGGACGTGCAAAAGGCCGCGTAAAGTGGTTCAACGATAACAAAGGCTACGGTTTCATCGAACAGGAAAACGGAGCTGATGTATTTGTTCACTACTCAGCCATTCAGGGAGAGGGTTACCGTTCTCTCACCGAAGGACAGGCTGTGGAGTTCGATGTTACCGAAGGAGCCAAAGGCTTACAGGCCACGAACGTGACCAAAGTTTAACTCTTATCCTAGCATCCAAACAAAAACCGCTCCCAAAAGGAGCGGTTTTTTTATGCCTAAATTTTTTCACCTTCGGTGCATTCAACCAAAGGCATCGATCTTCCGAATATAAACGACACCTTCAGGCTCCTCCCTAGCCCTGAAACCCTCATAAGACCAAAGATCTTTAACTGAAAAATTATTCTGAAGAGATATCGATGTAAGTAAACTCAGAATTCTATATTGCAGTAGGAGTCACATCCGTCTCCATTATCCGTATTTCCATCGTCGCACCATTCGCTACCAAGAATATCGCCATCCCCGCAGATCGCTGCACAGATGCTGGGATTTCCAGAGCAAGTAAACCCAGGCATGATATGGCAGGTCCCATCGCAGCCTGAATGCTCATCAGTTAAGACGCCTCTAAGATTTGCAAGATCACATTCTTCGCCAGATTCAACTATATGATTTCCACACACTGAATCGAAAAACACAACCTCTTCATTCACGCAGGTAGACGCACACCCATCGCCATTGTCTATATTTCCATCGTCACACTGTTCGGTTCCAGCCACTGTCCCATCTCCACAGGTTGCTGTGCATAATGATGGAGTCCCCGAGCAGGAGAAACCGGTTTCAAGATTGCAAGAATCAGAACAGCCATCCCCAATCTCCAGATTGCCATCATCGCAGGTTTCAGATCCATCAATTGTTCCATCTCCACAAACGGAAATGTCTATCGGCTCTTCTTCTCCATCATCTCCATCATTTCCTTCCTGATTTTCTTCAATAACTTCTTCGGTTTCTTCTGTCAGGCATTGAGCCGAACAACCGTCTCCATCGATTATGTTCCCATCATCACAGGCTTCACCCATGTCGTTATCCAGAATTCCGTCCCCACAAATGCTATCTTCTGAGTCTTCTACGTCGTAAGGGTTTTCACCGACTCTTCCCACGCTTCCCATATCGACATCCAAGCCTGAGAGTCTGTTCCCGCAACTGCAACTGCTTGCCAAAAACAGGCTTAAGAAGAGAAGAGGAAGAAATATAAATTTCAAATATCCGTCAATCGTGGAAGATCTGCTCTTAACCTTCTTTTTCATGTACCCTCCTCGAGAAAAGAAAGAATGAATAAACTGTGAGACAGAAATACAGCACCCTTGCCGACTCAGCGACTTTTGATGATTTTCGGGATGTCCTGATAAAATTTTATCAGAACAGAATGAAGGAATAAAAAGAGAATCCCAAGTGGAGGTGAGAGAAGTTTTAGGTTTGTTAAAAATGCTTAAAGAATAGATGAGGTGAAAATAAAAAACCCCCGCTCCACAGATGTGAAGAAGGGGTAAGGATGAGACGAATTAGAAGAATTCTAGGGATAAAGTTTTCCGATTAGAATATTAAACTGATTTCCAATGATAGGACCTCCGCCAAAAATGATTGTTCCACTTACGTCTCCTAAAATCAGAAGGTTTTGACTAGGATCTAAAGCGAGAGATTTAGCATTTTGAGTATTAGTATCACCATATCTTCTCGCCTCTAGAGCACTTCCCAGGGTATCAAATTTTGCAATGAAAATATCATTGTTCGCGGTTGAGTTATTGAGTGGTCCTGTCCCGAAGTTAATCGAACCCTTAAAATCACCAATAATGAATATTTCTCCAGTAGAATTTACCGCTATATCTCTTGCTTGTTGAAAGTTGTTTATATTTGGAAATCCTTTAATCAGGTTAGTATCGGGAGTTCCAGATCCACTAAATTTTGCAAAAAAGACACTCGCAAACGCTCCCCCATCAGGCAAGTTAACTCCCCCAATGCCAACATTTCCGGCATATTGCCCTGTAAAATAGACGTTGTGAGCACTATCCAATGCGATTGCAGCAGGAAAGATCCAGTCTGAAGTAGTACTTCCACCAAACAGATTGCTCCAAATATGATTTGAAGAAGAGTCTAGCTTCAGAATGTAGCCTGATCCTGCATTACAATTTAAGGCACCCCCTCCAAAGTCAATAGGGCTATCACATTGCCCTGTGATAAATATGCTGTTATCTGACGGGTCAATGGTTAAGGAATATGCGAGTTCAGTACTGCTTGTTGAAAAATGTTTAGCCCAAGTTGTAGTGCCATTTCCTGAATTTGCTAATTTAAAAACAAAAATGTCGTTCTGGCCCGCATTGGTTATATTTCCTGATCCCAGATCAATCTGCCCAACTCCGAAATACCCTGCCACTACAGGGTCGCCCTGAGAATCGATTGCGATTCCAGTTGTGGTAGCAGAGCCAGTTGTGCCTCCGAAGCCCTTGGCCCAGAGAGTAGTCCCGTCGTTTCCGTTTAATTTAGTAACAAAAATGTTCGGATTTCCTCCGGTCAAAGCCGTGGATCCGAAGGTGATAGAGCCGTTATAAGTTCCTGTAACAAATGCGTTTCCACTTCCGTCGACTGCTAAAGAACTTATTCTTTGATCTTCATCATCCCCAAACGATTGAGCCCAAAGAGGAATACCTGATGGATTAAATTTGACGACGAAAATATCATTGTTTGTATTTGATCCACTGCTTATCAGTGCCTGCGTAGGTGAACCAAAATCAAGTGTGCCTGCAAAATATCCGGCAACGAAGACATTTCCATTGCTATCAGTGGCAATTGCTTTCCCAAACTGCAGGTTAGTGTCACCAAAGTTTTTTGCCCAAATCTGATTGCCAAAAATCTCTTTGATACAGACTGAACTACATCCATCTCCATCGTTGGTATTCCCATCATCGCATGCCTCAGTTGTTGCTTTGGATCCATCCCCACAGACAGGGAGCTTGCACAAGTTAGTGCATCCGTCAGTATCAGTTTGATTTCCGTCGTCGCATTCTTCTGAATCTTCCTTGATTCCATTTCCGCAAATGGCTGGCGTGCTTTCAATAGTACAGGTCGAGGAACAACCATCTCCATTTTCTACGTCGCCATCATCGCACTCCTCACCACTTTCAACCGAGCCATTTCCACATGCTGCTGAGGCAGTTTCAAAGGTACATGTTGAGGAACAACCATCTCCGTTTTCTACGTTGCCATCATCGCACTCCTCACCACTTTCAACCGAGCCATTTCCACATGCTGCTGAGGCAGTTTCAACGATACAGGTAGAAGAACATCCATCTCCATTGATAGTATTTCCATCGTCACAGGCTTCGGTTGTAGCGAGAGTTCCATCTCCACAGATCGGAGGGTTTTCAGATCCGCCGGGAGGGGTTGCGGGTGAGCCTCCGCCGCAGGCTGGGGCGAGGGTGCAAAGTGAAAAAATCAGGGGAAGAGTAAAAAGGTATTTTTTAAGCATTTTTAAAGGCCTCCAGTTTATGAGTATGCGCGCTAATTTAAAATAGCGAGGCCTCGGATTAGCTGTGGATGATGTCAAAGTCAACGGGGGAAGAAGGAGAATTCAGAATTCTACGGAAAGAGTTCTTGAGAGACTGAGAAGAAAAGTGAATGCTTGTCGAACCTTGTTTGAGAGAGTGTAAATAAAGAAAGTTCTACCCTCTGGTTCCTGTCTTCTCTCTCTCAATACAAGCTGCGATACACCCAGTAATTTCTAAGGACGAGTTTCACATAGAGATTTGTTTCTCCAAAGGGGATCTCTTCAACAAATTCATCTGGCTCCAGATTTCCAAACTGGGCGACCCATTGAGGAGGACGACCTGGTCCGGCGTTATAGGCGGCAATGGCATGGATCCAGTTATCCGAAAAACGCTTCAGCATGGCGGCAAGCTCGGCCACTCCCACACGAATGTTTTCTTCTGGATCAAGCAGGTCAGATAGTTGAAAGCCAATCGCGCGAGCCCGTCCATCAGCCGTTGAGGGAAGTAGCTGCATGAGACCTTTGGCATTTGCCGAAGAGATGACCCAGGGTTGAAATGAACTTTCCTGGCGCATGAGAGCGACCACCAGGTGTGGTGAGACTCCGCTACTTTTTGCATGATTTCGAATGAGATTTTCGTAGGCGAAGGGAAACTGCAGAAGATTACGCGCATCCTCTGCCTCTTTTTCGGTTTTGAAAAGGGGTTTGAAGTTGGACCACAACCTGGGTTGGGTCAAAACGACGGGTAAGAAGTAAGTATCAGAGCGATGAGCGATTTCCAAAATCAGGTAAAGCTCGGAAGGACTCTTCTTTGCATCCTCAACTGATCTTTGAATCTCTGCAAAACTTTGTTTGCCTAGACCGATACGTGCCAGGGTTTGGGCTTTTTTCAAATGGGTGGATTTAAGAGATACTTCGGAGGTTGGCGCAGGGATAGGATTGCCTATAGATTTGGGAAGCTTCCATTCCGCTGGCAGGGGAGGGGTCTCGCTTAAATTTTTGGACCCTTTTGCATTTTTGAGGGACATAAATCCGTAATAGGTAAAGGGAGAAAGCTGGGAAGCCCTCAGCCATTCGGTCTGTATTTTGGAAATGCTGCCAGACTTCTCAAGGGTTCTGGTTCTCCAGTAAGCTGCTTTTCCCCGCGTTGGAGAATCGACGGCGCCTTTTTCCATAGAGGCGAAAAGATCACCTGCAGTTTTGTAATCGGCATGCCTATAGCGATTCCAACCCATCGCCCACAAACCCTTGTCGCGAAAATTTCCATGAGGATAAGCTCCCTCCAGCTTTTTAAAACCCTGCAGGGCTTCTTCCAGACGATTCGTGTCCAGTGCCGATTGAGCGATACGATAGAGAGCTTCCTCACCCTCTATACTTTCCGGATAAAATTGATGCACGCGCTCAAAGGCTTTGTTGGCAAGCGCGGGCTGCCCGGATTTTTGATAGCTGATTCCCAAATGAAGCAGGGCCAAACGAAGAATCTCGGCAGAAGCGGAAGCTGTTTGAGCAATCGATAAGGCTGTGCTCGCATCGCTAAAGCGCTTTAAAGCGTAAAGGCTTTCGCCTTTTAAAATCTGGATGGAAGTCCGCTGGGTATCGGATAAGGCGGCCACCGAAGTTTGAGAAGACAGAAGGATTTCCAGGTTTTTAAGGACCTCGGAGTAGCGTTTGGTCTGATAAAGTTTTTGAGAGCGTTCCCATCTTTCAAGAGGTGTGATGGATTCTAAAAGATCGGGTTTGCGCAGCTTGAGATCATTTTCAATTTTCCAATCAATCTCAGCATTCGGATATTGCAGATAAGCTGTTTTAAAATCAGCGAGGGCTTTTTTTTCATCTCCTGTCTGAAGATGGGCTATGGCTCGAATGTAATAGGCGTCTGCTTTTTTGCTCTCCGGAAGTGATTCCAATTCAATATTCAGAAAGGCAAGGGCTCCAGCAGGGTCCTGTTTGGCTTGCAGGCCCCGGGCGATGGCTACCTTGGCATCGGCGATCCAGAGGCTATCCGGATGGTTTTGTACAAGCTGCTGAAGGTCCAAAAATCCTTTTTCAAAATCTCCCGTCTCGATTCGCGATTTTCCACGCGACCAAAGAAGATAATCCTCGAGGGGATGGGTTGCTGAAAGAGAAGCAGTACTTAAGATATTTGAGGCTCTTGTATAATCTTTGGCCAAAAAGGCTTCATAGCCCTGTTTTAAGTTTTGTTCGCTCGAATGTGAAGGATAGGAAAATAATAAAAGAATGAGGCAGAACCCCAGATTGAGAAAAAATTTTGGTTTCATGGCGTGGAGATAGGAAAGAAGGATTTAAAAATAAAGTCCTTTCTTCATAACATCCGAATTTTCACCTTGAGAAGGATAGGGCTCTTTGTTATCTGGTCCGATACCTCGCAGACAGCTTTCAGACGCAAGCGCTCAGTTTATATATCTTTAAGGAGAGATTATGTCCGGACATTCAAAGTGGGCCACGATTAAACGCAAAAAAGGGGCAGCCGATGCCAAGCGCGGTCAGGCTTTTACGAAACTCATCAAGGCAATCACAGTTGCCGCACGCTCGGGCGGAGGAGATCCTGATGGCAATCCCCGCTTAAGAAAAGCGATCGATGATGCCAAAACCCAGAGTATGCCCCTCGATAACATTCAGCGAGCGATCAAAAAAGGAACCGGCGAGCTGGAAGGGGTCCACTACGAAGAGGTGACCTATGAGGCCTATGGCCCTGCAGGAGTGGCCATTATTATTGAAGTGCTCACCGACAATAAAAACCGAACCGTCGCTGAAGTTCGAAATATTTTAAGCAAGCAGGGTGGAAACATGGGTGAGTCGGGTTCGGTAGGATGGATGTTTCAGAAAAAAGGGGTTTTTAGCTTTGATCCCGCCAAGGTCACTGAAGATCAATTGATGGAAGTTGCTCTCGAAGCGGGTGCGGATGATATCAAGAGCGAAGCTTCCGAGATTCAGGTCGTTTGCGATCCCAACAGCTTCGATGATGTCAGAAAAGCCCTTGAAGATGCGAAGCTTGCCTTTGTGTCTGGGGAAGTGACGATGTTGGCCCAAAACTATATCCAGCTGGGCGAAACCGATGCTTCTAAAATGCTCAAGCTGATGGAAAATCTGGAAGATCATGATGATGTGCAAAAGGTGTATGCGAACTTCGATATCTCCGATGAATTGATGGAAAAATTAAATAGTTAAGCTCGATCTTTTATCTCGTCCGGGGCTGTCTCTCGGGAAGAGAACGATCAGGTATTGTATGAAAATTCTAGGTGTTGATCCTGGAAGTCAGATAACCGGATTTGGAATCATTCAATCTCAGGGTTCCCGAATTATCCATATCGATAATGGAGGCATTTTTACAAAGTCTCAGGATTCATTTCCTCAAAAACTTTCAACCCTGTTTCTGGGCGTAACGGAACTGGTAGAAAAATATAAACCGGACGTCGTAGCGATCGAAAATATTTTTTATGCGAAAAATATCCGCAGCTCTTTTCAGCTGGGACATGCCCGAGGAGCTTTAATCGTTGCCCTGGCCAACCAGGGTCTTCCGATTTTTGAATACACACCGTTAACCGTTAAACAGGCCCTTGTTGGCTATGGGCGTGCTAGCAAGGAGCAGATCCAGCAAATGGTGAAACACTTGCTGCGCTTGCCTGAGACAACCTATTTTGATGCTTCAGATGCCCTGGCGGTTGCGATCTGTCATTCGCACTCGATAGGTTTGGAGAACAAAATCCGAAAAGTCAGCTCTTAAGGTTTCGTTGATCTCCCTAAATATAATTTATGATCGCATTCTTAAAAGGGGTCGTGATTGAAAAGGGAGAAGACTATTTCATCCTTGATGTAGAAGGGGTGGGCTACGAGGTCTTCACGCCCACTACTACTCTGGAAAAACTCACCCTCACTCAACCGCTTTCACTCAATATTTATACAGCCGTCCGTGAAGATCAGATCAGTCTATTTGGATTTCATAGCTTGCGCGAAAAAAAGGTTTTTTTGCTTCTCATTTCAGTGTCAGGGATTGGGCCGAAATTGGCTCTGAATATTTTATCCGGAATTTCTACTGAAGAATTGATTGCAGCAATCTATCAAGGAAATCTTGTTCGGCTGACGGCTATTTCTGGAGTCGGAAAAAAAACTGCTGAACGCCTAATCGTAGAGCTTAAAGACAAACTGTTAAAGCTTTGTGAAACGCCAGTCCTTTCTGAAAAACAGATGCAATCCTCGTCTGCTACAAATGACGTCTTGTCGGCTCTTTTGAACCTGGGATATAACAAAAACGAAATCGAGAAGGTTTTGAGTCGCCTCCAGCTCAACGAATCCACAGGATTTGAAGCGTCTCTCAAATCAGCGCTTCAGGCTCTCTCGAAGGCATGAATTTTCAACTTCCATGACTATTCGTTCAAACAAAGAAATCCTGCCTCAGTCTTTTGAAGAAGAATCCGCCCTCGAAGATTCCCTGCGTCCTAAAAACCTAAATGAGTATGTGGGCCAGGAAAAAGTTAAAGAGAAGCTAAGGATTTTTATTGAGGCTACCAAAAAAAGAAATGAAGCCCTGGATCATTGTCTTTTCTACGGTCCTCCGGGTCTTGGTAAAACTTCTCTTGCTCATATCATTGCACGTGAGCTGGGAGTGAGTATCAAAAGCACTTCAGGTCCTGTCATCGAACGCCCTGGTGATCTGGCTGCCATTCTTACAAACTTAGAAGAAAAACAGGTTTTGTTTATCGATGAGATTCATCGTCTCAATGCAACGGTCGAAGAGATTCTTTACCCAGCTATGGAAGATTATCAGTTGGACATTCTTATTGGTCAGGGGCCTTCGGCAAAAACTATTAAACTTGATCTTCCCCGATTTACTCTCATCGGAGCCACTACCCGAGCCGGTCTTCTGACTTCACCCTTGCGCGATCGTTTTGGGGTTTCCGCCCGCCTTGAGTTTTATTTGCCGAATGAGTTGCAGGCGATCATTCTGCGCTCAGCGAATTTGTTGGGTGTCCCGATGGATGCAGAGGGAGCCCTTGAAATTGCACGGCGATCTCGAGGGACTCCAAGAATCGTCAATCGTCTTTTGCGTCGGGTACGTGATTTTGCCGAGGTTCGTGCGAATGGATCCATCACGTCTTCTGTCGCGCGCGACGCCCTCGACCTTTTGGAAGTAGATCAAAAAGGTTTTGATCATATGGATCGTCGCATCCTTCTTACTCTCATTGAAAAGTATTCCGGGGGTCCTGTGGGAGTAGAAACTCTCTCAAGTGCAATTGGAGAAGAGAAGGATACAATAGAAGATGTCTATGAGCCTTTCCTGATTCAGGAAGGCTATTTAAACCGAACTCCCCGAGGTCGGGTGGCGACATCCTTGGCCTATCGGCATTTTGGTCTTGAGCCTCAGGAAAAAACGGATCCCTCTTTTTTGCTTTAGGAAAAATTTAAAAATTCAAGAATGCATATGTCAAAAAAACCAACAAAGCGTGGGAACTTTTTGGGCATGCTGGCGCTGGCCGTCATCCTTTTTTTTGGCTTTTTAACCTTGTTTGGGGACGAAGGCCTTTTAAAACTCAAACGCCTTTATGCCCTTCGTACCCAGATAAGACATGAAAACCAGGACCTCTTCAAAGCCAATCAGAAACTTTTGCAAGAGGCGCAGTTGCTCAAGCAAAACGTCGTAGCCGAACGCATGATTCGGGAAAAATTGGGATATGTAAAACCGAATGAATATATTTTGCTTCTGGATGATCCGCCTGTTGCAGAATCCAAACCAGCAACTCAAATGACCTCTCATATCCCGGCAGCTCAGGATTAAAGTTTCAAACCCTTTCAACCGCTTCATTCATGATTAAAAAATTCTTTTCAGTCCTCATTCTTTTCTTAATCTTAAATCTGTTCTTTTTTTCATCTGTCTTTGGAATAAACTCTCAAACAATCTCCTTATCCCGCCCAGGTCTCTCCAATTTCTTTCTCGTTACGCCAAAAATTTACCGAGGAGCTCAGCCTGATCCAGAAGGGTTTCGTCAGCTAAAAAAAATGGGAATCAAAAAAGTGATTAATTTACGTGCGTTTCATTCTGACCGCAATGAAACGGCGGCCAATCATTTGAGTTACGATCATCTTTTTATGAAGGCTTGGCATCCAGAAGACGAAGATGTGGTTCGTTTTTTACAGATGGTGGCGGATCCCAGCCAACAACCTGTGTTTATTCATTGTCAGCATGGTGCTGATCGGACAGGGATGATGGTGGCGGTTTACCGTATTGCGGCTTGTGGATGGAGCAAAGAAGAAGCCATAGAGGAGATGTCACAAAAAAGATTTGGATTTCATCCTGTCTGGAAAAATCTGGTCAAGTATGTTGGTCAATTGGACGTGGAAGACTTGTTGAAGAAGTCAGGGGTTCATTTTGAGCCAGGGGACTGCTAACTCCAGATGGTTTTGGGATTCGCTTGTATAAAAGCGGGCTGAGTAAAACCAGCTGAAGAATTTGAGTTATCTTTTTTGATGGGTTTTGGCTTTTTTTCGAACAACAGCCTTTGGGGAAGTCGCCATAGGGGAGCTTGGGGTGGGAACTCTTTCTTTCATGAACTTGTCGATGCGCAGGTTGATCAGTTCGGGCTGCTCAAGCAGGGCGGAGTGGGTCGCCTTTTTCAAAATGAAAAGCTCACTTTTTGGAATCGTACGATTCATTTTTTTAGAGATCCATGCCGGAGTGAAATAATCATTTTCTGCCCCAATAATGAGTGTGGGGACTTTTATATTCTTAAGATTTTCTTCTGTGGAATGCTCCTGGACGCTTTTAAAAAGGGTTGCAAAAAACTCAGGGTCGATTTTAAGAATGTGATCAACGTAATCTTCTGCGTCCTGTTTGCTGGCCATTCCGGTGTCAATCATCTTTAAAAACCCACCTATCTGAAACCAGAAAGGATTTTTAAGAATAACACGGCTTAACCAGTTCCCTTGTTGAGGAAAAACAGTCCCTATAAACGTAATAATTTCATAAATATAACGAGATAATGGGCTATTATAAAAAGTATCCATGGGTTTTCCATAGGTACCCAGGCAGAGAATGAGGGCCTGAATTTTTTCGGGATACTTTTTATAAAAATCCAAAACGATCTGGGTTCCGAGGCTAAACCCGAAGAGAGTGGCTTTTTTGATATGAAGATGGTCAAGTAGCAAGCAGCAGTCTTCTACCAAGGCATCGACAGTGGCATTTTCAAGCTTTTTGGGAGAGCCGGAATGTCCATGTCCACGATAATCCCAAACGATCACCTGATGATGATTTCGAAAGAATTTTTCTAAGTATTTCCAATAAAAACTCGCTACACCAAACCCATTACACAGAACTAAGGGACTTCCCTGACCAGAGGTTCGATAATGAATTCGCGTCCCGTCAAAGCTCTTGAATTCCCCCTCTTTCATTCGGACGAGTTGGACTAGTTTCGCCTTATTTTTCATAGTCTTGTGCTTGATGGAAGGATAGGGCATAGATAAGCAAGTAACTTGCTTGATCTGAAAAAGCAACTCAAAAACCTGTGTTGACACCCATCAGATGTCTCTATATAAACTCTGCCACACTCAACATCACTTGTTCTGACAGATTCTGAAAAAGTCATTAATCATTTCAACTTATTAAAGAGGTCGGCGATGGGCCGGCATGGATGAATCGAAGGGTTTTTTTTTGATCTTTTTTCCAACCCAGATATGCAATCCTTATCTTTAACTTCTCCCGCCAAATTAAACCTCAGATTGGATGTCATCGGAAAGCGATCCGATGGCTATCATGATCTTCTTATGTTGATGGAGAGAGTGAATCTTTCGGATGAAATCGAGATCCAGATTGTCGAGAGAGGGATCAATGTCACCTCGGATCACGAAGCCCTGCCGACAGGTGAAGGAAATATTGTTTATAAAGCTGCAAAGGAAATCCTTGCCTATTCCTCGCGGAACGTTGGTGCAAATATTCACATCAAAAAAAGAATTCCAATTTCGGCCGGGATGGGTGGAGGGTCTTCCAATGCGGCAACGGTGATTAAAGGAATAAATGAGATTCTAAAATTAAGGCTTCCACGTGAAAAGCTCATGTTTATTGGGGCTAAGTTGGGAGCGGATGTTCCCTTTTTTCTTTTTGAGGGGCCAGCGATTGCAAGTGGAATCGGAGATCAGCTTGTCAAAGTAAAAAAAATTCCAAAAATGTCATTTGTTGTGGTGAATCCTGGAATTCCTGTGTCTACAGAATGGGTTTATAAGAACCTGAAGCTTAAGGGGCAGGATGAACCAGAGGTGAAAGATGGAATGATGAATAAGTCCTGTGACTTGCCTTGTCATTTCAACACAAAGCGGGACGTCTTGAAGGTCATGAATAATGATTTGGAAAAGGTCACGATCAAAGAATTTCCAGTAATTCAGGATATTAAGAAAATGTTGTTGAATCTTGGAGCGCTGGCCAGTCAAATGACAGGATCGGGTCCTACTGTTTTTGCGATTTTTCCAGACAAAGCTGTGGCTGAAAAAGCTGTTTCTAAAATTGAAAATCGTGCAGATAAGGCCTGGAGAGTATTTCAGGTTGAAAACCTCTGTTAATTCAATCAACTGGAGATTCTATGGAAATTACGGAAGTTCGGATTTTTCCGATGGAAGAAGATAAGTTAAAGGCCTACTCGACGATCACTTTTGATAACTGTTTTGTAGTGAGGGATATCAAGGTCATTTCCGGAAATTCAGGTCTTTTTGTTGCCATGCCCTCAAAAAAAAGAAAAGACGGATCCTTTAAAGACATTGCCCATCCTTTGAATAACGATTTCAGAGCTAAAATTGAAGAAGCGGTGTTGGAAGCGTATCAAAAAGAGCAGGAATCATCTGAGGTTCCTGAGATCAAAAAACAGGTTTTTGCGACTCCAGTGGTAGAGGCAAAAATGCCTGATCAGATTAATCCCCAAGACTATTCTGCTCCTGATGAATAACAAGAAAGAAGATCCTGGATTGAGAGTTTTGCCAGAAAGGTGTCTCCCCACCCATTCCGTGCTGAAGATTTGCTCAAATCTTCCCTCAAGCATCCATTTCAAGACCATTTGATAATCCCAAGCATTGACTTTTGTAGAGGAACTATGTCACTCCTCGCCGCTGCAAAAAATGGGAACCTGCCTTTCTGCTGATTGTTTGTGAAAGTGGGGGCTCTTTTTGAAGGAAAAAAATAGCAAAAAGCTCCTGTTTTTTAATGGGTTGTCAGATTTTTTCTGGGGCGTCGACAAGCGGTAAGTCACCGGATTTTGATTCCGGCATTCCCAGGTTCGAATCCTGGCGCCCCAATATTACTTTTTAAGTGATTCAAATTACAGAAGTTGGTCCCGTCCTCTCTATAGCTTATTGAATTTATGCCTCTCTTTAAAGACATGCAGATCTTTAGTGGAAACGCGAATCGCCCTCTGGCAGAGGAGATTACGCGTTACTTGGGACTCCCTTTGGGAAATGCCAAAGTGAAGCGATTCTCGGACGGAGAGATTTGGGTCGAGATTGAGCAGAATGTGCGCGGAATGGATGTCTTTTTGATCCAGCCGACATCTCCCCCTGCCAATGAGCATTTGATGGAATTGCTCATCATGATCGATGCCTTAAAAAGGGCCTCTGCAGATCGGATTACGGCGGTTATTCCTTATTATGGGTATGCCCGTCAGGATCGAAAAGTTCAGCCTCGCGCGCCCATTACAGCCAAGCTGATTGCGGATCTTTTAACAGCGGCTGGGGCAAATCGTATTCTCTCCATGGATTTGCACGCAGGTCAGATTCAGGGTTTTTTTAATATTCCTTTTGATCACCTTCATGCCCTTCCGGTTTTTCTCGATTATTTTCATGAAAATTTATCTGATGAGCTGGTAATGGTTTCACCAGATGCAGGTGGAACTGAGCGTACGCGTGCATTTGCAAAACGCCTTCAGGCTTCTTTGGCGATCGTTGATAAACGACGCAAAAGTCCTAATGTCAGCGAAGTGATGAATGTGATTGGAGATGTGAAGGATAAAACAGCCATCATTATTGACGATATTGTCGATACCGCTGGGACCCTTACTCAGGCAGCAAAGGCCATTATGGATAAGGTG